>NZ_JAWKZJ010000001.1:0-779115 GCF_041395985.1 Haliea sp.
TATCAATGCATCTAAATTTTCTGGTAGAAATTTTACTATCCGTGACCATCCTTAACTAATACCATGCGTTGTTTGCTCTTTGGCGACTTGATCGAGACTTGGAATATCCCCGGTACCATATCCTGGAAGAACTTGCTCAAAGCTTTGGAATCGTCCCAGGAGCTGCAGGGTTTCCGGGGCGTAAAATGGCAAGTAAAGCGTACGCCGTTGGTTGGGGCCAGTTGGTGGCGGGCCCGCATGCATCAAACAAGAGTAATGGACGGTCACGTCGCCAGGTGATGTATCTAAGGGGACCGCACGCGGGTGGTCAGTCCCCATCAGCGCCGTATTGTGGACAGAGCGGCCATGAGTGCCTGCGAGCGCCCACAACTGAGAGCTTTGTGATCCCGCCGCATCTAGATGAATTCCGATATTGATAGAGGGACACATGATATTACAGCCCCCGAGACCACAGTCAGCGTGCCAGCCGAGATTGCCTGCGATACTCGGCGCCAGCTTCGCTCCCTCACCGAAGGGCTTCAGCACCGTCATAGCGCCCTGCCCGCGGTCATGTAGAGGGACAAGATTTCTCTTCGAAAGGGCAACAATATCTCGAACAGTAGCGTCATCATCCATTAGAGACCTGATAAGAGACGAACGCTCTGAAATAAACATAAGCCTGTACGGAAACCGTTGCTCTGTGTCCAGGTTCTGAGTCCACCATGAGAATATCTCCCCTTCGCTAGACTCCGAACGAATCCGATCTATTTCAATTGCTATTTCCTCGTAACGATGAGCCATAGCTCCTCGGATTACCAAATAGCCTGCCGTTCGAAGGAAGTGGGACATCTCCTCAGGTTCATCTCCATAATGGAAGGCCTTTTTCAGGTCCAGAGGTATACCGTCCATGGACAGAAGAGGTAGTGATGGATCAAAGATTTCCCGCCCAGAGTACATACACTGAATGGCAGGAGCCCAGGTGCGCCAATCGTCGATACTCCCACGTAGAAAGCTCACGGCTTGTGACAGGATCAATGATGACGTCGTCCGCAACTCATGAACGTAGTTTTGCCATGCGCGCTCTTGAATCTCAATCACACACTGTGCATCCGCATGTATCCCCTGTGTAATTTTGACCCACCCCCGAACCAGCGCATAACTATAAGCGCGCCCATCAGGGAGAGTAATTGAGAAAGGAGGTACACCCTCCAAATCCCAAGCCACTTTGTCATTGACCCCGGATTTCAGTCGAGCTGGGAGTTCTACTCGATGAAATTCATCAAAATCCCAAGCCTTTAAACCCCACCCACTAAGGTCCCCAACATTCATATCTCTTTTAACTTCACCAAACATTTGACACCCCTTCTTATTTATCCTAATATTAGGAGTTACATTCCAACAATATAGATATGAGTCTAGCGCCTTCGCCACCTACGTCAAGGGTCATTGCAATACTAGAGACTCTAGCAACGACACCCGAGGGATTAAGCGCAGTGGAAATAGCGAGGCGGCTAAATCTAAGCACCTCAACGCTTTCCCTCATCCTGATGACTTTGCGAGAGCAAAATTATGTTGAGCGGCTTGACGACCGGTCATACCGATTAGGATTCGGAGTACTGCGCCTGCTAAACGGTGTTGCTCGAAGCTTTCCTCTTCTCGGTATTGCGAACGATGAGCTAACCCGCCTTCACGCGAAGTTTGGTTTTGGATGCACGATGGCTCGAATAAATGCTGATCGCCAAGAAGTAATATTGGCAGTGGGCTCGACGCAGAGTTTTGGAATTGCTCCAGGCGTAAGCGTCCCTCTCCAGCCTCCTCATGGCACAATCGCGATGGCCTGGCGCTCTAATGAAGATATAGAGAGATGGTTAAACAGTGCCTGGTGGCATGACCCAAACCTGCGAGGCAAACACCAGAAAAAAGTTATGTTCGATATTCGCAAAATAGGCCTAGCCGTGCACGGGATACAAAACAATGTCAATGAGACAATTAATCAGCTGCGCGAGCTATTGACCTCTGTGCAAGCAGAAAATCCCAAAGACATTCTTCGCACGAAGCTTGATCAACTCGCAGACATTGTAGGAACAAGAATTTATTCTGCTGACGAACTCTCGACAAGAGAGTGCCTCGGTGTGAGCCATATCATTGCACCGGTTTTTGGGCCTGAAAAACAACCTCGGTACCTCATTTCATTGCATGTCATGCAAGACGAAGTATCGGCAGACGATCTTCAGCAATATTACGAAGAGCTTCTTGCGTCAACAAAAGTGCTCTCCAAACAGATCGGTGGAAGTCTTCCGGTTTCGTAGCTTAACACCCACGTCACCTAAGGGGACGTATTCCACCAGTAACTATTCGATTCAGAAGTTGAATCGTGGTCATGGCAGCTGCAGGAGATTATGCTAGAGGTGGTGGTTGATTAACCACGCGGATTCAACTCGCTAGTGCAACGGGGGGGGTGATTCCAAAAAATACCTGATTCGGTGTTTTCATGCCAAGACATTTTCTTGGTCGATTGTTTAATCTGTCCATTGCCTGTTTGATTTCCTTCTGGGTAATGGTTGTGAAGTCTCTGCCCTTCGGGAAGTACTGTCGAATGAGCCCATTGGTGTTCTCGTTCAGTCCACGTTCCCATGATGCATAGGGGTGAGCAAAGTAAAATTCTGCATTGAGTTTGTTAGCGATTGCTTTGTGATTCGCGAACTCTTTTCCGTTATCTGAGGTCATCGTCAGCACGGACTCGGAATATGGAGATAACAGGTTAATAATGGCATTGGAAACGAGCTGTGCTGTTTTACGCTCCACCTTCTGTATCAGCGTGAAGCGTGATTTACGCTCAGTCAGAGAGACGATCGCTTGCTGATGGCCTTTGCCAATAATTGTGTCGAGCTCCCAATCGCCAATACGGGAACGTAAATCAACCTCGGCGGGTCTCTCATCGATGCTGACGCGGTCGATCAACTGACCTCGACGGTTGTAACTGCCATAACGTTTGCGGCGCTGTTTCTGGCAGCGTAAGTGTTTAAAAAGGTCCCCGCCATTGGCTTTGTCCTGGAGGACAAACTGGTAAATCCATTCATGACTGATAGAAACTCTACAGAATGTCTTGAGCCAAAGGCTGATCTGTTCTGGGCTCCAATCGAGGGTAAGCAGGTACTCGACAGCGATCCAGGTCTCACTGTTAATACGGGGCTTGCTTTTCGCCACACGGCGTTCTTCAGCCAAGCGCTGAGCCTGTTTCGGGCGATAGCCTCGCAACCCTGTATTGCGCCGAATTTCGCGGCTGATGGTCGATTTGTTACGCCCCAATATCATGGCTATCTCGGATCGATCATGATTTGCTTTCAACAAGGCTGAAATTTGGTATCGTTCTTCTTGGGTAAGCTGTTTGTATTTCATTGTGCTCCTCTAACTTTGGTCGGTGAGAGAAAGCTCAATAGTACAGCAGCTTGCCCTCTAACCAACTCGTCAAGAGTTGCACTTACAAATTGAATTCACGCCACGTGCCAATTTGCCTCCTCTTCTTTTAGAAATATAGGTACCGGTAAGCGGTACTTGCGACGAGTGTGTTGAATGCCGCCCAAAATTGACCCACCGGGGATGCGGCTAATTTCTTGGACTGATTTACGTCACTAACCCCAAGCCTTCACGGTACTCGACAGGACTGAGATATCCAAGGGAGATCTTTATCCGTTTTTCGTTGTACCAGCGAATGTAGGCATCAAGCGCTTCGATGAACTGCGCGATGGTCGTCGAACGCCAGTCCCTCCGATAGAACATCTCGGTCTTTAGCCTTCCGAAGAATCCTTCACAGGCCGCATTGTCTGGTGAGCATGCTTTGCGCGACATGGATTGGATCAGACTCGCCTTTGCAACACGGGACAGCCACCCACCGCCTCGATCAGAATGGACGATAGGCTTCTCAGTTCCGTCGGCCACGGTCTCAATGGCCGCATCTAGCATGCTATTCACAAGCTTTGCATCGGGACTGGTGCCAATCGACCAGCTTACGACCATCCCATCGAAGCAGTCGATCATAGGCGATAAGTAAACCTTCCCGGCTGGTATCTGAAATTCCGAGATATCCGTGAGCCACTTCTCGTTCGGTGCTGCGGCATGAAAATCGCGATTGATGATGTTCTCTGGAGCAGGACTTATTTCTCCGATATAAGAACGATATCTGCGTCGCTTGGGCCTTGCCGCGTGAAGGCTTTCTTGTTTCATGAGGCGCTGCACGACCTTCTCCGAGACGAACACCTGCTGCCTGGTCAACGAAGCCTGAATTCGGCGATAACCGTAGGACCGGTGATTGCTTTCGAATATCTCGGTTATGATGCAACGGACTTCCGCATACTTGTCGGCAACCCGCATCGGCGACCGATGATAAAAGTAAGAGCTGCGTGCCAAGCCAAGCCGGTCAAGAAGCCCCCTTAAGCCATATTCTTCTTTCAGGGCGTCAACTAGCATCGTCTTCTCCCGGTTGCTTAGGAGCTGCAGGTCGACGCCCAGGTCCTTTTTTAGGAGGTCATTGGCCTTCGTGAGGAGGTCGTGTTCAAGCTGCAGATTGCGGACGTCGCGCCGGAGCGTTTCGACTTCTCGCTCCAGCTCCTCCCTATCCGCCGCGGCTGGGGGTTTTTCGCGTTTCATTGATGCTGGAGCCTCTCGGCCAAGTAACTGGTTCTTCCAGTTGTACAACGTCACTCGGTCAACGTCCAGCTTGTCCGCAATCTCCTGTGCACTGCCTGTGCGTGTACACAACTCGTAGATAGCGACACGCTTGGAGGACAATGAAACCGTTGGTCTGCCCGCCTTGCCAACGACGTATTTCCTGGCTTCTGGATATCGCTCGCGGACCCATGCGGTAAGCTTTTGTCGACAGGGGTAGCCCAATGCCTTCAGGGTGAAGGCGAAGCAGCGCCCATGATTTGCCCAATGCTCAACCGCCACGTTCCTTTGCTCGTCGGAGTACTTCGGCTTTGAGCGAGCGTACCCTGCTTGCAGATCGCCAAGCCTTTCGAATTCGTCGTGCCACGCCTTCAAGGCATTTTTGGTCGGGTAACCCAACTGATGAATCGTCGCCTTGCAACGCTTTCCAAGCGTCAAATACAGCTTCACCGCCCGAAGGCGCTCTTCGTATGAGTACATGGACTACCTCCAAAGTAGTCCAAGATTTTGTCCGCATCCCCCCTGGGTCAGTTTTAAACGGCAACCAACATGCCGGCGACGTGATGCAACTCCAGCTCGAGAGCACCCCCCGCGTTGAGTTCAATACATCTGCAGATGGCAGCTTCGTGCTTTCTACACGACTCAGACTGGATGCGCGGGAGCAGATAGATCCTGGTAAACCTTCGTTTGACAACTACGCACCAGCCTCTGAGCCGCTTACACTTGGCTCAGTGGGCACTCTGGAACTCCGCGACGTCTACTGGGAACAACGACTCGCTGCGGGGATCGCCCGTTTTGGCAAGCAACAGATTGTCTGGGGCCGTCTGGATGGTATTAAAGTGCTGGATGTACTGAATCCGCAAAGTTTTCGCGAATTCATCCTCGACGACTTCGGGGATTCCCGGATCAGCCTGTGGTCAGCCTATCTCGATATCTTTTTGGGCAGCTGGCGCATTGAGGCGGCAGTGCTTCCAGACTATAGCTCCCATGAGACTCCCGAGCCCGGCGCGTGGTTTGAACTCCGAGCACCACGTTTTCGATTCGGTGCAGAATACGGCACACCGTCTCTCCCCATCTCTACTGAGCGGAATCGCAACGCCGCGAACGACGGCGCACTGGGCATTCGTCTGTCGCGAAGCATCGGCAGTATTGACGTCAGTGCACTCGCCTACAGTGGCAATGATCACGAGCCTCTGGGGCGAGTGACCGGAGAAGCTGCCAACATGTCCATTGAACAGTACTACCAGCGGCGCGAACTGTTCGGCGCGAGTGCCGAAACATCAGTTGGTTCCATTGCGCTACGTGCAGAGGCGGCCTACCAACCTTCCAAAACATTCAACGCGCACGCGGATGCTGGCTTGCAGTCCATACGCGCTGACCAGCTTACGGCGGGGTTCGCAGCTGATATTGATGGACCATTCGGTATTTTTCTCAACCTGCAGTTGCTCTGGGACGAGGTAAAGGACCCCGCTTTAACACTGGTAAGACCTGAGCGAGACCGCGTGGGAACCGCATTTTTGCGCCGCCACTTTGCCTACGAGACTGTCACCCTCGAAGCTCGCTGGTACCACTCCTTTGACGATCACGACAATCTCTACAAGCTCAGCCTGAGCTACGACCTCAACGACAACACGAGCGTGTTTATCGACGGGGACTGGTTCGATGGCACGTCCTCCGGGTTGTTCGGTCAGTTTTCCGCCCAGGACCGGGTTGTGCTGGGGGTGAGACAAACATTCTAGAGGGGTACCGCATCAACCCGGCAGGCTTGCAACGGGTTGCAGATCGTTCTATGCGCGCAAAATAAAACGGATTTCGGCGGCCAATAGGCCTATGGTGAGTCGAGCGTCCATGTCGGACCGGGAGTGCACCGCATGTCCAGAAATCAGCGCAGCAATAAAGAATCAAAGAAGGCCTCGGCCCTTACGCCCAAAGAAAAGAAAACCGCGAAGCGGGAAAAGAAGCAAGCGAGCGGCCACGTGCCGTTTATCATCAAAGGCAGCTGAGGCCCGACGACTCCCCGTTAGCAAGCGTGATGCAGACGCTTTTCCGCTTCCCATACCCGCGCCGTTTTACCGGGGCCACGGCTTGTACTGACCTGCTATTTTCCTCTAGGGTGAATTGAGGCTTTTTCAGTCATCACACCTTCTGCCATCATTGTCGGGCTCTCTGGCAAAAACCTCGATTATTTCCCGAGGGGATGCTCATCCCGGCAGATCGGCCGGTAACGCGCACCCATCAGCAGCGAAAGGGACAATGCACCCGTCTGAGTATTTCGTGAACGGGCAGTTGGTCGACCAGCCGCCGAACAGCCCCGGTGTCTATCGCCTGTATGGCGACGGCCCAACGCCCCTGTACATCGGCAAGAGCCTGCACATCGCGCGCAGGCTGCGCGAACACGCTCGCGAGGCGGAGTCCTCGGCCCGCCACCAACGCCTGATGCGCAGTACCCGCCGCATCGACTGCACGTTAACAGCGGGGGATATTGGCGCCCAGCTGCTGGAGAACCTCGAGATCAAGCGGGACATGCCACTGTTCAACCGGCGTCAGCGCAGGGCTCGCCACCCGGTCACCGTGCATGTACCCCGCCTGCCCGCAGCTGGTTCGGGCTTCCTGCGACCCGAGGTAACGGCGCTGGCGGATGACAGTCTGCCCCCGGGCGCCAGCCACTATGGCCTGTTTCGCCAGCGCCGGGCTGCCGAGGACTACCTGATCGCCCTCGCGCGGCGCTGCGGCCTGTGTCAGCGGGTGCTCGGGCTGGACCGGGGGCGCGGCCCCTGTTTCGCGTACCAGCTCGGGCAATGTCTCGGCGCCTGTGTGGGTCGGGAGACCGCCACCAGGCATAACCAGAGGCTGCTGGCAGCCCTGGCCCCCGCGCAGCTCGCCGCCTGGCCCTGGCAGCACGCCATCCTGCTCCGGGAGGACACACCGGGGAAATCGCACACGGACTGGCACCTGGTGCACCAGTGGCACCACCTCGGGACTTTTCCATCCCTGCGGCATTTACCCCGGCGTGCACCGGCCGCGAGCCCGCCCGCCCTTGACCTGGACGCCTACCGGATACTGCTGCGCGCGTTTCGCCAGCCGGAGGTGCAGCGCTATGCCTATCGACCCGATGGCAGACCCCGCGCCGTTCCCCTGCCCGATGCATCGCATGGCACTGTGGACCCCGCAGGGCTATGATGGCCTGCCAGTTTCTTCGCAACGCAGGACATCACGGCCATGCCTCATCCAATACCCTACACCCGGTGGGCCGCAGCCGTTGCCGCCCTGCTGTTCACACTCGCCGGTTGCAGCAACCAGCCCTCGTTCACTGTCGATTACGCGGATGACGTCGATTTCAGCAGTTTCCGCAGCTATCGCTGGTACGACGATATACACGGGTCCGAGCTCGCCGAATACCGCCAGTACAACAGCTCGGACAAGCGCGTGCGCACCTATGTCGACCGCGAGCTGAAAGCCCATGGGTTGCGCGAAAGCACCACTGAGCGCGCCGATGTCTGGGTGAATTACCACATATCGAAAGAACAGCAGATGCGGATTGACAGTTTCAGCCGCTACCCTTCGGCGGGCATGCATGGCGGAGTGGGGGTTGGCACCTACGGTTCAGCCGTGAGCCTCGGCTATAGCAGCGGACCCAGCGTGAGAACCTACAAGGAAGGGACGGTGGTACTCGATATCATTGATGCACGCAGGAGCAAGATAGTCTGGCGTGGCATTGCAGAAGGGCGGCTCAAGGAAAACCTCTCCATCAACGACAAGAACCGCGTCGCTTCCGAGGTGGCCGCCGAGCTGCTGGCGGACTTCCCCCCGCGCCCGGTGCCCGCGGATTGAGGGCCGAATCGACCCCGGCGACCTACCACATGAGGTCGTCAGGGATTTCGTAGTCCTTGTACCAGTCCTGCTCCTCCGAGCTGAGGCCGGTAGCACCCGCTTCGCTGCAGATGATCACCCGCGCAGCGTCGCGCTCGGCAATCTTGTCCGCGATAGGGCGTGGCAGCATTTCATACTGGTCGCCCTGTTTCACAATGGCGATGTTACCGGCCGCCAGCTGCTTCTGGTCCATGCTGGTGACGTACAGCTTCTTGACCTTGGTGCCGTCGGTGAAGTTGAAGCCCACATCCCCCTTGCCACGCGGAAGCTTGTGACTCTCAACCAATTGCCTGATCTGCGCGTTGATGGCTTTGCGCGCCGCCTCGGCGTTGCGCGCCTCATTCAGTTCCCGGTCGCGCTCCGCTTTGCTCGCCAGCGCCTGCCGCGCCGCCTCGCGGGTCTCCTCTGCCGGGTCGTGCCCGCCACGACGCGCCACATTCGCCTGCTTGCGCTTGTCCTTGGCCAGGCGCTTGGCCTTGGCGGTATCTGCCAAACCGGCCTGCAACAATTGATCCTGTAGTGAACCCGCCATCAGCACTGACCTCCCTGGCCGCAAATTGCAATTTCTGGACACTGCAACACGTCAGCGGTCCAGGTCCTGTGCTGAGTGCCGCTCCGGCTGATGATCCTCTTCCGGCCCCCAGATACGGTTTACACGTCGGCCACGCTGCACGGCGGGACGCTCTGCGATCTCTCTGGCCCAGCGGTTGACGTGGGTATAGGAGCCCACATCGAGGAACTCCTGGGCGTCGTACAACGTTTCCAGCACCAGACCTCCGTACCAGGGCCAGTTCGCCATGTCGGCTATGGTGTAGTCCTCACCACAGAGAAAGCGGCGCTCCGCCAGGTTGCGATCCAGCACATCGAGCTGGCGCTTGACCTCCATGGTAAAGCGATTAATGGGGTACTCAAGCTTTTCGGGCGCGTAGGCGTAAAAGTGGCCGAACCCGCCGCCGAGGTAGGGCACACTGCCCATCTGCCAGAACAGCCACGACAGGCACTCCGCGCGCTGACCCGCCGCCCGCGGCAGAAACTCGCCAAATTTCTCCGCGAGGTAAAACAGGATCGCACCGGATTCGAACACCCGTGCCGGCGGATTGGTGCTGCAATCAAGCAGCGCGGGAATCTTGGAATTCGGGTTGACGTCGACAAAACCAGAGCTGAACTGCTCGCCTTCGAGAATGTTGATCACCCACGCATCGTATTCAGCGCCTGAGTGGCCCAGCGCCAGCAGCTCCTCCAGCAACACGGTCACCTTGATACCGTTGGGAGTGGCCAGGGAATAGAGCTGCAGCGGGTGTTCGCCGCGCGGTAGTGCCTTGTCGTGTGTGGCGCCGGCAATCGGCCGGTTGATGTTGGCAAAACGCCCGCCATTACCCGGCTCCCAAGTCCAGACCTGCGGCGGCACGTATGCTTTTGACTCACTCATACCCTACTGCTCCTGTCATTGCTGCGCTGCGGGTAACACCCGCAGCGGTTGCTGAAAAACGCCGGCGTTGCCGGTACTGTGCTGGGAGGCTGTGACCTGCAGGATGAAGTCGCCACTACCCGGGAGCTGGACCGTACCGGAAAATTCATTTTCAACACCGGTAAATTCCAGCGTCTGCTGGGCCACACGCTCACCGTCACGCAACACCTGCAGCGTCACGGCAAAGTCACTCACCGGCCAGAGGCCATCACGGTCCAGCGGGCAACCGCAGAGCATGGTCACCTGTGTGGTCACGGCCAGCTCAGCCGCGCTCACCCGATAATCCACGAGGTCCACAATCAGCCCCGACATGTGCAGAATCACCGGCCGCTGCGCCCGGTCTTCCCCGGGGAGCAACCAGAGGCTCAGCGCCGTCTGCTGCACACTTTGCGCGACACCCAGTGGGCCGGTGACCGCGATTTCCACCCGCGTGGGTTGCTCGAGCGCCAGCTCGGCATCAAAGCTCGCAGGAGCGCCCACAGTGGATGAACGGCCACGCAGTTGCGGTTCCTGCATGAGCGCCGCCGTGTCCCCGGTGCCGCCCTGCAGCGGACCATGGGCCAGGATCTTCCCGCTCGCCAGATCGCGCACCTGCACCTGCAACCCACCAACCTTGCTGCCGATAAACTTGGCGTCCTCACTGCGCACCAACACTTTGAGGGGTGTGGTGACAGCATTCTCCAGCGCGAATACCGGTTGCTGCAGGGCCAATAACAACAGGCAGGCCATGCCCTGTAACGCGGCTGTGAATGTGTACTTCATGGGGTTCTCCCGGCGTTGTTCGTCTTCTCTTCCGCCGTAGTCTAGCAGGCTCACAAGGGGCCGTAACCGGCTGTTTCCGCCGTCCACCCCCCGGACCCTTGTCAAGCCCCCGGGGGCAGGCCCTATAATGCCCGGCTCTGTGACTATCGGGACCAGCACATGGGCCGCGCCTACCAGAACCGCAAAGACTCCATCGCCAAAACATCGGACGCCAAGGCCCGCGTGTACAGCAAGTATGCGCGGGAAATCTACGTGACCGGCAAGGCCGGCGGCACCGACCCCGATGCCAACCTGGCACTGCGCAGCCTGCTCGAGCGCGCGCGCAAGGACCAGGTGCCGGCCCACGTTATCGAGAAGGCGATCGACAAGGCCACCGGCGGCGGCGGGGAGGACTTTGCCGTGGCGCGCTACGAGGGTTTCGGACCCGGCGGCACCATGGTGATCGTCGAGTGCCTGACCGACAATCCGAACCGCACCTTTGGCGATGTGCGCCACTGCTTCACCAAAACCAAGTGCAAGCTGGGCACGCCGGGCAGCGTGAGCCACCTGTTCGACCACAGCGCGATCCTGGTGTTTCCCGGCGACGATGAAGAAGCGGCCCTGGAAGCCCTGATGGAAGCCGACGTGGACGTCACCGACATCGAGTGTGAGGACGGCCGGATCAGTGCGTTTGTCCCCCACACCGAACATTTCAAAGCACGCCAGGCGCTACTGGATGCCTTCAGCGGGCTGGAATTCGACGTCGACGAGGTGCAGTTCGTGCCCCAGACATCGGTGACCCTGGAAGGCGAGGACGCACAGGTCATGGAGCGTCTGCTGGATATGCTCAACTACCTGGACGACGTACAGAACGTTTACCACAACGCCGCCTGAGTGCCGCCGCGGGGTTTACTGCGCGGCGCGCTGCGCTTCGATCCAGTCCGCCACAACGTCTTCCAGAATCGCGATGGCCAGCGAACCATTGCCCACCACCACGTCGTGAAAGGCACGCAGGTCGAAGCGACTGCCCAGCGCGTCCTGCGCCCGCTGCCGCAGCGCCTGAATGCGCAATTCACCCACCTTGTAGGCCGTGGCCTGCCCGGGCCAGGTAATGTAACGGTCCACTTCCGAAACCACTTCCGCCTCGGTCAGTGCCGAGTTCTCCAGCAGGTAGTCAATTGCCTGTTGCCGGGTCCAACCAAAAGCGTGTAACCCTGTGTCTATGACCAGCCGGTTGGCGCGCCAGATCTCGTAGGTGAGGCGCCCGAAATCACTGGCCGGTTCGGTATAGAAGCCCATTTCCCTGCCGAGGCTCTCCGCATACAGACCCCAGCCCTCGCCGAACGCAGCGTGATACAGGGGCTGCCGGAATGCCGGCAGGTCGAGCTCCAGCGCCAGTGCCGACTGGTGATGATGGCCAGGCACGGCCTCATGCAGGGTCAGCGCCTCCAGCGCGTAAAGTGGCTGCGACTGAAAGCTGCCGGCGTCAATAAAGTAGACGCCGGCGGTGCGCCCGTCCGCAGGACCGCTGACATAGTAGGCACCGCGGCCCGGCGCGTTGCGAATTTCGTAGGTGTTACGCGCCAGATGGCCGAAGAAACGCGGCATCATACCGTCGGCCCGCTTGGCGATCAGGGCGGTTTTCTCCATCAGCTCCTGCGCTGACTTTGCGTAGGATTCGGGGGCGGCGCGCAGCTGGTCGAGAAAGGCCCGGAAGCTGCCCTGAAAGCCGCTGCGTTCGATAATCCGGGCCATTTCCGCACGAATACGCGCCGTCTCCCGCAGACCGATCTCATGGATTTCCCGCGCACTCAGGTCTGTGGTGGTGAAGTAATTAAGCAGGTAGTCGTAGTAGGCATCGCCTCCCGGTATCGAGGCAATGCCGACGCCCACGCGGCAGCTGGGCAGGTAGGTAGCACGGTAGAAAACCAACAGTTCGCGGTAGGCAGGCAGCACGAAATCGGCAATCAGCCTTTCCCCGCGCTCGCGAAGGCGCGCGTGCTCACTCTCCGGCACAGCGTCCGGCAGGGCGACAAACGGGGCGTACAGACTGCTGTCTCGCGGGTCCGCCACCAGCAGCTGCGCAATACTTTCCTCCACGCCGCCCAGCGCGCCGCAGTGCTGTGTGAACCCACTGTCCACCCCCGCCTGCAGCGCGGCGATCTGCTCGCGATTGTAACGCGGGAAATCCGCCAGGCTGACCAGATACTGCTCGTAGTCCTCAAGCGTCGCAAAGGGCATGTTCGCCGGCGCATTGGCGAAATAACTGTGGTAGCCAAACAGGCTGGTAATCGGAAACAGGTGATCCTGGAAGCGATAGCTGTTGCGTTCCGTCTCGCGCTCATAGCGGAACAGGCGGGCACTGATGGCATCCTGGCCGTCGAGGCTGCGGGTGTCGATTGCGGCCAGGCGCTGCAACATCGCTTCGTTGAATTCCCGGCGTCGCTCGCGGCCCTCGGGACTCAGGTCAGGCAGCTTTCCCGCCGGACGGAAGGCATCAGGATCCGTACGAAAAAACACCTGTTCCTGCGTGGCCTGCGCCCAGTAGTCGTCAAACAGTGTATGCAACTGCTCCCGGGGCTCTCCCGCCAGGGTGAGTGACGATAGCAGAGCCAACACGATCGGCAGGGCTCGATACAGTGACAGACGGAACATGGAAATCTCCAGCAGCAGCGTTGGCACCAGAATAACAGGCCCACGGCATTCCGGGTATTCAGGTCACCTGTGGCCGCTGCCTGAAGCGGGCATCGCGGTACAGCGCGCTGGCCAGGATGTGGCGCAGCCGGTCCACCGCGCAGGCCACATCGGCAAAACTGTTGTACAGCGGCGCAAAGCCGAAGCGCACCACATCCGGCTCGCGGAAATCGACAATCACCCCGGCTTCAATCAGTGCCTGCGATACACCCCAGGCATGGGGGTGCGACAGCGCGACATGGCTGCCACGGCGAGCACCATCGCGCGGGGTCAGCAGGCACAGCTCGCCGGCTGTAAGGTCCTCCTCAATACCCTCAATGAAGCAGCTGGACAGTGCCAGTGACTTGGCCCGCAACGCTGCCATGGACACACCCTCGAAGCAGTCGAGGGCCGTATCCAGAGCGGCCATACCGAGGATGCCCGGCGTGCCAGCAAGATAGCGCCGAATACCGGGCGCGGGACGATAGCCCGGCTCGAAAGCAAATGGCTGCGCGTGACCCAACCAGCCAGAAAGCGGCTGCGACACCTGATTCTGGTGACGTTCGGCGAGATAGACGAACGCGGGGGCACCCGGCCCGCCGTTGAGGAACTTGTAGCCGCAGCCCACCGCCATGTCGACCTCCCAGGCATCCAGCTGGATCGGCAACACACCTGCGCTGTGGGCCAGATCCCACAGCACAAGAATGCCCTGCGCATGCGCCGCGCGAGTCAGCGCCTGCATATCGTGCAGGCTGCCGTCGCGGAAGTTCACCTGGGTCAGCATCAGTACGGCCACCTCGCTATTCATCGCGCCCGCCAGCTGTTCCAGTGGCACGCTGCGCAGGGTGCAGCGCGCGTCACCCAGCAGGTCGCTAATGCCCTCGGCAAGGTAAAGATCGGTGGGGAAGTTATCCCGCTGGCTGAGGATCACCGAACGGCCAGGTCGCAACTGCAGGGCGGTGGTGAGCAGCTTGAACAGGTTCAGCGAAATGCTGTCGCAACACAGGACCTGACCGGGGCCGGCTCCGACCAGCGCAGCGATTTTTTCGCCGACACTGATCGGCATGCCGATCCAGTCGTGGCGATTCCAACTGCTGATCAGGTCGCGACCCCACTCCTCGCGCAGCAGCCGTTCAAGCCGGGCGGGCACGGCGGCGGGCAGCACACCCAGGGAGTTGCCGTCCAGGTAGACCGTGTTGTCGGGCAGCTGGAAGCGCTGGCGCAGGTAACCAAGCGCATCCTGGGCATCGAGTACGGCGGGATCTCTCATGGCTGTTCCAGCAGCGTGTGCAAGGCCTGGACAATGGCCGGAAACGCCGCTGTCCCCGGGTGCACAAGGTCGAAATGTCCGGCGCCCGCAATGACGCGCGCAGCGGCCTGCGGTATCGCATGCATCTGTGCGAGCGGCACGATGGAGTCAGCATCACCATGCAGGAGCATCGTTGCCGGCGGCAGTGCCAGTCGATGTGGCGAGGCCGCCGCATACTGCGCCGGCACCTCCTGCGGCAGCCCACCAAGAAACGGACCGGTCGCGCGCTGGCAACTGTTGCTGCCCAGGGCGTACGCGTCGAGGTCAGTGATGGCAGCCAGCCCAAGCACGCCGCGCATACGAAGCCCGTTCAGCGGCGCCCGCTCCAGCGCTGCAGTCGCCCACAGGGCCAGCTGCCCGCCCGCAGAATGCCCGACCAGCAGCACCTGTTGCAGGTCCGCGCCTGTCGGTGCCTGCGCCTGCAACGCCCGCAGCGCAGCCAGCAGGTCTTCCCCGCTACCGGGCCAGCCACCCCCCGCCTCCCCGACACGGCGATATTCCGGGGCCCACACGGCAAACCCTTCGGCCGCGAGGGCCGAGGCCAGTGGGGCAATGTGTGCCACGTCATAGGCCTCCAGCCAGCAGCCGCCGTGCACGAGTACAACAACCGGCGCCGGCTCGCTGGCAGGCGGCGCACGCCAGAAGCGGACGTACTGGCTGGCCGCCGGACCGTAGGTAAATTGCGCGCTGTGCGGCGCGGCACCCGCGGACAGGACGTCGGCGAAGCTCACCGGCATGTCGACAGATTGCGCCGGCACCACGGCTGAGACCATTACGCCGGGGAGAAACGCAGCCAGTGCCTGGAACAGGTGCAGCCTGATCACTGTGCGCAACGATAGAGGCCGGGGTTGCGTACCTGCATCACGCCATTGGCCTGATGCACGAAACCCACATTCATACGGGTCGCGGTTGCCGGCACATTTACAGGAATACGCACCGTAAACCAGTCTGTCTGCCCGAGGTGTGGCTCATGCTCCAGCGTGCTGTCCAGCATGAGACGGTCCCCGCCCATGACCGGATCGGGATCGCCCCAGATCAGAATCTGCGCACCACCGCCGCGCTTGAAGCCATGAATGACCTCATCGGTGTCCAGCGCCAGCTTGAACTCTGCCTGAAACAGCAACTGCTCGCCGCGCAGCGCGCGCGCACGGGGCGCCTGGCTGAACTTGAACCAGGGCTGGGTCGCAATCTTTTCGATGGTCAGCACGCCGTCGTTTACCTCGGTGGTGAAGGAGCGCTCACCCGCGTGCTGGGAACCCGACCAGGGACGCAGGGAGCCGCTCGTCTCGTCGGCGGCAAAGCCGGGGTTACCCAGCAGATTCTCTCCCAGGTCACAGGAACCTGCCACCGTGGTGGGACCCGCGCCGGCCTGACAGGCAGCCAGCAACAGTGCCAGCAGCGGAACAATGATTTTCATGGCGGATGAATCCTCTTGGTCGACGGAGCCCAGCGCCGTATGCTATCCCAGAGCGGCTGGCGACTACAGACCGAATACATAACAAGACTGAGGAACCTCGGCATGATGACTCTTCACGCTACCAGCCTGCGGGCTTTTCTGGCAGCACTGACACTCGCAACACCGGCCATGGCTGACGACTGGTACCCTTCGCGCCACGGCGCAGACGACACTCTGGGCGCAATCAATTTTCTCTCGCCGGACAAAGTGGTGCAGGCGGCGCGTCTGGTCACCACCGGCAAAACCTATGCGCTGGGTGTACCCACAGGGCCGGACTCTCCAGCCTATGGGCCGCGCCGCTATGCCATGACCGTCCTGCAACTGGACGATGGCCTGGGCACACCCCTGGCGGCAAACGGCATCACCTCCAACGATGACCTGCTGCAGACCTGGATGGGCATTGGCAGCCAGATTGACGGCCTCGGCCACCTGGGCATCAGGCATCGCTACTACAACGGCAAACACGCCAGTGAGTTCGTGACGGTGACGGGGCTGACCACTTTCGGTATCGACACCCTGCCACCCATCGTCAGCCGGGGTGTGCTGCTGGACATGGCGGCGCATTTTGGCAAGCCGATGCTCGAAGCGGGCACGGTGTTCAACAGCGCGGAGATCAAGGCCGCGGCCAGCGCACAGAATGTGCGCCTGGAACAGGGCGACGTTGTGCTCTTCCATACCGGATGGCTGTCGCTGTCTGAAACCGATCCCGAGCGTTTCATGGCCGGCGAACCCGGGCTCGGGGAGGACGGTGCGCGCTATCTCGGTGAGTTGGGCGTGGTGGCCGTGGGGGCGGACACCTGGGGACTGGACGCCCTGCCCGGCGACAAGGCAGATGAGTTGTTCCCCGCACACCAGGAACTGCTGGCGCGCCAGGGCGTGTACGTGCTGGAAAACATGGATACGCGGGCACTGGTGGCAGACGGGGTGCAGGAATTTCTCTTCGTGCTGGGTCAACCGCGCTTTGTGGGCGCGGTGCAGGCCGTCATCAACCCGGTGGCCATTCGCTGAGCACGCGCGCTGGCCACCGTCATGGAAATTGCGTAGCGTTGAGCGTGCCCCGCAGAGGAACCTGATACCGTGAATACACACCGAAACCTGTTTCTACCCATTGCCATTGCCCTGCTTGCCGGCTGTTCCGACGGCAGCGACCAGCCACCGCCGGAACCTGTGGCGCCCTCATCGCTGAGCATAGCGCCCACGGCTGTTCCCGAGGGCGCCCCGGGCGAAATGTCCACACTGCGTTTCCGTGCAACCCTGACCGAGCCGCAGCCCGCCCCGGTGCGCGTCATCTTCCGCACCGAGGGCGACAGCGCCCGCCCGGACATCGACTTCCTGCCCACTGAGGGCGACGTCACGATTGCAGCCGGCGCCCTGAGCGCCGATATTACGGTGGAGGTGTTTGGCAACGCGCTGGACGAACCTGCCAAAACGCTGCGCCTGGTTTACAGCGTTGACGGCAATGCCGAACCGACCGGGGACACGGCGCTGGGAACCATCGCCAACGACGACGCCCTGTGCCAGACCTCCGCGGACAAGGAGCCCAACCCCTGGCGCGTATTCGGCGCAGATCCGCTGAACTACGCCCACCGCGGCGGTGTGATCGATTTCCCCGAGAACACGCTGTACGCCTATGCGGAAGTCGCGGAGGTCGGCGCCGACGTACTGGAGATGGACGTCTACCAGACGCTCGACAACGAACTGGTGATACTTCATGACCTGACGGTGGACCGCACCACCAACGGCGAGGGTCGCGTTGTCGACCTGACCCTTGCTGAACTGCGCGAGCTGGACGCCGCCTACTGGTTCGTACCCGGCGTTGGGACACCCCGTGACCGCCCGGAAGCCGACTACGTGTTCCGTGGCATCGCCACCGGTGACCGCCCGCCACCGCCCGGCTACAGCCGCGAGGACTTCCGCATTCCCACGCTGGAGGAAGCCCTGCGGCGCTTTGCGGGCAGGCTGTTGAACGTTGAATTGAAGCCGGACCTGGACGGGGTCGGCGACTACGAACAGCAGATTGCGACGTTGCTGCTGCGCTACGGACGGACCCACGACATTATCGCGGCGTCGTTTGTCGACGAGGCCGCCAATGCCTTCAAGCGTGCGGCACCCTGCATACCCACGTCGGTGCCGCTGGGCCAGGGTACCGGCCTGGTGCTGGGGGCACAGGGCCCCGGCACGATTCCGCCGGTGCCGGAACACGTGTCGTTCCAGGTGCCGCCGGATACCAGCCAGATTACCGGCGAAGGCCAGCTCCCCGAGGGCTTCTTCCTGCAGGTGGTCAATGAAGACTTTGTAGCCGATGCCCACGCGGCCAATCTCGCCGTTCAGGTGTGGACCATCAACGCCTGTGAGGACATGTTGCAGATGATGGCGCTGGGAGTGGATGCTATAATGACCGACCGTCCCGTGCTCCTGCAGTCCTTGCTGGACACACCACCCGCTGAACGTCGCTGCGACTGATCCGGAGACCACACCCTATGCGCCGCCTTTCGTGGCTTGCCGCCCTGCTGCTCTGGCTGGGGGCGGCGGCGCCTGCATCCGCAGTGCCCACGCTGGCTGAGCAGAATTTCGCGCCCGCACAGGCACAGCGTATGAACATTGTGCTGATCACGGCGGATGACCTTGGCAAGTCGCTGGGCACCTACGGCGACCCGCTGGCACAGACACCCCATCTCGATGCACTTGCCGCCCGTGGTGTGCTCTTCGAGCGCGCCTGGGTGACCCAGGCCTCCTGCAGTTCTTCGCGGGCCTCCATGCTCACCGGGCTTTACCCCCACCAGCACGGACAGATTGGCCTGGCTGGACAACACGCAGAGTTCAGCCTGCGCAGGGGCCTGACCACCCTGCCGGGACTGCTGCGCGCCGCGGGCTATTTCAACGGCATTATCGGCAAGCTGCATATTGATCCACCGGATGCATTCCCTTTTGATCGTCGCTGGAACGCCGACAACGGCGCGATGGAGAGCCGTGACGTGCGGCGCGTCGCCAGCGTGGCCAGGGATTTCCTGCGCCAGCGTGGAAGCCGGCCTTTCTTCCTGTACGTCAATTACTTCGACCCGCACCGCCCGTACAGCAGCGAGTCCGACCAGTTCCTGGGACTGCCGGCGGCGCCTTATACCGCCGAGGACGTTACACCACTGCCTTTCCTCGGTATCGACAGCCCACTGATACGCAGCGAAGTGGCCTCCTACTACAACGGCATCAGCCGTCTGGACACCGGGGTGGGCCTGTTGCTGCAGGAACTGGCGCGGGCCGGCGTGCTGGAGCGCACAGTCGTGGTGTTTGTCAGCGACCACGGCGCGCCCTTCAGCCGTGCGAAAACCACCACGTACGAAGCCGGCGTGAGCGTCCCGCTGATCATTCAATGGCCCGGTACCGGCCGCGCTGGCCTGCGCAGTGAAGCACTGGTATCGACTGTGGACCTGATGCCCACGCTGCTGGAAGCGGCTCGCGTTGCACTGCCGCGCACAGAGGGTCGCTCACTGCGCCCGCTGCTCAGTGGCACCACGCCACCCCAGTGGCGCGGCCTGCTGTTCACGGAATACAATGCCCACGCGCCCGAGCACTTCTATCCGCGCCGCGCTGTGCGCACAACCCGTTTCAAGCTGATCCACAACCTCGACAGCGCCTGCCGCAACCCGCTGAGTTACATCGGCAACACGCGCCTGAGCCCTACCGTGCGCCCCGCGCCAGGCTGGAACGCCACCTATCGCAACCTGTTTCACCCGCCGGAGTTCGAGCTGTATGACCTGCTCGTTGACCCGTTTGAGACCAACAATCTGGCCAACAGGCCACAGCAGGCGCAGCGCCTGGCCAATCTGCAGGCAGCGCTGCTGCAGTGGCGCCAGCGCACCGGCGATCCCCTGCTGGAGCCGACAGAGCTTCCCCGCCTGAAAGCGGCACTGGGTGTGGGCTGCGTCAGTCGTCGCTGACGCGCACCACCAGTTTGCCCATGTTGCCGCCGTCGAACAGCAGATTCACTGCCTCGGGCGCCTGCTCAAGGCCATCGATCACGGTTTCCCGATGCTTCAGGCGCCCCTCGAGATACCAGGTGGCCAGTTCCTGTGTGGCCGCGGGGAAGCGCTCCATAAAGTCGGAAACGATAAAGCCTCGCACTTCGATACGGCGCATCAATATGGATGAAAAATCCGCGCGCATGGGTTCGCCGCTGTTGTAACCCGAAATCATGCCGCAGAGGGGCATGCGCCCGAAGAGGTTCATACGCGCCATGACCGCCTCCATAATCTCGCCGCCGACATTCTCGAAATTGACATCGATACCGTCCGGCGTCGCCGCCGCGAGCTGCTCACGCCAGTCGCCCGCCTTGTAATCCACCGCAGCATCAAAGCCCAGCTCGTCGAGCAGGTAACGACACTTTTCCCGGCCACCGGCAATGCCCACGACCCGACAACCCCGGATCTTGGCGATCTGTCCCACCACGGAACCCACGGCGCCGGCGGCGGCGGATACCAGCACGGTTTCCCCAACCTGCGGGCGACCAATATCCAGCAGGCCAAAATAGGCGGTGAGCCCGGTCATACCGCAGGCGCCGAGCATTGCCGAGAGAGGAATCGGCAGATTGGCGGGCAACACGGCCATGGCATTCTCTCCCTCGTCGGCCAGACAGTAGTCCTGCCAGCCGGTCAGGCCCATGACGTGGTCACCCACCTGATAGCGCTCCGACGCCGACTTCACCACGACGCCGATGCCGCCGCCGCGCATCACATCACCGATGGCAACCGGCGGCATGTACTGATCCATGTCGCTCATCCAGATCCTGTTTGTTGGGTCGAGGCTGAGGTACTGCACCCGCACCAGCGCCTGCCCAGGCCCCGGCTCGGGCGCGGGCTCGGTCAGGAAATCGAAGTGCGCACGCTCAATACGTCCAGCAGGGCGTGCTTTCAGGCGGAATTGTCGGTTGTCGAGAGCAGTCATCGGGGTCTCCATGGTCAAGGCAATCTGCCCCGCGAAGCGCAAGTTCAGGGGGCAGCAGCCTGAACAGTAACAGAATAGGCTGCGGCACCCCACTGCTGCGCGGTACACCTGTGCGGCCCCGTCTGTTACCCTGCCCGGCGCACCCGTGAAATGAACCCGCCCCAGCGTGCGGGCAGAGGATCCTTGCATGAACGAGGCGCACACTGCCAAAACACCCTCCTCCACCGTGCTATTACCGGTGTTTATCCCGGCGGTGGTGGTCATTGTCCTGCTCGTCATCGGCACCATCAGCAGCCCCGATCTCGCCGGCCAGCTGTTCAGCTCATCCCTGGCCTGGATCACCAGCACCTTCGGCTGGTTCTACATGCTGTCGGTGGCGTTCTTCCTCGTGTTCATTGTCGTGGTGGCGTTCAGCAACTGGGGCAACATCAAGCTGGGGCCGGACCACGCGGACCCGCAATACAGCTTCCCGGCCTGGTTTGCCATGCTGTTCTCGGCCGGCTATGGCATCGCCCTGCTGTTCTTCGGCGTCGCGGAGCCCGTGCTGCACTATTCAGCGCCCCCGGCGGGTGCGCCGGAAACCGTGAATGCGGCCCGGCAGGCCATGCAAATTGCCTTTTTCCACTGGGGCTTCCACATCTGGGCAATCTACGGGCTGGTGGGGCTGGTGCTGGCCTACTTCGCCTTTCGCCACGGACTGCCGCTGTCGATCCGCTCCGCACTGTACCCCCTGATCGGCAACCGCATTTATGGTCCCATCGGGCACGCGGTCGATGTCTTCGCCATACTCGGCACCATGTTCGGGATAGCCACCACGCTGGGGCTCTCCGTTGCGCAGATCAACGCCGGTATCAACTACCTCTGGCCGCAGATTCCGGTGAGCGTGACCGTACAGATCATCGCCATTGTCGCCATCACCGCCCTGGCGATTTTCTCGGTGGTGGCAGGTATGGACAAGGGTGTGAAGCGGCTGTCCATCCTCAACATGGTGCTGGCGGTGGCACTGATGCTGTTTGTGTTCAGCGTGGGCCCCACTGTGCATATCCTCGAGAGTTTCCTGCAGAACACGGGCAGTTACCTGAACCATATCGTAGAACGCACCTTCAATCTGCAGGCCTACACGCGCAGCGACTGGATCGGCAACTGGACCCTGTTCATCTTTGGCTGGACCATCGCCTGGGCCCCCTTCGTGGGCCTGTTCATCGCCAAGATCAGCCGCGGACGGACCATACGCCAGTTCGTCGTCGGCGTGATGTTCGTGCCCACACTGTTCACGTTCAGTTGGTTCTCTATCTTCGGTGACACCGCGCTGCACCTGATCATGAACGAGGGTTACCACACACTCATCGACCAGGTGCAGGCCGATCACGCCGTGGCCCTGTTCAAGCTGTTTGAAGTGCTGCCATTGTCCTCCCTGGTCTCCTTCCTGACGGTCATCCTCATCGTCACCTTCTTCGTCACCTCCTCGGACTCCGGCTCATTGGTCATCGACTCCCTGGCATCGGGGGGCGCCGCCATCACACCCATATGGCAGCGCGTGTTCTGGGCCAGCAGCGAAGGAGCCGTGGCCGCGACCCTGCTGCTTGCGGGCGGCCTGGGCGCGCTGCAGACCATGACCATCGCCAGTGCCCTGCCGTTCTCCCTGATCATGATCGCGGCGGCGATCGGCATGTGGCGCGCCCTGGTGATTGAGGGCCATCACCACACCAGCCTGAATACTGGCGTAACGGGGCGTCTGTCAGGGGGCAATGGCCGCGGGTTGTGGCGCCGCCGCCTCGCGGGACTGGTCACGTTCCCGGATCGGGGTGAAGTGGAGGCTTTCATCGGCACCACGGTGCGCAAGGCCATGTGGCGGGTACAGCGTGAACTGGACAAGCAGGGCTGGCATGCCACCTTGCACGAGGACGACGCGCCGGCACGTCTGTGGCTGGAAGTGACCAAGGACGAGGCCGTGGACTTTATCTACGAGATTCGCCTGCTGGAGCACAGTCTGCCCCACTACGCGTTTCCGGAGATGGCACACAGCAGTGAGGACAGCGCACACTACTGCCGCGCCGAGGTGTTCCTGCGCCGCGGCGGCCAGTCCTACGATGTCTACGGCTTCGACCAGCACGACATCATCACCGACATTCTCGACCAGTTGGAAAAGCACCTGCATTTCCTGCACATTTCGCCGGCGAGCCTGCCCTGGAACATGGCCGAGCACGACGACATGCTGCGGGCAGCGTCGGAGAGCTAGTTGCCTGCGCCAGCCCCCTCCGCCAATGCCGCCCGCTGCAGGCGCTGCAGAATCTCGCTGCCGGGGTAGCCGTCCGCCACCGCCCCGACGCTGCGCTGGAAGCGGCTCAGTGCGGCGCGCGTGCCCGACCCGAACAGTCCGTCTTCCTCCCCCGCGTTATGACCCAGCAGGTTCAGCTGCTGCTGCAAGGCCAGCACATCGGCACGCGCCAGCGGCTGCTGATCGGCCGGTGGTGCCTGCCGCAGGGGTCCAGCACCGGCAATGCGGTCCGCGAGGTGGCCCACGGAAAGCGCGTAGGATTCAGAGCGATTCCAGCGCATGATCACGGCGAAATTGTCGTACACGAGGAAGGCCGGGCCTGGCGCGCCAGCGGGTACCAGCAGCGATGCCTGCAGGTCCGCAACCGGCAACGCGCCGCCGTCGTTGCGCAGCACACCCAGCCGGGACCACTCCGCCAGTGGCAGTGCCTCGCCGGACAGCGCAAGCTCATAGGGAAAACCTGCCGGCAGACGGACCTCGCGCCCCCAGCGCAACTCGGGCACCCAGCCCAGGTCGCGCAGGAAACGCGCACCCGAGGCCAGCGCATCCCGCTCGCTGCGCCACAGGTTGATGCGGCCATCACCGTCGCCGTCAACCGCATAACGCAGGTAGTTCGACGGCATGAACTGGGTGTGTCCCACCGCACCCGCCCAGGAGCCCTGCATATCGTCCGGACTCAGGCCTTCGCGCTCCAGCAGCTGCAGCGCGGCAACGAACTCGCCGCCAAAGAAGTCTGCGCGCCGGGTGTCACAGGCCAGCGTCGCCAGGGAGTCCAGGGTGGGCATGCGGCCGAGATAGGAGCCGAAATTGGTCTCCAGGCCCCAGAAGGCCACCAGATAGTGGCCGGGCACGCCGTAGTCCCGCTGCAGCTGCGCAAGGAAATCGCGGTGCTGCGCATACAGCGCCCGCCCCTGCTCGATTCGGCTCTCGGATACCCGCGTGTTGAAATACTGGGCAAAGGTCTGCACGAACTCGGGCTGCTTGCCGTCCAGTTCCAGCACCCGTTCCTGCTGCTGCATGCCGGGTACGACCGTGTCCACGATGTCCGCCGCCACCCCGGCCGCCCGCGCCTGATCCTGCAGTGCCAACAGGCACTCCGCAAAACGCTCTTCCGCCCGGGCCGAAACACCGGCCAGCAGGCATACCACAACGACCACTTTGCGCAACAACATGACACACATCATCCAGTAGGTTTCCGCGGATACTTACACCAGCCCGAACAGGAAGCAAGATCCAGCCTGGCTGCCCCCGCGCTTCGAGAATCGGCACACAAGTCGCTATACTGTGCAGCGACCCAACGGCGAGAGACAATCCCATGAACACTGTAGCCCGGCTACTGCTCCCCTGCACACTGCTGCTGAGCTTCATCGGCACCAGCAGTCACGCCCAGGACGTACACTATTCCACGTACCACGATTACCGTGTCGTGCCGGTGGTCGACGGCCTGGTCAGGCCCTGGTCGATGGCGTTCCTGCCCGGGGGCGACATGCTGGTCACCGAACAGCCGGGCCGCCTGCGCATCGTCCGCAACGGACGCCTGCTGGAGCAGCCGGTCAGCGGCGTACCGGAGGTGTTCTACAAGGGTCAGGGCGGCCTGCTGGACGTGGTACTGCACCCTGACTTCGCCAACAACCGGCTGGTGTACCTGTCCTACGCCAAACCACTGGCAGATGGGGAGTCCACCACAGCGGTGGCGCGCGGTCGCTACGCCGACGGTGGCCTGAGCGAGGTGGAGGAGATTTTCGTCGCGCAGTCCCGCGGCCGCGGACACTACGGATCCCGCCTCGCGTTTGACGACCAGGGCTACCTGTTCATCAGCGTAGGGGACCGTCAGGTTCCGCCGACCGGCGATCTGCCAGCGCACCCGGCACAGCAGCTTGCAGACCACCACGGGGTCATTGTGCGCCTGCACGACGATGGCCGTGTACCCGCAGACAACCCCTTCCTGGACAGGCCGCAGGCACTGCCGGAGATATGGAGCTACGGCCACCGCAACGCCCAGGGTATGGTCATTGACGGCGCAGACGGCACGCTGTGGATCACCGAGCACGGCCCACAGGGCGGAGACGAGCTGAACCGTATCCAGAAAGGTGCCAACTACGGTTGGCCGGTGATTGGCTATGGCGTGAACTATGGCGAGGGTACGACGATCCACGCGACCACGCACGCTGATGGCATGGAACAGCCGGTAAAGGTCTGGGTGCCCTCCATTGGCACATCGGGCCTCACACTCTATGCAGGTGACGCCTTCCCGAAGTGGCGCGGCTATCTGCTCGCCGGTGGCCTGTCGGGGCAAGAGCTGACCCTGCTCCGGTTGCAGGACGGCAAAGTCGTCCATGAGGAGACCCTGGCCAGGGACATCGGACGCCTGCGCGATGTGCGCGAGGGCCCTGATGGCTTCATTTACCTCGCTGTGGATGACCGCAGTGCGGAGCCGTCTGCGATTGTCCGTCTGGAGCCGGTACCGATTGCACAGCGCATGGAGTAAGTTGCCCGACCCGCAAGGGCTTGCGCAACCGCCGCATATTTCCGCTATGCTGTTGGCACCGTTCAGGAGAAACCGTTATGGCCCTGCCCAGAGAGCACATAGAAGAAATCGAACTGCTGCTGAAATTTGACCTGAGCAGCGCACAGGTCGGCCTCAAGGTGCACAGCAACGCGAATCCGCAGATGATCGCCGCCGCACGGCGGCTGCACGACAAGGGCCTGATTGACCAGGAGGATGGCGGGTTTCTCACGCCGCTTGGCCACGAGGCCGCGGAGCACCTGCAGTTCGTCGCCCAGATCCTCGGCACCCCCGCCGCTGCGTGAGTGGGGAGCAATGGGCTCGCGGCGTCAGCCGCCTGCCTGCTAGGGGAGACTGCGCTGCAATGCCTCCGCAGCCATCTGCTCCAACAGTCTGAAGGTGCCTACCGGATCCTTGCGTTTCATCTCCAGCAGGCTCATTTCGGGCCCGCTGCCCACCTCGATTTCCTCTGTGCCGCGGCAGAAACCCTGCACGATGACCCGGGCACACTCGACGACGTCCATGCCGTTGTCGACATCGTCCTCGATATCACCCGCGGCGGCTCCACTGCCCGTGAGGGCCTGCCGTGCGATATCGGTGCGAATGTAACCCGGCACGATCGTGGTGACCTGCACACCCAGGTGCGCGACTTCGGTGCGCAGCGCGTCGAAAAAGCCCATCACCGCGTGTTTCGCCGCACAGTACCCGGTGCGCAACGGCGCCCCGACCTTGCCGGCCACGCTGGCAGTGACCGCGACATGCCCCTGGCCACGGGCGACCATAGTGGGCAGCACCAGCTTGGTCAGCGCAATCTGCCCCAGTACATCGACCTCGAACAGCCGGCGATACACGCTCAGCTCCGTGTTCAGGCAGGCGGAGCGCTGGGAAATCCCGGCATTGTTGATCAGCAGGTCGACCTGCCCGTAGCGACCCAGCACCGTTTCGACCGCCGCCGGCATGGACTCGGTGTCGGCGACATCCAGGGGCTGCACCAGCACATCATCAGTGGCGGCACCGGCCGCAATACACTCCTCGCGCACCGCCTGCAGCCGGTCCTCGCGGCGTGCCGATAACACCAGCCTCGCTCCCGCGCCGGCCAGCTCGACCGCCAGTGCCGCGCCAATGCCACTTGACGCACCCGTGATCCAGACCACTTTGTGGGCAAACAGTTTTTCCGGGGTAGCCGTAGCGTCCGTCATCAGAGTTCCTCTCTCGGTGATTCGGCATCATTATCTGTATGAAGCCGGTGGCTTGGCAAAGCCTTTCCCGATCGTTCAGGAGAACGCGCTGCCGCTGCGTACACCCAGCTTCCTGAACAGTATCGCAGCCGGGCAAAAGCCGGTAAACGACGACTGCAACAGGTTGGCACCCACAAACGCCGTGAACCACAACCAGTTACCACTGTGCAGCTGGGACAGCAACAGGCTCAGCAAGATCATCACACCGGCAAAGGCCAGCACCGCGCGATCAAGTGTCATTTTTTCACTCCGTCACCAAGGCAAGACACTCTAACATTAGTCTACGCTAATATTTTGCGCAAGCCATTCGACCGCGACCCTGTGCTAACCTTGCCCGCTGATCGGAGCCCGCGGATGCTGCCGTCAACCGTCAGGCAATGGGAGCTGCCTTCATGCTACACACACTGACCCGCTTCGGCGTTGTACTCATTCTGGGCCTGGGCATCACACTCGCCGGCAGTCACACAGGCGCCAGCTGGCTGGGATGGCCGGTCTTCGCCCTGTGCGCGGGGCTCGCTTTTGCGCTGCAGTGGCTGGCCTTCGTACCCGCCTGGCGGCTGCAGACAGAAACCTTCTACGACCTCACAGGAGCGCTGACCTATCTCTCCGTGATCTGGCTGGCGGTTGCCCTGACACCGGGGCAGAGCGCCGCGAGCCTGCTGCTGGCTGCCTGCATCAGCCTCTGGGCCCTGCGTCTGGGGAGTTTCCTGTTCCTGCGTATCCGCGCCGATGGCAAGGACTCCCGTTTCGACCAGATCAAACCCTACGCCAGCCGTTTTCTCTTCACCTGGACCCTCCAGGGCCTCTGGGTGGTCATCACCGCGGGCTGCGCGCTGGCCGCCATCACCAGCGGTCGCATGGCGGAAATGGGCTTGCCCGGCTTGCTGGGCCTCACGCTGTGGGTGCTTGGTTTTACCATAGAGGTGGTTGCCGACAGCCAGAAACGCCGCTTCCGTCGCACGCAGGGCGCCGAACGCTTTATCGACAGTGGCCTGTGGGCACGCTCCCGCCACCCCAACTACTTCGGCGAGATCATCCTCTGGCTGGGTATCGCATTGATGTCCCTGCCGGCGCTGCAGGGCTGGCAATGGGCCACGCTGATCTCTCCCGTGTTCGTTTTCGTGCTGCTCACCCGGGTCAGTGGCATCCCCCTTCTGGAGCGCAAAGCGGAGCGACGCTGGGGGCAGGACCCGCAATGGCAGGCCTACAAGGCACGCACGCCTGCGCTGGTGCCACGCCTGCGCGCTTGAGCTGCCGCGTGCCTGCACCGCAGGGCTGGGCTATAGTGCGCACCCACACCACGAGTACCGCCCCCACATGGCCCTGAAATCCACGATCTTCAAGATGGACCTGAACGTTGCCGACCTCGACAGGCAGGTCTACGGCGATTTCCCACTCACCCTGGCGCGCCATCCATCGGAAACCGATGAACGCATGATGTTGCGGGTGCTGGCTTTCGCCCTGCATGCCGGCGACCAGCTCACCTTCGGCCGCGGCATCAGCACCGACGACGAACCGGACCTGTGGCAGAAAGACCTGACCGGGGCCATCGAGCTGTGGGTAGAGCTGGGCGCCCCCGATCCCGACCGCCTGCGCAAGGCCTGCGCCAGGGGGCAGCAGGTGGTGCTGTATATGTACGGTGACCGCGCCGTGCCGGTCTGGTGGCAAAAAAATGCCAGTGCCCTGGAGCGCTTCAAGCACCTCAGCATCTGGCAGATTGCCGACAGCAGCCTGCGCAGCCTGGCGCAAATGGCCCGTCCCGGTCTGCAGCTGCAGTGCACTATCAGCGACGGCGAAGTCATGGTGAGCGGCCAGGGGGAGACCATCAGCATCACTCCGAGCCCACTGAAACCCTGAACGGGCGCGCCGCGGGGCCCGTGCCCCCAATGCCCGGCCTGCGGTATAGTGGGCACTGACCTGGACAACGCCTCGCTTATGAAACGCTTCCCCGCCCTCTCCTCCCGCAATCTGGTCCGGGTCGCCCTGGTGCTGCTGGGCCTCAGCCTGTATCAACTCGCCACCGACGGCGAGGTGAACTGGCACCGACAGGCACTGGACAAATTGGCCGGGGAGCGCAACACCGGCCTCGGCCAGGCAGTGGAATCGCTGGAAACCGCGGGCGCGGCACGCGAGGGGCAGGCCCCTGAGCACTTTGACCTGACCGGTCGCGTGGTGCGCATCGCCGACGGCGACACGCTGTCCCTGCTCGACGCGAGCAACACCCAGCACAAGATCCGCTTCTTCGGCATCGATGCTCCGGAAAGCGACCAGCCACATGGGAATCGCTCGCGGGAGGCGCTGGCAGCGCTGGTCTCGGGCAAGCGCCTCGGCGTGGTGGTAATCGAGGAGGACGACTACGGGCGCAAGGTCGGCACGGTGTATGCCGATGGCCGCAACGTCAACCTGGCGCTGGTCGAACAGGGCCACGCCTGGTGGTATCAGTATTTCGCACGTCAGGAGCACGCTCTGGAGGCCGCCGAGCGAGAGGCGCGTTCTGCGCGGCGCGGCCTCTGGGCAGGGAGCGACCCCACACCCCCCTGGGACTGGCGACGCCAGCAGCGCCTGCGCGACGCGCGCTGACGCGGGCAGGCCCTGTCAGGCTGGCTGGCAGGCGGGGCAGGCGTACAGCCGCCGGCTGTTCAACTCACTGCGCACAATCGCCGCGGCACACCGATAGCAGGGCAACCCGTCGCGCCCAAACACCGCGAAACGGCGCTGCTCCCAGGGCAACGCAGTGCCCTCCAGCGCGCGCGCCAGGGACGGCGCCAGGGTGACGCCGGCAGTGCGGTAGCTGCGCAGGCTGACATCCAGGGTTGCCCGCGCCAGTCGACCGCGTTCTCCGGCACTGAGGCTGGCGGCCCGCCGCAGTGGGTGCAGGCGTGCAGCGTGCAGGATCTCACTGCGCAGATAGTTGCCGATGCCCGCAACAAAACCCTGGTCCAGATACAGGCTGGCCAGATTGCGGCGCACAAACTGCGGGCTCTGCAGCCGGTCCGCAATGGTTCGCCAGGCCAGTCCGGTAGACATGATGTCAGGGCCCAGCCGCGCCAGAAAAGGGTGCTGCTCCAGTTCCTCCACGGGCCACACGCTGATGTCCGACGCGCTATAGAGAACGGCGGAGTGAGTCGCGGTTTGCAGCAGCAGACGCAGTGAGCGCGTACTTTCGGGCAGCTGCTGCCCCTGCACCACGCACCAGACACCGTATAGCTGATTGTGCGAGTACACCGTCAGGCCATGTTCAAAGTGCAATAGCATGGCCTTGCCTCGGGTTTCCACCGCCCGCACCCGGTGGCCACGCAACCTCCGCTCCACCTTGCGCAGGCGCGACAGACCGAAACGCACTGTCTTTATGGTGCGACCTTCCAGCACCGCGGCAATCTCGTCCGCAGCCCGGCGGATTTCTGGCCCCTCGGGCATCCGGCTAACTCCCCGCGCACCCGGCGCTGGCTGGTGAATGAACTGTAATTAGCTACGCGACCGGCTGCGCTGCGGATGAGCCGGCAGCCGATGCTGCGGCAGCCGATGCTGTGCCAGCCGACGCTGCGACAGCCGATATGCTTTGCCCCGCGGTGCCTTTGTGGCACCATCCGGATTCACGCCGATACACCACACGGCAGGGAACACGACAGGGGCTTCACCGGACATCGCATGCGCGACTATTTTCTCAGACGCCTCTTGCTCGTCCCGCCCACGCTAATTGGTGTGACCATTATCGTCTTTGCCATTACGCGCCTGGTCCCCGGTGGCCCGCTGGAACGCGCCATCATGGAAACGCAGCAGATGAGCCTTTCCGGCGGCGGCGCCCAGATGGCGGGCCAGGGCATGGCCATCTCGGAGGCACAACTCGACCGGCTGCGGGAATACTACGGCTTCGACAAGCCGGTGCTGCAAAGCTATGCCGCCTGGCTGGGTAAGGTGCTGCGCGGCGACCTGGGCAGCTCCTATCGCTACAACGAGCCGGTGTGGGACGTCATCAGCGAGCGCTTCCCTGTATCGCTGTATTACGGGCTGGTGACCCTGGTGATCACCTACGCAGTCTGCATACCACTGGGCATTCTCAAGGCCATACGCCACCGCACCTTTGTCGACAATATCAGCTCGGTGCTCATCTTTGTCGGCTACGCGATACCCGGCTACGCCCTCGGCTCACTGCTGATACTGCTGTTTTCAGTGCGCCTGGAGTGGTTCCCCATGGGCGGCTTTGTGAGCTATGACTTCCGCGACCTGTCGCTGGGCGCACAGGCACTGGACTTGCTGCGCCACTCCGTACTGCCACTGATTTGCTACCTGGTGGGCAGCTTCGCCCTGGTCACGCTGTTGCTCAAGAACCATCTGATGGACAACCTGGCAGCGGACTACATACGCACCGCGATCGCCAAAGGAGTGTCCTTCCGGCAGTCGGTCACGCGCCATGCCGTGCGCAACTCGCTGATCCCCATCGCGACCACGTTCGGGCAGAACATCACCCTGCTGGTATCCGGCTCCTTCCTGATAGAAACCATCTTTGATATCGACGGTTTTGGCCTGCTCGGCCTGACGGCCATTCTCGACCGCGACTATCCGGTGGTCATGGGCGTGGTGTTACTGGCCAGCCTGTTGCTGCTGATTGGCAACATTATCTCGGACATCCTGGTCGCACTGGTCGACCCGCGGATACGGTTCCAGTAGGCCATGTTTGCACTCACGCCCCAAACACGAAAAAAGCTGCGGCGCTTCCGCCAGATCAAGCGCGGCTACTACAGCTTCCTGATTCTCCTGGGGCTTTCCGCGCTGCTGGCCTGTGGTGAGCTGCTGATCAACAGCCGGGCGCTGGTGGTGAGTTATCAGGGCGAACTCTACTTCCCCACCTATGGCGACTTCCACCCGGGTACCGACTTCGGCCTCGACTACGACTACGAGACCAACTACCGGGACTTACAGGACCGTTTCGACGAGGCCGATGAGGGGAACTGGGTGCTGCTGCCCCTGGTGCCCTACAATCCCTATGAGAACAACGCCGCCGGTGGCGTGTTCCGGCCGCAGCCACCCAGTGCCGCGTCACAGCACTACCTGGGCACGGACACCACCAGCCGGGACATCCTTGCGCGGCTCTTCTACGGCACACGCATCGCGCTGCTGTTCGCACTCGGCTTCACGCTCTCCGTCTACCTGATCGGCATTGCCATCGGCTGTGCCATGGGCTACTTCGGCGGCGTCTTCGACCTGATACTGCAGCGCGTCATTGAGATCTGGTCCAATGTGCCTTTCCTGTACATGGTCATCATCATCTTTTCCGTCATCCCATCGACGGTCGCGGTACCGACACGCATCGGCATTCTGTTGCTGGTGATGGTGCTGTTTTCCTGGACGGGGATGACCTATTACATGCGCACGGAAACCTACAAGGAGAAGGCTCGGGACTATGTCGCCGCCGCGCGCATCATTGGCGCCTCCAACACGCGCATCATCTTCCGCCACATCATGCCCAATGTGCTGTCGACGCTGATCACCTTCATGCCTTTCACGGTAGTAGCCGCCATTTCCGCCATCACCGCACTCGATTTTCTCGGCTTCGGCCTGCCCGTACCCACACCCAGCCTGGGCGAGTTGCTCAAGCAGGGCACTGCCAACCTGCGCACGGCACCGTGGATTGTCATTTCCGCGTTCGGCACGCTGGTCGCGCTGCTGACGCTGGTGACGTTTATCGGCGAAGCCATCCGCGAGTCATTCGATCCCAAAACCTTCTCTGTTTACCGCTAGGGACAACGCACATGAGGAATCCGCCATGAAAAAGACCCTGTACTGCCTGTTATTCAGCCTGTGCGTTGCAGGCTGCGGCGAGTCATCCCAGGAGCCCACAGATATCGCGGCCAGCGCCGACGGGCTGGCGGGGGTCACCGCCGAGGTGGAAGCCTACTACGCTGCCAACCCGGATTTCTTCAGTTTCAAGACGCCGGCTGACCTGCCCGCGGACCTGGTGTGGGAGAACAACAACCACCTGCCGGAGATCGGCTCGCCGGACGCCGTCAAGGGCGGCACGCAGAATGCCGCCCTGCAGGACTTTCCGCGCACCCTGCGCACAGTAGGCCCGGACTCAAACGGCGGTTTTCGCACCTATCTACTCGACGACACGGGCATGACCATGGCCCACGTGCACCCGGAGACCCGCGACCTGTATCCCGGGCTGGCAGAATCCTGGGCCATCGATGAAGCGGCGCGCACGGTGTACGTCAAGCTGGACCCGGCTGCACGGTTCTCCGATGGCGAGCCCGTCACCGCAGACGACTACCTGTTCATGTTCTGGTTCTACCGCTCGCCCTACATCATGGCGCCCTGGTACAACAACTTCTACAGCACGACCTACACCAACATCACCCGCTACGATGACCACACCATCTCCATCACCACCCGGGAGCTCAAGCCTGACCTCGATGAGCGCGTGCTCCTGTTGCGGCCTATTCCGCAGCATTTCTACACCGACATGGGTGACGACTTCAGCGAGCGCTACCAGTGGGAATTCGAACCCACGCCCGGCGCCTACATCATACGCCCGGAGGACGTGCGCAAGGGGCGCTCCATCGCCCTCACACGCAACAAGGACTGGTGGGCAAAGGACAAAAAATACTGGCGCTACCGCTTCAATCCGGATCGTATCCAGTTCACGGTTATTCGCGACGACGCCAAGACCTTCGAGGCCTTCAAGCGCGGCGATATCGACCAGTTCGGGCTGGGTCTTGCGGAATACTGGTATGAGAAGCTGCCAGACAGCGACCCGGACATCCAGGCCGGGTACATTCACAAGGTGATGTACTACAACCAGCGGCCGCGACCCAATTTCGGCCTGTGGATCAACACGGCCCAGCCGCTGCTGAGTGACCGCGAAATACGGCTGGGCATCAATTACGCCACGAACTGGGAGCTGGTAATTGAGAAGTTCTTCCGCGGTGACAACACGCGCATGAACACCGGGCAGGAAGGCTTCGGTGATTTCACACACCCCACCATCACCGCACGCACCTTCGACATCAGCAAGGCCCAGGGGCACTTTGCGGCAGCGGGTTTCACCGAGCGTGGCGCCGACGGCATTCTGGTCAATGACCAGGGCCAGCGACTGGCCTTCACGCTCTCCACCGGCTACGAGAGCCTGCGCGATGTACTGACCATCCTGCGCGAGGAAGCGGCCAAGGCGGGCCTTGATCTGCGCATTGAAGTGCTCGATGGCACCGTAGGCTGGAAGAAGGTACAGGAAAAACAACACGATATATTCTTCACCGCCTTTGGCGTATTCCTGGAACTGTACCCCCGCTTCTGGGAGCACTATCACTCCGACAACGCCTACGACAGGGCCTTCCTGGACGATGGCAGTGTCAATCCCGAGCGCAAACTGAAGACCCAGACCAACAACCTGGAAAGTTTTGCAATTCTGGAAATGGATCAGCTGATCGAACGCTATCGGCGCTCCAACGACCGCGACGACATGATCCAGCTGGCACACCGGATGACGGAATTGCATCACGAGCACGCCTCCTTCGTGCCCGGTTTCTACCAGGGCTTTTTCCGCATCGGCCACTGGCGCTGGCTGCGCTACCCCGAGGGTTTCTCGCACAAGCACGCGCAGGGTCCTGGGGAGACCTTCGTGCACTGGATCGACACCGACATGAAAGCAGAGACCGAAGCTGCCCGTCGCGACGGCACGCGTTTCGACCCCGTCATCCGCGTGTATGACCAATGGGCGGAGTAGCCAGCCGTGGCACTGCTTGAAGTCGACCAGCTGGTCACCGAGTTCGCCACCGATGAAGGCCTGGTGCGCGCGGTAGACGGCGTCAGTTTCACGGTGGATGCCGGAGCCACGCTGGGCATCGTCGGCGAGTCCGGCTGCGGCAAGAGCGTGACGGCGCTGTCGATCATGCGCCTGCTGCCGCAACCCATGGGTCGGATTGCAGGCGGCAGCCTGCTGTTCCAGGGTACCGACCTCGCCCGGCTCGATATTCCCGAGATGCAGAAGATTCGCGGGCGGCGTATCGGCATGGTCTTCCAGGAGCCCATGACGGCATTGAACCCGGTGCACACCATCGGCCGCCAGCTCACCGAGGGCATGCTGCTGCACAAGGTCTGCGAGCCTGCCAACGCGCTGCGTGCTGCCGCCGACATGCTCGATCGGGTGGGCATTCCGTCGCCGGACCTGCGCCTGGGCGAATACCCCCACCAGCTGTCCGGCGGTATGCGCCAGCGGGTGGTGATTGCCATGGCGCTGGCCTGCGAGCCGGACCTGCTGATCGCCGACGAACCCACCACGGCGCTGGATGTCACCATCCAGGCCCAGATTCTGGAACTGATCGCCGACCTGCAGAAGCGTATGGGGATGGCGGTGATCATGATCACCCATGATCTCGGCGTGATCGCGGAAACCTGCGAACAGGTGGTGGTGATGTACGCCGGCAAGGTCGCGGAACAGGGCTCCGTGTTTGATATCTTCGACCGGCCGGCCCACCCCTACACGCGCGGTCTGCTGGCCTCCATACCGCGACTGGAGACCGAGGCAAAGTCGCGCCTCGGTGTGATAGAGGGCATGGTGCCCGGTCTGCGCGACCTGCCGCTGGGCTGCCGCTTCGAGAACCGCTGCACCTTTGCCGTGGACCGCTGCCGGGAGCAGCTTCCGGCACCTGAGCAGGTGGCGGCCGGTCACGCGGTCAGCTGCCTGCGGTGGCAAGAACTGTGAGCGCGCCACTGCTGGAAGTCAGCAACCTGCAGATGCACTTCCCGGTGCGCGAAGGTCTGTTCCTGCGTGCCCGAGCCTTCAACCGCGCCGTGGATGGCGTATCATTCACCATCAATCCAGGGGAAACACTGGGTCTGGTCGGTGAATCAGGCTGTGGCAAATCGACCCTGGGGCGCTGCATCACGCGGCTCTACACGCCCACTGGCGGCAGTATCCGCTTCGCCGGCGAGGACATCACGCACATGCGGCCCCGCACCCTGCGCCCACTCCGGCAGGACATCCAGATGATTTTCCAGGACCCCATGGAGTCACTGAATGCGCGGCACACCGTGGGCGATATCCTCGAAGAACCGTTCATCGTGCACCGTATCGGCGACCGCATCTGGCGCCGCAAACGGGTCGCAGAGCTGCTGAACATCGTCGGCCTGCCTGCCCGCTCGGCCACGCGCTTTCCCTTTGAATTCTCCGGCGGTCAGCGACAGCGTATCGGCATTGCACGGGCCATCGCCCTGAACCCCAGGCTGGTGATCTGCGATGAGCCGGTCTCGGCACTGGACGTGTCCATCCAAAGCCAGATTCTCAACCTGCTGGTCGACCTGCAGCGCGAATTCAACCTCGCCTACCTGTTCATCGCCCACGACCTGGCGGTGGTCAAGCACGTTTCAGACCGGGTTGCGATCATGTACCTGGGCAAAATCGTGGAGACGGCCCCCAGCGAAACACTCTACCGGGAGGCCAGCCACCCTTACACGCAGAGCCTGATCTCGGCCATTCCCGTGCCGGACCCGCACCGCAAGGCACAACGCGATGTGCTGCGGGGGGACGTACCCTCGCCCATCAACCCGCCCACGGGTTGCAGCTTTCACCCGCGCTGTCCCCGCGCCGAGCCGCGATGCAGCGAGGCCGAACCCGGGCTGGCACCGCTGACAGGCAACCACGCGGCGGCCTGCCACCTGCTCGCCCGCAGCGGCTAACCTTGCCTGCGCTGATCGGAGCGCGGGCAAATGCCGTATACTGCGCGAGACTCAGGAGAGTGCTGAATGACAACGAGGAATACCGCAGAAACACAACACCCCCGGCTGCCCTGCCGCGGTTGCACCCCCGATTGCCGCAACTACGCCGTCTGTGAAGGGGTCCCCTGGCGGATCGACCGCGACGGCACGCTCAGCGCCCCTATTCACCGCTCACCCGTGCCTGAACGCCAGTAACTAGGCGGGCCGCTTGCGCGGACGCGCCCTCGCTTTTGCTGTGGCCTTTGACTTCGCCTTGGGCACGCTTTCCTTAAGCGCCCTGTTACCCCGAGGCTGTGTCTTGCCCACCGCTTTTTTGCGCCTGGCCGCGGGTTTCTTCCGCGGCGCTTCCGCCGCTGCCTGCAGGTCCGCATAGGCGCGCTGCAGGCACTGCTCGTAGAAGCCCGGGTCCGGCATCATCGCGCGGCAGGCCTGGAACGACACAGCAATCTGCCCGTCGTAGCTGGTGACCGCATGGAACAACCCCATATTGTCAATGCAGGGGCCGAGGCCGTAGCTGCGCACGACGTGCGCACCACACATATACAGAGGCACCTGCGGGCCTGGCACATTGGTCACGATCGTATTGAAGATCGGCTTCATGCCCGCCATAAGCCCCGAACCCAGTGCCGCGCGCACGCCGAGGGCGGCGAGTTCCGCCGGCAGGCTGTGCGTCATGTCGGTCATGAAGCGCGCCCCGACCGCCTCGTGGTAGGCCTTGGAGCCCACCGCGTCCCGGTGCACGCTGCGCAGGCGCTCCAGGGGCTCCGCAACGTCTGAGCCCAGCGGGATGGTCATCATCGATACCTGATTGCCACCGCTGTACGCCTCGTCGCGACTGCGAACATTGACCGGCGCCCCCGCCACCAGGCTCTTTGCAGGCAGTTCCTGCTTGTCCATCAGGTACTGGCGCAGTGCACCGCCGACGATGCTCAGGATGGCATCGTTGACCGTCGCCCCCGGCACCGCCTCCCGTGCCCGGCGAATCACGGCGAGGTCAAAATCCACCGCGCCGAACACCCGGTGCGGCGACACCGCCGCGTTGAAGCGGGTGCGCTCCTTGTCACCCAGTGTACGAAACTTCTTCGCCTTGACCCCTTCGTGGACGCGACGCCAGGCGGGAATACCCTGCCCGACCATGCGCGCCAGTCGAAACGGGGCTTTCATATTGACCTTGTAGGCCCGCCATAGCATTTCGGCCGTGCTGGGCGCAGGGTCCAGCAAGGGCGGCGCCACCGGGCGCGGCGGCGGCGGTGTGGCAGACAGGTCGTGCAGTGCAGATATCAGCTCGACACCGGACGCCCCGTCGATCGCCGCATGGTGCACCTTGAGCAGCATGGCGTAACAGCCCGGCGGCAGGCCTGCCACATTGTCCAGGCCTTCGATGATGTAGGCCTCCCAGAGCGGGCGCGCCCGGTCCAGCGGCCGGGCGTGAAGCCGTGCCGCCAGAATCGACAGCTGGCGCCAGTCACCCGGTTTCGGCAGGGCGATATGGCGCACGTGGAACTCGAGGTCGAAACGGTCATCGTCGACCCAGTAGGGCTGGTCCAGGTTCAGTGGCACCATCGCCAGCTTGCGCCGGAATATCGGTGAGCGATCCAGCCGCTCCGCGAAGGTGGCGAGAATGTCCTTGAAACGTACGACATCGCGGCCGGTGGTGGCGGGGTCGTAAATCAGCAGGGGCGCGATGTGCATCGGCGAATTGTTCATCTCTGCGTACAGAAACGTCGCGTCGAGTCCACTCAATTGATGCATGCAGTGCCTACTCCCGGTCAGTTGCGGGGCCGCGCTTCGCGCCCTTCTCCCTGAGTATAGCCTCAGTCGCGTCGCTTGCGCGTTACCGTCAGCCAGTCCAACACAATGCCCGCACCCGGGGTGAAGCGCGAAATCCGGTAAACCACCTGCAGCAGGTCAGGGCGCTGGCGCACGCGCAGCTCCACCGAGCGGGGAATGAACCAGGCAAGAATAATGCCCCGCAGCAGGCCCGATACGAGGAAAATCAGCACGACCGGGTGCAGCGGCTGCCAGCTTTCCGGGAGCCAGGCCGCGAGGTCCGAAAGGTGCCCGGCCAGATAACCACCGAACAGGGCGCCACAAAAAATGCCGACCGCGCCCAGCGAAGACTGCACCGCCGCGTAGCTCGCAAAATCCGACCGCGGCGGCCGCAGGTCGTAGAGGTAGTTGGCGGTACTGAGAGTGAAGCCCCCCCAGGCAAGCCCCGACAGCACCTGCACCGCGAGCAGGTAAGTGAAGTCGCTGGATACCAGCCACAACGCAGGCACTACCGGCAGCAGCAGACTGCTGGACACCATGACCCAGCGGTTGCCCCAGCGGTCACAGATACGCCCCCAGACCGACAGGGTGAAGAACTGTGTGAGAATCGCGATGCCGGTATTGGCGGAAAACTGCCAGTAGCTGTAATTCAGGTCGCGCAGCATGTACACACTGAAAAAGGGTGCGGAAATTGCTACAGCAGACTGCATGCCGGCAATGAACAGGCTGTACTGGTAAAAGGTCTTGTCGCGGAAGGCATCGCGCACACGGTGCAGGGTTGCCGTAAAGGATATGGCGCCAGGCACGCTGCTGTGATCCGGGTCATGCATGCGCCGTAGCTGGTGTGCGGAAGCGCCGCGGCCCGCTGCGGCGAGCAGGAACAGTGCACCAAAACACAGCCAGGCCAGCTCGAAACGCTGGAACAGGCCGAGCAGCGCACCGCCGCCCGCAAACACGGCGAAGCTGGTGATCATGGTCAGGCGCGTGCGCCCCGCAAAGAAGGCTCCGCGGCGCCGTGGCGGCACCACGCTGCCCATCCAGCTGCGCCACTGCGGCTGCACGAAGTTGGCGCTGGCCTGGTAGAGCACTGCCAGCGCGATCAACCAGGTGACGGCGTTGTCGGGGCGGACGAAAGCAATCAGCGCCATCCCCAGCACCGCCAGCGCCTGCAGGACCACGCCAGTGACGATTGCCCGGCGCCGGGAGAAACGCGGGCACAGCCACACCGAGAGCAGCTGGAACAGCGCCCCTGCCAGCTGCGGGGCGGCCATCAACCAGCCCATCTGTGCCAGGCTGGCGCGCAGGGATATGGCGAAGGCACCGAGGTAGTTGTCGCAAATGCCGGTCATCATGGAACTGGACACAGCGTCACGGCGCGAACGCGAAAGCGTGTCGCGCAGCCAGACATTGCGCCGCTGGGTGGTGGGGGGCGTACTGTTCACGGGGGTCCTCGACGTCTACCCGACAAGCATACGCCAAAACCTGCACACGACCAGCGGCGCGGACGCGCGAATGTGCTAACCTTTTTCACAACACTCCGTGGAGAGCACACGATGTCACTCAAAAAGCTGGCTTGCAGCGCCTGCCTCGCACTGCTCGCGAGCCAGACCGCCGCACAAGCAGACGAGACCCATGCGCGCAAGGCGTTCGAGATCTACAAGACCATTGTCGAGGTGGATACCTCCAAGGCGCAGGGCAATACACCCCGTGTTGCCCGGTATCTCGCCGATGAGCTGATCGCTGCGGGTTTTCCCGAGGAGGACGTGCAGGTGGTGCCGAAAGGCGAATTCGCCACACTCATCGCCACCTATCGCGGCGATGGCAGCGCCGGCCGCAAGCCCATTCTGTTCCTCGGCCACCTGGATGTCGTGGAGGCACTGGCGGCGGACTGGGAGCGTCCACCCTTCACCCTGACCCAGGATGCGGTGAACTATTACGCCCGTGGCAGCATCGACAACAAGTTTGGTGTCGCACAGCTCACCGCGACGTTCATCCGTCTGCGGCGCGAAGGTTTCGTGCCAGACCGCGACCTCATCCTCGCGTTCTCCGGTGACGAAGAGAGCGGCATGACGACCACGCGCATGATGGCGTACGAGATGCCGGAACTCGCCGAGGCCGAGTTCGCCCTCAATTCCGATGCCGGCGGCGGCGACCTCGACAGCAACGGCAATGCGGTGAGCTACAAGATCCAGGCAGCGGAAAAAACCTATGCCACCTGGGAAATCACCGTGCGCAACCCCGGTGGCCACAGCAGCCGGCCACGGGACGACAACGCCATCTACGAGTTGGCCGATGTCATCAAGGCGATAGAGGCGCACCGGTTCCCGGTGATGTGGAGCGAGATGACGCTCTCCTATTTCCAGAATATCGGCGAACAGCTGGGCGGAGAACTCGGTGAAACCATGGTGCGTTTTGCCTACAACCCGGATGATGAGCACGCTGCCGAGCGGCTGCGCACCGAGCCGTCCTACGTCGGCTCCACGCGCACCACCTGCGTGGTCACCATGCTGCGCGCCGGACACGCCGAGAACGCCCTGCCCCAGTCCGCCACCGCGACGGTCAACTGCCGGATCTTCCCCGGCGTCAAGGCCGCCGATATCCAGGCCGAGCTGGAGGCGGTGGTGGCCAACAGCGGCGCTGAATTCGAACTGCTCACCGAGGTCACCGAAAGCCCGATTTCCGAGCTGCGCGCGGACGTGCTGTCAGCGGTGAGCAAGGCGGTGCACAGTCGCCACCCCGACCTGCGCCTGATCACCTACATGTCATCCGGCGGCACCGATGCCATGCATTTCCGCAACGCCGGCATTCCCACCTGGGGCGTGGGCAGCATTTTCATGAACCCGGACGAGATGTACGCTCACGGCCTGAATGAGCGGGTGCCGATCAAAGCGTTTGACGAGGCACTCGACCACTGGAGTATCATCATCCGCGAGCTGACCGGAGCCGGGTGAACCCGCTGGTCAGCGCTCCGCCGCAACACTGGCCCGCCGGGCAGTAGAAAAGAGGGGACCCACACGATGCTTCAGCCTCGCGCACCACACACAACCGTGAGCCGCACCCTGGCGAGTGCACTCGCCGCTTTCACACTGCCGCTGATGATTGCGGCGGCGCAGGCCGACCCACTCATCCAGAGCATCGAGACGGATCTGGCGGCGCTCGGCTATCAACCGGGGCCGGTAGATGGCGTGGAGACGGTGGAAACGCAGATTGCCATTTCCCAGTTCCAGGCAGACAACCAGCTGGAGGTGACCGGCACCGCCAGCCCGCAGCTGGCCGGCATCCTCAAGTCCAGAGTGAACAACGGTGGCTCGCCGGCACAGGCCGCGGCCCCCGTGGAGACCGAGCAGGAATGCCTGCAACGCAAGATCGCCGAAGCCGAGCAGGCGAGAAAGCAGAAGCAGGGCCTGATGAGCCTGTTCAACACGGTCTCGCGCACCGCGTCACGCTATGGTGGCAGCAGCGACATCGCCAGTGACATCTCCGAAGCCAGCCGGGACATCGCCGACGCCAATGCGACCAAAGAGGACTTCGAGCGGGCGGCGCGGGACCTGGGGCTCTCGCAAGACGAGATCGACAGCTGCAAGCGCTGAGGGGCTTGAGCACAACCGGGCCAGGACGGCCCAGCTCCAACCTCCCGCCTGTTCAAGTCCCCTGCGGCACTCTAGAATCGGCGCACACCGACTGACTCAGGCAAGGCCCCATGTCCAGCGCTTCCCTTTCTTCCTCCGGCTCCGGGCTGCTGCGGCGGATAGAATCCAGCCGTATCTTCCAGGGCGCCGTTATCGCCATAATTCTCCTGTCTGCATTAACCATCGGCGCAAAAACCTACGATCTGCCGCCACTGGCGGAGCGCACCCTGGGTATCATGGACACCGCCATTACCCTGTTTTTCCTGGTGGAAATCCTCTTTCGCTTCGCCGCCTGCCCCGACAAGCGCCGCTTTTTCCGCGATGGCTGGAACATTTTCGATACTCTGGTGGTGATCGGCAGCCTGATTCCGCTGGATAACTCCCAGGCCGTGTTGCTGGGGCGGTTGCTGCGGGTGTTCCGGGTCCTGCGTCTGGTGTCGGTGGTGCCGGAACTGCGCTTCCTGATCAATTCGCTGCTCAAGGCGATACCGCGCATGGGCTACATCGCCCTGCTCATGTTCATCATTTTCTACATCTACGCTGCGGTCGGCTCCATGTTGTTCGCGGATGTGGACGAAACGCTGTGGGGGGATGTGGCGATTGCCATGCTCACGCTGTTTCGCGTGGCCACCTTTGAGGACTGGACGGACGTGATGTACGCCACGATGGAAGCGCATCCGCTGAGCTGGGTCTACTATCTCACTTTCATTTTTCTGACTGCGTTTATTTTCCTCAACATGATGGTCGGCGCCGTGCTGGGTGTGATGACCGCTGAACAGAACGCCCGCGAGGCGCAGCAGGCGCATGATGAGCGCGACCTCATCGCCCAACAGCTGGATGATGTGCAGAGGCAGCTGCGCCTGCTGACCGCCGCCCTGCAGCAGGGGCAGGCCGGGGCGCGCCAGGCCGGGCCGAGCGACGCGGAAAACCACGACCCCTAGCGCGAGGCACAAGCCCGCGCAGGATGGTCGCCTGACCGATCCCGGTACAAGTTCACATCGCGGTGGCCACATGCGGCTGCTTGCCGGATAATCCGCCCCCTTCCACCACGGCCGTCTCACACCGGGAAACACATCACCCGGGTGTCGTCGCGTTCGGCCGTCACTCACCGCAGGCAAGAAGACAGACAGCATGCTTGATACTCTGAAACAGGACTGGCTGGGTAACGTGCGCGGCGACCTGCTCGCCGGGCTGGTCGTGGCTCTGGCACTGATACCCGAAGCCATCGCCTTTTCCATCATCGCCGGTGTCGACCCGAAGGTGGGGCTCTACGCCTCCTTCTGTATCGCCGTGGTCATCGCCTTCACCGGTGGCCGACCGGGGATGATCTCCGCCGCCACCGGGGCCATGGCGTTGTTGATGATTACCCTGGTCAAGGAGCATGGCCTGGAATACCTGCTGGCGGCTACCGTGCTGACCGGGGTGCTGCAGATTCTCGCGGGCTACCTGAAACTGGGCTCACTGATGCGCTTTGTCTCACGCTCGGTGGTCACCGGCTTTGTGAACGCCCTGGCAATCCTGATCTTCATGGCCCAGCTGCCGGAGCTGACCGGGGTGACCTGGCATGTCTACGCCATGACGGCCAGCGGGCTGGGCATTATTTACCTGTTCCCCTGGCTGCCCGTCGTCGGCAAGCTGGTGCCTTCGCCGCTGGTGTGCATTCTCACCCTGACGGCCGTCGCGCTCCTGCTGGGCCTGGATATCCGCACCGTAGGGGATATGGGTGAACTGCCGGATACGCTGCCGGTTTTCCTGTGGCCAGATGTGCCCCTGACACTGGATACCCTTGGCATCATTTTTCCCTACGCCGCGGCGCTGGCGGTGGTGGGCCTGCTGGAGTCGATGATGACAGCAACCATCATCGACGACCTCACCGACACCGAGAGCGACAAGAACCGCGAGTGCAAGGGCCAGGGTATCGCCAATATCGGTGCCGGCCTGATGGGGGGCATGGCGGGCTGTGCCATGATCGGCCAGTCGGTAATCAACGTGAAGTCCGGGGGGCGGGGCCGCCTGTCCTGCTTCGCAGCCGGCATGTTACTGCTGATCATGGTGGTGTTCCTGGACGACTGGATCAGCCGGATTCCCATGGCCGCACTGGTCGCGGTGATGATCATGGTGTCCATCGGCACCTTCTCCTGGGATTCTCTGCGCAACCTGAAATCCCACCCACTGTCCTCCAGCATCGTTATGGTCTCAACGGTTATCGTGGTAGTGAGCACTCACAACTTGGCCTTGGGCGTGCTCGTTGGTGTACTGCTGGCGGCGCTGTTTTTCGCCAACAAGATCAGCCGCTTCATGCTGGTCCAGTCTGCCGATGCAGGCGATGGCCACCGGGTGTATACCGTGATCGGGCAGGTATTCTTTGCCACGGCGGATGGCTTCACCGCGGCCTTCGACTTCAAGGAGGCGCTGGAGCGTGTCACTATCGACGTCAGCGGCGCACACTTCTGGGACATCACCTCGGTGTCGGCCCTCGACAAGGTCGTGATCAAGTTCCGCCGCGAGGGGGCGGCCGTGGAGGTGATCGGCATGAACGCCGCCAGCGCCACCATCGTCGACCGCTTCGGCGTACACGACAAACCCGATGCCAGCGACCCGCTGCTGGCGGGGCACTGACCGGGAGATTGCCCTATGCACACCATCATTGCCTGCATTGACGGCTCAGCCAGCACCGAAGCCATCAGCCTCGCCGGGGCCTGGGCCAGCCAGCGCCTGGCGCAACCACTGACCCTGTTGCACGCCCTGGAGAAACCTGCCACGCCGCCCGCAGCAGATCTCTCAGGCGCCATCGGCCTGGGCAGTCGCGAGCACCTGCTGGAGGAGCTCACCGCACTGGACGAGCGTCGGGAGCGGCTGGCGCTGGAGCATGGCAAGCACCTGCTGCAGGCAGCCGAGGCCGTCGCCCGCGGGGCGGGCGCCGCCGAGGTGACGCAGCGCCAGCGTCACGGTGATCTGGTGAGTACGCTGGCGGACCTTGAAGATGACACGCGACTGGTCATCCTCGGTCGTCAGGGCGAGGATCATGCCGCCGAGGCCAACGCCATTGGCTCACACCTCGAAAGCGTTGTGCGCCGGATCCAGCGACCCATTCTGGTGACGCTGCAGGCATTCCGTCCGCCGCGCTCCTTCATGATTGCCTTCGACGGCAGCGCGACCGCGCAGAAAGCCCTGGACCGGGTGGCCGGCAGCCCCCTGCTGGCGGGCTTGCCCTGCCACCTGGTCTCAGTGGGGCCGCTGACCGAGGACCAGCGGCGACAGGTTGCCGAAGCGACCGGGGCACTGCAGGCCGCCGGCTTTGCGGTCACCGTCGCGACGCTTGAGGGGGACGTGCAGTCCACATTGAACCGCTACCACCGGGAGCAACAGGTGGACCTGATGGTCATGGGGGCCTGGGGCCACTCGCGCATTCGCCAGTTCTTTGTCGGCAGCAACACCACACGCATGCTGAGCCAGGCCGAAATGACGCTGCTGCTGTTGCGCTGACCACGCCTATGGGCGGCGTGGCTACAGGGCCCGATAGAGCATGCGGCTGGCGACCAGCACCAGAAACACGCCAAAGGCAAAATTGAGCTGGCGCGCCGAGAGGCGGTGGGCCAGACGTGCCCCCAGCGGCGCTGCCAGGACGGTCATCGGCGCGATGCAGGCGAGGCCAGGCAGGCTGACAAACCCCAGGCTTCCGGCCGGCAGGCGGTCGTCACCCCAACCCGTTGCCACATAGGCCAGGGCGCCGGGCAAGCTGATCAGTAAACCAAACAGGGCGGAGGTGCCCACCGCGCGGTGTATGCCGTGACCGAGCAGAGTCAGTACCGGCACGCTGAAGGTCCCGCCGCCGATACCCATCATGCTCGACAGGCCGCCGATACCCAGTGGAAAAAGTCGCGCCAATCCGCCCGGGGACAGTTCGCGCCCGGGCGCGGGATTGCGGCCACCGAACAGCAGCATGCGCAGGCCCAGCAGAATCGCCACGCCACCAAACACCAATGCCAGCACATTGCCGTGCAGACGTGAAGCGAGCCAGGCGCCGAACACCGCGCCGCAAAAGATCAACGGCCCCCAGCTGCGGGCAAGCTGGAAGTCCACCGCGCCGCGCCGGTGGTGCGCCCGCGCAGAGGACAGCGACGTCAGCACAATGGTCGCCAGCGATGTGGCAACGGCGATATGCATGCGGATTGCCGGATCGACCGCCAAAGCGCCCAGCGCGGTGTCCAGCACCGGGACAATGACAATGCCACCCCCCACCCCCAGGAGGCCGGCCATGACGCCGGCCAACACGCCGGTGCCCACCATAGTCAGCACCAGCGGTGCCCACTCCATCCACTCAGTCATCGCCCGCGTTCCCGTTGCCCGGCTTGCGCTGCGTCCGCACCCGGAGCCGACAAAACCGCGAGTTTACACCATGCGCCTGCTGCCGGGCGCGTGGCGCCGGTTCAGGCGGGCCGGGCCTCCAACAGGTCGGGGTGCAGTTCATCCAGGCGGCTGACACCCATCAGGGCCATGGCGACCTGCATTTCCCGCCGCAGGGTTTCCAGCAGGTCGGAGAGACCCGCCTCACCGGCGCCGGCCAGTGCCCAGACCCAGGGCCGACCCATCAGCACACCATCGGCCCCGAGGGCCACGGCCTTGACCACATCCTGACCACTGCGGACACCGCCATCCAGGAATACCTGGGCCCGGCCCTGCACGGCACGCAGTACTTCCGGCAGCTTGCTGATGGAGGAGGCAACGCTGTCGAGCTGGCGTCCACCGTGATTGGACACGATGACGCCATCGGCACCAGCGGCCACCGCAGCCTCTGCATCCTCGGGCTCCAGTACGCCCTTGATCACCAGTTTGCCCGGCCACAGGCTGCGCAACCAGACGATATCATCCCAGGTCACCGTGGGATCGAACTGGGACTCAATCCACTGTTTATAGGCGTTGAGGTCCGTGGGATCCGGGACCAGGTGCGACAGGTTGCCAATGGTATGCGGCTTGCCCCGAAGCCCCACATCCACGGCCCAGCGCGGGCGCGTGGCCAGTTGCCAGGCCTTGGCAAGGGCCATGGGCAGGGGTTTGGCACCCACCATGCCACTGCGGGTGTCGCGGTGGCGCATGCCGGGCACCGCCAGATCCACGGTGAAGAGCAATGTGTCGCAACCGCTCTCCCGCGCGCTGGCCAACAGGGATTCCACCGCACTGCGGTCACGCAGCATATACAGCTGAAACCACACAGGCTCCCTGCCGGGCCCGTTCAGCTCGGTGAGGGGACAAATGCCCAGCGTGGAGAGGGTGAAGGGAATGCCTGCCTTCCGCGCCGCACTGGCACCCAGCGCCTCGCCGCGCCGGGCGAACATACCCGCCATACCCACCGGCGCAAGCATCAGTGGCATCGAAGCGCTGCGACCCAGGAGGTCCGCTGTAGTATCCACGTTGTCGACATTACGCATCACCCGCTGCCGCAGCAGGATGTGGTCAAAGTCGCGGCAATTGGCCGCCAGTGTCTGCTCGGTGCCGCTGCCGCCGTCAATGTAGTCAAACAGAAAGCGGGGCAGCCGCTTTTCCGCCAGCCGCCGGTAGTCGGCCGGCGTTGCGGGCGCAATCGTCATCTTCGCCATCACGTTTATCCCCTGTTTATTCAGCATCGGATGGAACAGCCGGGGAGCGTAGCGCGTTTTACCGCAGCAGACTGTCGCCAAGCTGCCAATTGAAACGCGCAATCCCCGCACCTGCCCGGGCCGATCCTGGCCGGGCCGCCCCTTGCCAAAGTCGCCCGGCAGCGAGACCATGACGTCACTTAACAGCCCCACCGCAAGGACCCTCCCCGTGCACAGCATCCGCGTCGATCAACGCCTTCTGCAGCCGTCAAAAATTGTCTGTATTGGCCGTAACTACGCTGCCCACGTCAGTGAACTGGGCAATGAAATACCCGACGACATGGTGGTGTTCATAAAACCCAATTCGGCGCTGGGAGACACGCTGCAGGCCGCACGCGGCGAGCCCGTCCACTATGAGGGGGAGATCGTACTGCTGTGGGAAAACGGCGCCTTCAACGCCGTCGGGTTCGGGCTGGATCTCACCCTGCGCGCGCTGCAAACACAGCTGAAGGCCAAGGGCCTGCCGTGGGAGCGCGCCAAATCCTTTGATGGCGCCGCCCTCTGTAGCGACTTTGTCGCACTGGACACCCCACTGGAAGCACTGGCCCTGGAACTGTATGTGAACGACGAACTGCGTCAGGCTGGCACCGTGGACATGATGCTCTACCCGCCGGCGCAGATCCTGCGCAACCTGTCAGGCTTTCTGACGCTGGAAGACGGCGACCTGGTCATGACAGGAACCCCCGCCGGGGTGGGCGAAGTCCGTCCTGGTGATCGCTTTCTGGGCCGGGTTCTATCTGCAGGCGAGGTACTGGTGGAGGGGCACTGGACCGCGCACTAGGCGCACACCGGCGGCGGCATTCTGCACGATTGTAAATGTCACGCATCTTGAGTAGCGTTAGGGGAACTCCACGGAGTGGCGACCCATGCAAAACATCCTGAAACTGGACGTCGCGGGCCAACCACGCGGTTGGCTCAGCGCACAGGAGGCGGTGTCTGCGTACGCACGCGGTGACGTTGTCTACGGCATCGGCGAACCCCTGCCGCCCATGTTCGGCGGTATCCAGCGGCTCACCGGTCTGCGCTCCGCCATCCGCCTGCAACCCATCATCGCGCTCCAGGGTCGGGTACGGCCCGGTTTCAGCCTGCCCCTGTGCAACCGCACACTGTTTCGTCGCGACGAGCACCGCTGCCTGTACTGCGGCCAGCAGTTTCCCCGGGGCGAGCTGACCCGGGATCATGTGCTGCCCACATCACGCGGCGGGGACGACCGCTGGGAGAACGTGGTCGCGGCCTGTCGCCGCTGTAACTGGGCCAAGGACAATCGCACCCCGGAGGAAGCCGGGATGCCGCTGCTCGCCGTCCCCTTCAGGCCCAATACCTGGGAGTGGCACTTCCTCAGCCGCGAACGGGTGCTGGCAGACCAGATGGATTACCTGTCACAGCAGTTTCGCGCCCCACGGGATTGGGCGCACTGAGCAGCACCTAACCGCGGAAGTAGCGCTGGGGTACGAAGGGCATGGCGGCGACGGTCACCGGCAGCGCCTTGCCGCGAACATCCACGGCAAGTCGCGTGCCGGGCTCTCCCAGTGCACGCTGTACATAGGCCATGGCGATCGGCCCGCCCACCGTGGCACCAAAACCCGCGGAGCAGACCTCGCCCACCGGCTCACCCTGCTCATCCAGCACTGCCTGTCCTTCGCGCACGGGGCGCTTGCCCTCCACGCGCAACCCTACCCGGCGCAGCGGCGGCTTGTTCTGCATGCGCTGGAAAATCTGCTGCGCGCCCGGGAATCCACCCTCGCGGGCGCCACCCGGACGCCGCGCCTTGCCGATCGACCAGAGCAGGCCGGCCTGCACGGGATCGATGTCCGGGCTCAGCTCGTGGCCATAGAGGCAGAGACCGGCCTCCAGCCGCAGGGAGTCCCGCGCGCCCAGACCCACCGGTGCCACCTCCGGCTCCGCGAGCAAGCGACGGGCCAGCGCCTCGGCGCTGGCGGCAGGCACGGAAATTTCAAAGCCGTCCTCGCCGGTGTACCCGGAGCAGGTGATGTAGGCCTCAACGCCGTCCAGGGTGACCGCCTGCCCGTGCATGAAGGTCAATGTATCCACCTCGGGACACAGGCGATGCATGACCTCGCGCGCCGCGGGGCCCTGCAGGGCGAGCAGGGCCTGTTGCTCAAGTACCTCCAGGGTCTGTCCGTCGAGGTGTGCCCGCAGGTAGGCAATGTCCTCGGCCTTGCAGGCGGCGTTGACCACCAGGAAAAAGATATCCGCCGACCAGCGCGTGATGATCAGGTCGTCCAGCACGCCGCCGGTTGCGTTGGTGAACAGGGCGTAGGTCTGGCAGTGCTCACCAAGGCCGATCACGTCGGCAGGCACCAGTCGTTCCAGCAGCTCGGCACTGCCGGCACCGCGCAACACCAGCTGGCCCATGTGCGAGACGTCAAACAGGCCGGCTGCCTGCCGCGTGTGCTGGTGTTCACGAATAATCCCATCGGGGTACTGTACCGGCATGTCGTAGCCGGCAAAGGGCACCATGCGGGCACCCAGTTCCCGGTGCAGGGCGTCAAGCGGAGTATGCAGCAGTGTCATGGGCAGGCCTTGAGTCAGTCGTCCGGTGAGTCAGCCCGCACTCTAACCAGTGGCCCGCAGGTGCGCAACAGAGTACGGCCGGACCGCGCACACGGCCTGCCTGCCGTGGCATGCCCAGGCGGGACCGACCAGGCGGGGCCGCCCAGGCGAGGCCGCTTTGCAACCGGCCCTCGCGGACGGATAATACGCCCACAGAGCAGCCAGGATCCGGACCCGTGCAGAACAGCAGCGCAACGCCTCGCACCATCAGCCTGATCGGTATGCCCGGCGCGGGCAAGAGCACGGTTGGCGTGCTGCTCGCCAAACTCGCCGGCCTGGATTTCAGCGACACCGACCTGGGCATCCAGCGCCGCGCCGGCGCCACCCTGCAGGAGATCGTGGATACACAGGGGCACCTGGCTCTCCGCGCACTGGAGGAAGCAGTGTTGCTCAGCACACCACTGGAGAACAGCGTGATTGCCACCGGCGGCAGTGTGGTCTACAGCTCCGCCATCATGCAGCGCCTGCGCGCGGCGGGACCGGTCATCTACCTGCAGGTTGACCTGGAAACACTGAGCCTTCGTGTAGCCGCTGCCCCGCCGCGGGGTATCGCCAGCGACAGCGCGCACAGTTTCGCCGACGTATACCGGGAACGCACGCCGCTCTACGAGCGTTATGCCAGCCACATCATCGCCTGCGCAGACGGTGACCCACAACAAACCGCCCTGCACATTCTGCAGCGCGTTACACCGGGCGGCCTGCCGACTGACCACGGACGTTGACGGACACGTCCGTCAGCACCCTGGACGACCGAGCGCGCACTGCCGCCCCCACAGCGACGCCCTCTGCGCAGTGGCACGGGCTTTGCAAGCTGTCTGCAAGGTGGCCCGTTGATCGTTGGTCAGGGAAGACAGACTACAGGGACGTAGCCTCGCGTACAGGGAATGCCCGGGATGGGCGCGGGCCACCAAACTTAAAAAAATGCGCTCTGCGCCTGCTTCACAGGGCGCAGATTTTTGTTATAAATGCCACAAAATTTGATTTACTCGTCAAAAGTGCTGAGTGATATTGCGCCGAAATCAAGGCTGTAAATCATCCGGAGGTGATTTATGACTGAGCGTACCCAAGAGCAGTCCAGCAACGATGGCCTGGACGACATTTTCGAGCCGGCGCTGCTGGATATGAGCGACGACGATTTCGACGACGCGATCCCGGTTTCCACCGAGAAACAGCGCCTGGCGGAAAAGCGCCGTCGCGCCGAACAGCGTCTGGAACAGCGTCGCCTGCGCGAAGAGCTCGGCTATTACGACCTGGAACTGGGCGACTTCTAGCCCCCTGCTGCGGGCGCCGCTGCGCGCCCCTCTTTCCGGCGCTGCCTGAAATTCTGGGCAAGACCAGCGCAATTCGCTACATTGCAGCGTCATTCTTGTTGGAGCACGCCACGTGCAGCGCCCGGTCTGGCTTCTGAGCATGGACTCAGAGCAATTCAATGCACCGCCCACCACAACCGCCGCCCTGTCGTCCTACTACCGGCACTACGGCACCCACAGCGCCGACACCCGTATCGAACTGGTTCACTTCCAGCAGGCTGACGACATCGAGCCCTGGTTTGAGGCGTGGTCTGTTAGCGGCCCGGCACTGGTACATGAGGCCGTGGCGGCGGGACTGCGCCCCGTGCTGGGCTTCAGCGTCTACACCTGGAATGCAGCCGAGTTTCTCGACCTGGCCCACCGGCTGCGGCAACTGGCGCCGGGGCTGACGCTGATTGCCGGCGGCCCGCACGTACAGCAGGCGGAGGATTACGTCGGCGAGGAAGCGCTGGACGTGGTATTTCTCGGAGAGGCGGAGGTCACCTTCCAGCAATTCCTCGACAGCGACAGTCGGGCGCACTGGCGGCACATCGATGGTCTGGCGTTTCTGCAGGACGGCGAGCTGCTGCGCACCCGTGCCCGGGAACGCTGCCGCGAGCTGGATGCGTTTCCCTCCCCGCTGGATGTGCTGGAGCTGACCCACGCGGACGGCAGCCCGCGCTACGCGGCCATCGCCTATGAGACCAGCCGCGGCTGCCCCTTCAAGTGCGCCTTCTGCGAGTGGGGCACCGGTGCCATCGGCAGCAAGATGTATCAGTGGTCGTTACCGCGCATACGCGATGACTGGGAGAAAATCGTTGCCGCCGGCATTGCCAACATCTGGCTGGCCGACTCCAACTTCGGCGCCCTGAAGCAGGACCTGGCAAAGGCGCAGATGATTGTCGAGCTCAAGGAACGCACCGGGTTGCCGCGCAGCTTCGCCACCTCCTGGTCGAAGAAACACAGCCGCCAGGTGCAGGAAATCGCCCTGCTGCTCAACCGCAACCAGCTGCTGCCACACTACCAGCTCGCCCTGCAGACCCTCACGCCCGAGGCGTTGCGCCTGAGCAACCGGCAGAACATGAGCGCCAACGAATACGAGCCCATTGCGCGGCAGATGTCCGAACAGGGCGTACCCATCGCCGCAGAGCTGATCTGGGGCTTGCCGGGCGATAACCTCGCGGACTTCGAACGCAATCTCGACACCCTGCTGGCCACCTTTCCCAACATCAACATCTTCGGCTACACCCTGCTGCCGGGCACGGAATTCTATGCGCGCCGCGAGGAGTACCGCATCGAAGCCATTCCCGTCGCCGGCTACGGCAAGGCCAAGGGTGAATACGTGGTGGGCTGCCACACCTTTTCGCGCGACGAGGGGGAAGAGGGTTACTTCCTGATCAGTGCCCACATCCTGCTGGTACATGGCTACATCATGCCGCTGACTACACGCCTGCTGGCACTGCAGGGCGAGGTACCGGTGTCGCCGCTGCTGCGCGAGTGCCTGCGGGCCATCATCGACACCTTTCAGGCCGCATTGGGTGTGCTGGACCACAGCGACCGCATGGTCATCTACGAACAGCGCAACGCCATCTACCTGGCCGCCCTCGCGGCACCCGAGCGCCTCTACACGGCGCTTGCGACAGTGATTGCTGCACACTGCAAAGCGCACGGGCAGGACCCGCAGGGTGCACTGCAGGTACTGGCACTGGATCGCGCCCTGTGCCCGCGAGTCGGCCGGGAACAGGACACACTGGCGCACTTCGACTTTGCCGCGGACGCGGTGCAGCAGGCCCTCTCGGCGATGACCCTGCCGCCAGAGCACCGCCCTCCGGCACCCTGCACACTGCGCATAAGGCACCCCGGCGGCGTGGGCGATATCCTGCGTGACGCGGACGGCGGCAGCTGGCTGCGGGGCGTGGTGCTGGGCCGGGAATCAGGTACACTGGCGGTCGAACTCGCATAGGCGCACATTCACAGGAGGGTTGCTGGGTCATGCCAGAATTGAAACGCGAAGTCCGGCCGATAGAAGTCAATTACGTGTGTGATGCCTGCGGCAAGGGCATGATGGCTGCCTGTGGTGACATGGACCCGAAAACCGGCGAGATTGACCACCGCTGCATGATCTGCAACCACCAGCAGGTTTTTACCTGGCGGCCCTATCCGCGCATTGAGCACATCGGCCTGGAAGAAAAGCTCTGACAGGCCACCCGCTGACCGGCGTCACACCTGCAGCAACAGGTGCTCGCGCTCCCAGGAACTAATGACCCGGTTGAACTCCTCGAACTCGTCCAGCTTCACCGCCGCATAAGCACGCAGGAACAGATCGCCAAACATGTCCTGCAGCTCCGGTGTGTTATGCAGGTTGCGCAGCCCCTCCTCCAGGGTGCGCGCGACCGCCACGTCGTCCTCATTGGCTGTACCCTGGTGCGGCTCAGTGGGGCTAAGGCCCTGTTTCATGCCGAGGTAGCCACTGGCCAGCGTGGCCGCAATCGCCAGGTAGGGGTTGGCGTCGGCGCCGGGAAAGCGGTTTTCCACACGGGTTGACTCCGGCGGGCCCCAGGGCACGCGGAAGGCGGTGGTGCGGTTGTCCATGCCCCAGTTGAGGTTGATCGGGGCGGCAATCTCCGGCGCCAGGCGGCGGTAGGAGTTCACGTTCGGCGCATAGAGACTGATCAGCTCCGGCGTGTAGCGTTGCAAGCCTGCAATGTAGGACAGGAAGGCGGGGGTGTGCTGGCCGTTCGCGTCCACAAAGATATTTTCGCCCGACCCCGCGCGCACCACGCTCTGGTGGATGTGCATCGCACTGCCCGGTTCGCGCTGCATGGGCTTGGCCATGAAGGTCGCGTACATGCCGTGCTTGTGCGCGGTCTCGCGCACGGTGCGCTTGAAGACAAACACCTGGTCGGCCAGCGCCATGGCATCGCCATGCAGGAAGTTGATCTCCATCTGCGCCGCGCCGTTCTCGTGAATCAGCGTATCCACCTGCAGTTTCTGCTCGTCGGCGTAGTCGTACATGTCCTCGACGAAGTCTTCGAATTCGGTCACCGCGTCAATGCTGTAGGACAGGCGGGCGGACTCACGGCGCCCAGAGCGGCCCTTCGGTGGCAGCAGTTCGTAGTCCGGGTCCGTGTTCTTCGCCACCAGGTAGAACTCCACCTCGGGCGCCACAACGGGCTGCAGGCCCTCGGCGGCATACAGGTCCAGGATATGGCGCAACACATTGCGCGTGGACAGCGGGTGGCGCTCGCCAGAGCGCTTGTAGCAGTCGTGAATGATCTGCGCCGTGGGCTCCCTGGCCCAGGGCACAACCCGCAGCGTCGCCGGGTCCGGCTTGAGGATCATGTCCGCATCGGTCGGCTCGACAAAATCCCAGTGGTCATCGGAGTACTCCCCGGTGACGGTCTGGATCATGATACTTTCCGGCAGCTTGGGGTTGCCCATGCTCAGGAACTGGTGCGCGGGAATGAACTTGCCGCGCGCGTTACCCGTCATGTCGGGCACCAGACACTCCACTTCCGATATCTTGTGCTGCTTGAGCCACTCGTGAATGGCCCGGGTGTCGGTGTTCATACAAAGTCCAAGAAGGCTATTCCATTGAGTTTGCAGCAGTGCCCGCAGCGCCGCAAGGGTCAGACCGCCGGCAAAGTGCGGCTTTTGGCCCAGGATTCCGTATAATCGCGCCATGCAACCTGAAGCCCACGTTGACTCATGGTACGCCGCCACGGCCAACCAGAGCCTGTCCTTCCCTCCGCTGCGCGGCGCTGCCACGGCGGACGTGTGCATCGTGGGCGGGGGATACACCGGGCTGTCCGCGGCCATCCACCTGCGCCAGCGTGGCTACAGCGTGATCCTGCTGGAAGCCAATCGCGTCGGCTGGGGTGCGTCGGGGCGCAACGGCGGGCACGTGGGCACCGGGCAGCGCGCCGGCCAGGAGCAGTTGGAGAAATGGGTGGGGCTGCAACAGGCACAGGCCCTGTGGCAGCTGGGCCTGGAGGCGGTGGAGACCGTCTGCGACCTCATTGCCGAGCACGACATCGACTGTGACCTGCGCAGCGGCAACCTGCACGTGGCATCCAAACGCGGCGATGCCGGCGAACTCGCCGCCGATGTCGACCACCTCAACCGGGTGTACGGCTACGACGACATCCGCTACGTAGAGGCCGATGAACTGGCCCAGATGACCTCCGGCCAGGGTTTTCACGGTGCCACGCTCGACAGCGGCGCGCGGCACCTGCACCCTCTCAACTATGCCCTGGGCCTCGCGCGCGCTGCCCGTGACCTGGGCGCTGTGCTGCATGAGGGCAGCCGCGTGACCCGTTACCGGGAAAACGGCAGGGTGGCGGTGTCCACCGCCGAGGGCCGCGTGGACTGCAACTACCTGGTTCTGGCCTGCAACGGCTACCTGGAGCGTCTGGAGCCCCGCACCGCGGGGCGCATCATGCCCATCAACAACTATATGCTGGCTACCGAACCCCTGCCCGAGACGCTGGCGCAACAGCTGATCCGGGACGACTGCTCCATGTCGGACACCCTGTTTGTGGTCAACTACTGGAAACTGTCCGCCGACCGCCGCCTGCTGTTCGGCGGCGGCGAGTCCTACAGCCGTCGCTTCCCGGCAGACATCAAAGCTTTCGTACGCAAGTACATGCTGCGCATTTACCCGGAACTGGCGCACACCCGTATCGACTATGGCTGGGGCGGCACACTCGCTATCACGCTCAACCGCATGCCGGATTTCGGTCGGCTGTCGCAGGGCGTGTTTTACGCCCACGGCTACTCCGGGCACGGCGTACCCACCGCGACGCTGGCCGGCAAGCTGCTGGCGGAGGCCATCAGCGGCAGCGCCGAGCGCTTTGACGTCATGGCCAGCGTACCCTCGCCGCGTTTCCCCGGCGGCACACTGCTGCGCTGGCCCGGGCTGGTGGCCGGGATGCTGTTCTACAGCCTGCGCGACAGGCTGGGTTAGAGGATGCCATGGCCGCGCTGATACCACTCACGACAGCCCAGCCCGCAGCTGACTGGCGCGCAGCTTTGCGCGACCTGGTGACATCGCCGGAAGCGCTCTGCGCACTGCTGGAACTCTCGCCGGACGCACTCGGCTGGAGCGCTGCGGCCATGCAGCAGTTCCCGCTGCGCGTGCCGCGTGGTTTCGTGGCGCGCATGCGGGTTGGAGACCCGCGCGACCCGCTGCTGCTGCAGGTACTCGCCGGGGCCCAGGAAATGCAGCAGGTGGCGGGTTTCACAGCGGACCCCAACGGCGAGACCGGCCGCGCCAACCCCCACCCGGGCATCATTCACAAATACCGCGGCCGCGTCTTGCTGATTGTCACCGGCAGCTGCGCCATCCACTGCCGTTACTGCTTTCGCCGGCATTTCCCCTACGCCGACAACCAGAATGGCCGCAATGACTGGCCCGCGGCACTGGCCTACATCGCTGCAGACGACAGCATCAGCGAAGTCATCCTGAGCGGTGGCGACCCGCTGATGGCCAGCGACCAGCAACTCACCGAACTGGTGCAGCAGGTCGCGGGCATCCCTCACGTGCAGCGCCTGCGGGTACACACACGCCTGCCGGTGGTCATCCCCGAGCGCGTAACGGACGGCTTGTTGCGGGCGCTCACCCCACCGCGACTGCAAAGTACCCTGGTGGTCCACACCAACCACGCCCATGAAATCGATACCGGGGTCGCAGCGGCCTTCCGCAAGGTACGCGGGGCCGACATCACACTGCTCAATCAGACGGTACTGCTGGCCGGCATCAACGATTCAGTCGATGCCCAGGTCGCACTGAGCGAACGCCTGTTCACGGCCGGTGCACTGCCTTACTACCTGCACCTGCTAGACCGGGTGAGCGGCGCGGCGCATTTCGACGTGCCTGCGGAACAGGCCCGCAACCTGCACCGCGAGATGGCCGCGCGGCTGCCCGGCTACCTGCTGCCGAGGCTGGTACGGGAAATTGCCGGAGCACCCTCAAAAGTTGCGGTCGACGGCTGAGGGGACTTACAGCGCCCCGCCCCTGCGGTAAGCTGCAGCGCATATTCACCCGGAGGAGCACACCATGACTGTCGACAAAGCCGATGCGCAGGGCGCACTGCAGACCCTGCTGGACAAGCAGGCGATTCGCGAACTGAAGTACCGCTACCTGAATGCCTGCGACGACAAATCACCCGAGCAGGTGACAGCCTGTTTCGCGCCCGGCCCGGTGAACATCAACTTCGGCCATATCGGGCAGTTCGCCAACCGCGAGGACTTTGTTGCGGTGTTTGTCGCCCTGGGCTGTCACGAGCACATCGTCGACATGCACCACGCGGAGAACATGCTGGTCGAGATTACCGGGGACGACACCGCGCGCGCGCGGGTGGGGCTGCGTTTCCACAGCATCAACACACAGGACAAGACTACCGTGCAACTCGGCGGTTTCTACGAGGATGAATACCGCCGCATTGACGGCGAGTGGCTGATCAGCGCCAGCACCTTCAACGTGCGCTCTGCCCTCATCACCGACTACACCAGTGGCAGCGACACCGTGGTGTGGGCGGCCAACCACATGCCGCCGCAGTCCGCCTGAGCATCATCCCGCCGGCAGGACCGCATCGAACAGCACCGGCAGTTCCCTGACGCCCCGCAACACCGCGCCCTGAGGTCCGGGCTGGGCCGGATCTGCCAGGCGCAACCCCGGCAGGCGGCCCAGCAGGGCGCCCAGCGAGACTTCGATCTCCGCGCGTGCCAGGTGTGAGCCCAGGCAGAAATGCGGTCCACCGCCAAAGGTGACGGACTTGTGGTGCGCGCCGCGGTCCAGCCGGAACGTATCGGCATCGGTAAACACGGCCGGGTCGCGGTTCGCCGTGGCGTTGCCGTAAAGAAGCGCCGAGTTGGCCGGTATGGTGACACCCGCCACGTTGATCTGCCGTTCCGTATAGCGCGGCTGCAGGCACACCGCTCCATACAACCGCAAACCCTCATCCACTGCGGCCGCGTGCAGGGCGGCGTCGGCCAGCAACGTCTCGCGCAAGGCGTCATCCCGCAACACCGCCCAGAGGAGGCTCCCCAATGACAGGTAGGTGGTATCCGCCCCGGCGGGAAAAATCAGCCGCACGAAGGAGAAAATCTCTTCATCCGTCAAGCGCTTGCCTTCCACCTCGGCGGCTGCCAGCAAGGAGAGCAGGTCGTCCTGCGGCTGCGCGCGGCGCTGCTGCACAATCGGCGCCAGGTAGGCCGTGATCGCCGCACGGGCCTCCAGCGCAAGTGAAGGGTTCCACGGAAACTGGAACAGACCGTCAAGCCACTGGTGCAGCTCGGGCTCGTCTTCCACCGGAATGCCAAGCAAGCCAGTGATCACCTTGAACGGGTACCGGTGGGTGTAGGCGGACACCAGATCGACACCGGAACTACCCGCGAGACTGTCGATCAATTCATCCGCAAGCGGCCGCAGCAGCGTGTCTATGCGACGGCGGATGGCGCCGGGGTGAAAGGCACCCGAGACCAGCAATCGGTTCACCCGATGCTCATCCCCTTCCATACACAGCAGGGTTTTGCCCTGGGCGGGTTCCGAGTGCCGGCGATAGGCCGGCGCAGCCGGCACACCGGACTCATTGCGGTACAGTGCCGACACGTCCTCGTGGCGCAGAATAATCCAGGCTGTCGCGCCGAGGTAATTGACGGGTACCACGCGCCGCCCGGCATCACGCAGGGCAGCCATGCGCTGGTGAAAGTCGGGCAGTGGGTCAGTCGCGAAATCAATCTCCGGAAAAACCCGTGCAATGGCTGACTGTGTGTCGGTGCGCATACTGTTATTCTCCCTGGAGGCGGCAGCCAGCTATCATGCGCCGGTCAGAACGGAATGTCGTCATCGCTGTAACCCGGATCACCGGCCTGCTGGGGAAACCCGGCGGATTCAGCGACGGGCGGCGGCGCTGATGCATGGGCACCTGCGGCGCTGATCTTCCAGCCCTGCAGGTTGTTGAAATACCGCCCGTTGTACTCCCGGCCGCGGATGTCAAACGTCACCGTGACTTCCTGGCCGGGCTGCAATCCCTCAAGCAGGCCGATCTTGTCCTGCACAAACTCCAGGCTGATGTCCTGAGGGTATTTGCCGTCCTCCACCGTCACCACCATTTCGCGCTTGGTAAAGCCGCTGTTGAAGGTCTGGGGTTCCTGGATGAGCTTGATCTTGCCGGTGAGGTCGTAGGCCACGCGTGTGGATCTCCTTGTATCAGGTGGGTCACTCCGGTGCCACGCGCCCTGCCACGGCACACTCGGGCAGTCAGGGCGAGAACCGGAATGTAAACATGCCCAGTCTAGTGGGGCGCGGTCCGGATGTGTAGGGCAGGATTCGATTTGGTGGCTGGCTGCGCCGGCCGCTGCTGTTGCCGACGCCCGGTGTCACACTGGAAAAAGCAGCGATTTCAGTCGCTTGCGGTCTATCTTGCTGGTGCCGGACTGGGTGCGAGGAAAGGTGTCCAGCAATGCGAAGCGCACCTCACCCCACTGGGAGAACTCCTGCCCGACGTGGTCCAGCCGGTCGCGGCTGGGCAGCTCGGCAGCCTCCATGGCAATCACCACTTCCGGCTCACCCGATGCCGTGACACCTGCAAACAGGCACACGTAATTCACCTGCAGAACGTTCTGCAGGTTCGCCTCAATGGGCGCCACCGCGAGTTTCTGCCCGGCGAGGTTCACCACATCGGCAGTGCGGCCCAGAATGCGGAATGCGCCGTCTTCGCGCTGTATGGCCTGGTCACCCGGGTAGAAATAGCCCTCGCGGAACGCCGCGCGGGTGGCCTCCGGGTCATCCATGTAGCCACTGGCATCCAGCTCGGTCAGCTTGATGCGCAATCGACCCTCCTCGTTGACCGCACACAGCTGCCCCGATGCATTTTCCACTTCGACCACCCGGGCCCCGGTCGAGACCATCCAGCTGAGATCCGCCGGCAGGGCGTAGTCATGCCAGAGAACGCCGAGGCCCACTTCCGTGCAACCGTAGGAATTGAACACATCGAAGTGCTCACGCAAGATGCCGACGACCCTGGCTGATACGAAACCGCCGCTCATATAGAGAATCGGGCGGGCGCCCGTTTGGATCGCCATCTGCGCCAGACTCTCGCACTCGCTCAGCCGCAGGGCCATGTCCGGGAGCAGTGTTGCCCGCGTGACGCCGCTGCATACAAAGGGCTCTACCCAGTCACTGCGCTGATCCAGAATGGCCGTGCCGCCAACGTGCCACACCGAGGTGGGCGCCTTGTAGCCGTTACCCGTCCACAGGCCAAAGCCCAATGCGTGGTACCGCGTGCTGCTGTCATAGCCCTGGAAATCACAGCGCTCCCTGTCTGATTCGCGTTGCACGCGCGCGGGCACCAAGACCTTCTTGTATTTGCCTGATGTTCCCGAGGTGAAGAGGATATGCCCACAGTCATCGACGTCCTCCGCCAGCGGCGGGGTTCCGAAAGCGAGCGCGTCGTCAAATACGGGTTTGCCCAGGGTCAACACGGGAGCCAGCTCACAGGGCTCCACCGTGTCCGTGTTTTCGCCACACACCACAACGCCCAGCAGAGGCCTGATCTCCAGCGACGCCAGCACCTCCAGCGACGCAACACAGATCGTCGTATACCCTCGCGCCTGCAGCGCCAGAGTCGCCACCCAACAGTCGGCCAGGTTGTGCACCATCACCGCAACCGTCCCCCTGGGCTGCGGTAGGGCAGCAGCGACCTCACCGGCCGCCCGGGCAATGGCTCCGGCAAACGCGTGATAGGAAATCGCGTGGTCGTTGTAAATGATGGCCGGTGCAGACGGTGTACGTGCGGCGAAATCGAAGATGTATTGCGCGATAAACATAAAACGTTTCGAGATTAAGCAACATCCTTTCTGTAAATTCGGCTATCCCTCGACCGCCGTTTAGTCGCTGAAGGTGACGTACCGCTTCTCAGCGGTCTGCCAGTCCTCAGCAATTTCCATCAGTACCGCCGACACCAGTCGCAGGCAAGATGCCTCGTTGGGGAACAGCCGGGCCACACGGGTTCGCCGGCGGATTTCCTCATTCAATCGCTCTACCAGGTTCGTGGTCCGCAGCCTGCGCCGATGGGCGGGCGGTAGGCTGAACACGGTGAAGCCCTGCGGCAGTGCCTCCTCGGCCCAGTTCGCCAGCTTCGGCGCCGTCTTCTGGTAGCGCTCCACAAACATTTCCAACAGGCGCTCGGCTTCATGCTGATCTGGGGCGTTGAAGATCGCCCGGATATCCGCTGCAAGAGGTGAACGCATTGCCACTGAAGGTACATACTGCCCCGCGTTCTGTTGCAGATGGAACTGGCACCGTTGCCATGGCACGCTGGGGAACACCGCCCTGCGGGCCGCCTGGAGCCCCTCGTGGGCGTCGCTGGCAATCAACTCGACGCCATACAGCCCTCGGTCCTTCAACGAGCTCAGGAAGGCTCGCCAATGCACCTCCGCCTCGGACAGGGACACGGAGCAGCCAAGGATATCCCGCCGACCCTCGGCATCCACGCCACAGGCGATCAGCACGGCGGCATCGAGCACCTGGCCACCCTGGCGGACCTTCTCGTACTGGGCGTCCAGCACCACGTAGCGATAGCGTCCCAGGTCGCGCTCGCGCCACGCGGTCAACAACTCGTCCAGTTCAGCAGCGGCCCGTGATACCTGAGTGGAGCTGACGTCCATGCCGCACAGCTCCTCGACGATCCGCTTCACGCGGCGCGTGGAGACCCCTTGGACGTACATCTCCGCGATGGAGAGCAGCAACGCCCGCTCCGAACGCAATCCCTTCTCCAGGCTCTGGGGGTAGAACTCACAGTCCCGGGTCTGCGGCACCTTCAGCGGCAATTCCCCGAGTCTGGTCTTGACGGTCTTGCCCTTGAAGCCATTGGCGTAGCCACGGCGGTCGTCTGAGCGCTCGTAGGGCCTGGCCCCGAGGTATTCGCTGCGCTCCACCACCATCGCGGCGTTCATCAGCACGGTGACTGCCTCGGCAACCCCGTCGAATCCATTGTCCTTGAGCAGTTCCACTGCATCGTAAATCGCACTATCCTGTGATTGCTGAGCCATTCAGTTTTTTCCTCTAGATTTGTAAATCGCCAAATTCACAATCGAAAGGATAACCGGGTGGCTCAGCTCTTCAACGCCACCGGAAAATTACAGAAAGAATGGTGCACTACCTTACAAATTGAATTCACGCAAAAAAGAGACTTTTAACGGTAGTACTTTTTACGCTTTTCCAACCCAGTAACCACAAGGCCTACAGACAGGTTTGTGTCATGGAATTTCCGCCAAAGGCCTCCCAAAACGGAATTTGTACCTGAAGTTTGTACACACTTTCCGAGGTTACGCTGAACATCATTGAAAAGCAATAAACGAGAAAAAGACAAAAAGCCTTTAAATTCAGTACGTAGAGATGTGATTGTGGTGTGCAATGAAAGGTGATTTTAAGCGTTGAAAGGCTGGGCGGCATCAGGGTGGGAGATGATGGCGAATGTGCGCCGGTCGGCAATTGCCTTTGTCAAGTCTGCCATGCTGGAACCTGCCGGAAAAACGGGAGATTATACGCGCTTTGGCGACAACAGGCAGCGCCCCGGGGAACCGGTGACGCTGCCCGGAGTCAATAACCGCAACGTTTTTGCGGTATAATCAGCGGCGCGCAACCAGCAGGCCCTGCGCCCGGCAAACAGGACTTTTCATGAAACGTTTTTTCATCGCCGCACTGGCCGTCGCGGCCGCTGGCGCGTTGCTGTGGCCACGCCTGCAGCCGGCACCCGCTCCGACCGCGGGCGCACAGGCGCAACGCAGCGCCACCACAGTGCGCACCCAGCGCCTGGAACCGCAGACATTCGAGAGCCGGCTGTTCTTCAACGGCACGCTGGCCGCCGAGCAGTCGATCAACATCCGCAGCGAGCTGCGGGGCAAGGTTGAGAAAATCCTTTTTGAAGACGGTCAGACCGTGCGCGCCGGCGACCCCATCATCCTCATAGAATCTGCCGAGCTCAGCGCGGAGCTGCGCTCGCTGGAGGAGCAGCTGACTCTGGCCAGCACCCAGGCCGAGCGTCTGCAGAACCTGTTCGGCACCGGCGCCGTCACCGCCAGCGACCGGGATGACGCCATCAGTCGCCGCGAAGTGCTGCGCGCGGAGGTATCACGTCTGCGGGCACGGCTGGCCAAAAGCCGGATCGAGGCCCCCTTCGCGGGCACCCTCGGCCTGCGACATGTCAGCACCGGCGACCTCATCGAAGCGGACACGCTGATCACCACCTTGCAAACCGTTGCCGACCTGCACGTGGACTTCAGTGTACCGGAGCGCTACCGGCAGCGTCTGGTGCCCGGCACCACCCTGTCGCTTACCGTCAGCGGCCATGCCAAGCCCTTTCCCGCTGCAGTGCGTGCCATCGACTCGCGGGTGGACCCCGCAACGCGCACCCTGACGGTGCGCGCGGATGTGGATAATCCGGACGGCGTGCTCCTGCCCGGCAACTACGCCCGGGTAGAGCTGGTCACACGCAACGATGCGGCACTGGTGGTCCCCAGCATCGCGGTAATGCAGAACCTCGAGGCAGTCACCGTATTTACCGTGGAAAACGGCATCGCCGTCAGCCACGAGGTTGAAACCGGCTACCGCGACGCCAGGCGGGTGGAAATCCTCAGCGGGCTTGAGCCCGGCATGGAAGTCATTACCTCCGGCATCCAGTCGATCCGCAACGGGCAACCCGTGACGGTGCAACGCGCGCTGGACCTGAGCTGATGGCGCTGCACGAGATCAGTATCCGCCGCCCGGTGCTGGCGGCGGTCATGTCCATTGTGATCATCGTCTTTGGCCTGATTGGCCTGCGCGAGTTGGGCGTGCGCGAGTTCCCCATGGCGCAACGACCCATCATTTCCGTGCAGACCGCCTACCCGGGGGCCAACGCCAGCGTGGTCGAGAGCCAGATTACCGAGGCGCTGGAGGAAGAGCTCAATACGGTCGCCGGCATCCGCACCATGACCTCGATCAGCCGCGAGGGGCTGAGCACGGTCACCACGGAGTTCTCCCTCGGCGACGACCTGGATACCGCCGCCAACGATATCCGCGACCGGGTCGGCTCCGCCATGCGACGCCTGCCCAACGCGGCAGAGGCGCCCACGATCTACAAGGCCGATGCTGACGGCGATCCCATCATCTTCCTCAGTGTGCGCAGCCAGCAGCGCAACCTGATGGAACTCAGCGCGCTGGCGGACAACCTGTTCAAATCGCGCTTTGAAACCATCTCCGGGGTGGGACAGGTGGATATCTGGGGCTACAAGGAATACGCCATGCGCCTGTGGCTGGACCCGGATGCGCTGATCGCCCACGGGCTCACCGCCATCGATGTCCGCAATGCCCTGCAGGCCGCGAACGTGGAGCTGCCCACGGGTACCCTGGAAGGCGAAACCGTCGATATCAACATCCGCACCCTCAGCCGCCTTGGAGACGATCCCGAGGACTTCAACGATCGGGTCATTCGCCGCGAGGGCGACCGGCTGGTGCGCCTGCGGGATGTCGGCCGCGCCGAGATCGGTCCCCTGAACGAGCGCACCGTGCTGCGCCGGGATGGCATCACCAACGTCGGTGTTGTGCTGCGCCCGCAGAGCGGCGCCAATGAGATTGCAATCGCCGATGAGTTCTACCGGCGGTTGGCGATCATCGAGCGCGATCTGCCGGAGGATGTCGATGTTGCCGTGGGTTTCGACACCACGACGTTCATACGCGCCAGTATTCTGGAGGTCATGCAAACCCTGGGCATCGCTCTGCTGCTGGTGTGTGCGACGATTTTTGCGTTCCTGCGCGAGTGGCGCACCACCATCATCCCCCTGCTGACCATTCCCATTGCATTGACCGGCACGTTCTTCGTGCTGTACCTGGCCGGTTTTTCCATCAATGTACTAACGCTGCTGGGGATGGTCCTGGCTATCGGGCTGGTGGTCGATGACGCCATTGTGGTGGTGGAAAACATCTACAAACGTATTGAACAGGGCCAGAAACCGGCAGTCGCCGGCGCGGAGGGTGTGAAAGAGATCTTTTTTGCCGTTATCGCCACCACTCTGGCACTGGTCGCGGTGTTCGCGCCGCTGATTTTTCTCGGCGGTCTCACCGGTGTGCTGTTTCGCGAATTTGGCGTCACACTGGCGGCCGCCGTGGTCATCTCCTCCTTCGTCGCACTGACCCTGGCACCGATGCTCTGTGCGCGCTTTCTCAAGAATCGAGCACAGCACCCGGCCCTGTATCGGGCCACGGAGCCTTTCTTCGTTCGGCTCGCCGATCGCTATCGCGCCTCGCTGCGCGCTTTCCTGCGTCACCGCAGCTGGGCGGCGCTGATCCTGCTCGCCTGCCTGGGCCTGATCATCACCCTGTTCCGCAGCATGCCCCAGGAACTGGCACCCCTGGAGGACAGGAGCCAGCTCTTCGTCTCGGCGCGCGGCCCCGAAGGCGCAGGCTTCGACTACATGTCCGCGGCGATGCTTGATCTCGATGCGCTGATCGCCGAGGCCGGGGGCGACGCGGTCAAGGCTCGACTCACGGTCACCTCCCCGGGCTTCGGCTCTTCCACAACGGTCAACACCGGCTTCTCCCGCGTCGTCCTGAAAGCGCCGGAAGAGCGCGAGCTGACCCAGGCTCAGGTGGCCGCCAACCTCACCGCAGCGCTGGCCAGCTTCCCGCAACTGCAGGGCTTTGTACGCCAGTTCGATACCATCAACGTCGGCGGTCGCGGTCTGCCGGTACAGTTCGTGGTGCAGAATACCGACATCGAGAAGGTGCGCGAAGTCATCCCGAGGTTCCTCGAGCGCGCCCAGCAACACCCCGCGTTCAGCTACGTAGACGTCAACCTCAAATTCAACCAGCCGGAGCTGGTGCTGGAGATTGACCGTGACCGCGCCGAGGCCATCGGCGTGAACACCCGCGAGATCGCCGACATCGTGCAGGCCTCCTTCAGCGGCCAGCGTTTCGGTTATTTCCTCAAGGACGGTGAGCAGTACGAAATCATTGGCCAGATGGTACGTCAGGGGCGCGACGAGCCGGCCGACCTGTCTCGGCTTTCGGTGCGGGCTGCTGACGGCACCCTGGTTCCCCTGCCTAACCTGGTCAGCGTACGCGAGCAGAGCACGGCACCGGTGCTCTATCGCTTCAACCGCTTTACCGCCGCGACCTTCTCCGCCAACCTGGCGGAGGGGGTTGCACTGGAAAACGGCATTCGAGCCATGCGCGAGGTGGCCAGCGAGGTGCTTGACGAGAGCTACACCACCGAGCTGGCGGGGCAGTCCCGTGAATTTGCGGAAACCGGCAGCAGTCTGGTGTTCGTTTTCGTGCTGGCCCTGCTGTTGATCTATCTGGTGCTGGCTGCGCAGTTCGAGAGCTTCCGCGATCCCCTTGCCATCATGCTGACCGTGCCCATGGCACTCACGGGCGGCCTGATTACCCTGTGGTATTTCAACCAGACCCTGAACATCTTCTCGGAAATCGGGCTGATCATGCTTATCGGACTGGTCACCAAGAACGGCATTCTCATCGTGGAGTTTGCCAACCAGCGCCGTGCTGCGGGGCTGAGCATCAACGACGCGGTCGAGGAGGCGGCAGCGGCCCGCTTCAGGCCCATTCTGATGACCACCCTGTCGACCGTGCTCGGCACGCTGCCCATCGCGCTGGCACTCGGCGCGGGCTCGCAGAGCCGGGTGCCGCTGGGCCTGGCCGTGATCGGGGGAATGCTGCTCGGCTCACTGCTCTCGCTCTACGTTGTGCCGGCGGCCTATCGTCTGCTGGCCAAACGCACGCTGTCGAGCCCGGCCGAACCCGCGGAGCGTCAGCCGCGGCAAGTCTGATTCACGCTGTGGCGCGGAATACCGGCCGCGCTGCGACGCTTTGACGCTCCCGAGACGCGCTGCAGAGCGTTATACTCTGCGCGTGAACGTCGCAGACCGCCCCAAGCACTCCGCCTACAGCCCGTCGCTGGCCAACCTGCGCAGCCTGCTCGCCATTCGGGCCATCGCGCTCCTGGGGCAGGCCGGCGTACTCGCCTATGTGCTGCTGGTAAGCCGCACCACGCAAAGCCTGTGGGGCATGGCGGCCAGCCTCGTCCTGCTCGCGGTGATCACCGTCGCCAGCCTCTGGTGGAGCACCACGGCGCGAGACATCGGCAACCGCACCTTCTTTGCGCAGCTGATGGTCGACGTGGTTGGCTGGAGTGCACTGATGTACTACAGCGGTGGAGCCGACAATCCGTTCATCTCCTATTACATCGTACCGCTGGTGGTGGCGGCCGCCGTGCTGCCCTGGCGCTACACCTGGCTGGTTGCGGCTGCGTCGGTGGCCGCCTACAGCCTGCTGCTGTATTTCCGGGTGCCCTTTCCGCTGTTCTCCCCGCATGCCGCCATGGGCCACCAGCAGGGCAGCGTGCACAGCCTGGGCATGTGGTTCAATTTTCTTTTCAGCGCCGGCTTGATCACCTACTTCGTGGTGCGCATGGCAGCCGTGCTGAGGGAACAGGAAGCAGACGAAATGCGGCGCCGGGAGGACCGACTGCGACACGACCAGATTCTGGCAGTGGCCAGCCTCGCCGCAGGTACTGCACACGAGCTGGGCACGCCGCTGGGCACCATGACCCTGCTCGCAGAGGAGTTGCAACAGGACAGGTCGCTGGGGCAGCAGGCACGTGAGGATATCGCGCTGATGCAGCAGCAACTTCTGCAGTGCAGGAACATCCTGGCTGAGCTCAGCAATACTGCGGAAGTTTCTGCCGCAGGTACCCGCCAGCAGCGGCAGGCGGACCGGCTGGCGAGAAGCTGCGTGGAACACTGGGCGGCCAGGCGGCCACGCGTATCTTGCCAGCTGCGGGTGATCGGACAGGGGCCTGTCCCCCGGGTTGCCTATGATCAGACCCTGCCGCAGGCCCTGGAAAACCTGCTGAACAACGCCGCCGATACCGGTGCCGAGCAGGTCGAGGTCACGGTCGACTGGAATGCCGACACGGTCAGCATCGGCGTGCGGGACAACGGCCCCGGGGCTCCCGGAGATGTGCTCGCGGGCATGAGCGCAACGGCGCCGCCGGTGTCCGCGGCAGGCCCGGGCGCCAACGCGGCTGGCAGAACCCATGGCGGTCTGGGCATCGGGCTGCTGCTCGCACGGGCCACCGCCGAACGCCACGGGGGCCATGTCCGTCTGGAGAATCCCGCTGATGGAGGCTGCCTGGCCACCCTCACCATGCCCGCGGAGCCTGCAGGTGGATAGCCCTGCGCGCGTATTGCTGGTGGACGATGACCCCACGTTCACCGGCGTGCTGGCGCGCGGCCTCGAGCGTCGCGGCTTCACCTGCCGCGCCTGCGCGAGTGCCGAAGACGCACTGCGCTGCTGCCGTGAGTTTGCCCCCAGTCACATCCTGCTCGATCTCAACATGCCGGGGCGCTCCGGTCTGGCAGCGCTGCCGGACCTGCTCAACGAGGCCCCCGAAGCCCGCCTGGTGGTGCTCACCGGCTACTCGAGTATCGCCACCGCTGTAGAGGCCATCAAGCTTGGCGCCGTACAATATCTCTGCAAGCCGGCTACCGTGGATGAAATTCTCCTGGCCTTTCGCGGGGAGCAACCGGCACCGGAACACGCCACACATCCGCCCTCCCTGGACCGCATGGAGTGGGAGCATCTACAGCGTGTACTGAACGCCAACGATGGCAACATTTCTGCGACGGCCCGTGCACTGGGTATGCATCGCCGCACGCTGCAGCGGAAACTACAGAAACGCCCGGTACGTCGCTGAGCGCGATCGGCTAGCGGCCGTGGAGCAGGACACCTGTCCACTGGCCTCCGAGGCGGCCGTTCAGCGAACTCCGGGTGCGCTGGTAGCCGCCTCCAGCTGTTCGCGAAGCGCCTCGAGCAGCGCATCACCGACATCCTCCATTGCCGGCGCGCGCGCTTCCGGAAGGCACTGCACCATGGACGTCACCCGCAGGCCCTGGTGGCCGCAGGGATTGATGCGCAGGAAAGGCTCCAGATCGAGATCGACATTCAGCGCCAGGCCATGATAACTGCAGCCGCGGCGCACGCGCAGGCCGAGCGAGGCAATCTTGTCACCCTGCACATAGACCCCGGGGGCATCAGCGCGCGGCGCGCCTTCGATACCGTAAGCTGCAAGCACCTGGACGATGCCCTGCTCAATGAGGGTAACCAGTTGCCGGACGCCGAGACCGCGGCGCCGCAAATCCACCAGCAGATAGAGTACCCACTGGCCGGGTCCGTGGTAGGTCACCTGTCCGCCACGGTCGACCTGAATCACCGGAATGTCGCCAGGCGCCAGCACATGCTCCGCCTTGCCGGCCTGCCCCTGGGTGAAGACCCTGGGGTGTTGCAGCAGCCACAGTTCATCCGGTGTGGCGGCGTCACGGCTGTCGGTGAATGCTTTCATCGCCTCGAGCGTCGCCAGGTAGTCAGCAGCGCCCGGCAAGCGACGACAGAGTATGTCCATCGGACTAAATCACCATCTGCACCTGCCCGGTCGCCATCAGGTCCTGGTGCAGTGCGCGCAGCTGCTCCGGACCTGTCGCCGTGATGGTGATCGTCAATGAGGTAAACGTGCCTTTGCTGCTGCCTTTCACGACGATGGTCTCCTGGTCAAACCCGGGCGCATGACGCTCGAAGACGGTCACGATGAGGCTGCGGAAATCCTCCGAGCTGCGCCCCAGCACCTTGATCGGGTACTCACAGGGAAACTCGATTTTAGGCGGCTCCTGCGCTGTCATGGTGAACTCAGCCCTCGACGCTGAACAGCTGACTGAACCAGAGGCGGATACTGTCCCACACGCGGGCAAAGAACCCCGCCTGCTCAACAGATGCCAGCGCCACAACCGGTGCCTCAAACACAGTGTCATCGCCCTGGGTCAGGCGCACCGTACCCACCTGGTCACCGCGGGCAATGGGCGCCACGAGCGTGGTGTCCAGCTCGACCACCGTCTCCATTGCCTCGCGCTGTCCACGGGGCAGTGTGACCCGCGCAGCCTCCAGCACACCGACTGCGACGCTATCCTGCAACCCTTTCCAGACGCGCGGCTGCGCCAGTTCCTGCTCGGCGGTGAACAGCTCCACCGTCTCGAAGAATCGGAAGCCGTAGTTCAGCAGGCCCCGTGTCTCGTTTTTGCGCGCCGTTGGACTGCGCGTTCCCAGCACCACGGAAATCAGGCGCATGCCGTCACGTTCCGCCGAGGCTACCAGCCCGTATCCCGCTTCTTTCGTGTAGCCGGTCTTGATGCCATCCACCGAGGGATCCTCGCCGAGCAGGGAATTCCGGTTGTACTGGCGAATATTGTTGTAGGTGAACTCGCGCTTCTTGTAGAGCGAGTAGTGCTCCGGAAAATCATTGATCATGGCGGCGGACAGTTTGGCCAGGTCCCGCGCCGTCACCACTTGCCCTTCGGCAGGCAGCCCGTGGGAGTTCGCGAAATGCGAATTGGTCATGCCCAATGCCTTGGCATAACTGTTCATCATGTCGGCGAAAGCCTCCTCGCTGCCGGCGAGATGCTCCGCCACCGCCACCGTGGCGTCGTTGCCCGAAGATATGATGATGCCGTGCTCCAGGTCCCGAATGGACACGTCCTTGCCGGGTTCAATCCACATCAGCGAGGAACCATTGAATACCGGATTCTGCGACCATGCATTCCGGCTGACCGTCACCATATCGTCTGCCGATACACGACCGGACTCTATTTCACCGGCGAGCACATAAGCTGTCATCATCTTGACCAGGCTGGCGGGTGGGCGCGGCTCGTCGGCATTGCCCTCCGCCAGCACCGCACCAGTGTCGGCATCAATCAGCAAATAGGCCTCGGCCGCCACCTGCGGCGGCGCGGGCACGATGGCCGCCTGCGCAAAACCGGAAGCAAGAACAAGCAAAAGAGAACATACAAAACGCGTCATAACGTATCAGGCCTGAAAGGTTGGAACATGGATGGAGCAGAACGCACCGTGAGGACGGCGCGCCCCGCCTCGTCAGGGCAGCAATTGCGTACCACTGTAGCCGCTCGCCTCAAGGCGCTGCTGCAGTTGCAGGATATCGTCATTGGCTGCCACTGGGCCAATGCGCACCCGGTACAGGCGGCCACTGCCGGTTTCTACCGGGCTCACCGCGATGGGCGAGGTCACCAGCGCCGCCAGCTCAATACGCAACCGCTGCGCTGCCGACTCTGAACCGAACGCACCCAGCTGTACGTACCGATAGTGCCCGGCAGGATTGTTGCGGCGGTCGTCAATGCCCGCCAGGTTGATAACCTCCACCTCGACCGGCGCGGTGCCTACCTCCATGAAGCCGAGCTTGACCGCTGCACCGTAGGACAGGTCTATCAGGCGGTCGCTGTGAAAGGGGCCGCGGTCATTCACGCGCACGATCATGCTGCGCCCATTGGCCAGATTGGTCACGCGGGCAAAGCAGGGAATCGGCAGGGTCTTGTGGGCGGCCGACGCGGAATAGAGGTCGAAAATCTCGCCGTTGCTGGTTTTCTGGCCGTCGAACTTGGTGCCGTACCAGGACGCTATACCGCGCTCGCGGTAATTCGTGAAGCTGTCGAGCACTTCATAGGTCTCGCCATTCACGGTGTAGGGACTGAAATTCCCCACGATAAGGATCGGGTCGGGACGTGGCACGGCATCGAGCACATCATCGGGGTGAATCGTGCGCAGGGGCGCACCGTCCTTGATCAAGGCACCTGTCGGCGCGGGTGGCTCGCCGGGCACGGTGACCACCTCCGGACCCCGCGTGGCGCAGCCAGCCAGCACCAGGGCCAGACCCGCAACAACCAGCAGACCACCCCGGCTCACTGAACCAGCCCCGCCGCCAGGCGCTGACTCAACTGGTACACGCTCATGGCGTACATGGCGCTGTGGTTGTAGCGCGTGATGACGTAGAAATTGTGCAGACCCAGCCAGTATTCATACCCTTCCTCCAACTCCAGACGTACCGGTGTCACCAGTGTCTCGTCTTCCAGCGGTGCCCTGGCGCGCAGGCCGCCGACCTTCAGTTCGTCCACGCGGCGCTTGGGCACCAGACCCAGCCCAAACCATGCTTCAGGTACCTCGGCGGAGGCCGCCGCAGGCACCACGACACCCTCGCCGCTGCGCCAGCCGTGGCGACGCAGATAGTTGGCCACGCTGCCAATACCATCCACCGGGTTATTCCAGATATCAATGCGGCCATCAGCGTCAAAGTCAATGGCGTAACTCCGATAGCTGCTGGGCATGAACTGCCCGTAACCCATCGCGCCGGCATACGAGCCCTGCATCGCGAGCGGGTCCAGCTGCTGTTCGGCGGTCAGGATCAGATAGTTCTTCAGCTCCTTCCTGAAATACGAGGAGCGACGGGGGTAGTCGAAGGCCAATGTGGCAAGCGCATCCAGCACGCGATAACTGCCGGTGATGCGGCCATAGGACGTTTCAACACCGAGGATGGCCAGCACAATCTCGGGCGGAACACCCAGTTCCGCCTGCACGCGGCGGAATGTGGCCTCGTGTGTGCGGTAAAACGCCAGGCCTTCGGTCACCCGCTGTTCGTTCAGGAAAATCTGCCGGTACTCATACCAGGGCTTGACCCGCTCCGCAGGCCTCGACATGGCCTCCAGGATGCGTTCCTGGCGCTCTGCGCTGGCCATCACCTGAAGCAGGTGATCGCGATCCAGGCCGCGCTCTTCCACCAGCTCGTCCACCAGTGCCCGCGCGGCCGGGAGGTCCCCGTAGCCCGCGCTGGCAGCTGCCGCCTGCCACCCACACCAAAGGGCCAGCAGCCGAACGGCCATCGCTTTCGTCATGCGCTGATTCTCACCAATACACTGCCTTGTCATCGCCGGCCCGAATCGCTGGTAGCCACGGCCATCAGCACGCCAAAACCGGCCATCAGTGTGACCACGGACGTCCCTCCGGCGCTGACCAGGGGAAGCGGCACACCCACCACCGGCAACAGGCCGGCGACCATGCCCATGTTAACAAAGATGTAGACGAAAAACGTCAGGGTGATGCTGCCCGCAACCATACAGCCGAAATTGCTCTTCGCGTTCACGGCAATCCAGAAACCGCGCAGGACGATCAGCAGATACAGCGCGATCAGTACCAGCACGCCGCGCATGCCGAACTCTTCCGCAAGCACCGCAATGATGAAATCGGTATGGCTTTCCGGCAGAAAGTCGAGTTGGGACTGGGTGCCGTTGAGCCACCCCTTGCCCTCCCAGCCACCGGAACCTATGGCGGTTTTCGACTGGATAATATTCCAGCCAGCGCCCAGCTTGTCGCTCTCCGGGTTGAGCAGGGTGAGGATGCGCTGTTTCTGGTAGTCCTTCAGCACATACATCCACACCGGCCATGCGGAGAGACAGGCCAGGACGAAGGCCCCCACGATGTAAGCCCAGCCTATGCCCGCCATGAACAGCACAAAAAGCCCGCTGGCGGCTATCAGCAGGGCGGTGCCGAGATCCGGCTGCAGCAGGATCAGCACCGAGGGCAGGGCCACCAGCAACAGGCAGGCCAGCACGTACTTGAAACGCGGCGGTAACGCGCGGGATGACAGGTACCAGGCCACGGTCAGCGGCATCACCAGCTTGAGGATTTCCGAGGGCTGAAAACGGAATCCACCCACCGACAGCCAGCGCTGGGCTCCCTTGGCCCCCACGCCAAAAAATATCACCCCCACCAGCAACAGCACACCCAACAGATAAAACCAGGGGGACCAGCGCTGGTAGCGCTTGAGGTCGATCTGCGCCGCCGCGAACATGACACAGTAGGCGAGCAGGAAGTACTGCCCCTGGCGGATAAGCGCCGGCATTTTCTGGCCCGACGCACTGTAGAGCACAAACAGGCCGAAGCCGGTGAGCAGCGCCAGCAACAGCAACAGCGGCAGGTCCAGGTGCAGGCGCAGGGCCAGGGGCTGTCTGCGTGAGAAATCAGAACTCTCACCCGGGAGCTGTAGCTGGCGGACGTAATCACCCATCGGTCTGCTCCTCTGCCACCCCGTCGACTGGCTCGGGGTCATCGACCAGCCAGGCGTCCAGCACGGCCCGGGCGATGGGCGAGGCCGCGGAGGCCCCGCCGCCATTCTCCACAATCACTGCGACGGCAATGGTGGGCGCCTCGTAGGGCGCGAAGGCGATGAACAGCCCGTGGTTGCGGTGCCGTTCGGCCACATCGGCCTCCACGTAAATCGCATTCTGCGCAATGCCGATGACCTGTGAAGTACCCGTTTTACTGGCCATTTCGTAGCGTATACCCTCGCCGATCTTGCGCGCCGTGCCCCGGGCACTGTGCACGACTGCCCGCATGGATTCGTGCACCGCCTCCCAGTAGGCCGGGGGGGCCGATAGTGTCTCGACAGGTTCATTCGGCAGTTCCTGGCCCGCCACGCTGCGCAGCAGGCGCGGCGTGCGCCACTGCCCACGGGTGGCGAGAACACTGGTCGCCGCCGCCAGTTGCATGGGTGTCGCCAGCATGTAGCCCTGACCGATCCCGGCACTCAGGGTTTCTCCCGGGTACCAGGGCTGGTTCATGGCGTCACGCTTCCAGCGGGTGGAGGGCAGCACACCGGGGCGCTCGTTGGTTGTGTCCACCTGGGTGCGCTTGCCGAGGCCATAACCAGAGAGGTACTCGTGCATGCGGTCTATCGTGAGACGCCGGGCGAGGTCGTAAAAGTAGACGTCGCAGGACTCTGCAACGGCCATGTGCATGTCCACACGGGGGGCATGCCCTGTGCCACGGATCTTCAGGATCCAGTCGCGATAGCGGCGGGAGTCTCCCGGGAGGCTGTACCAGCCGGGGTCCGGGACGGTGGTTTCCGGCGTCACCAGCCCCGCCTGCAGCCCTGCCATGGCCATCATTGGCTTCACCGTGGAGCCCGGCGGGTACTGGCCCTGTATGGCGCGGTTGAACAGGGGCACGTCCGGGGAATTGCGCAGCGCCTGGTAATCCGCAGAACTGATGCCGTTGACGAACAGGTTGGTATCGAAGCCCGGGGTGGAAACCAGTGCCAGCACGCCGCCGGTCCAGGGATCGATGGCGACCACGGCGCCGCGTTGTTCACCCAGCGCCTCCAGCGCGGTCTGCTGCAGCTCAAAGTCCAGGTGCAGCGTGATATCCGCACCCGGTACCGGGTCGAAGCGCTCCAGCACCCTCAGCACACGTCCATGCGCATTGGTCTCCACATTCTGATACCCCACCTCCCCGTGCAGCAGGTCTTCGTAGAATTTCTCCACGCCCACCTTGCCCACATGAAAGGTGCCGCGGTAGTCGCGCTCATCCAGGCTTTGCGCCTCCTGCTCATTGATCCGCCCGACATACCCCACCGCATGGGAGAACAGGGGGCCATGCGGATAGTGCCGCACCAGCTGCGCATCCACTGTGACACCCGGCATGCGGTGCCGGTTCACCGCCAACAGGGCGCGCTCTTCCTCGGTCAGCCGAAAACGCAGGGGCACCGCCTCGTAGGGACGACGACGCTGCAGCTTCTGCTGGAAGTTTTCGAGGTCGGACTCCGAAATGGGCAGCAGCGCCTGCAACTCCGCCAGCGTGGCATCGAGATCCTCCACGCGCTCGCGGACGATGGACAGGATATGGCTGGGCCGGTTGTCGGCCAGCAGCACGCCGTTGCGGTCGTAGATCAGGCCGCGTTTGGGGGGCAGGGGCTGCAATTGCACCCGGTTGCGGTCGGACTGGGTACGATAGATCTCGTAATCATTGATTTGCAGGTCGTAGTACCGCGCCAGTATCACGCCCAGCAAGGCCAGCACCAGCAGCACTGAAAACAGGATCCGGGTAATGAACAGGCGGGCTTCACCGCCGGGGTCCTTAAGAGGAATGTGCTGTGGCATGTCGTGCAGGGCCCGCGAGGTGGCTGGCTGGTGCGTCAGGCGCGATGATACGGGTGCCCGGCAGTGATTGTCCAAGCCCGGTACAGCTGTTCTGCAAGCACCACGCGCACCAGAGGGTGCGGCAGGGTGAGCGCGCTCAGTGACCAGCGCTGCTGAGCGCGCTGCAGGCAGTCCTGCGACAGACCGTCTGGACCACCAATCAGCAGGCTGACATGGGTCCCCGCCATCTGCCAGTCACTGAGTTCCTCTGCGAGTTGCTCAGTGCTCCACGCGGCGCCACGCACATCGAGTGCAATGACCCGGTCGCCCTCGGGCAGCGCCTTGAGAATCTGTTCGCCCTCGCGCAGCCGGAGCTGCTCCGGGCTGGTATCGCGTCCACGCCGGGCCAGGGGCAACTCACGCCACTCCAGGCGAATCTCCCGAGGCAGCCTGCGGCTGTAGTCCGCGACACCTTCGTTGACCCAGGCAGGCATTTTGCCGCCCACGGTAATGACCGTCAGACGCATCAACCACTCTGCCCGGTATCGACCCAGAGCCGCTCAAGGTCATAGAAATCGCGGGTCGCGGGCAGCATCACATGCACCACCACATCACCGAAATCCACCAGAACCCATTCGCCCGGGTTTTCGCCCTCAACCCCCAGCGGGCGGATGCCTTCTTTTTTGGCTTCCATGCAGACATTATCCGCGAGGGACTTGACGTGCCGGTTGGAGGTGCCACTGGCGATGACCAGGTAATCCATGACGTCAGTCAGGTCTCTCACATCCAGGGTGACGGTGTTGACCGCCTTCAGCTCATCCAGGGCATTGATGACGAGTTCTTTCAGGTTTTCGGCTTGCATCCGGTGTTGTTCTCTCCAGTTCAGAAATCGATGCCAGCCGCGTACAGCTGGTGCTTTTCAATATAGTCCAGTACCGGCTCAGGGAGCAGGTAACGCGGGGAACGCCCCGCAGCGCACAGGGCACGAATCTCGGTTGAGGAAATGTCCAGGGGCCGCAGTTCCAGCACCAGCACCGCTCCGGCAGGGTGTTGCTGCACTGCCGAGGGCTCCGCCGCCCTGTGCCGCGTCAGCCAGTCTGCCACTGCACCCTGCTCGGGCAACTGCCAGCCGGGCCGCGCGATCACCACAATATGCGCAAAGTCGAGCAGCGCCTGCCAGCGATGCCAGCGATCCAGGCCGAGCAGCGCATCGCAGCCCAGCACCAGACTCAGGCTGCGCTGTGGCCCATATTCAGCGCGCAGTTCCTGCAGGCTGTCGACCGTCCACGAGGGCCCGCTGCGCGCCAGTTCACGACGGTCACAGCACAGGCGGGGTTCACCCAGGATCGCCAGCTCCACCATGTCGGCACGGCGCGTCGCCGGGCAATCCGGCGCATCGCGATGCGGCGGCGTGGCGCAGGGCATCAGGTGCAGCCGGGCAAAGCCAAGGCGCTCGACCAGTTCCAGCGCAGAGCGCAGGTGCCCATTGTGTATCGGGTTGAAAGTCCCGCCAAGGATGGCAACCGGAGCGACACTGGCCTCGGGCAGCGTCAACAGCGAACCTGCCCCTCGCCAAATACCACGTACTTGCGCGATGTCAGGCCTTCCAGACCCACCGGCCCGCGGGCGTGCAGCTTGTCGGTGGAAATACCGATTTCCGCACCCAGTCCGTATTCAAATCCATCGGCAAAGCGCGTTGAGGCATTGATCATGACAGAGCTGGAATCCACTTCTCGCAGGAACCGCATGGCGCGTCCGTGGTGCTGCGTGACGATGCTGTCGGTGTGCTGTGACCCGTAATGATTGATGTGCGCAATGGCGTCATCAAGCCCGTCAACGATGCGCAGGGCAAGCACGGGCGCCAGGTATTCCTCAAACCAGTCCTGTTCAGTGGCGGCCTGCACGCCCGGCAGGATGGCGCTGCTGCGGGCACAGCCCCGCAGTTCGACACCTTTGGCGGCGAAGGCCTCGGCCAGGCGCGGCAGCAATACCGGCGCCTCTCCCGCCGCGACAAGCAGCGTTTCCATGGTGTTACAGGTGCCGTAGCGGTGAGTCTTGGCATTCACCGCAATGGCCACCGCCATGTCGTGGTCTGCGCCGGCATCGATGTATACATGGCAGACGCCGTCGAGGTGCTTGATCACCGGCACGCGGGCGTCGCGGCTGATGCGCTCAATCAGGCTCTTGCCACCGCGGGGGATGATCACATCCACATACTCGGGCATGCCGATCAGCGCACCCACCGCAGCCCGGTCGGCGGTTTCCACGACCTGCACCGCGGCAGCCGGCAGACCCGCCTGCCTGAGCCCCGAGGCGATACAGGCGGCGATCGCACGGTTAGAGGCCAGCGACTCGGACCCGCCGCGCAGGATCGTGGCATTCGCCGACTTCAGGCAGAGACTGGCCGCCTCCACGGTGACGTTGGGGCGCGACTCGTAAATGATGCCGATCACCCCCAGCGGCACCCGCATGCGGCCGACCTGGATGCCGCTCGGCATGCGGTTGACGTCACTGATGCTGCCCACCGGGTCGGCAAGCGCCGCCACCTGCTGCAAACCCTGCAGCATGGCATCGATCCGCGCCGGGGTGAGCTCCAGGCGATCCAGCAGCGGCGCATCGAGCCCGCGCTCGCGACCCCGGGCGAGGTCCTCGGCATTGGCTTGCGCCAGGCTGTCGCGGGCAGCATCCAGCGCCTCGCAGGTCGCCAGCAGGGCGGCATTGCGCTGCGCCGTACTCGACGCCGCCAGCTGTCGCGAGGCGGCGCGCGCCGCGCTCCCCAGCTCCTGCATGTAATGCTCAATGCTCATTCCGCTTCCCGTGCCTGTTTCGCTGCCGATTATACCTGAAGCCCGGGGCGGGTGTGCTAATCTGCTGACAGACCGCACAGGAGCCCCCATGAACGACCTGCCCACCCTCGAATGCTTCTACGACTGTTCCAGCCCCTGGACCTACCTCGCCTTCCACCGCCTGCAACCCCTGTGCCGCGACCTGGGCATCGCGGTCGACTGGCGCCCGATCCTCGTCGGCGGGGTGTTCAATGCGGTCAACCAGGGGCTGTATGCGGCCCGGGAAAGCATGTTCAACAATCCCCGCCGCCTGGGCCACTACCAGAAAGACCTCGCGGACTGGGCGGAGTATTGTGGCCTCACCATCCGTCACCCGGACGTGTTCCCGGTGAACTCGGCAGGCGCGATGCGCGGCGCCCTGTTCGCTGCCGAACAGGGGCTGCTGGTACCCTGGTCAGAGGCCGTGTTCGCCGCCTACTGGGGCGACAACCGGGACATCTCGCAGCAGGACGTACTCGCGCAGCTGGCTGCGGATGTGGGTCTGGACCCGGCAGCGACGCTGGCTGCGACCCGCGACCCCCACTACAAGGCACTGCTGCGCACCAACACCGATGAGCTGGTGGAACGGGGTGGCTACGGCTCTCCGACGCTGTTCATCAACGGGTCGGACATGTATTTCGGAAACGACCGCCTGCCACTGGTGGAGTACCGCATCAGGCAGTGCCTCGCCGGTGACGGGCGCTGAGGCCCGGGGTCCGGGCCGCGCCCGGCGTCAGCTGGCGCTCTGGGCGGCAGCGGCTTCCTTGACCAGCGCCAGCAGTTCACCGCTGGCGTGCATCTCGGTGACGATATCGCAACCACCGATGAGTTCGCCGTTGATCCACAACTGCGGGAAGGTCGGCCAGTTCGCGTACTTGGGCAGGTTGGCGCGAATATCGGGGTTGGACAGTACATCCACGTAGGCGAAGCGCTCACCGCAGGCCATCAGGGCCTGTACAGTCTGCGCGGAAAACCCGCACTGCGGCTGGTTGGGGGAGCCTTTCATGTACAGCAAAATGCTGTTGCTCTGAATCTGCTCCTTGATCGTGTCGAGAATATCCATAGTGTTCCATGCCTGTGTTGGGGGTGCGTGTTGGACCCATTGCGAAGGCGGAAGTTTACCCGATCCGGGGAGAAAACGCAGGCATGATACGGGCAGGCTGTACGGGGCGCGGTAGGCTGACCGGGTCGCGGCAAGGCAATTGCCAAGCTCTCGCAATGCCGCTAATATCACGGTCTGACAGGCAGCTAGCGCTGCCTTTTTGCGTTTCTGGGCCCCTGAGCGGGCCCTGCCATTGGGGAGAAAAGCCGGTGTCCGCGTTGATGCAAACCTATGCAAGGCTGCCCGTGACCTTCAGTCACGGCGAAGGTGTCTACCTGGTGGACACCGATGGCCGACGCTATCTGGATGCATTGTCCGGCATCAGCGTCACCAACCTGGGCCATGCACATCCCGCCGTGACCGAGGCCGTACAGCGCCAGGCGGGGTGCCTGCTGCACACCTCGAACCTCTACCACATTGCTGCGCAGGAGGCGCTGGCCGACGCCCTGACGGCCGTCTCCGGCATGGAGACCGCCTTCTTCTGCAACTCCGGCGCGGAAGCCAATGAAGCCGCCATCAAACTGGCCCGGCTGTACGGCCACCAGCGCGGCGTGGAAAAGCCCGCGGTCATCGTGTTCGAGAACGCCTTCCACGGCCGCACCCTCGCCACCCTCAGCGCCACCGGCAACCGCAAGATCCAGGCGGGCTTTGAACCGCTGGTATCGGGCTTTATACGAGCGCCCCTGAACGACCTGGCGGCCGTGCAGCAAATCGCCGCCAACAACCCGGACGTGGTGGCAATACTGGTGGAGCCGATTCAGGGCGAAGGCGGTATCAGGGTCGCGGACACGGCGTTCATGCAGGGCCTGCGCGCACTCTGCGACGCTCGGGGCTGGCTGCTGATGCTCGACGAAGTGCAATGCGGCAACGGCCGGGCCGGCCACTATTTCGCCTGCCAGGGTATGGGTGTGGTGCCGGATGTGATCACCACCGCCAAGGGGCTGGGCAATGGCGTGCCCATCGGCGCCTGCCTGGCCCACGGCCCGGCAGCAACCGTGTTCAGGGCAGGCCACCACGGCTCCACTTACGGCGGCAACCCGCTGGCCTGTGCGGCCGGGCTTGCCGTGGTGAATACGGTGGTCAATGAAGGGCTGGCGAAACGGGCCACCGCGGCGGGCGCACACCTGCGGCAGCGGCTGGAAGCGGCCCTGCAGGGTTGCGACAACCTGGTCGAGATACGCGGTCGCGGCCTGATGATCGGTGTGCAGTTGCGCCGTGAATGTGGCGACCTGGTACAACGTGCGTTGGCAGCGGGGCTGCTCATCAACGTCACAGCGGGCGACACTATCCGCCTGCTGCCGCCGCTGATCTGCAGCGACGCACAGCTGGACGAACTGGCCGCAGGCCTCAATACATTGATCCGGGACTTCGATTGAAGCCCGGACCAGCGCTTTAGCAGGAAACTCTCATGGCGTCACCCCGGCACTTCCTAACCCTGCTCGATTTCAGCCCCGACGAATTGCAGTCACTGATCAATCGCGCCAGCGAATTGAAACAGGGGCACCGCGCGGGCGCCGACCAGCGTCGCTTCCCGGGCAAGGTGCTGGCGATGATCTTTGCCAAGTCCTCGACCCGCACCCGCGTCTCCTTTGAGGCCGGCATGGCACAGCTCGGCGGGCATGCCATGTTCCTGTCACCCCAGGATACCCAACTGGGCCGCGGCGAACCCGTGGAAGACAGCGCACGGGTGATCTCCTCCATGGTGGATGTGGTGATGATCCGCACCTTCGGCCACGACATCGTGGAACGCTTTGCGGCCCACTCCTCGGTGCCCGTGATCAACGCGCTCACCGATGACTTCCACCCCTGCCAGCTGCTGGCGGATATGCAGACCTGGCAGGAGCACCGGGGCCCCATGGCGGGCAAGACCGCCGCCTGGGTCGGCGACGGCAACAATATGTGCCAGTCCTATATCAACGCCGCACGGCAGTTCGACTTCAAGCTGCGCATCGCCTGCCCCCCCGGATTTGAACCCCGCGCCGACCTGCTGCGCGACAACCGCGACCGGGTGGAGCTCAGTCATGACCCGGTTACGGCAGTGCGCGGCGCCGACCTCGTGGTGACCGATGTCTGGGCCTCGATGGGCCAGGAAAAAGAACAGCAGACCCGCGCGCGCCAGTTTGCACCCTACCAGGTGAACGAAGCCCTGATGGCGCACGCCGCCAGCGATGCCCTCTACCTGCACTGTCTGCCGGCCCATCGCGGCGAGGAGATCAGCGCGGGGCTCATGGATGCGCCGGATACGGTGATCTGGGACGAGGCGGAAAACCGGCTGCACGCCCAGAAGGCGCTGCTGGAGTTTCTGCTGCAGGGCGGCTAATAACCGGGGCGCCTAAACGCAAAAATTCTTAGAAGAATTTATTTACTCGCGCCTCTGAACCGCGCTGCTTCACGTCGCGCAAGGGCAACTTCAAGCTCATTGCGGCCTGCGGGGTAAGTGGGTACAGACCTACCGCTTCACCCACAACTTATCCACAACATAAACCCAGCCTTGCGGCCTTGCATTGCCGGCAGGGTCGCTTTATCTTGTGCTTTATCCTCCCGGATACCCCAACATGTGGGGCCTCGACCACACAATAAGGCTGCCCGCCCCGCGCCGTACGGAGACGCTATGCACACCGAAACCACCCTCACCAGCACCACCGGCACCCAGACCGGTGCCGAGACCACCCCGGTTCCCGCCAGTATCGCTGCCACCGCCCCCGGCCAGCTGCGCGTCATCAAGCGCAACGGCATGGTGGTGTCGTTCGAGGAGAGCAAGATATCCGTCGCCATCACCAAGGCCTTCCTTGCCGTTGAGGGTGGCACTGCGGCGGCGTCCAGCCGCATCCATGAAACCGTGGCGAAGCTGACTGACCAGGTGGCGGCCACGTTCCGCCGCCGTATGCCCTCCGGCGGCACCGTGCACATCGAGGACATTCAGGATCAGGTGGAACTGGCGCTGATGCGAGCCGGAGAGCACAAGATCGCGCGCGACTACGTCATTTACCGCGAAGAGCAGGCGCGCAAGCGGGCCGCGCGGAAGGCACTGTCGCCGGCGGCCCAGGAAGCCGCCGGGAATATCACCGTAATCCAGGCCGACGGCAGCCGTGCTCCGCTGGATCTGGAGCGTCTGCACACGGTGGTCACCGAGGCCTGCAGCAACCTGACCGACGTCAGCAGCACACAGATCATTGATGAGGCGCTGCGCAATCTGTACGACGGCGTCACCGCTGCGGAACTGGCCACGTCCCTGGTGATTACTGCCCGCACCATGATCGAGAAGGAGCCCAACTACACGTATGTCGCCGCGCGCCTGCTCTGCGACAACCTGCGCGCCGAAGCCCTCAATTTCCTCGGCGTTGCACAGTCTGCGACCCAGGGCGACATGAACCAGCTCTACGCCCGGGCACTACCCGCCTACATTCAACGCGGCGTGGAACTGGAACTGCTGGACCCGAAGCTCGCCCAGTTCGATCTGGAGCGCCTCGGTCAGGCCCTGTTGCCGGAGCGCGACCTGCAGTTTACCTATCTCGGTCTGCAAACCCTCTACGACCGCTACTTTATCCACAGCAACGATGTGCGTATCGAATTGCCCCAGGTGTTCTTCATGCGCGTTGCCATGGGACTCGCCGTTGCCGAGGCCGACCGGGAGGCACGGGCCATCGAGTTCTACCAGCTGCTCTCGTCCTTCGACTACATGAGCTCCACCCCGACCCTGTTCAATGCGGGCACATTGCGGCCACAGCTGTCCTCCTGCTACCTGACCACGGTGCCCGACGAACTGCACGGCATCTTTGGCGCCATCCAGGACAATGCCATGCTGTCCAAATTCGCCGGCGGTCTCGGCAACGACTGGACACCGGTGCGTGCACTCGGCTCCTATATCAAGGGCACCAACGGCAAAAGCCAGGGCGTGGTGCCGTTCCTGAAAGTGGTGAACGATACGGCGGTGGCCGTCAACCAGGGTGGCAAGCGCAAAGGCGCAGTGTGCGCCTACCTGGAAACCTGGCACCTGGACATCGAGGAGTTCGTCGAGCTGCGCAAGAACACCGGCGACGACCGCCGCCGCACCCACGACATGAATTCCGCCAACTGGATCCCCGACCTGTTCATGAAGCGGGTCTTCGACGATGGCGAGTGGACCCTGTTCTCGCCCAACGATGTGCCAGACCTGCACGACCTGTATGGCCGTGCCTTCGAAGAGCGCTACACGTGGTACGAGGAGCAGGCACGCGCCGGCAAACTGAAACTGCACAAGACCCTGCGCGCGCAGAACCTGTGGCGCAAGATGCTGGCCATGCTGTTTGAAACCGGCCACCCCTGGATGACCTTCAAGGACCCCTGCAACCTGCGCTCACCGCAGCAACACGTGGGTGTTGTGCACTCCTCCAACCTGTGCACGGAAATCACACTGAACACCAGCAAGGACGAGATTGCCGTGTGCAACCTCGGCTCCATCAACCTGCCACAGCACGTCGGCGAAAACGGCCTCGACCTCGACAAGCTGCGCAGGACGGTGCGCACTGCCGTTCGCATGCTGGATAACGTGATCGACATCAACTACTACTCGGTGCCGCAGGCGGAACGCTCCAATCTACGCCACCGCCCGGTGGGCCTGGGACTGATGGGCTTCCAGGACGCGCTCTACCGCCAGCATATCGCCTATGGTTCCGAGCAGGCCGTCGCCTTTGCCGACCGGTCCATGGAAGCCATCAGCTACTACGCCATCGAGGCCTCCAGTGAGCTGGCGGCCGAGCGCGGGGCCTACTCCAGCTACGAGGGCTCGCTCTGGAGCCAGGGCATTTTCCCCATTGACTCCCTGGATATCCTCATTGAACAGCGCGGCGCCGATTACATACAGGTCGACCGCAGCACATCCCTCGACTGGGACAGCCTGCGTGCAGCGGTGAAGGAGCGCGGCATGCGCAACTCCAACGTGATGGCCATCGCACCCACCGCGACCATCGCCAACATCACCGGCGTATCGCAATCCATTGAGCCCACGTACCAGAACCTGTACGTCAAATCCAACCTGTCCGGCGAGTTCACCGTGGTCAATCCCTACCTGGTGAACGACCTGAAGGCGCGCGGACTCTGGGATGGCGTCATGGTGAATGACCTCAAGTACTACGACGGCAGCGTGCAGGCTATTGATCGCGTACCAGCGGACCTGAAGGCCATTTACGCCACCGCGTTCGAGGTGGAGCCTCGCTGGCTGGTGGATGCCGCCAGCCGTCGCCAGAAATGGATCGACCAGGCCCAGTCGCTGAACCTGTACATCAACAACGCCAGTGGCAAGAAGCTCGACGTCACTTACCGCATGGCGTGGTACAGCGGGCTGAAGACCACCTACTACCTGCGTTCGCTGGCGGCCACGGGGACCGAGAAGTCCACCATCAGCACCGGCAACCTGAACAAGGTGTCGTCCGGCAGCCAGACCGTGCAGGCGGCACCCGCCGCGGTGCCCACGGCGTGCTCCCTGGACGACCCGGACTGTGAAGCCTGCCAGTAGGCCGGGCCCACAGATATCCTGAAACAACAGAGACGGCAAAAGGACAACAGTACATGCTGAGTTGGGACGACTACCACCAGGACGAGACGCAAACAGCACCGGCACCGGCCAAGGCACCACCACCGCCGCCGGCGCTGGAGGCCACGCCCGTCGCCGCTGTGGAGGACACGGCTCCTGTCGTGGCACCGACGGCCGCGGCCAACGTGGCCGCCGCCGCGCGCGCCGTGGAGGCGCTGGATGTCGCACCCGGGCTGGAAGAGCTTGAGATGGGTGCAGCGCGGGTGTCAGTCGACGAGAAGGCCATGATCAACTGCCGAGCGGACCTCAACCAGCTGGTGCCCTTCAAATACGACTGGGCCTGGCAGAAGTACATCGACGGCTGCGCCAACCACTGGATGCCACAAGAGATCAACATGACGGCGGACGTGTCCACCTGGAAGAGCGCCGACGGCCTGTCCGAGGACGAGCGGCGCATCGTCAAACGCAGCCTAGGCTACTTCTCCACGGCCGATTCACTGGTCGCCAACAACCTGGTGCTGGGCATCTACCGCCTGATCACCAACCCCGAGTGCCGTCAGTACCTGCTGCGCCAGGCCTTCGAGGAAGCGATCCATACCCACGCCTACCAGTACTGCATCGAGTCACTGGGCATGGACGAGGGCGAGGTGTTCAACATGTACCGCGAGGTTCCCTCCGTGGCCAAGAAAGCCACCTGGAGCCTCAGTCACACACATCACCTGTCGGACCCCAGTTTCAAGACCGGCACCGTGGAGAACGACCAGACCCTGCTACGCAACCTGATCGGGTTCTACGCCGTCACTGAAGGCATCTTCTTCTACTGCGGCTTCACCCAGATCCTGTCGATGGGCCGGCGCAACAAGATGACCGGCGTGGCGGAGCAGTTCCAGTACATCCTGCGCGACGAGTCCATGCACCTGAACTTCGGCATTGACGTGATCAACCAGATCAAGCTCGAGAACCCCCATCTGTGGACCGAAGCCTTCCAGCAGGAAGTGATTCAGATGATTCTGGAAGGCACACAGCTGGAAATCGAATACGCGCGGGACACCATGCCGCGCGGCGTGCTGGGCATGAACGCGGCCATGATGGAAGAGTACCTGCACTTTATCGCCAACCGCCGCCTCTCGCAGCTTGGCCTGCCAGAGCAGTTCCCGGGGGTGCAGAATCCCTTCCCGTGGATGAGCGAGATCATGGACCTGCGCAAAGAGAAGAACTTCTTTGAAACCCGTGTGATCGAGTACCAGACCGGCGGCGCGCTGAACTGGGATTGATCACCCCGGGGGCGGCCCGCCTGCGAGTCGCCCCCGTACCCGAGGACTGCCAATGGACCAGCAAGACGAAGCACAGCGCAACAGCGAAAAAGTCCTCATGGCACTGGATCAGATCAGCCAGACCATTGATGTGATGAGCAGTGTCGTGACCCGGCTGCGCAAATACGTACAACAGCAGTCAACGGCCAAGCAGGGCGAGCTGCAGGCCGAAATGCGCCCGGATCGGGTGCTGCACTGACGTCAGGCGGCATCGGGCAGCCACTCGCCAGACGCCCTAACGCATGCCGCGCCGGCGCAGGATCTCCAGCTGCTCGTCATCGTGGCGGAAACAGGGCACGCACTCCGGGGGCCCTTCCAGGGTAACGATGTCGGCCACTTCACCCAGCACCACCTCGGTAATCAGCGGCAGATCCAGGCTGCGGGCCTGCTCCAGGTCAATCCACTGCAATTCTGACAACTCGTCAGAGGCGTATGAAAAGTCGTCCGGGTCACCTACAACGGCGCCGGCATCAACCAGAAAAAAACGTGCATCAAACCGTCGGGGCGCGCCCGGCGGGGTAATTGCCCGAAACACGTAACGGAAGTTGCCGGCACAGGGCAGATGCGCCCTGGCACTGAAGTCGGCCCAGTCCGGGGGCACTGTGCCCTGCCAGTCACCGGGCGCGCCCAGCAGCAGGCCGGATTCCTCCCACACTTCCCGCACGGCAGCAGCCTGCAGGGCGTGCACCCGCTCCGGCGGAGCAGCCTCGGCCAACCGGCGTGCGCACACCGGCCCCACCCGGCCCGCCATGGGCACACGGGCATCGGCGGGGTCCACGGCGCCACCCGGGAACACGAATTTGCTTGGCATGAAAACGGCGCGGGAGCCTCGCTTGCCCATCAAAACCCGCGGCTGTGACAGGCGATCACGCACCAGAATCACGGTGGCCGCATCGCGTATGGGCACCTGTGTCTTGCCCGCTGCAGGCTGCCCTTCTGGCACTCTCGTCAATTCACTGGTCTCCTGTAAGCCTCGACTCTTGAGTATAAACGCTTGCTTCCGCCGGGTCTGCCGCGGCGGGGCCCGAAGTCGCCCCGCGGTGGGAAGCACGCATTTTCCTTACCCGGGCGGCGGTTTTTGCCTATACTCACAGCGGAATTCATTCCACTAAGGATACGACATGCTGACGTCACGATTGCTTGTACTGTTGCAGATTACCGCGTTTCTGGTGGCAAGCACGGTGGGAACGGCGCAGGCCGCCATCATCGGCACGGCAGAACACCTGGCCGACCAGAGCCGGAGCGAGCAACTGGCGCAGATCAGCGCCACGCTGGCCAGCGACACCGTTCAACAGCATATGCTGGAGATGGGCGTAAGCCCCGCAGACACCCTTGCGCGCATCAACGCCCTGTCCGACGCCGAATTGCAGCAGCTGGCGCAACAGCTGGACGCGCTGCCCGCCGGCAGCGGTGCGCTGGGAGTGCTCGGCGCGCTCTTCCTGGTGCTGCTGGTGTTGGAACTGATCGGGGTCACCAACGTCTTCAGTAAGCTTTGATTCGCAGTGCGGCGCTCGCGCTGGTAACCCTGCTCAGCGCCTGCGCCACGATCACCGCCCAACCGCCAGACGAGGCTGCGAGCGAACTCACCACAGTGCCGTTCTTTCCACAGGAAACGTATCAGTGCGGACCCGCTGCACTGGCCACCCTGCTGGTGCACAGCGGTGTGGCCATCACCCCGGAAGCCCTGGTGCCGCAGGTCTATCTGCCCGGCCGCGGCGGCAGCCTGCAAGTGGAACTGCTGGCCGCCACGCGCCGTTCCGGGCGTATCCCATTCACCCTGCAGGGTCGTCCCGCAGCACTGTTCGAGGAGCTTGAGGCCGGCAATCCGGTACTGGTGTTACAGAATCTGGGGCGGGAGTGGCTGCCGCGCTGGCACTACGCGGTGGTCGTGGGCTACCAGCCAGAGACTCAACGTGTGCTGTTGCGCTCGGGGGCCGAACAGCGTCGGCTGGAGCGCTGGAGCCAGTTCATCACCAGCTGGGCCTATGCCGACTACTGGGGCCTGGTCATTCCCCGCCCCGGGGAGATTCCAGCCAGTGGCTCGGCCGACAACCTGGCACGTGAACTTGCCGGGCAGGAGGCGCTGCTCGAGCCGGCGCTGGTCGCGGCCATCTGGGACGCAGCACTGGCACGCTGGCCAGACAATCCGAACCTGCTGTTCGCGGCGGCCAATGCCCGCCGCGCGAACGCAGACACCGAAGGCGCTGCGCAGCGCTACCGCACACTGCTGATGCAATCGCCGCAGCATTTACCAGCGCGCAACAATTTCGCCGACCTCCTGTTACAGGCGGGCTGCCCGGTCAGCGCAGAAAGGCTGATCGCCCCGGCACAGCAAGCAACCACGGCGCTCTCTCCAACCGTTGCGGAGGCCGTAAGGCAAACCGCCGCGGACATCGCGCGCCAGCGCGCACAGGTCAGCTACGACCCGGAGCATTGCCGGGCACTCACACAGGATCCCACACGGCCATGACTGACGTTCTGCGTACGCCTGATCACCGTTTCGACCATCTCCCCGGCTTTCCCTGGGCACCGAATTACCAGATGGTGTCTGATCAGCGCCACGGGCAACTGCGCATGCACTACCTGGATGTGGGCCCGCGCGACGGACGCATCGTGCTCCTGCTGCATGGCGAGCCCAGCTGGTGCTTTCTCTATCGGCACATGATCCACGCACTCAGCAGCCGTGGACTGCGCTGTATCGCCCCGGACCTGATTGGTTTTGGTCGCTCAGACAAACCCACGGCACGCAGTGCCTACAGCTACGCCGGCCACGTCGCGCAGGTCGGTGAATTGTTGTGTGCGCTGGATGTTACCGGTGCAGTGTTGGTCTGTCAGGACTGGGGAGGCCCCATCGGCCTGTCTCTGCTCGCCCGCATGCCCGAGCGCTTCTGCGCGGTGGTGGCCGCGAACACCCTGCTGCCCGGCTGTGAGCCACCCCCCAACGGGGTCGCACCCTGGCCGGGCGAGATCGTGGAGCAATGGGTTGCAGCCACCCGGGACGCCGATGACCTCGATGTGTCCGGGGTGATAGCCGCCGTCTCCTGTACCCCACTCAGCCCGGACGTGCTGGCGGCCTATGATGCGCCGTTTCCGGACCCGCGCTACAAAGCCGGTGCACTGGTTTTCCCCAGCCTGATACCCACTCACGCCGATATGGCCGGCGCGCCTGAAAATCGCCAGACCTGGGCCTTCCTGAGCCAATGGCAGCAGCCCTTCATCACCGCATTCAGCGACAGCGACCCGGCGACCGCCGCCTGGGCCCCGGTGTTCCAGCGGCGGGTTCCCGGCGCCCGTGGCGTCGAGCACCCGGTGATAGCCGGCGCCGGGCACTTTCTGCAGGAGGAACAGGGCGAGGCCCTGGCCGCCGTTGTGGCGCAGACCGTCGACAGTCTGCCTTCCGTGCAGCCAGGCTGATCCGCCACCCGTCGCGATGAGTGTCGACCAGGGCCTGATACTGCTGATACTGCTGACCTCGGTGGGCATGTTCCTCTGGGGCCGGTGGCGCCATGACATGGTCGCCCTGGGCAGCCTGCTGGCCTGTGTGCTCGCCGGCCTGGTGACGCCAGACGCGGCATTCAGCGGCTTCGGTCACCCCGCTGTCATCACCGTGGCCTGCGTGCTGGTGCTTAGCCGCGGTCTGCAGGCCACGGGAGCCGTGGACGTGATCGCCCGACGCGCACTGCCCGCCAGTGCCGGGCCCCTGGTCAGCCTGGCGGCACTGGTCGGGCTGGGTGCGCTGCTCTCGGGCTTCATGAACAACGTGGGCGCCATGGCGCTGCTGATGCCCGTCGCCCTGCAGATGGCCCGCCGCCACAACCTGCCGCCGGGACAGACACTGATGCCGCTGGCGTTCGGCACCATACTCGGTGGCATGACCACCATGATTGGCACACCACCCAACCTGATCGTCTCCGGTTTTCGTGCCGAGGCCGGCGGCAATGCCTTTGCCATGTTCGACTTCACACCCGTGGGGTTGGCGGTCGCGCTCTGCGGCGTGGCGTTTATCGTGCTGCTGGGCTGGCGTCTGGTACCGGCGCGCAAGCAGCAGGCCGCGGGCGATTTCGACACCGGGGCCTACCTCACCGAGGCACGTGTCCCGGAAAGCAGCAAAGCCGTAGGCATGAGCCTGCGACAGGTGGAAGCGGCGCTCGACGATGCCGGCGCCCAGGTGGTCGGCCTGGTTCGCAATGAGGTGCGCCTGCACACCCCCTACGGCGGCCGGCAGATCCGCGGGAATGACATTCTGGTACTGGAAACCAACGCCGATACCCTGGGAGAGGTGCTGGCGCGGTTGGACCTGAAGCTTGAGGAATCGGTGAAACCGGCAGCCACAGAGTCCACAACCGGTGACAGCGGCGGGCCGGAAGCCGCCGCACCCAACAGCGAAGCGCAGGAGGAGGTCGAGCACGAGGGCGAGCAAGGGGACAGGCGGGAGGACATTGTACTGACGGAGCTCGCCGTCATGCCGGCCGCCGCAGCCGTCGGGCGCTCTGCCAGAGACATCCAGCTGCGCACGCGTTACGGCCTCAACCTGCTGGCCGTATCCCGCGAAGGCCACCGCTCCCGCAGTCGGTTGCGCGCCCTGCCCCTGCGACCGGGTGACCTGCTGCTGATCCAGGGTCCGCTGAACGCCACCTCGGAATTCGCCAGTGACTTCGGCTGCGTGCCGCTGGCCAAGCGTGACCTGCGCATCCCCAGCCCGCGCAGGGCGGTCATGGCAGCGGTCATCATGACGCTCGCCGTGGGCGGCGCAGCCTTCGGGCTGCTGCCCGCGGCCATCTCATTCGCCCTCGGCGTACTCGCCTCCATGGCGCTGCGCACGGTGCCACCGCGCTCGGTCTACAGTGCCATCGACTGGCCGGTTATTGTGCTGCTGGCGGCCCTGATACCGGTTGCGGGCGCCATGGCCTCAACCGGCACCGCAGACCTGATCGCGCGCTTCCTGCTTACGTCGGTGGCCCAGGGCAACGCCATACTGGTGCTGGGCATCATACTGGTGACCACCATGTTCCTCTCCGACCTGATGAACAATGCGGCCACCGCCGCCGTGATGTGTCCGATTGCGCTGGGCACCGCGGCTGCCCTGGAGGTAAACCCCGACAGCTTCCTGATGGCTGTCGCCATCGGCGCCTCCTGCGCCTTTCTCACGCCCATTGGCCACCAGAACAACACCCTGATTCTGGGTCCGGGCGGCTTTCACTTCGGCGACTACTGGCGCCTGGGGCTACCGCTGGAAGCCCTGGTGGTCGCCGTCAGCCTGCCGCTGCTGCTCATCGTCTGGCCGTTGTAGCGCCGCGGGATGCCCGGCAAGCGGCCCCTGCTGGGGCGCGAGAGGCGATGGCTTTTCAGTGTTATCAGCGTTAACATTGCGGTTCACGCCTGCGGCTTTCACCGCTACAATGGCGCCTCGCATCGACTCTGGCCCGGCGCCGGAAAGGCCGCAGCCAGCCCCGTTCATCCCACACAGGACAGCGACATGATCTACCAGAGTGACGCGCTCACCGTGACCCGCCTTGACGGCGACATCGCCGAGCTGCATTTCGACCTGAAGGGTGAGTCTGTCAACAAATTCGACCAGACCACCGTCAACAGCCTCACCGAAGCGCTCGACGCGCTGGAGGCACAGAGCGGCCTGCGGGGCCTGCTGGTGACCAGCGGCAAGCCCGTGTTCATTGTCGGCGCCGACATCACCGAATTCACCGGCATCTTCGGAGCCGGCCCCGAGGAGATCAAGGGCTTCACGGCGGCCAACAATGCCAACTTGAACCGCCTGCAGAATCTGCCCTTCCCGAGCTGTGTTGCCATCAACGGGTTTGCGCTGGGGGGCGGCTTCGAAATCTGCCTGGCCTGCGACTTCCGGGTCATGAGCACGGCCGCCAAGGTCGGCCTGCCGGAAACCAAACTGGGTATCCTGCCCGGCTGGGGTGGCACCGTGCGCCTGCCGCGTATCATCGGCGTCGACGAGGCGGCCACCTGGATTGCCGGCGCGACTGAACAACGCGCGGACAAGGCGCTTAAGGCGGGCGCCGTCGATGCGGTCGCCGCACCCGAGGAACTGCGTGCGGTGGCACTGTCCACACTGAACCACGCCATCGCCGGCAAGCTGGACTATGCCGGTCGCCGCCAGGCGAAAAGCAGCCCACTGCCGCTCAACGATACCGAGGCCATGATGGCCTTCTTTACCATGAAATCCCTGGTGCAGCAGCAGGCCGGCAAGAATTACCCGGCACCGGTAAAGGCCGTTGATGTCATCGAAAAAGCCCGCGGCATGGGCCTGGAGGACGCGCTCAAGGTCGAGGCCGAAGGCTTTGCCGAGCTCGCCGTGACACCGGTGGCCGCCGCGCTGGTGGGCGTATTCCTCTCCGACCAGTTGCTGGGCAAGAAGGCCCGGGACTGGGAAAAACAGGCCGACCGTAAAGTTCAGCGTGCCGCAGTACTGGGTGCCGGCATCATGGGCGGTGGCATCGCCTACCAGTCCGCCTACCGCGGTGTCCCCATCCTGATGAAGGACATCAACCAGGCCGGCCTCGATCTGGGCCTGTCGGAAGCCAACAAGCTGCTGTCCAAGCGTGTAGAGCGCGGACAGATGACGCCGGCGCAGATGGGCGATGTGCTCAACAGCATCGACCCCACACTGACCTATACCGGTTTCGACGCGGTCGACATCGTGGTGGAAGCGGTGGTGGAGAATGCCAAGGTAAAACACGCCGTGCTGGCCGAAACCGAAAAACAGATCGGCGAAGACACCATTCTGGCGTCCAATACCTCGACCATTTCCATTACCCACCTCGCAGAAGCGCTGCAGCGGCCGGAGAACTTCTGCGGCATGCACTTCTTCAATCCGGTACACGCCATGCCCCTGGTGGAGGTGATTCGCGGTGAAAAAACCTCAGACCGCGCGGTCGCCCGGACAGTCGCCTACGCCAACAAGATGGGCAAGAAAGCCGTCGTAGTGAAGGATTGCCCCGGCTTCCTCGTCAACCGGGTACTTTTCCCCTATTTCGATGGCTTCTCCAAGCTGGTACGCGACGGGGCCGACTTCCAGGCCGTCGATAAGGTCATGGAGCGCTGGGGTTGGCCCATGGGGCCGGCTTATCTCACCGACGTGGTGGGCATCGATACCGGCGTGCATGCCTCTGCGGTGATGGCGGAGGGCTTTCCTGACCGCATGCAGCTGGACTTCAAGCCTGCGGGCCAGGTGATGTTCGAAAATGAGCGCTATGGCCAGAAGAGTGGTAAAGGCTTCTACGACTATGTGCCGGACAAGCGCGGCAAGCCGAAGAAAACCGCCAGCGAGGAGGTTTACCGCCTGCTGGCTCCCGTCGCCGCTGAGCGCACGGAGTTTTCCAAGGAAGAAATCATCGCCCGCATGATGCTGCCGATGGCAACAGAGATGGCTCGCTGCCTGGAGGAAGGCATCGTCGGCACGCCCGCAGAGGCGGACCTCGCGCTGCTGTACGGTCTGGGCTTCCCTCCCTTCCGCGGCGGCATCTTCCGCTGGATGGATACGGTGGGCCTTGCCTTCATCGCCGACGCCTCGAAGCAGTTTGCCCACCTGGGCAAGTCCTACGAACTCACCGACGGCATGCAGGCCATGCTGGCCGATGGCAAAACCTACTATTGAGCACCGGGTGACAACAGGAGAATTATCGTGAGTCTGAATCCAAGAGACGCCGTTATCGTCGACTTCGCCCGCAGCGCCATGGGCCGCTCCAAGAATGGCTGCTTCCGCAACGTGCGCGCGGACGACCTGTCCGTCGCTGTTATTCGTGGCCTGCTGGCCCGCAACCCCAAACTGGACGTCGACGAAATCGACGACCTGATCTGGGGCTGCGTGCTGCAACGCGGCGAACAGGGCATGAACCTGGCACGCAATATCGTCCTGCGTGCGCAGCTGCCGTTCACCATTCCCGCCCAGACCGTCAACCGGCTCTGCGGCTCTTCCATGTCGGCCCTGCACACGGCTGCGGCCAACATCATGGCCGGCATTGGCGACGTGTACCTGGTGGGGGGGGTGGAACACCTCGGTCACCTGCCCATGATGGACGATGTGGACATCAACCCGAAGCTGGGCCTGAACGTGGCCAAGGCGGCGGGCATGATGGGCATGACCGCCGAGTACCTGGCCATGATGCACGGCATCGGGCGTGAGGCCCAGGACAAGCTGGGCCTGCGCTCGCACCAGCTGGCCCACAAGGCCACGGTGGAGGGCAAGTTTGCCCGGGAGATCATTCCCGTTGAGGGGCACGATGCCTCAGGCGCGCTGGCGCTGATTGAGCAGGATGAAACCATCCGCCCCGAAACCACGCTGGAAGGACTGGCCAGCCTGCCGCCTGCCTTCAACCCCCAGGGTGGCACCGTCACCGCGGGCACCTCGTCGCAGATCTCCGATGGTGCGTCTGCCATGCTGGTGATGTCCGCGGAGCGCGCGCAGGCGCTGGGCCTTGAGCCGGTGGCACGCATCCGCGCCATGACTCTCGCCGGTGTCGACCCGTCCATCATGGGCTATGGCCCGGTGCCCTCCACACAGAAAGCGCTGAAGCGGCTCGGCCTGACCATCAAGGACATTGAGATGGTGGAACTGAACGAGGCCTTTGCGGCACAGGCCCTGCCCGTGCTCAAGGACCTCGACCTGCTGGATGACATGGAAGACAAGGTGAATGTGCACGGCGGTGCCATCGCCCTCGGGCACCCCTTCGGCTGCTCCGGCACACGCATTACCGGCTCACTGCTGACCGTGATGCAGGATCGCGACCTGACGCTGGGCGTGTCCACCATGTGCATCGGCCTGGGCCAGGGCATCACCACCGTGGTGGAGCGGGTCTAACCGCGCCGGTACCGGGGGTGGCCGCCGCCTGCAAGGGGCGACGGCCACTTTCCGGACGGATCAGAACGCGAGAATAACGTCGGTGGAGAACACCCAGCCGTTGCCACCGAGGGCCATTGGCACGCTGCTGTAACCGACCGGGGAATCATTCAGACGCAGAGCCTGCACACCCAGGCGCAGCTCACGCCGCGACATCGGGAAGTAATTCAGGCCCAGGCTGACGTCCGAGGGGTTGCCGTACTCCCCGTCAATGTAGGAATACGCCGCATAGCCCTGTAGCACCTTGGGAATCAGCATGGCCGAACCCTGCAGCTGGAAACCCTGGTCTTCCAGCTCGGTGACCGGTATTTCGCCAATCACGACGAAGTCATCCACCTTGCGGTAGTAATATTCGCCCTCCAGCGACAGGCCCCGGTATTTGAAGCCCGCGTTCAAGGCCAGCATTTCATAGGTCGCCTTGCGCACGTTACCCCCCGTGAGGAAGGGATCCTCACTGAAAATCCGTGTGCCATCCGAGAGGCGAATCTGGGAATTCTCGAAGCCTTCGACCTCGGACTGCCCCTGGGCATCCTCGCGGCTGTGGGTGAAGTGCACACCAAACAGCGTCGCGACCTCTTCGTGGTACTCATAATCCCCGAAACCCTGGCCGGGGCCGTATTCACCGGTCGTCGGCATCCACCAAAGGGCTCCCGAGAAAGTGTTGAGTTCGTTGTCCAACTGCACGGCATTAACACCCAACTGACTCAGGTTGTTCCCGATCATAGCGCGGTAGCCCACGGTGGGTGACAGCGCACCGGAAGCCCACAGGCCGGTGGTGTAGGAGCCGCGGAAGAACTCATCGGCGATGGTGCGGTGATCGTTCTTCAACCAGTTGGGAAAGGTGTAGTTGGTCGAACGCGTGGAGGGCAGCGCACCGATACCGGCATACAGCGAAAACGCCTCGTCAAACTGATAACCGAGATTACCCGCGACAACCACCTGGGCACCGTCTCCCTGGCTGGTATTCGCCGTCCAGGTGTAGAACAGGTAGCGGAACTTCGGGTCGAACAACCAGCCCTTGAAGTTCATGGTCAGCTTCTGGAACTGGATGTCGTTGCGTAAATCCAGCGTGGTGGTGCGACCGAAGGCATCGGTGTAGGTGCTGTCCAGTCCCTTCTGGTTGAGGTAGCGCGCGTAGGTGAACGCGCTGAAATCCAGCTCACCCATGTCGGTGCGGGCCAGCACAAACCCCTTGCCGGGTTCGAAGCGGCCCCAGGTCTCGGGCGCTTCCTCCTCGGCGATACCCGCAACTGCCGGCGTTTCCTCCGGGGCGGATGCCAGTGCCGGTACTACGGTGACCGACTGCTGCGCTGCATCAGCGCCCTCACCCGGCATGTCCTGCAGGCGTGCTTCCAACGCCTTAATGCGCTGGTCGAACTCCCGTGTCTTGCGCTCCAGCTCGTTGCGCAATGCCTGCAGCTGTCGAATTTCCTCCTCGACGCTCAACTGCGATTCCCCGGCGGACGATGCGGGTGAGACCAACCCCGCGAGGGCGAGCGAACAGGCCAGGGCAACGCCCCACAACGGTTTATTCATAGTGGCATGTCCTTGCTAAAGCAGGTCAAATTCGTAATTCAGAATAATGCGGAAATCGAAAAAGTCGTCGCCGCCCAGGTCTTCATCCTGGTCGATGTAGGCTCCACGTACGCGCATCCACAAGCCCTCTGCCCAGCTCTCGCGCAGGCGATAATCCAGCGTCAGATCGTACTCGGTTTCATCCGGGCTGGCGCTGCTCCCCGAGTCTGGGGTGTCACCCGACACCACATTGGCAAACAGGCTGAGGTCGCCCGCGCCGACACGCTGGAAGTCATAGGAGAGACCTGCCAGCCAGGCATCCTCACCGGCGCGATCGAAATCGTCAACGATCACCGACAGGTAGTTGGCGGGGTTGCCGTAGGGTTTCTGTATACCCTTTTCATCATCCGTGCTGCTGGCTGCCAGTCGCCAGGCCCACAGCCCGCGCCGCAGCTCCAGCTTTGCTGACACCATGGAGGTGTCGAAGTCACCGATCAGGGCATCGCCGTGGCTGCCCTGGTCAGTGTATTGCAGGAAGGCCTTCAACGTCGTTTCGTTATCCAGCACGAACGGATACTCTGCCGTGGCATAGAGGGTACTGAAGGTTTCAAGGGAGTGCTGGTAGATCGCTCCGAGGTTTCCCCCGGCGGCGGTCTTGTATCGGGCGCCGGCAAAGCCGAGACCCTCGTCGCTCCCCGCCGCGCCGGCCGCCTCGGACATGCTGACGAAGTCGTCGTCGTTCTTGCGCTTGATGCGGTCAACGTAGCCCGCCATGTAGGCGAGGCCGGTATCCGCCACATTGCCGATGGCCAGCGCCTCAAAGGTATTCGGCACCATGCGGATGTCGTGACTGCCGAGGTAGGGCAGCTCAAGGCTCTGGCGGCCGAGCCGGATGCCCGTGTCTTCCGCGAGGCGCAGTGTCACGTTCGCCTCGCCCAGCACGGAAAACGATTCCTGGCCGGGCTTGAACAGCAGGGTACCGTCCTTGTCGCTGGGCCCGTAGAGCTTCTGCGAGGTGTAGCCCGTCGCCGCGAAGCGCAGCCGGTCCAGCCACCAGCCAGACTGGTAGGCCAGCGCACCGCCGAGGGCGAGGCCGACACTGTCCTTGCCAGAGTCGCGGTTCCGGTCCAGCAGATAGCTGCGCGGACGGAGCACCAGCTTGCTGCCGTCCAGGAACGACGAGCGCTCGCGGTGTGCCTCGATTACCGGCACCACGCCACTCTGCTGGTTGGGTTCGTCGTCCAGGCGCCCATGTTCGGGTTGCGCAGACAGGCCCGGCGCGGCAGCGAGCAGCGCACCGCAGCACAGGGCCCTGGCAGCGCGGGCGCGCGGCCCGCAACCGGCTGGCACCTTACTCACTCGCAGCGCACACCATGGGAGCGTGATAGTCGAGCTTCATCAGGCGAAAGTAGTTCTCACCCAGTGCGATATTGCGGAACGCCGTGTCGTCGAGCGCGCGCAAGGCGCGACTGGTGACCTCAAGTTCCTTCGCATAATTGGCATACTCCTTGGCATCCGCCGCCACGAAGTCAGAGCCGGGGAGAATACGGCTGGAGTAGGCATTGAAGAAATCAACAAAAATATCACCCCACTGGTGGTAGGCGTTGAACAGCACGTCCCAGGAAATATCCAGCATCAGGTTCGGGTAGGCGTCCAGCCGCTCCTTCATCAGCGCCACATGCCGGTTGGGATCCATCGTGGTCAATTCCTTGGACAAGCCCATGTGCGCCCACACGATCGGGTTCTCCGGGTAGGTTTCCAGGATATGGTCCATCAGGTAGAGGAACTCCGTCGGATTGGCATCGTTGCCCAGGTCCGAGTGCAGCGTTACGGGGATATTGCGCTCCTGCAGGATCGCCATGAACGGCGCCCAGGCATCAATGGACTCGAGCGTGGCCGGCTCATGCAGATTGCCCAGCAGCGCCTGCTTGACCACATTGAGCTCTCCGGCCCAGGCGAACATGCCCGGGTATTCCCGGTCGTAAAGCTCAATGGTCTCCACCACGTTCTCGGGATGCGCGAGATCCATGAAGGTCATCGAGAGGACGATATTCAGGTTGTCGTTGGGGTAGGCGACAGCCTCCATGCCGTTGACGAAGTCATTCTTGATGCTGGGCATCGCTCGCACACCGGGGCAGTCCAGGTAATAGGTACACCCGGAGTCCATTTCCAGAATCTGGCCGATGCCAAAATAGTTGACGAAGCGAACACCCAACTGGTCGAAGTAGCCGAACAGTTCCTGCGGGGGAATCGCCGCCCCCCCGAAGGGCCGTGGGTGGAAGTGCGCATCCACCACCGGCGTGTAGGTCTCGCTGCTGCGATCAAAACAGGCCTGCTGCTCGGGCGGCAGGGCGAATGAGGCGAGGTCTCGCTGCGGTTTGGGCAGGGCCGCCACGGGATCGTCGGTAGTTTCCTGCAGGGCCACACAGCCCGCCAGCAGGGTGAGCAGCGAGCCGCCAGCCAGCGCCCTGGCCACAGTGCGCAGGGAGAGCTGTTGAGAAGGTTTCAGAAATGCGGTCATGGCGTCCAACTCCGGGATGATAGTTGTTATGGGGGGGATGCGCTGCCGCCCTCACCGTCATCCTGACCTGCATGTGCAACGCGAACGACCGGAACACCCTTCACCTGAGAATAAACAAGCCGTTCCAAAAGCAAACACTGCGTGCTTGCACTGGCAGACAGAATCTGGACAACCCCCACGGAGCAGCGCGGGACGCGCCTACTCCACGGTCAGCAGTACATCCACGCGTGCGAGCGCCGCCAGCAAGCCTGCCGTGGCCAGCGATGAGCCGCGAAAAAACTCCTCCGCCATGGGCGTGATGGCGCAGCGCCCGGGCAGGGGCTCACCCTGCTCGAGCATCCGATACAGGGTCGGCAGGAAAATGAACTGCAGCCACTGCGGTAGTGTCAGCGTGTCGACGGCGAAGGGCTCGGTAGAGGCCAGCGCAGATGCCGGCGGCGGCACCGTCTCCCACAGGGCCAGTTGCCGCAGCTGGGCCTCGATGTCGATCAGGACTTCGGCGACTTCCGTGCGCATGGGCTCTCCCGGATACTCCACGGCCGCTGCTAGAACTTCTCCGGGCGCAGCACATCCACATCGCAGGTGTAGAGGATCATCGCGTAGTTGTCGTAGTAGTGCTCGCGCAGGCCGGCGGCAATGCGATCCGCCGTGGCGTCATCACACACCACCTCAATGCGCAGGTTGCGGTTCGCCTCCCAGTTGCCCTCGCGCACACCCCGGGCCCCCTTGCCGCGGGCCTCGGTGATGGTGTAACCGTGCGCGCCCCAGCGTTCGATATGCCGCAGCAGGTGCGACTCGATAGAGGATTCAGTCACGATGGTGAGCAGGCGTCGCGGGTGTTGTTCCATGGTCAGGCGGCTCCGATCAGTGCGTACAATTGGCCAGCAAGCCAATGGTACAGCGGAATGCCGACCAGTACATTAAACGGGAACGTCACACCCAGCGATGCCGCCAGCGACAGCGCAGGGTTGGCCTCGGGAACCGAAATACGCATCGCGGCGGGCACGGCGATATACGATGCACTCGCCGCGAGGGTAGCCAGCACCACCGCTCCGCCAACGGACAGGCCCAGCAGCCAGCCCAGCCCGAGGCCGATCATTGCCGAGAACACCGGGGTCAGCACACCGAATGCCAGTAGGAAGAAGCCATAGCGGCGCAGGGTGCCGATCTGGCTCGCGGTCACCAGGCCCATTTCCAGCAGGAACAGGGCGAGCAAGCCCTGGAAGGGGTCGAAGAACAGCGGGGCGAGCTTGGCCAGGCCGTCGGCGCCGGCAATCCAGCCGATCAGCAGGCCGCCCACCAGCAGGACGATGCTCTTGCCCAGCAGCACCTCATGTGCCGACTCGCGCAGCCGCTCACCGCCGACCAGCCCCTTGGCGAGGACAATGCCCACCAGGATGGCGGGAATTTCCAGCAGCACGACAAACAGCGGCATGTAGGCTTCGAAATCAATGTCCCGTGAACCGAGATAGGCGACGACCACCGCGAAAGTGCCAACGCTGACCGAGCCGTAGTGCGCGGCGATAGAGGCCGCATCCGCCCGCGGCAGGCGACCGAACCGGAGCAGCACGGGGAAGCTGAGCAGGGGCAGGATGAATCCCATGGCGACCACCGCAACCATCTGCCCAAGCAGCTCCAGAAAGGGCTGTCGGGCCAGCTCGATGCCGCCTTTCATGCCAATGGCGAGCAGCAGCAGGATACTCAGCAGTTCATAGACCTGCACCGGCAGCCGCAGCTCTGAACGCAGGATCCCGGCGGTGACGCCCAGCAGGAAAAAGAGAACAACGGGATCCATGCTACGCGGTACCCTCCACGCCCACCAGGCACAGGAGCTCGGCGGTACGCTGGCGCAGCGCCGTGGCGTCCTGGTCGACCAGGGTAATGTGGCCCAGTTTGCGGCCCGGCGCGGGCGACTTGCCGTAGTCGTGCAGGTGCGCGCCAGCAACCGCCAGGATATCCCGTGCGGCGGGCCACTCACCGATAACGTTGACCATCACGCTGGGCGCTACGGCGGCAGTGAGCCCAAGGGGCAGGCCGGCAATGGCCCGCAGGTGATTCTCAAACTGGGAGGTCACCGCGCCCTCGATAGTCCAGTGGCCACTGTTGTGTACGCGTGGTGCATACTCGTTCACCAGCAGCTGGTCGCCACACTGGAACAGCTCCAGCGCCAGCACACCGACGTAATCCAGCGCGTTGAGCAAGCGCTCACAGTAGTCGCGGGCGGGACCTTCCATGGGATCGTTCGCGAGGGAGCGCGAGACACGCAGAATGCCGTCCTCGTGGCGGTTTTCGCTGAGCGGCCAGGTACGGCACTCACCGTCACGGCCGCGCACAGCAATCACCGAGAGCTCGCGATCAAAAGGCACGCGGGCTTCGAGGATACAGGGTACGCGACCCAGGGCTTCCCAGGCCGGCAGCAAATCCCCAGCCGCAGCCACGGACGCCTGACCCTTGCCATCGTAGCCCATGCGCCGGGTTTTCAGGATCGCGGGAGTGCCCGTCTGGGCCAGCGCTGCGGCCAGGTCCGCCTCGGAATCAATGGCAGCGTAGCGCGCGGTGGGCAGGCCCAGGCGCGTGAACAATGACTTCTCCTGCAGCCGCTCCTGGGAGAGGAGAATCGCCTGGCTGCAGGGGGCCAGCAGACCGCGCCGCTCCAGTGCATCAAGCGCAACCGGCGCAATGTGCTCGAACTCCGCCGTGGCCACATCGATGCGCTCTGCAAAGGAGGCCAGTGCAGCGGCGTCTTCATAGCCACCGCGAAGATGTTCTCCCAGGGGTGCGGCGCAGGGCATCTCCTCGGGCGCCAGGAAGGTACAGCGCAACCCCAGCGGGTAACCTGCCAGCGCCAGCATCTGCGCCAGCTGGCCTGCGCCCAGGATCCCGATATTCACGGTGCGGTGACCCGGGGGTCGGGGTGCGCCGCCACGTTGGCGGTCTGGCGCTCACGGTAGGCGCGGAGACGCTCGCGCAGGGCGCTGTCCTGATTGGCCAGCATCGCCGCGGCCAGCAGCGCTGCATTCACGGCCCCTGCGCGGCCTATGGCCAGCGTGCCGACCGGAATGCCCGCCGGCATCTGCGCGATGGAAAGCAGCGAGTCCATGCCGTTGAGGGCACGGGATTGCACCGGCACACCCAGCACCGGCACCAGGGTTTTCGCCGCCAGCATTCCCGGCAGGTGCGCTGCACCACCGGCGCCAGCGATGATCACCTGCAGACCGCTGGCTTCAGCCGCCTCGGCGTAACTGAACAGGCGGTCCGGCGTGCGATGCGCGGACACCACTTCAACGGTGTGCGGCACCTCCAGCTCAGCCAGGGTGTCTGCAGCGCCTTGCATGGTCTCCCAGTCGGAACGGGAGCCCATGACAATACCGACGAGTTCATTCATTGTGAGTCTTTCCCCTTGTGTCCTGCCATTGCGGCCGGTGGGCACTTCTGTACCCGGACATGAATCCTTGTGGCGGGGGCCGGCGGGATAGAAAGCGCACGAATCCTACACAAGACGCCAGCCATGATATATTCGATTTTTATAAATAATCAATTCGACTATTTCTGAGATGACGCCGCTCAACTACAACCACCTGTATTATTTCTTCCATGTTGCCACCGACGGCAGCATCACGCGCGCCAGCAAGCGCCTGAATCTGACCCCGCAAACCATCAGCGGACAGATTGCCGCGTTTGAGGAACAGCTCGGCGTCAAGCTGTTCCGCCGCGAAGGAAGGCGCCTGCGGCTCTCCGAACAGGGCCGACAGATTTATGCCCACGCCGATGAAATTTTCCAGCTCGGGCGGGAAATCCGCCAGATGCTGCAGAACGAGAGCGCTCATACCGAGACGTTCCGCGTCGGCATCACCGATTCGATCCCCAAGATTCTCGCCAACCGGTTGCTGCAACCCGCGCTGAAGGCCGTCGACAACCTGCGCCTGCAGTGCCACGAGGGCGACCAGGAGACCTTGCTCGCGGAACTGGCGGTAAGCCGCCTCGACTGCATCATCACCGACCAGCCCCTGCCCTCCGGCAGCCACATCAAGGCCTGGAACTACCGCATTCTGGAGTCCGGTTTCACCTTCTTTGCCGTTCCCGGGCTCGCCGAGACCTGTCGCAGCCAGTTCCCGGCGAGCCTGAGTGGCAAGCCGTTTCTGGCCCCTGGCCGCAAGGCGGGGAGCCGCTCCTTTCTCAAGGCCTGGTTTGAAAAGCACCGCATTACCCCAGAAATCGTGGCGGAGTTTGACGACAGCGCACTTCTGAAGTCCTTCGGCCAGACCGGGCTGGGCATCTTTGCCGCGCCGACCATCATTGAAGCGTATGTGATCTCCCAGTACGGCGTTGCGGTGATTGGCCGCACCCAGGAATTCGTCGATGTGTTTTATGTGATATCCCCGGAGCGCCGCCTGCAGCATCCGGCCACGCTGGAGATCGTCAATACGTCACTGGGCGGGGCCGCGGACGGCTAACGGGCCAGCTCTCGGGTAAACGGCGGCAGGGAATCCAGTATTGCCTGACCGTAGCGTCGCGTGAGTAAACGCCGATCCATCAGGGTCACCCTGCCGCTGTCGCCTTCCGTGCGCAGCAGGCGGCCGCTGGCCTGAACCAGCCGCAGCGCCGCGTCCGGCACGCTGATTTCCATAAAGGCGTTGCGGCCTTGGGCTTCCACCCATTCCGCCAGCGCCGCCTCAATGGGGCTGTCGGGTACCGCGAAAGGTATCTTCGCAATCACCACGTGGCGACAATAGGCACCCGGAAGATCCACCCCTTCGGCGAAACTGGCCAGCCCGAACAGGATGCTGCCCCGTCCGGCATCGATCGCTTCCCGATGCAGGCGCAGGATCTCCTGCTTGCTGCCATCGCCCTGCATCAGCAGCAGGTCGCCAAAGATCGCGCTGACCCCCGCATGGACGTCCTGCATCTGCCGCCGCGAGGAAAACAGCACCAGGCTGGCCTCGGCGAGGTCCAGCAATCCGGGCAGCTGCTCGATCAGCGCCGCGGTATGTGCCTCGGCGTCACCGGGATCGCAGGACATGGCGGGCACATGCAGGGTGGCCTTGGAATAATCGAAGGGGCTGGCCACCACCTTGAAGACGCCCTCGGCCGGCGCGCCGGAGTGAAGCCGGAAACGATCGAAAGAACGCAATGCGGTGATGGTTGCCGAGGTGACCACGACGCCGGCGGCACGTGACCACAGGTACTCCTGCAGAATATCCGCCGCGAGGATGGGGCTACAGCGCAGGTCAAAACCGGTCTGCCCACCGCCCTCCAGCAAGGTCACCCAGCGCGCCATGGGCGGCACTTCACCCTCGCCACTGACAGCATAGGCCTGCCACAGGGCCAGCGTGGACTCCGCGCGGCTCAGCAAACCACCCAGGCTCAGGTGCCAGGTCTCGACATCGCTCTTGTGCAGGCCGCAGTCTTCCTCTTCCAACGCCTCCGACAGGCGGGCCTCAATCTTCGCCAGAGCGGTGCTGATCTGCTGGAACTGGTTGGCCAGGCCGGCGGCCAGCGGCTGCAATTGCGCGGGCACCCGGCCATGGGCGAAGCGCAGTTGCTGCTCGTCACTGCGCCCGCTCCCGGACACACGCTCGGCAAACAAGGCGGCCACCGCCTGCTCCGCCACCTGCAGCGCGCCCTGGGCCTCCTCCATCAGCCCCGGCAGCGCAGCCAGCGGCCGCGCCAGGTCAGTCAATGGCGCCAGGGCCGAGGCCGCCTGCAGCAGCAGCTTGCGATTGTCCTGCAACCACTGGCCGGTGGTGTGCAGGCGGCAGAAACTGGAGAAGTGCCCCAGCGCCTTGTCCGGCAGATGGTGGCCCTCGTCAAACACATAAATACTGTCTTCCGGCGGCGACAGGATGGCACCGCCGCCGAGCGCCAGGTCGGCAAGCACCAGGTCATGGTTGGCCACCACCACATCGGCGTACTGGAGTGCATCCCGCGCACGAAAAAAACTGCACTGACTGATATTGGGGCAGCGACGGCCGCTGCACTGACTGTGGTCGGTGGTGGCACCGAACCAGATGGCGTCGGGTATCTGTCCCGGCCAGTTGTCCCGGTCGCCGTCCCAGTCCCCGCGGCCCAGGGCCTCCAGCATGGCGCTGTACACGGGCAGCGCCTCGGCGTTGTCCGGCGCCTGGAATTCGTCCGGGTACAGCGGCAGTACGTCCCCCGCGCCGCTGCCGCCGAGATGGTGGTCCAGCCTGGACAGGCATACATACCGACGACGCCCCTTGGCCAGGGTGTAGCTGAACTCCAGGCCACTGTGCTCGCGAATATCCGGGAGATCCTTGTTGACGAACTGCTCTTGCAGGGCGACGGTTGCGGTCGCTACGACCAGCCGCTTGCCCAGGGCCTGGGCCAGGGGGATCGCCGTCACCGCATAGGCGATGGTCTTGCCCGTTCCGGTGCCCGCCTCGATCACGCACACCGCCGGGGAATCCGGGCTTGCCCGGCCGGTTTCCGGTTTGATGCGGGCCAGGGCGTTGGCGATTTCGGCGATCATCTGCCGCTGTCCCCAGCGCGGCTTCAACCCTTTGGCGGCCGTGATGGCGGCGTAGGCCTCGCGAATCTGGTCCTTCAGCGCTTCGTTCAGCAAGAGGCCGGGGGCTCCGCCGCCGCACGCAACGCCAGTTTACTGGCCACCGCATTGGCGTAGGTCGCCAGCGCAAAACTGCGCTGCTCTTCGGGCAGGCTTTCGATCCGGGCACGAAACTGCGCGTCCGAACAGCTCCCCGCCTCGCGGGTCAGCGTTTCGGGCACGGCCGCGCCCGGCCCGTGCAGCATCTCCCAGGCCTGCAAGTTGGTGGGGTGCAGACAGTAGAGCGAGATGATCTGTCGATCGATTTCCGCAGCGACAGCGTCCGGGCCATCGAACTCGCCCGCCAGCGGCGTGCCAAACGCCACATGCACCCGGCCCTTCTGGCCGGAAATGCCGCGCGCGATCGAGGCGACATCCTCCTGTTCGGCCTTGGCGTAGGTTCCCGTCGTGCTGCGCAGGTGCATTTCACGCGCCTTCATGCCATCGCAGGGGTCCAGCTCGTAGGCAATGGAGACCGGAACGATGCCGAGGGCGTTGATCAGGTCGCTGAAGCTTTCGGTCTGCTTGTCACGGCTCATGGCGAGCATCTTGATGACGGCGGGCTCGGTGCGGTCGATGCCGTCTTTGGCCCGGCCCTCGCGCTGGGCAATCCAGACCGGTGAACGCTCTTCCTGCAGAGACAGGCGAATGTAGCTGGACAGATGCCGGGATGCGGCCAGCAGCGCCCGCCCACTGCTCACCGAGCGCTTGACGATAAAGCTCTTGTTCAGCCGCATCAGGTCGGACACCCAGGGCTTGGTCAGCAGGTTGTCACCGATGGCGATGCGCACAGTCTGGTGGCCACTGCGATGCAGGGCGTAGTTGGTGAATGCCGGGTCCATCACAATGTCGCGGTGGTTGCTCATGAACAGCCAGGGGCGCGACACATCCAGCTGCTCCAGACCCGAGACACTGAACCCGGCGGTGGTGTCGTCGATGACCTTCTCGACGTAGTGCTTGATCACCATCTGCATGCCGTGCACATCGCGCACTCCGCGCAGCTGACGGCCGAGGTACCAGCGCACGGCGGGGCGCGCGAGCCCGGGCAGGGCCCGCGCCAAACGGCCCAGGCTCAGCCTGGCAATTGCATCGAGCATTTCCCGGTCTGCGAGCAACCGACCCAGAACCTCGGGCACCTCGTCATCGCGGTACGGGCGGATATCCGCAAAGGGGTCACTCAAAGCAATATCCTCACGAAAAACAGCGCCACACGATACCCAAATTCCCCCGGCACGTCATCCGCCAGATCCCGCCACACAAGGCAGCTCCCGCGCGCTGACACGGCCCCGCGCTTCTGCTAATCTGCAGCCCGCTCCACCGGAGCCATGTGCCTATTGGGAGGAATCATGGAAGCCACATCTGCATCACTACTCACCTTCGGCCTCGCCACGCTGTTTCTCAGCTGGGTGTTGTTGCTGATCCAATCCTGGAAAGAAGATTACGCATGGGGCCTGTGCACCCTGATTCTTCCCCCGTTCGCCTACCTCTATGCGCTGTTCCGGCTGGATAAGGCCGGGCAATCGGTGTTGCTCGCGGTTGCCGGGCTGGTAATGATCGGCCTGGCCTGAGGTTGTTACCCCGGGTCCGGCCCATTAAACATTTGTAACCTTTTGGCGCCCGCAGGACGGGCGCTCGCATTTTTATAATTTGTTCATATAAAACAGTAGCTTACCTCAAAGGGTCGAACTCGAGACTGAATACCTGTTACTTTTTCGTGTACAGGGTTACGAATCTGTAACTGTTTTACACACGTATTCAGCTCGTACACTGACACCATCCTGCCACCGGTATACCACCGTCACAGGCTGGCCAATCACTTCTACCGTCCGTTGAGGAACTACTATGCAACTCGTCAAAATCGCCACCGTCTCCGCCCTGCTGGCCCTGTCATCCGCTGCCTTTGCCGCCAAGCCGACCAGCATCGTCTTCCACGGCAACCACGAATCCAACACCGGCGCCGCCTATTCCGAGTACCTCGTAAAGTGCTCCAATGGCAAAACGGCTACGCTCACGGCGTGGGAAAACCGTCGCAAGTGGTGCGCAGGCAACGAGCTGAACGACAGCTGCGAGCGCAAGCAGATCAAAGCCGCGAAGGCCGCCTGTAACGCGCTCTGATCAGTCCTCGAGATAGCGCCGACGCAGTTCCTCGCGTTCGGCGCTGCCGACCCCCAGCTCACGGGTGAGGTAGGTATCGACATCGCCGTAATCGGCAATGGCCTGCAGCGCCCGCTGCAGATAGGCCTCGTGCACCTCCAGCATCGGCATGATCGCCTCGTCCTCAACTGACTGGAAACCGTACTTGATGCGCAGGCGGTCTATCTCCTGCCGCGGATCGAAGAAGCGACGCGTCAGCAGGTAATCCGCCATCACCTGATCCACCGACACCCCCAACGCCATCAGAATGATGGCGGCAGCGAAGCCTGTGCGGTCCTTGCCTGCCGCGCAGTGCACCAGGAAGCGGGCGTCGTCCTCGGCGAGTATCTCGGCGAACATGCGCCGATACATAGGGCTCTGCGCCTCAACAAAATCCCGGTTGATATCCACCATAAAGTTGAACATCGGCTGGCGCCCCCCGCGATCGAGCTGCCCGTTGGCGAAGGCCGCATCGTTGCTGCCCGGCGTGATCGGCAGGCTGGCGACGCGTGGCGCGCGCTCCCGCGGCAGCCGGTTCGGGCTGGCACTCTGCTCCTCTTCGCGGCGAAAGTCGCACAACAGATCCAGCTGCAGATACGCCAGCAGCGCCAGATCCCGCTCCGTCAAACCCGAGAGCTGCCCCGAACGATACAGGTAACCCCAGCGCACACGCCGGCCATCTGTCGTGCGATAGCCGCCAAAATCGCGGAAGTTGGGCGTGCCCTGCATGCCGAGGCGACGCTCCATCGCAACCAGTTCATTGCCGTGCTGGTCCTGTAGCCGAAAGGTGTGACGGCGGTCGGCTGGCAAGCCAGAGATACGCAGCCGTGACGCCGCGTCCGCGTCCTCGTAGTGCAGTTGCAGATCCGGCGCCGCGGCGTCCAGGGGACTGACGGTGACCCGGGTCTGGGGGTGGGAGGCCTCCCATTCCACATGATAGTCGCCCTCTGGGGCGCGCCAAATGTGTACTGTGTCAGCCAGCAGCGGCATGCGATCTCCGAATCAGGCAGGTGCGGCAGCGGGGGTTGCGATCACCGCCTGCACCAGGGTTTTTATCAGGGTGAGTTGGCGCTCCAGCGCTTCCTCGCTGAACGGGTCCTGGCCGAGCAGGTCGCGATACATCGGCGCCATGGTCACGTAGGACATGATGAGGTTGTTGAAGGCCATCACGGCCCAGGGGCGCAGACCGGCATTGCCCAGAGCGCGCAGACCGGGCTGCAGCAGACCGTCATCGTCGTGAAACATGGGCCGGAAAAAGCGCTCGATCAGGTCGTTGGTGCCGGGGCCACCGGACAGCGCCGCGTGCTGCAGCAGGCGGGCGAGGTTGGGATTGGCGTGATGCTTGCGCACTATCGCTTCCAGCCATTGATACAGGCGCTCATCGGTGATCGGCGCCGTGTGCAGCTCCTCCATGGGCGCGGCGAACTCATCCAGTAACCGGCTCAGGACCGCCCGGTAAAGGGCTTCCTTGTTGCGAAAGTGATTGTAGAGGCTGGGGGAGCGGATGCCCACGCGCTCTGCCACCTCGCCCAGCGAAGCGCCCTTGTAGCCTTTCTTGGCGAACAGGTCCTCGGCGGCATCAAGGATGCGCTCGGCGGTACCGCCCCCGAGTTCGGCTCTGTGTACCTGGGTCGCAACCATGGCGTGTATTTCCGGCACTGACGGGTTAATCCCGCAGTATACCGCAGCTTCACCTTATGACGCAGCAGGCCCCTCGGGAACCGGGCTTGCAGTTGACAACTCATGGGCTTATGTGAATAATCTCGCCTCCTTAATTTTGCCAACCCACGAGGACATCATTGTGGCCAACTCCCCACAAGCCAGAAAGCGCGCCCGCCAGGCGGAAAAGCGTCGCGCCCACAACGCCAGCCTGCGTTCACTGGTTCGCACCAACATCAAGAAAGTCATTGCCGCTATCGCTACCGGCGACGCCGAGCAGGCCAAAGCGGCCTATGCCAGCGCCGTTCCGGTGATCGACCGCATGGCTGACAAGGGCATCATTCACAAGAACAAAGCCGCCCGGCACAAGAGCCGCCTGAACACCCAGATCAAGGCACTCGCCTCTGCCTGAGCCCGGGCACTGACTTCCACAAAAAAGCCGGCTCAGAGCCGGCTTTTTTGTGTGGCAAACTATCCGCCCTCAGCTCGCCTTACGCGGCTCTTCCGGGGCATCCTGCAGCTTGTGGAACTCCGCCAGCATACTCTGCTCGTAGCCCTGCGCTTCGTTGGTGTCCAGCGGGCGTTCGAGCAGCGCCCAGTCGATATCACCATCCGTCGCCAGATTCTCGAACTCAAGGATCCCCAGCGCCTCGAACTTCGGCCGGATCTTGTCAGTCAACAGGCCGATGCGCTTCAGGTTGGGGATCACGCGCTGGAACAGCAGGTTGCGGAAGGTGGACATGACAAAACCTTCCAGCACCTGCAACCGCGCCTCTTCCACGTCCCAGCCGAAGTGCGCAAAGACGTCTGTGGCCACCAGCCGCTCACGACTGACCACGCAGGCCTCATAGGCAAACTGCGCGCGCTCTTCACGCTCCTCATCGGAGAGGGTTTTGACAAACTCTTCCAGATAGTTGACCCCGAAGGTGACATGCCGCGCCTCGTCGCGCGTCACGAGGTACACCACGTCCTTGAGCACCGGATCCGGCGTGGTTTCGCGGGTCGTGTTGAACGCCGAAAGCGCCAGGCCCTCGATGACCAGCTGCATGCCGATGAATTTCATGTCCCAGCGCGCATCGGTGAGGATCTTGTCGATAATCGCTTTCAGGTGCGTGTTGATCGGGTACATCACGCCAATGCGCTTTTGCAGGTATTTGTTGAATACCTCCACATGGCGCGCCTCATCAAAGGTCTGTGACGCGGCGTACAGCTTGGCGTTCAGGGTAGGCGCACAGGAACACAGCTGCGAGGCCACCAGCAGCGCACCCTGCTCTCCGTGCAGGAATTGCGACAGGCTCCAGGCGTTCATGTGCAGCCAGAACTCCTTGCGGGTCGCCTCGTCCATGTCGAGATAGGGCTGGTAGGTATGCAGGTTCATCAACTCGGGCATACGCTCTTCATCGGGCCAGGGACGATCCCAGTTGATATCCATCTCCGGGTCCCAGTTCAGCTGCTTGCCCAGGTCGTACAGTTTCTTGATGCGATCGTCCTGCACCTTGTAGTCCCAGTTGTAGGACCCGGTCAGCGGCGTGTTGAAGATCTCCGCAATGTGGTCGACATCGCCGGCAGTCAGCAAATCCTCCAGATCCGGATTTTCACGCGGATAGTCAGCGTTGGCGAAGCGCTGGATCTTGCGCGGGGTGGAACTCCACTCGACTTTCATAACCGTACTCCTGACATCGACATTGCACCAGTCTGTACTATGTTCGAGCCACCTCCGGCTCACAAGGTGAAGTCTTGTCAAAATAAGGTTATTTGTGGCCAAATGAAGCCATGCCCCGAGTCAGCGCGCCAGCACAGTACATCCTGATCCTGATCGACATGGTCGAGAGCTGGGGCTTTGACCGTGAGGACATGCTGGTCGGCACCTCCCTCGCGGACTCCGGGCTCGCCGGTATCGGTGCGCGCGTCAGTGAAGACGACTTTTCCCGACTGGTCGCCAACGCCCTGGCCATCACCGGCAATACGGCGCTGGGCCTGCAGCTTGGCATGCGCCTGAACCTGAGCGCACACGCCATCCTCGGTCAGGCCTTCATGACCTGCCGCGACCTGCGTCAGGTGATGGATCTGTTCATGCGCTACTACCACCTGCTGTCCTCGCCCACGCTGCAACTCGAATTCACCGAAACCGAGGGCCGCTGCGTACTGACCACCGTCGCCGCACCCGCTGACAATCCACCCGAATTCGGCACCGAGCTGATGTATGCCGCCATGCTCAATACACTCCGCGGCCTGCTCAACCGGCAGGATCTCGTTGTGCGCGTGGAACTCCCCTACCCGCCGCCACCGCATGCAGACACCTACCGCGAGGTGTTTGGCGAGGACGTGCACTTCGACAGTGCGCTGGGGCGCATCTCGTTTGACGCCCGCCTGCTGGATGTGGCCCTGCCGCTATCCAATCCTGCACTGCGTTCGCTGTATGAGAACGAGTGCGCACGTCTACTGGCGGACCTGGAAGAACATGACTCCGTGTCGGAGCAAACCCTGCGCCTGCTGCGCAAGCTGGAGGGCCAGTATCCGCAGATGCCCCAGGTGGCCAACATGCTCAACCTGAGCCCCCGCACCTACCGCCGGCGCCTGGAACATGAGGGCACCGCGTACCAGCAGCTGCTGGACAAAGTCCGGGCAGAACATGCCACTCGTTACCTGAAAAACGGTCGCCTGCCCCTGTCCACTATTGCCTACCTGGTCGGTTTCAACGACGCCTCCAATTTCCGCCGCGCCTACCAGAAATGGACCGGTCGCACACCGCGGGAGGTACGCTCTGAGCGCTGAACAGGCACTGTCGGTCTACCTCGGGCGTCGCGCCGCCGGGGTGCTGCGCGATCAGGGCTGGCACCCGGATCACTTCAGCCTGTTACTGGGTGCCTCCGGGGGACCGAAGTGGCTGGTGCTGGGACAGCTGGACCGCGTGTTGTTCGGCGACTTCCTGCAACGCGGCGGGGAACCGATGTCGCTGCTGGGGTCCTCGATCGGCTCCTGGCGCCACGCCTGCCTGGCGCAGACGGATCCTGTGGCGGCGCTGGACCGGTTCCAGAACGCCTACCTGGAGCAGGCCTACAGCGCGCGTCCACCACCCAGCGAAATCAGCGCCGCCAGCGCACACATCCTCGCCCAGCTGCTGGGTGCCGAGGGCGCCGCCGCACTGAGCGATCACCCTCGCTGGCGCACCCACATTGTGACCGCACGCGGCAGAGGGCCTGCGGGCGCACGACAACCGGCCCTGCTCGGCGCCGCCATGGGCGCGGCGGCGCTCGGCAACACCGTCCACCGCCGACTGCTTGGTGCCGGCTTCCAGCGAGTGGTCTTCCACAGCGGCGAACGCCCGGCTCCGCAGCTCTCGATGGCTGACTTCAATACCGCCTACACGCCCCTGCGGCCGGCGACGGTGCCTCTCGCGTTGCAGGCCAGCGGCTCAATTCCCTTCGTACTGGCCGGCGAACGCAACATTGGCGGCGCACCACCGGGACACTACTGGGATGGTGGCATCATCGACTATCACTTCGACCTGAGACAGTACCGCGGCGAGGGACTGGTGCTGTACCCACACTTCCGCCCTGACCTCACCGCGGGCTGGTTCGACAAGTTCCTGCCCTGGCGCAGATCCGGCCTGGAGAATCTCGACGACCTGGTGCTGCTGTGCCCCAGCCCGCAGTTCGTCGCCACGCTGCCCGGGGGGAAAATCCCGGACCGCAGAGATTTCACCCGCTTGAGCACCGCTCAGAGGGTGGCGGTCTGGCGCGAGTGTGTGGCGCGCAGCGAGGCGCTGGCGGAAGCGTTCCAGGCATTGATCGATGGCCCCGACCCGCTGGCGGGCGCCACGCTGCTCAGCTGATCATCTCGTCGAGGTAGCGTTGCACTTCGGCGCGCAGCGGCCCCTGGAACGCCGAGGCCAGCAGGCCGAGGCGCACCGACACGTCCACCAGCCCGTCGTGAAACGACAGCTTGCCGTCGATACCGCCGCCCTTCATGCGCACGCTGTCACCCTCCCAGCGCGAGCGCACGCCGTGTTCGCGCTCCAGCTGGTCCGCGAGACGCTGCGCCGCCTGACGCAGGTCCTCTTTGGGCATGGTGTAAGGTTTGGTCAGCCGGAATCCCGCCATGGTCGAATGCCTGTATTTTTGTGCCCAAGATTACGCCGAGCCGCGGCGCATGACCAGCCAGTTGCCCGCCAGCACCAGGGCGAAGCCCAACACCCCCAGCAGTGTCCAGTGGTAGCCCTCGAATACGGTCGAGATCAGCAGCGCTACCACCGGGAACAGCAGCGAGCTGTAGGCCGCCCGTCCCGGACCAATATTGCCGATGAGCGTGACATAGGCCCAGAACGCCACCACCGAGCCGAACACCGCAAGATACAGCAGGGAACTCAGGTAACTGAACTGCCAGTCGACCGTAATAGGCGTGCCCAGCAGCAGCGCGGTGCTATACAGTGCAAGCGCACCGTAGAGCATACCCCAGGCGTTGCAGACCAGCACCGGCAAGCCATCGCGACTGTTGCGCGCCGCGAAAATATTGCCAAAGGACGCACAGCAGGTGCCGGCAAAACACAGCAGCAGCGCGCGAAAGCCAGCATCGTCGAAGGTAAAGCTCTCCAGCTGCGGCATAAACACACCCACCATCCCAACCAACCCGATGCCGGCGCCCAGCGCCACCATGCCGCTGATGGGAAGTCGCAGGAAAATGGCGCCATTGACCATGTTCAGCACGACCTGGGTAGAGAACACCACGGCCACCAGGCCACTGGCCAGATGCTCACTGGCGGGATAAATGAACAGGTAATTACCGCTGAACAGGCACAGTCCCTGAAAGAAGACCATGAGGTGGTCGCGCCGCGAGAGCGGCGTCAGCCGACGGCGCAGCACCAGATACAGAAAGATCAGCAGCGCGGCGAGCATGGAGCGATGGGCAATAGAGACCATCGGCGCCACTGTCCCCAGCTGGAATTTGATGGCGATCCAGGTAGAGCCCCAGATCACCACCGTGATGGCATATAACAGCAGGTTATTCATGGCGCGGGCCGACGAAAAGCGCGCACTTTAGCGCATCCGCCGGCTCGCGCCTACAGGACCGCTGGCAGGGGTCAGCGCTTGATAAACTCGCTGGCGTACCAGTTCAGCATGGCGATCTTCTCGTCCAGGGGCTTGTCTTCCTCCATCTCGTAGACGTTGCGGAAGCCGATCACCACATCGGTCACGCCAATGCTTTCCAGTTTCTCGATACCTTCGCGGGTAAACGCGTCCTGACCGGTAGTGAAAATACGGAAAGGGCGATCGCTGGTACCGTGCTCATCGCGCAGTTCGTGCAGGCGACGTATATAGCCCTCCAGCTGCTGCATGTCCGCACCGGCGCACATCCAGCCATCACCGACCTTGGCCGCGCGACGCAGTGCCGGCTCGGCATGGCCACCCACGAGTATGGGGGTGGGCGCGGTAGGCTTGGGGGTCATTTTGATCGCCGGCAGGTTGTGAATCTCGCCCTTGTAGCCGAAGAACTCGCCGCTCTCCAGGCCACGAATGATGTCGATCTGCTCGTCCAGACGCAGACCGCGCTTTTCCCACGGCACATCGCAGACCGCAAAGTCCTCTTCCCAGGGGCTGATACCCACCCCGAAGTCAAAGCGGTTGTTGGACAGCGCCTGGATGCTCTGCACCTGCTTGGCAACAATCGCCACCTGGCGCACCGCCACCTTGTAGACGAACGTGGCGAAGCGAATCTTCTCGGTAACGGTTGCCATGCCTGCGACGGCGATCAGGCTTTCGAGAAACGGCACGCTCTCCAGAAACTCGCGGCTGCCATCCTTGTTGTACGGATACTTGGAGCTGGCCTCCTGCGGGTAACAAATGCTGTCGGGGATGGTCAGGCCGTCGTAACCGGCCTGCTCCGCGGCTTGCGCCAGCGGGACGTAGTGATCGGCCTCGCACATACCGATCTGGTAACTGAATCTCATTATGCTGCTCCTGTCTATTATGGCGCGGCCGCCACCGCAGCCACCTAAGAACTACGGCCACTGTACTCCGGCGGATGACCCGGGTCACCGTAACCATTAAAATAGATGGGAGCGGCCTCAAATGCTAAACCTTGCCAACCGAAGCACCCGTACGCCGGCGCACCGTCGGAGCGAAACATGGATGACAGCACCCTCATGACCGACACTGCAGATACCCGGGACACGGGCACCGACTACAGCCGACGCTTTCTCTTTGACGATGCTGATATCCGTGGCGAACTGGTGCAGCTGGATCGCACACTGGCGGACCTGCTGGCCGTTCACCAGTACGCGCCGGGGGTGTGCCGGTTACTGGGTGAATTCCTGGCCGCTGCGACCCTGCTCAGCACCACCCTGAAATTCGAGGGGCGACTGGTATTGCAGGCACGCAGCGAGGGCGAGATTCCCCTGCTGATGGCCGAGTGCAGCGACCAGCTGCTGGTGCGGGGTATCGCACGAGGTGCCCAGCATGCCACCTCCGAGGCGTTTACCCAGCTGCTGGCGGGCGGGGTGCTGGCGATCACCGTGGAGCCCCTGAGGGGCAAGCCGTACCAGGGTATTGTGCCCCTGTCAGAGAACTCACTCGCCGCCAGCCTGGATGCCTATTTCGAGCAGTCGGAACAGCTGCAGACCCGCCTCTGGCTGGCCAGCGACGAGCGACAGGCCGCCGGGCTCCTGCTGCAGCAACTGCCGGCCCAGCTGCAGCGCAGCGCCGAAGAGCGGGCCCGGCAATGGCAACATGCGAGCACGCTCGCCGCCACCGTGAGCAGCGACGAGTTGCTGCAGCTGCCCGCGGAAACCCTGCTGCACCGCCTCTACCATGAAGATCCCGTGCGCCTGTTCGACCCGCGCGCGGTGCGCTTCCACTGCAGCTGTTCAGAGCAGCGCAGCCGCAGCGCGCTGGCCGCCCTGCCGCCTCACGAACTGGAGGACATTCTCGCCGAGCAGGGCCACATTGCGGTGGATTGTGAGTTCTGCAACCAGCAGTACCGTTTCGAGCGCGAGGCACTGTACGACCTGCTGGCGGATGGCCGCGGTGGGACCGTGCATTGAGGCTCGCCGACGATCGCCGAAATTTTGCATAATCCGGTTCGCATACCCGGGGGATTCTGACATAATGGCGCCCCCTGAAAGACCCCTAGAGGCAACTCCGCCCAGCGTGGCGGGCTGCACTGAGCAGCAGGAACACAGGACTCACCATGACCCTTGAAAGCAACACGCCCCGGGAATACATTGACCTGGGTACGGCACAGCTGGTTGAAGAGGCACTCAAACGCGGTGAAGGCATTCTTGCCGATACCGGCGCCCTTCTGGTTACCACGGGCAAGCGCACCGGCCGTTCTCCCGCCGACCGCTTCATCGTGCGTGAACCCAGCACCGAGGACAGCATAGACTGGGGCCCGGTCAACCGCCCCTTCGATGCCGAGCGTTTTGACACCCTCTGGGACGAAGTTGAAGCCTACCTGGATGAGCGCGACCGCTTCGTCTCCAACCTCCACGTTGGCGAGCACAGCGACCACTACCTGCCGGTGCGGGTTGTCACGGAAACTGCGTGGCAGAACCTGTTCGGACGCAACATGTTCATCCGCCCCAAGCAATACAACATCGGCCGCAAGCCGGAGTGGACCGTGATGAACGCACCCGGTTTTGTCTGTGACCCGGCGCGCCACGGCAGCAACTCCGATGGCATCGTGATCCTCAATTTTGCCCGGCGCAAAATTCTGCTGGCGGGCATGCGCTACGCCGGTGAAATGAAGAAAGCCATGTTTTCGGTGCAGAACTTCCTGCTGCCGGAAAAAGACGTCATGTCCATGCACTGCTCGGCCAACGTCGGTGAAGACGGCGACACAACCCTGTTCTTTGGTCTCTCCGGCACCGGCAAAACCACCCTGTCCGCGGATCCGGATCGCTACCTCATCGGCGACGATGAGCACGGCTGGGCCAAGGGCTCCGTGTTCAATATCGAAGGCGGCTGTTACGCCAAGACCATCGATCTGAGCCAGAAGAATGAGCCGGTGATCTGGGATGCCATCAGCTTTGGCGCCATCATCGAGAACGTGGTGCTCGACACCCAGCGCCACGCCGACTACAGCGACACCAGCCTGACCGAGAACGGCCGTTGCTGCTACCCGCTGGAGCACGTTGCCAAGCGCACCGAGGCCAACGCCGGCGGTGAACCCAGGTGCGTGATTTTCCTCACCTGCGACGTATCCGGCGTACTGCCCCCCGTGTCCATACTGTCCAAGGAAGCGGCCGCGTTCCACTTCCTGAGCGGCTACACGGCACGGGTTGGCTCTACCGAACTGGGTGCGGAAGCGGGCATTCACCCCACCTTCTCCACCTGTTTCGGTGCCCCTTTCATGCCGCGCCCGGCCAGTGACTACGCCGAATTGCTGATGAAACGCATTGAGGACTTCGGCAGCCAGGTCTACCTGATCAACACCGGCTGGACCGGCGGCTCCGGCGCCCCCGGCGGCACAGGCTCACGCTTCCCGATCCCGGTGACTCGCGCCGTCGTTGCGGCGGCACAGAGCGGCGCACTGCTGAACGCGCCCCGCGAACACCTGGACATTCTCAATCTGGATTTCCCGACGGCCATTCCCGGCGTCGACGCCAAGTACACCAACCCCCGCAACAGCTGGGGCGATACGGCAGCGTATGATGAGCAGGCGCGCACCCTCGCGACCCTGTTCCAGGAAAACATCAAGAAGTTCGACGTGTCACCGGCCATTGTTGCCGCAGGGCCAAAGCCGAACTGAGTCTGCGTGCCGGTACGCAGTGTACCGGCGACCTTTTTCCCACTACGCGGGATCACTCAGGTCCTGCAACCGCTGGCGCCGGTGTAGCACCCTTGCACCCACCTGCTCGCCCGCAAGGTAGAGGCAGGGCACCAGCAGCAAGGTCACACCCGTGGCGAACAGCACGCCGAATGCCAGTGAGGTCACCATCGGGATGAGGAACTGCGCCTGCACGCTGGTTTCCGCCATGATCGGCAGCAGACCGACGAAAGTGGTCAGCGAAGTGAGGATGATCGGACGAAAACGGTCCTCGCCCGCCTGTAGCAGGGCCTTGAGCACCGGGTGTCCCACCGCACGCAGCTGATTGATGCGGTCAATCAGCACCAGGTTGTCGTTCACCACCACGCCCGCACAGGCAATCACGCCAAGGAACGAGAACATGCTCACTTCCCAGTTCAGGATAAAGTGCCCGAATATCGCCCCCATCACCCCAAAGGGCACGGCGGTCAGCACCAGCAACGGCTGGAAATAGGAGCGGAAGGGCACCGCCATCAGGGCGTAGATAACCAACATGGCCAGCACCAGGTATTTCAGCATGGCATCCATGAAGGCGGATTCTTCCTGCAACTCGCCATCCAGCGACAGGGTCAGCCCAGGAAACTGCCGCTTCCATTCCGGTAGATGGTCACTGAGGATGGCATTGACCACGGCGCGCGGCACCACACTGCCGGGCACCACCTCCGCCGACACCTCCAGCGTGCGTTTGCGGTTGAGGCGCTCAATGGTCAGATAGCCGGGCTCGTACTGCACCTCGGCTACTGTGGCAAACGGCACCTCGCCACCAGCCGGGGTGCGCACCCGCATTTCCTGCAGGTTATCCACGGACAGGCGCTCCGACTCCGGGTAGCGCACCATCACCCGCACGTCCTCACGGGTGCGGGGAATACGCTGCACTTCAGCGCCGTAGAAGGCCTCACGTACCTGCCTCGCCAGATCGGCCAGCGTAATGCCGAGGTTCTCCGCCGCGGGTTTCAGGCCCAGCACGATTTCTTCCTGGGGATCCTGCAGTGTGTCATTGATGTTGTAGACCCCCTCGTAGGACTGCAACACCTCGCGCAATGCCAGCGACACCGCTTTGAGATCATCCAGCGAGGTCGCAGTAGCCACCAGGCGGATGGGTTTACCCGTCTCATTGATGGTGTAGTCCATGCGGAAGTCCTGCACCGGTCCCAGTTCGCCGATGGCCTCGCGCCAGCGCTCGGACAGCTCTCCGGTATCCACCTCATCGGATACGGTCTCGATGATCACCTCAATCGTGTTGGCGTTACCGCTGGAGTCAATGTGGCCAATGGCCGGGCCGAGGACGTTGTAGCGCGGATCCTCGTTATATTCACGCTTGATCTGCAGCGCAGCGGATTCGACCTGGCGCAATACCTTCAGCGTATCCTCGAAGGCGCCGCCCTCCGGCAGCTCAATCTCCGCGACGACATAGTCCGAGTTAATGGAGGGGAAGAAGGCGGAGCGCAACCAGCCACCACCATAGAGCGCCAGGCTGACCACGAGCATGACGAAAAACACCGCCATAATCAGCAGGTTGTGGCGCAGGCAGAGGGCCAGAAAAGGCCTGTAGCGCTGTCGCGCGATGCGCGTCATGCCGTCCGCAAAGCGCAATCGCTGCTGTTCGAGCCGGCGCAGCAGAGCAAACCGACTGGGTTTCACCGGCGGCATGTGGGCCAGGTGCGGCGGCAGAATCAGCAGGCACTCCACCAGCGACAGGGCCAGCGCCAGAATCACCACGGACGGAATGGCCATTGCCGCCTGAGCCATGTCGCCGGGCATGAAAAACATCGGCACAAAGAAAATCATCGTGCTGATCACCGCATACATCACAGGCTTGATAACGGCCTGGGTGCCGTTGATGGCACCGGCAATGCCCCGCTCCCCGGCCGCCTGGCGGGCGTGTACGGATTCCCCGACGATGATCGCATCGTCCACGACAATGCCCAGTATCAGCAGGAAAGCGAACAGCGAAATCATATTCAGGCTGGTGTTGGTGTACTGCAGCAGGAACAGGGTGCCGATAAAGGCCACACCAATGCCCACGCAGACCCACATCGCCAGCCGCGGGCGCAGGAACAGCACCAGCACCATGAACACCAGTACCAGCCCACCAATCCCGTTCTTCAGCAGCGTATCAACACGCCCCTTGAAGGGCACCGAAGAATCGCGCCACACCGACAGCTCAACGCCCGGGGGCAGCCCCGGACGGGTCTCCTCCACCCAGCGGTGAACGGTCTCGCTGGTTTTCAGCGTGTCGGGGTTGGAGGTGACGAAGACATGCAGGGTGTGTGAGGGCTTGTCATTGAAGCGGGTGCGTACATCAACGTCCTCAAACCCGTCGACAACCGTCGCCACATCGCGCAGCAGGACCTGCGTACCGTCGCTGCCCGTCATCACCGGAATCCGCTCGAATTCAAAGCGATCATAGGCCTGGCCGCGGGTCTGCAGCCGAATGTCGCCACCGGCGTCCTTGATCGCGCCCGCCGGCAGGTTGAGCGACGACCCCCGTATCGCCGCCACCACATCAGCGAAAGTCAGTCCGTAGCGACGCAGGGTGTACTCGGACACCTCGACCGAGACCTCATAGGGTCGCGGGGTATCCAGTTCAACAACCGACACGTGCGGCTGCGCCGCGAGGTCGTCACGCAGCCGCTCGCCGAGGCGCTTGAGATCCCGCTCCCCGAGATTGCCAGCCAGAGACACCGCGGCCATGTAGTGTCGAAAGGCGAGTTCCGTGACGATGGGGCGCTCCGCCTCGACAGGAAAGGTATTGATGGCATCCACCCGGGTCTTGATTTCCGCGGACAGGCGCTGCATATCGTAGTCGGGTTCAGCCTCAACCAGCACCGTTCCCATGCCCTCTCGCGCGGTACAGCGTATCTCCCGCACGCCGCTCAGGTCGTGTACGGCCTCCTCGACCCGCACACAGATCTGTTCCTCCACTTCGCGCGGGCCAGCGCCCGGGTAAACCAGCGAGATACTGACCCGGTTCAGTTCGATCTGCGGGAAAAACTGTTTGTCCAGCGCCGGCACACTGAGCAAACCACCGACCACCAGAAAAAGCATCAGCAGGTTGGCTGCAATGGGGTTGTGAATAAACCAGCGAACCGGACCACCCACGATCAGTTCCCCGCTCCGGCGATGCGCGCCACTTCATTGACCTCGACACGCATGCCCGCAACGATTGCCGCGGGCTCTCGCACGACCACCCGGTCACCGCGCTTGAGCCCCTGGACCCAGACCCGTCCGCCTTCGCTTTGCAGCACGGAGACCGCCCGTGGCTCGAGCTGCTGCCCCGCATCCACCAGCATCACCGTATCGTCGCTACGCAGCGCCGAGCGCGGCAAACCAACCACCGCCGGCAGGCTGCGCCCTTCTATCGTCGCGTGCACAAACAGGCCGGGCACCAGCGGCGGGCGTTCACCCGAGGGCCCTGGCGCGAATGGCTCAGTGACTTCGGCAACCGCGTAGACCACCCGCGTACTCTCATCCACGCTGGCATCAGTCCGCACGATACGGCCCTGCCACGTCCAATCCCGTCCGCCGAAGGTCGCACGCAGGCTCACCGCAGGCATCTCCGGGCTGTCGCCACCGGCGCGGTAGTGCAGAGGCAGGTCAATGAGCGCGACTTGCCGGTCGGTCAGGGGCAGGCGCACCTCCATGGAACGGGTGGAATAAACCCGTGCGATGCGGGCCCCCGGTGTGACGTACTGCCCCGCGTCGACAAACTTTTCACTGATGCGTCCGTCGAAGGGCGCTGTAATGCGTGTGCGCTCAAGATCAAGCAGCGCCGCCGCCAGCTCCGCCTCCGCGGCGCGCAGTGACGCCTGCGCTGAGGCCAGCTGCGGCTCGCGCAGGAACAGCGCGTTAGCCTGGGAATTGCCCAGATCCCGCCACTCGCGTTGCGCCTGCAATGCACGACCCTCTTCTTCGGCGACGCGCTGCCGCGCAGCGGCCACCTGGGACTCCATGCGGGCAATCATGAGTTCGTAGTCAACATCCTCAATGGCCACCAGCAGGCTGCCCTCACGAAAAAAGCTGCCCGCGGCAAAGTCCTTCGCCACGGTTTCCACCTGACCGGCCACCCTGCTGACCAGGTCGATTTCCCGCTGTGGCTGGACCGTCCCCTGTGTAGTCACCGACAGCGCCGCCGGTGCTGGATCCACGGTGGCAACATCGACCATCGGCACGGCCCGGGGCGGCAGCTCCTGTGGCTCCGGCGCCGGCTTCCCGGTAAGCAGTAGCCAGGACAGCGCGAGGCCGCCGGCGAGCACACTGCCCGGAGCGAGCATTGACCGAGCTTTTTTCCAATCCATGAATCACCTGATGACTGACTGGGCGGCCTCCGGGCCACCGAAAAGAAGACGTTCTCTGGACAACACAATGGTACGCCTGTTCCGCACTTTACGCAGAAGAGCAGCCCGCGGATCCGGAAAATGGGAATTTGCCACTTCTAGTAGGATCATTCTAATTTTGTTCGGTACCTTCCGTTTTGTCCGGTGCGGGAAGCTAGCGCACCCCAAACGTGAGGAGTAGAGACATGGCTGACGAAACCACCAACACCACGACCAACACAGCAGCAGGCACTCAGGCTGCAGCACCCAAGCGCGCGACTGCCAAGCGCAAGGCTGCCCCCAGGAAGGCTGCCACGGCCGGCAAAACCACCACCAAGCGCCGTGCGACCAGCAAGAGTACTGTCGCCAAGGCAGAAGCCAAGGTCCGCACCTATAAGCGTCGCGCCACCAAAGCCACCAAGGAAACGGAAAAGACCGCTGCACGCCTCGGCGAGCGCGCCCGCACCGTGAGCCGCAATGCCTTCCTCGCCAGCCTCGGCTTCTACGGCAAGGCGTTCGATGAAGTGCAGGAGCGCCTCGACAAGCTGCAGGCTCGCCTGGATGCGCGTGGCAAAGCCGCTGAAGTCGCCTACGCCGAGCTGGTCAAGCGCGGCACGAAGGTCGAAAAAGACGCCAAAGACATGCTGGGTGATATCGAACTGCCCAAGCTGGAGCTTGATGCCCTGAAGGATCGCAAGAAGCTGGAAGCGCGTATTGAGAAGGCCCGCAGCCGGTTTGCCGAACTGCGCGGCTCAGTGGGCTTCCGCACTGCGGCCTGAAGAGTGTTCCCTACTCCCTGCCTGGCAGGGAGCTTTTCGGGCCACGCTGTGGCCCTTTTTTTTGCCCGAAGATCAGTCCGGGAGGCTACCATGCCGCAGCGCGAACCCCCCGGCGTCACCCGTTACCAGTTGTAGGTTGCCGAAAACATGTAGGTTCTCGGATCCTGCCAGGCACCGTTCAGGAACATGCTGAAATCGATACCCTGGATCTGCTTGTCCTCGTCCGTCAGGTTGCGCACGAAGAACGAGAAGTCCATGGTGCCGTCACCCACCGGCACGTCAGCCAGTTGCAGCCTGGCGTTCAGGTTCTGGGTGTCCGGCACTTCATCAATGCCCTGCACATAGCTGCCACCCGCATTCGGCGCGGTCAGGCTCTTGTTGACCGCGTACAGATACACCTTGTCGGTGTAGGTGTAATCCAGCAGGAAGCGCAGCTCACCAAAACCAAACTGTGCCAGGGTCCCCTCCAACTGCAGGGCTGCGGTATTTTCAGGCGCGTAAGGTGCCAGACGGTTCGATGCGGTATCGATAATCGGGCGACCCGGCGCAAAGGAGTTGTCCAGATACTTGTCGAATCCTGCGTCCAGGTACCCGTAGTTACCGGAAATCCGCCAGTTGTCCGTGATCTGATAGGCCATTTCCAGTTCGAAACCCTGATACGTGGCCTCCCCCGCGTTGGTGAGCAGCGACTGGGTCGTGCCTGGCAGCAGCTGGGTGATGTGCAGGTCGTCAATCGCGTTATGGAACAAGGCGACGTTCAAACGCAGCGCACCGTCCAGCCAGAGCGACTTCATGCCCACTTCCGTGGACAGCGAGGTCTGGGGTTCGAAAGGTGTACTCACCGCCGGGTCGGCCACTTCAGAGCTGAACCCGCCGCTCTTGAAGCCATTGGCCACGCGCAGATAGAAATTCAGGTCAGGCGTGAGCTCATAGGACAGCGCCGCCATGGGCGATGTGTCATCAAAGGTCTCACTGTAGCTGATGAACGGCAGCAATCCCGGGCCCACATCGGTGATAAAGGAGCCGCCAAAGCCGTCCGTGGTGTAACGGTGCGAGAAACCGGAGCGTTTTTCTTCCGTATAGCGGACACCCAGCGTTGCGGTCCAGCGCTCGGCAAAGCGCCAGTCCATTTGCCCGAACAGGGCCCAAGCCTCGGTATCAGCCCCGTAGTTCACCTGCTGCGGTACGTTGCCGAACAGGGTGAACAGCTGGCTGCCCAGCGTTTCCCCCTCATCCTCGAAGTAGTAGGCGCCCAACACCCAGTGGAAGTCGTCACGATCGGCAATCCACTGGAATTCGTGGGAAATCTGCTCGTAGTCGGTCAGGCGGTTGAAGTTCGCAGACATGCCCCAGGACAGCGCACCGGGAATGACCACAATTGAATCCAGCGGCATGCCGTCGATATCCTGGCTGTCGTTGTAGTCCATGGTCCGCAGCGCGCCGATGTACTTCAGCTGATCCCTGGACGTCAGGTCGTATTCCAGCGTGAGCGCGTGTGCACGCGTGCGGCTGCGCTCAAACAAACCCGGTTGCCCCGGTACGGTGTTGGTGGAGACGGTGTCCGGGCGGCCGGACACGACATAGGGCGCTGCCGCGCTTTCAATGGCGCTACCCAGGAAGGGACCGAACACACTGGGGAAGGTGCCGGCCCAGCCCTCCAGCGACACCAGCGACGAGGGTGCCGGCGTCTGGTCGGTGTAGGAGTAATCAAAGTCGTAGATGGCCACCAGCTGCTCGCTGGGCTCCAGCATGATCGACGCGCGGAAGGCCTCGTTATCCACAGAGCCGAGATCGGGCCCGGTGAGGTTGTCTGCCCAGCCGTCGGCGCGCTCCTTGCGCATCCCCACGCTGGCAGAGGCGATTCCCATCTGCGGCAGATCCACCTGCAGGCGACCGACGCGCCGGTCGTAGTTACCCACCTCGGCCAGGGCAGAGCCACTGAATTCGCCGGTGGGGCGCCGCGTCACGAAGTTGATCGCACCGCCCTCGGTGTTGCGGCCGAACAGTGTGCCCTGGGGGCCGCGCAGTACCTCAACGCGCTCGATGTCTACCACATCGAACACAGAGCCCTGGGATTTGCCGAGGTAGATGCCGTTCAGGTAAAGCCCGACGGGGGCATCAATCCAGATCGCCGGTTGCCCGGTTACACTGCCGCGAATAGATACCACCGAGACCAGGCGCGCTCCGGGATTCTGGCGGAACATCACGTTGGGCGCGACCGCGTTCAGGTCAGCCAGACTCTCCATACCGCGCATCTCGAGCTCCGCTGAGGACAACGCAGAAATCGCCAGGGGTACCGACTGCAGGTTTTCCTCGCGCTTCTGGGCGGTGACAATCACTTCCTCGAGGGCCGCGCGTTCTGCCGCGTAGAGCCCTGCCGAGGCGGTCGTGCCGAGGGCCAGACACAGCGCGCTGACCAGATACTTTTGCTGTTTCATGCACCATTTCCTCTTTATATTTATTATCGCCAAGGTGTCACCACGCCAACCGTGGCCGGGCTGACAGCAAATACACTACCCCGGTAAAAAAATAATATCCATGCATTTTTGCACAGATTCCTGGGCGCAGAGCGCCTGCCTGTACCGAGTCCCGCGCCCCCGTTCCGCCGCCCCCGGACAGCGGCCGCCTGTCGACCGTGCCACAGCTGGCAAAGGGCGCCCGCTTTCTGCTTAAATGACCGCCCGATGGCCCGATGCGCCCTGCGCAATGGAGGACGACGTGAGCGATGACAAAAGCGATAAGAGCAAGGTCACCGACAAGGCGGGGGAGATTGCCCGCAACATCTGGCTCGCTGGGGTGGGTGCCTACGGGCGCGCCGTGGACGAAGCCCAGGACCGCATGGAGAAGGCCGGCGTGGAAACACCCAAGCTGTTCCGTGACCTGGTCAAGGCGGGCGCCGCGCTGGAGGACGAGGCGCGCAAGGGCCTGAACAGCGGTCGCAATGCACGCAATTCCGTTGAGGAACGCATTCATCGCGTGCGCGAGAGCTTTCAGATGCAACTGCCCGCCCGCGGTGAAGACCTGCTCGCACTGCACGAGAAAATCGATCGCCTGACCCGCAAGGTGGATGATCTCAGCGCCGCTCTGGCCGCCCAGGGCAAACCCGCGAGAAAGCCCGCCGCACGCAAGAAAACCGCCACGCGCCGCGCCGCCGTGAAGACCAAGCCCGCCACCGGCCGCAAGCCCGCCTGACACGGTAGCTGACGGCGGCGAGGTGAAGACACGCGACCGCATACTGGTGACCAGTCTGGCCCTGTTCAACGAGGAGGGCGAGGCGCATACGACCACCATTGATATCGCCAATGAGCTGGATATCAGCCCCGGCAACCTGTATTACCACTTCAAGGGCAAGGACGAGATCATCGCCGAGCTGTTCCAGCAATACGAGCTGGCCCTCAGTGGCACCCTCGCAGCCCCCCTTGAAGGGCCGCTGGGCACGGATCCGAGCCAGGTGGAGGACAACTGGTTCTACCTGTATGTGGTGCTGGAGGAGATGTGGCAGTACCGCTTTCTCTACCACAACCTGGACGATCTGCAGCAACGCTATCCGGCCATCCGCAAGGGCTTCCGCCGGCTGCTGCAACTGCAGCGCTCGGCACTGCTCGCCATCTGCCACAAACTGCTGGAACAGGCGGTTATCGATACCGATGATGACCAGCTGCTCAGCCTCGTGGACAACATGACATTGGTGCTGACCTTCTGGCTGAGCTACGACCAACTGCTACATGCACCACGCTCGCCGCATGTCGTGATCCATCAGGGTGTGCTGCAGCTGCTGACCATGGTGGCGCCGTATCTGGGTGACGCCCAGCTGACTTTTTACCGCGATTGCCAGGCCATCTTCGAAGGCATGATTACATCACCGGATAAACCCTGAGGCACAGCACTAAGCGCGGGTGGCGACCGGTTTCCGCAGCAGAATCACGTCCGCGCCCTCGAATACCGGCTGGCTGCCGCGGGTCTGCGCCCACCACTGCCAGGTGCTGCGGCTGAAGAAACACACATGGGTGGGGTCGTTCTTGTAATGCCAGCCGGCGAACGCCCCGGCATCCGTCACCAGCTTGGTCATGATACCCAGGACACCACCGGGAACCAGCAACTGCCAGAGCCGGTCCAGCTCGGTAGCGGGTGCCCGCAAGTGCTCCACCACCTCGGTGGCCGTGATGAAGTCGTACCCCGGGCGGAGGGCATCCTCTGCGGGGAAATAAAAGGGGTCGTACACGCTTATCCGGTGCCCCGCTTCACGCAGCATGGCGGCCAGTGCGGGACCGGGGCCGCAGCCGAAGTCCAGCCCGCGCGAACCCGGCGCCAGCTCGGCCAGTAGCGGCGTGGCAAGACGAGCCAGGAAGGCGCGGTACTGTGGGTCATCCACACGGTTCTGATGAAGGTCGTACTCGGCCTTCTCGTCGTCCGGCGACAGGTGGAATTCAGGAGGCACGAAGACCAGCAAACAGTGCTCACAGCGACAGTAGCGACGCCTGCGATCCTCATGAAAGGGGTCACTGACGGCGCCACAGAGAGGGCAGTGCAAGTGACGTTGCATCTGGTATGATCCCCGCTTCATGGCAAACCCGTTCCGGACAAGGAGAGTAACATGACCATCAAGGTTGGCGACAAAATCCCCTCAGCAACCCTCAAGACCATGGGCGAGAAAGGCCCGGTCGATATCAGCACCGATGAGCTGTTTGCCGGCAAGAAAGTGCTGCTGTTCGCCGTGCCCGGCGCATTCACGCCTGGCTGCACCCTGACCCACCTGCCCGGCTACGTGGTCAACGCCGACAAGATCAAGGCCAAGGGTGTGGACACCATCGCCTGCATGGCGGTGAACGATGCCTTCGTCATGGATGCCTGGGGCAAGTCACAGAACGCCGAGGAGTTGTTGATGCTGGGCGATGGCAACGGTGACTTCACCGCGGCACTGGGTCTGGAACTCGACGGCACCGGCTTCGGGCTGGGCAAGCGCAGCCAGCGCTTTGCCATGCTGGTAGACAACGGCAAGGTAACGCACCTGAATGTAGAACCGGGCCCGGGTGTTGATGTCAGCTCCGCCGAGAGCATGATGGCCCTGCTGTAACCACCGGCGCCTGTGGCGGAGACACGTCGCAGGCGCTAGCTCACCAGCACATAGCACAGGGTGCTTATAACCACTGCTCCAAGCAGGTTCAACAGCAGTCCCTCCCGCGCCATTTGAGCGGTCGTAATCAGGCCGCTGCCGTAGACAACGGAGTTGGGCGCCGTCGCCACTGGCAGCATGAAGGCACAGCTCGCGCTCATGGCCGCGGGCACCATGATCAACTCCGGCGGCAGATCCGCCGCCAGCGCGGCAGCTGCGAGCACCGGCATCAGCAGCGTGGTGCTCGCTGTATTGGATGTGGTTTCCGTCATGAAGGTTACCGCGAGGCAGATCAGCAGCAGCAACAACCAGACAGGCATGTCGGTCAGGCCGGCAAGCGCCTCTCCCATGATATCGCTGAGCCCCGAGGCAACAAAACCGCTGGCCAGGCAGATCCCACCGGAAAACAGCAGCAGCACCCCCCACGGAATCGTGCTGGCCCGTTCCCAATCCAGCAGTCGACCGCCGCTGCCATTCGGCACCACAAACATCACCACAACCGCCAACAATGCCACCGAAGCATCGTTGGCCTGGGGCAGCCCCAGCCAGGCCTGCCATCCGCCGAAGGGCTCACCCCGCGTAATCCAGGCCAGGGCTGTCAGGCCAAACACTGTCAGCACCCGCTTCTCTTCGCTGCGCCAGGCGCCCGTGCTCGGCACCTGCACCGCGATCGGGCCGGACAGGTTGCGGGTGAGGGTCAGGGCCATCAGCGGAATCATCAGCACCACCACGGGCACCGCCCAGCTCATCCACTGGCTGAAACTGATCGACTGCCCTGTCGTCTGTTCATAGACCTGCATGAAAATGAGGTTGGGGGGCGTTCCGATGGGTGTACCGATTCCGCCCACACTCGCGGCGTAGGCCACACCCAGCAGCAGGGGCACGGCCAGTTCACGGCGCCGGTCGGTGGCCTCCAGCACGGCCAGCGCAACGGGCAGCAGCATGAGGGTAGTGGCGGTGTTGGAGATCCACATGCTCAGGCTGGCCGCGGCGATCATGAAACCCAGCACCAGCCGTGGGCCGCTGTCCGCACCGACCAGCCGCACCATGCCCAGGGCAATTCGCCGGTGCGCGCCGGAATGCTCCATCGCCTTGGACAGCAGGAAACCACCCAGCAAGAGCAATATCAGGGGAGATCCGTAGGCCTGGCCCACTTCGGCGGGAGTCAACACACCCAGCAGGGGCAGCAGTGCAATGGGCAGCAGGGACGTGACCGGTATCGGAACCGGCTCGAATACCCACCACAGCACACACCAGAGCGCCACCATGGATACCACCGCAATGTCCTGACTGTAGCCGGCGCCCTGCAGCAGCAGTGCCAGGCCGACGGACAGCAGTGGCGCGGCCCACAGCAGAAAACGGCGGAAGCGGGTCATGGGCGCTGCAGCAGCGACAGGGGCACACGCAGGATACGGTCGCCCACGTAGGAACCGATATAAAGCGACTGGCCCCGCTGCAGCGCCACGGTGCCGGCGCCCATCGGCGGCCCCGAGCGCTGCAGCAGCGTGGCTGGCTCAAGCGTGACCGAATCCAGCGCAACAATGCTGAACGGCAGTTCGCTGGGTCGCTGGTGCCCCTGTGACAGACTGCGAAACACCTGCCACAGCGTGCCTTCGTGGGAGGCCACCAGAAGCCGTCCGTCTTCCGCCCAGCTGGCGTTGTCCGGCTTCGGCACGGGCACCTCCGCCAATAGTTCGCCCCCGGGCAATGCGCGGTGCTGCACAACGTTGCCGAGGTAGACATTGAGGTAAAACGTCTGCTCGTCGGGCGCCAGCAGAATACCATTGGGGTGTCGCGCACGGGTGGCGGGGAGCGGCGTAAAGCCGGCTTCGCGGGTCCAACGGTAGACAAACCCGGTATCCCGCCCCAGCGCCGCCAGCACCGCATTGACCAATTGCCAGCGCCGGTCTGCCATGTGCGTGACCAGCAGGCTGCCGTCGGACAGGCCGGCAACATCGTTGAAATTCGCCGCCGGTGGCCCCTCTGCGCAACCGCGCCAGTGGGCACGCGGGCGATCGCCGAGTGGATTCTGCAGTTCGAAAAACTCAACGGATTCGCGCTCTGCATGGTTCACCACCAGCAGCTGCCAGCGTCCGTCCAGGCGGCGACGGATGTCCAAACCATGCGCCTCGAGCCGCGGCAGAGGCCGCAGGCACTGTGGGTCGCCCCACAGCTCATCCGGCGGGGCGGACACCGGCTCCGGCAGCAGGGAATGCACCGAGTCGTCGCGGGTGTCCAGCAGGTACAGACCACCCGGCCCCGCCATCTGGCCAAAAATGAGATCGCGCCCATTGGGCGCCGGCACCAGGTCTTCCGGCGCGGTAAGGCCGCAGATGGACTGGATACCGTCAACCGGTTCACAGGGAGTGCCGGCCGCCAGGGGCAGGACGGAAAAGCCAAACAAAGCGAAAAGCCACCGCAGGCGGACTGTCAGGTGCATGATTATTTTTCCATGGTTGCTGTTCGCATCCTGCCCAGAGCCAGGCGCTGTGTAAAGGCCGACCGTACCCCGTGCACCATGACTAGAGTGAACCCGCCACAGACAGTACACTGGGCCCATGACCCCCAGCATCCCAGCTCATCTGGTCGACCCCTTCCAGCGCCGGATCAACTACCTGCGCTTGTCGGTTACCGACCGCTGCGATTTCCGCTGTGTGTACTGTATGGCCGAAGACATGCAGTTCGTGCCGCGGGCGCAGGTGCTGTCGCTGGAGGAGTTGTACCGCGTCGCGCAGGCGGCTGTGGGCCTCGGCATCAACAAGATACGACTGACCGGGGGCGAGCCGCTGGTGCGGCGCAATATCCTCTGGCTGGTTGAGCAACTGGGCGCACTGCCGGGCCTTGAGACCCTCGCGCTGACCACCAACGGCTCGCAACTGGCGCGCCTGGCGCAGCCGCTGCAACAGGCCGGTGTCAGCACCCTCAATATCAGCCTGGACAGCCTGCGCCCCGAGCGGTTTCGCGAACTGACCCGCACAGGTGACCTGCAGCAGGTTCTGGCGGGTATAGACGCCGCAACCGCCAGCGGCTTTCAGCGCATCAAGTTGAACGCCGTTATCCTCAACGGACGCAACGACGACGAGGCTCTGGACCTGGTGGAGTTTGCCCGCCAGCGCGGCATCGACATTGCGTTCATTGAAGAAATGCCTTTGGGGCGCATCGACGAACACAGCAGACGGTTGAGCTTCTGCAGCAGTGCAGAACTGCGCCAGCGCATAGAGCAGCGGTACACCTTGACGGCTCTGGGTGACCCTGCGGGCAACGCGGGGCCGGCCCGCTATTTCAGTATGCCGGACAGCGCAACACGGGTGGGCTTTATCTCGCCCCACAGCAACAACTTCTGCCACCTGTGCAACCGCGTGCGACTCACAGTTGAGGGCCGACTGCTGCTGTGCCTGGGCAATGAGCACTCCATGGACCTGCGCCCGCTGCTGCGCCGCCCGGGCAGCACCCGGCAGGAACTCGCCGAGGCGATTGTCGCCGCGCTGGCGCTGAAACCGGAAAAGCATCATTTTACCCACGACGACGAACCGGAGATTCTCCGCTTCATGAACACCACTGGCGGCTGACCGCCCTGACGAGGATACCGCGTGCACACCCAGGATTTTCCGCAACTGGCTTCCATCGAGGCCATAGAGCAGGGCTTCGAATCGTATGGCTACATCTGCAGCCCGAAGATCGCCACGGCGGTTTACCTTGCGTTTCAGTTGCGCAAGCCCATTCTGGTCGAGGGCCCGCCAGGCGTGGGCAAAACGGAACTGGCGAAAACCACGGCGCTGCTGCTGGACGTGCCCTTGATCCGCCTGCAGTGTTATGAGGGGCTCGATGAGGCCAAGGCGCTCTATGAGTGGAAATACGGGAAACAGCTGCTGTACACGCAGATTCTGAAAGAAAAGCTGGGGGATCTGCTCAAGGGCGCCCAGGGGCTGGCGGAGTCCGTGGACCGCCTGCACCAGTTCGGCGACACCTTCTATTCCGAGGAATTCCTCGAACCCAGGCCGCTGCTCAAGGCCATGCAGCAGGAACGGGGTGCCATACTGCTCATTGATGAGGTGGACAAATCCGACTACGAATTCGAGTCCCTGCTGCTGGAGATTCTCTCCGACTACCAGGTCTCCATCCCCGAGATCGGCACCGTTCAGGCACAGGTGTCGCCCATGGTGTTCCTCACCAGCAATAACACTCGGGATATCAGTGACGCACTGAAGCGACGCTGCCTGCACCTCTATATCCCCTTCCCCAGCGTCGAACTGGAGGAGCGCATTGTCCTCAGCCGCGTGCCGGATATCGATCAACAGCTGCGCCACCAACTGGTCGAGTTCGTGCATTCCCTGCGCGACCTTGACCTGAAGAAATCCCCCGCCATCTCGGAGACCATCGACTGGGCGCGCAGCCTGCTGCTGTTACACGCGCGGGAGCTGGACGCGCAGGTCATCCACAGCACACTGAACGTGTTGCTCAAATTCGAAGACGATATCAATACCGCAGAATCTGCACTGCGGGACCTGCTGCCGCGTCATGCCCATGGCTGACGTGGCCCCCTCCCAGGCCATGCAGCGCCACCTGGTCAACTTCATCAGCCTGTTGCGCAGTCACGACGTACGTGTGTCCCCGGCGGAAACGCTGGATGCCATGGACGTCGCAGCGACCCTGGGATATGCCCGACGCGAGCGGCTGCGCGACGGCCTCGCGGCGGCGCTGGCGAAAACGCCGGCAGAGGAGGCGGTTTTTCATCATTGCTTCGCGCGCTTCTTTGATCGCAGCCTCGCCGACTTCGCCCGCACGCGCGAAGAGCGCAGCGCCGAAGGGGACGCCGTGGGCACGGACGCCGTGAGCACGGACGCCGTAAGCACGGACGCCGTAAGCACGGATGCAGCCACAGAGAACCACCGGGCCAGCGTCGAGCAGTTGCTGGACGAGGCTTCCCGCGACGACGCAGCGCTGGCCGAGCTGCTGGCGACACCGCTGCTGCAACAGCTGCGCAACAACGACAGCACCGCGCTGAATCTGGCGCTGGCTGAGGCAGCGGCGAGTATCGACCTGAGCCAGATCCGCATGTTCACCCAGAAAGGCCAGTTCACCCGGCGCATGCTGGATGCCATGGGTGAGGAGCAACTGCGCCGTACCCTTGCCAGACTGGAGCAACAGGACAGCCCGGCGCTGGAGCCGCTGCGCCGCTACCGTGACATCCTGCGCGAACAGGTGCGCGACTACGTTGAGCAACACTACCTGCTGCAGGCGGAGGGCCAGAATGCCCGTTTCATGGACGACCTGCTGAGCCGGACACGGCTGAGCAATCTGGAGCAGCGCTACCTGCACCGGGTTCATGAGCTGGTGCGGCAGATGGCGCGCAAGCTCGCCGAACGCCACGCACGCAAGCGACGGGTCTACCGGCGCGGCAAGCTGGATATGGGGCGGACCTTGCGCAGGGGTATCGCCAACGACGGCATCCTGTTCCATACTCACTGGAAGCGGGTCCAGAAAACCAAGCCGCAGCTGTTGGCGATCTGCGACGTCAGCGGCTCGGTGGCGGCCTATGCGAAGTTCCTCCTGCTGTTTCTCTACAGCCTGCAGGATGTGCTGCCCAAGGTGCGCAGCTTCGCGTTCTCCAGCCACCTCGGCGAGGTGAGTGACCTGTTCGCGCAATACCCGGTGGACAAGGCGATTGAGCTGGTCAACTGGCGCTACGGGGGAGCGACGGACTACGGCAGGAGTCTGCAGGACTTTGCCCGGCTTGCGCTGGAGGATATCAATAGCAGCACGACCGTTATCGTGCTGGGTGATGCGCGCAATAATAATGGCGACCCACAGCTGGAGATCATGCGCAGTATTTACCAGCGCAGCCGCCGGGTGATCTGGTTGAATCCGGAATCGCGGCGGGCCTGGGGCACGGGTGACTCGGAGATGCTGCGCTATCTTAGCGCCTGTCACTTCGCTGCCGAGTGCAACAACCTGACACAGCTGGAACGCATTGTGGATCAACTGCTGAAACTGAATCGGTAGGGCGAACATGAGTTATCACTGCAGGCAGTGCAGTTACCGGGGGAACCGGCTGGATGAGCGCGGCTACTGCCCCGCCTGCGGCTCGCCGGACATTCACATCGGCGGCAAGGCCGCGGTCAAAGCGCCGCCCAAACCGCGGAAGCGGCAGCTGGCGCTGGTCATTGCCCTGTGGGTGATATTCGCGGGGTTGCTGGCCTCCAAGTTAGTGTCCTGAGCGGAAGCAGCCGGGCCCTAGAAGACCTGCGGGGGCTCATCCTCATCGCCAAGCCCTTCCACGCTCAGCTTGAAGCCTCCGGTCGGGTCGCGGAGCTGCCCTTCGCGGGCAAACTTGATTTTCAAACGCACGTTGTTCGGTGAATCGGCGTTGCGCAGCGCCTCCTCCTCCGATATGAGGCCTTCCTGGAACAGCTCCAGCAAAGCGCTGTCGAAGGTTTTCATACCCTGGTTTTCCGATTTCGCCATCACCTCCTTGATGCCGTCGATCTCGCCCTTGAGGATCAGATCGGCCACCATTGGGGTACCGAGCAGAATCTCGATTGCGGCACAACGCTTGCCATCCACGGTGGGTATCAGGCGCTGTGACACGAAGGCCTGCAGGTTCAGGGACAGGTCCATCAGCAGTTGCTGGCGTTTCGCCTCAGGGAAGAAGTTGATAATGCGGTCCAGCGCCTGGTTGGCGTTGTTGGCGTGCAGGGTGGATATACACAGGTGGCCGGTTTCGGCGAAGGCGATGGCGTGCTCCATTGTCTCGCGATCCCGAATCTCGCCAATGAGGATCACGTCCGGGGCCTGACGCAGGGTATTTTTCAGCGCGTTATGCCAGCTGCGCGTATCGACGCCTACCTCGCGCTGGTTGACGATGGATTTCTTGTGGTTGTGCACGTATTCCACCGGGTCTTCGATCGTCACGATGTGGCCGGCACTGTTGCTGTTGCGGTAGTCGATCAGGGCGGCCAGCGAGGTCGACTTGCCCGACCCTGTCGCCCCGACAAACAGCACCAGACCGCGTTTGCGCATGACCACCTCGGTCAGGCTCTCAGGCAACCGCAGGTCTTTCCAGTGCGGAATTTCCGCCACGATATTGCGCGCGACGATGCTCACCTCGTTGCGCTGCATGAAAATATTGATGCGAAAGCGACCAAAACCGGGCAGGGAAATTGCCAGGTTCATCTCCAGCTCCTGGGCAAAATCTGCCTGCTGCGTGGCGTCCATCAACTCCTCGGCAATCGCCCGAATCTCGCCGGGCTTCAGCGTTTCCCGCGCGATCGGACGCAGCTTGCCCTGGAACTTGGCGCAGGGCGGCGCGCCGGTACTCAGGTACAGATCCGAACCCTGCTCTTTCGCCAGTATCTTCAGCCATTCCGCAATACGCACGCTACACCACCCCCCGAACATCGCCGCGCGACCGGCAAACCAACCGCCTGTAGTAGTGCCCTCCGCTCAGGCACTGTGCCACTCTAGCATCCCCGACACCCACAACAAAAACACGCTGTGCGCCCCTCGCGCGCGGTAGTATGAGCGACTCAGAATCGGTCCTTGACCGTAAACAGGATCTGCGGGCTGCTGACCGTCTCATCGCGCATGAAGGGAAAGGCAATATCCACATGTACCACCGAGCTTTTCTCCGCCCGGCTGGAGTTCAGACGCAGGCCAAAACCGGCATTGGCGAGCACCCCACCATTGGCGCCGTTGTCTTCGCCCTCAAACCACGCCCGCCCTACATCCACAAATGCCGCGAGCCCCACCTGGAACAGGCGGAACGGATGCCAGTCGGAGTAGTAGCGCTGCTCCAGGTTCCAGACAAAGGCACGATCACCCACTTGATAGAACAGGTCGTAACCGCGCAGCCCGTTGTCACCCCCAAGGGTCAGCTGGCGCTCGCCGGTCAGCCCCTCTGCCACGTCAACCCGCAGCCGACTGAAGGCGACCCACTGCCGGGATTGTTTGTGGTGGTAGCGGCTCTCACTGCTCCAGAGGAGGTTCTCGAAACCGCTACCGTCCACTCCCAGAAAACCGCTGAGACTGGAGTCAAGCTGCCACAGGCGACGCTCGTCCACCAGCAGCGTGTTGCTGTAGCTACCGCGCAGCATAAGCTGGTCGCGACTCGCACCCAGGGCTTCAGCCGACCAGCCCAGCGCCCAGGCGAAGCGCTCCCCGACGTAGACATCCTCGGTGCGGCCCAGGTAGTTGAAGTTGTGTAGTTCGACAAAGCGGTCCTCGGTCGACTCGTAACCGATGTAAGGATAGCTGTATTCGCGATCCTCCGGCAGGACGGCAGGTGGCAGAGCGGAATCACTGAAGTCGAAGCTGTGGGTTTCCAGCGTGTAACCGAACAACCAGCGCCCCACACGTCCATGGGACCTGCTGTCCGGGGCGATACCGCCAAACACGTTGGCAAACTCGATTTCATGGTCAAACTCGGTTTGCTCGTCACCCCTGAACCAGAGGGTCTCCTCGAGCTTGGTGCGGTTCAGGTTGGCTCCCGCCGACCAGCGCTCGTAGACGGAGAAAAATGGCCGCACCAGGCTTACGCCCTGTTCGAAGCCGTCATCGTTGTCGGCGACTGACAGCCGCAGTCGCCAGCGGGACCCGCCGAGGGCCGGATCGAAATAGCGTACGGTGGTACCCGAACGCTCTTCATCACTGTCGCGCTGCACCACCACCTGCTTGCCGGTACCGAGGAAGTTGGCATCGCGAAAACCGAAGGCAAAGGTGTTTTCACCGCCGCGGCGGGACACTGACAGCATGGGGGTGAAAGTCCAGATATCCCGGGTGATCACCTCGAGGTCAACGATCTCACCGCACAGCCGCCAGGGCCGCACCCTGGCATCGTAGATAAAACCCAGGTTACGCAGGATGCGCTCGGACTCCGCAACACGCGCTGCGCTGTAGGCCTCCCCCGGCTCCACCAGCAGATGATCCTCAATCACCCACTCCCGTGTCACGCTGTGGAAGTCGTTGGCCCAGCGATAGAGCGCGTTGTCTTCCCGAGGATCCTCAACATCAAAGACGGCGAACCGCTGCTGGCGGATGCTGCCGATGCGGGCGCCCTCTGGGATGCCCTCGAGAAAGTCCTCCATGTGAGGCACAGGCTCAAAGCGAAACCGGGCGGAATCGCTCTGCGTGGGGGCCAGTACGCAGGCCGCTTGCTCCTCGTCGCCGAGCGCGCTCCCGACCTGCACGCACAGCAACCAGCTGCACCAGAACACGGGGCACAGCCTGCGCAGGCGGGTGGTAATGTCGCTGCGACGTTTCATGTACCCAAGATAGCCACAAACCGCGGGCTACGACAATCATCGACCGGGCTTTTCGCGACATCGCAGCACAATCTGTACTCGCCCCCCATTGGCGGCTACACTTTCACCGCCCTGGCGGCGGGACACACTCCCGGCGTGCCCCCAGCCATGACAAGGAGTGCCTCTTGACCCCTCATCTGCTCAGCCAATTACAAGCCCTCAAGGGGCCCGGCTATGACGCCCTGCTGCGACGCATCCAGCGTGGCCTTGAGAAAGAGAGCCTGCGCATCACCGGCGAGGGCCGGCTCGCCCAGACACCGCACCCCGCCAGCCTGGGTTCGGCACTCACTCACTCATCAATCACCACGGACTACTCCGAGGCGCTGATGGAGTTCATCACGCCGGTGGATACCAGCATTGAACAAACCCTGGATACGCTGGCGGACATCCACAGCTTCACCTACAGCAAGCTGGACGACGAGATGCTCTGGGCGACCAGCATGCCCTGTGTGGTGAACGGCGATGACAGCATTCCGGTGGCCGAGTACGGCAGTGCCAATGTCGCCCGCATGAAAAAAGTCTATCGCTACGGCCTCGGCCACCGCTACGGGCGGCTGATGCAAACCATTGCGGGCATCCACTACAACTTTTCGCTGCCTGCAGAGTACTGGCAGCGCGCCTGGGATGATGCCGGCAATCCGGGAACCCTGCAGGACTACGTGACTGACCGCTACCTGGGGCTGATCCGCAATTTCCATCGCCATTCCTGGTTGCTGATCTACCTGTTCGGAGCGTCACCCGCCGTGTGCGCCAGCTTTCTGCGCGGCCGCGACAGCCACGGCCTGGAGCCCTTCGACGCCACTGGCCGCACCCTGCATCGCCCCTGGGGCACCGCACTGCGCATGGGCGATCTCGGTTACAACAGCGAAGCGCAGAAAGGCCTCAACGTCTGCTACAACTCGCTGGACAATTACGTTCTGGCGCTGCGCGATGCCATCATGCACCCGCACCCACCCTACCAGGCATTCCCTGCGGGACAGCAGGGCGACTACCAGCAACTCAACGACAGCCTGCTGCAGATCGAGAACGAGTTCTACAGCACGATCCGCCCGAAGCGGGTGACCCAGCCCGGCGAAGCGCCGCTCGCGGCGCTGCGCCGGGCCGGCATCGAGTACGTCGAAGTACGCTGCATCGACGTCAGCCCGTTCGCGCCGCTGGGCATCGACGCCAGCCAGATCCGCTTTCTGGACACCTTCCTGCTCTACTGCCTGCTGGAAGACAGCCCCGCCTGCGACGACGCAGAGCGCACCCTGCAGGCGGACAACCTCAGCACCGTGGTCAATCGCGGACGTGAGCCCGGCCTGCGTCTGCGCACTGCGGCGGGCGATGAGACACTGCAGGCGTTGGCCGGCACACTGCTGGGAGACATGGAAGGCATCGCCGACCTGCTCGATGCCGCCCACGGCGGCGACAGCTACCGCGGGGCACTGAAGGCGCAACGGGCCAAGGTCGAGGACACCGCACTGACACCCTCCGCGCGCGTACTGCAGGAGATGCGGGACCGTGACCTGCCTTTCTTCCGCCTCGCCATGGCCTACAGCGAACAGTGGGCACGGCACTTCCGGGAGCGGGTGCTGTCAGAGAGCACACAGCAGCGTTTTGAGCAGGAAACACGCGAATCGCTGGCGGCGCAGAGGCGGCTGGAGGCCAGCGACGACCTGAGCTTCGAAGACTACCTGGCACGCTTTTTTGGCCAGTACCGAACACTGTTCTAAACGCCGGCACAGGCCGCAAAAGGAATCTGAAACCATGCTCCACACACTGACCCCACGCCTCGTCTACTTCGGGCTTGCCGCCCTGGCACTGTTCGCCATGCTGTTCGCCTGGTACCTGGAGTACCAGGTGGGGCTGAACCCCTGCCCCCTGTGCATGACCCAGCGCGTGTTCGTGATCGCCGGCGGCGTGGTTGCCCTGCTGGCAGCACTGCACAATCCGCGCGCCTGGGGCCGCCGCGTGTATGGCCTGCTGTGTGCCCTGCTCGCCATCGGTGGCGGTGCGGTGGCGGCACGCCACGTCTGGCTGCAGCACCTGCCGCCCGACCAGGTGCCAGCCTGCGGCCCCAGCCTGGAATACATGCTGGAGACGCTGCCCTTCAAGGACACGCTGAGCATGGTGCTGATGGGCGATGGCAACTGTGCGGAAACCCACTGGACGCTGCTGGGTCTGAGCATCCCCGAGCAGACACTGCTGCTGTTCATCGCCCTCACCGTGATCAGCCTCTGGCAAACACTGCGCCGAGGCTGACCCCGCGGCGTGCTTGCGACCGGCCTCCCCCTGTGCCTATAGTGGCAGCCGAAGTCACCGCCAACGCAAGAGCACGCCGCATGCCGTCACGCAACCAAGATCCCGCTGAACAGTTCCAGGCCGTCGACAGCCTGCTCACCACCTGGCTGGCGGAGCGCCGTGCCGTACTCGCACGCTACACCGCACTGGTGGTCGCCAGCGACGATGTGCCCGGCTCGGCAGCCATCACCCAACGCCAGCGCGACCTCTGCGAACTGCTGGTGGACTACGTGTCAGCCGGACATTTCGAGGTCTACAACGAGTTGCTGCACGAGGCAGAAGCCTTCGGCGACACGGGTGCAGCGCTGGCGACTGCACTGATCGCCGAGATCGCGGACACAACCGACGTCATTCTGGCCTACGAAGAAAAATACGGGAGCGGCGACCAGTACCCGGAAACCATGCTCAGGGACCTGTCGGCGTTGGGGGAACTGCTGGAATCGCGTTTTGTGTTGGAGGACCGGCTGATCGCCGGCCTCCACACCCAACACCGGCGCCAGCTACAGTCGGCGCCGGAAGAAGCTCGCTAGCGCTTAGCCTTCAGCGCCGTCTGCAGGGGCTTCGGCGTCATCAGCCGCCTTGGTCACCGAGATCAACTCCACCTCAAACACCAGAGCCGCGTTCGGGCCAATCAGGTTGCCTGCACCGCCGGGGCCATAGGCGAGATCAGCTGGAATAAACAGCTTCCACTTGGCGCCGGGTGACATCAGCTGCAGTGCCTCGGTCCAGCCTGCAATCACCTGGCTGACGCCAAAGCTGACGGTTTCGCCGCGCTTGTAGGAGGAATCGAACTCAGTGCCGTCCACCAGCGTGCCACGGTAGTGAACTTCCACCATATCGTCTGCACTCGGGCTTGCGCCTTCACCCGCCTCAATCACTTCGTATTGCAGGCCGGATTCCGTCACCACAACACCGTCGCGCTGGGCATTTTCTGTCAGGAAGGCCTCTGAAGCTGCCAGGTTGGCCTCACCGGCAGCCGCAATCGCCGCCTGCTGCTCGGCCATGGCGCGCTCCTGATACGCCTGCATCTCGGCCTGAATTTCTTCCGGCGTCATGCGTGGCTCGGCACCTTCCATGGCGTCGCGCAGGCCCGCGCTGAAAGCATCGACATCCATCGGCACACCGTCTGCGGCCATGCGCTGGCCCAGGCCGAACGCAATACCGTAGCTGAGGCGCTGATTGCTGTCCTCCAGCATCACGGTGGCGGCAGTGTCTGCAGCTTCAGGCGCAGACTGCTGGTTACAGGCCTGCAAGGTCACAGTCGCGACCAGGGCAAGCGGCAATGCGTATTTCTTCATAATGGGTTCCATGGGTAAGAGAAATGGACATGCGGAAAAACCGACAGGCGGCAGATCATACTACCGCGGACCACCTCTATGCCACCCCCGGCCCGGCGAGCAGCCCGGCGAGCCGCTGCACCAGCGCCTCCTGCTCCGCAGCCACACAACACCCGGAAGCCAGCAGGCACCCCAGGGCAGCGACCAGCGCCACCTCCAGCGCCGGGGCTGGCACACACGCCGCACAGCGCTCATGCCAGGCCCATATGGCCCCCTGCTGCGTCTGCTCCGCCATCAGCTCAAGCGCCTTGACCTGCTGCCGAAGCTCGGCCGCCTGTGGCAGGTCGCGCCAGTCGCGACGCAGGGCGCGCAGCGGCTGCACCACCCGCTGGCTCCAGGGGGCCACACAGGCCTGCAGCTCCCGCCATTGCGCGCTGGGCAGCTGCAACCCGCTGTGTGCCAGCCAGGCCGCATACAGGAGCAGATTCACATCGGCGCCACACCGGTCCTGCGCCTCAATACACGCCTCGGCCACGCCCGGCTGACCGTAGCAGTGCAGAGAGAATGTCCACAAGGGATGCGTCATCGCGTCTCCGGCTGGTGAGAGGCACAGGCTGCGCGTAGAATGCGCGTCCTGATGATCATACTACGCGATATCGAACTGCGGCGGGGCAGCAAACTGTTGCTCGAAGGCGCCAGCGTCACTCTGCAACCGGGGCAAAAACTGGCCCTGATCGGGGCCAATGGCAGCGGCAAGTCCAGCCTGTTCGCCATGTTGCTGGGCACGCTGCAGGCGGACGGCGGCGATATCGAGGGTATGAACAACCTGCGCCTCGCCCACATGGCGCAGGAAGTGGCCACCACCCATGAAACGGCCGGGCGCTATGTATTGCAGGGTGACACTGAACTCGCGCGCCTGTGCGCCGAACTGGAAAGCGCTGAGGGTTCGGGCGACTTCCAGCGCGCCGCAGCCCTGCACACCGCCATGGAAGAGGCCGACGGCTACAGCGCCGACAGCCGTGTGCAGCGACTGCTGCAGGGGTTGGGCTTTGCGCCCGATGCCGCAGCACGGCCGGTCAGCGATTTTTCCGGCGGCTGGCGCATCCGGCTCAATCTGGCCCGCGCGCTGATGACGCCCTCCGATATGCTGCTGCTGGATGAGCCTACCAACCACCTGGATCTGGATGCGACCCTGTGGCTGGAACAGTGGCTGCAGGCCTACCCCGGCACCCTGCTGATGATCTCGCATGATCGCGACTTCATTGACGCCACCTGCGAGCGCATCCTCAGCATTGAACACGAGCAATTGCACACCTGGAAAGGCAACTACTCTGACTACGAGCGTCTGCGCGCCGAGATGCTTGCCAACCAGCAGGCCAGCTTCGAGAAGCAGCAGCAACGCATCGCCCACATCGAGGATTTCGTGCGCCGCTTCCGCTATAAGGCGACCAAGGCGCGCCAGGCACAGAGCCGGCTGAAAGAACTGGAGCGCATGCAGCAGCTGGCGCCCGCGCACATCGACTCACCGTTCAATTTCATGTTCCCGCCGGCGGGCAAGAGCAGTGATCCCCTGCTGCGCATTGACGAGGCCGACCTGGGTTACGCCGGTAAACCGGTGCTGCACAACGTCAACCTGGTGCTGCGCCCCGGTTCTCGCATCGGCCTGCTGGGGAAGAACGGCGCCGGCAAATCCACCCTGCTCAAGAGCCTGATTGGTCGCCTGCCGCTGCTGCGCGGCGTACGTCAGGCCGGGGAGCACTGCCGCATCGGCTATTTCGACCAGCAACAGCTGGAAGCGCTGGACCTTCAGGCCAGCGCCGCACTGCATGTGCAACGCCTGAGTCCGGAGGCGCGGGACCAGGACATCCTGAACTTCCTCGGCGGCTTCAACTTCCGCGGCGACAGCGCCACCCAGCCCATCGCGCCCTTCTCCGGCGGCGAAAAGGCCCGCCTGGCCCTGGCTCTGGTGGTCTGGCAGCGCCCCAACCTGCTGGTGCTGGACGAACCCACCAACCACCTTGATCTCGATATGCGCAACGCCATGGAGATGGCGCTGCAAGGGTATGAGGGCGCGTTGATCCTGGTCAGCCACGACCGTCACTTGCTGCGCAATACGGCGGACGAGCTGCTACTGGTGCACGATGGCGTCGTTGAAGAATATGAAGAAGACCTGAGGGCCTACGAGAAGTGGATCCTCGGCAGCTACCGCACTGGCGACAACGCAGCCACCGCAGGAGCCCCGACTGCGCCGGAAGCCTCGGCCAAGGAACGCCGGCAGCAGGCGGCTGCCCAGCGCGAGCGGCTGCGGCCACTGCAGCGTGAAATCGCACACACCGAAAAGGCCATGGCACAGGTGGAACAAGCGCTGCTCGCGCTGCAGGCGCGACTTGCCGACCCGGAAATGTACGCCGGTAGCAGCACCGGTGAAGTGGCGGATCTGGTCAAACAGGAAGGCGTCCTGAAGGCAGAACAGTCACAACTTGAGGAACGCTGGCTGACGCAACAGGAAGAGCTGGAAGCGATTACGGCGCCGGGATAACAGCGTCCAGCTGGCACAGGGCGAGCTTGGCATCGCGCGACAGGCGTTTGATGGCTGCTTCCCGGCGCTGGGCTGTCGCCCGGTCCGCCGCCGGCTCACTCCAGAGCAACTGCACAGGGCGCCGCCCGCGAGTGTAACGCGGCCCACCGCTGCGCTCGCCGTTATGCTGGGCCAGCCGCCGCTGCATGTCGACGGTGACGCCGGTGTACAGGCTGCCATCGACGCACTGCAACAGGTACACCACCCAGGTCGATTCAGTCGCGATCACGCGGCTCTCACCCATACGCAAGGCATAAGGTCATAACGAAAAACTCCTGAGCGCCGGTTGTACGCACATTGCCCAATGGTATCATTGCGCCTCATCGACGGGCGGTGAACCGCGGCGGATGTGCTGCCGTACCAACGCCACAGCAACTGGAGAGCACCATGAGCGAAAACATCGTACACGTCAGCGATGCAAGTTTTGACGCCGACGTCCTCAACGCCGACCTGCCGGTACTGGTTGATTTCTGGGCAGAGTGGTGTGGCCCCTGCAAGATGATCGCCCCCGTGCTGGACGAGATTGCCAGCGAATACGCGGGCAAACTCAAGGTCTGCAAAGTGGATGTGGATGCCAACCCCGAGATTCCGCCGAAATTCGGCATTCGTGGTATCCCGACGCTGATCCTGTTCAAAGGTGGCAGCGCCGAAGCGACCAAAGTCGGTGCCCTGTCCAAGAGCCAGCTCGTGGACTTTATCAAGGAAGTCATCTAGGACACAGTGGCCTGGCCCGCCTGTCGCGCTGTGCAGAACAGGCGGGCCAAAAATCCTAGACGCCTCCAGCACAGCGTGCTACATTCAGTTTCGTTGCACGGCCCCGTGCCGCGATAATAACTCTGCCACCCAACGATTTAACGCTGCATTCACGTCGCCTCTGGCCGGCCTTCCGGCAGCGCGTTCGTTTGCATTGAACGTCTTCCCCGAACAACAACTCAGCGCTCCTCTATGAATCTAACTGACCTAAAAACCAAATCCACGCAGGAACTGATCGATATTGCGAAAGAGATCGGCCTCGAAAACATGGCCCGGTCCCGCAAGCAGGACATCATTTTCGCCATTCTCAAGCGCCACGCCAAAAGTGGCGAGGACATTTCCGGCGATGGTGTTCTGGAAATCCTGCAGGATGGCTTTGGTTTCCTGCGCTCCGCCGACAGCTCCTACCTCGCCGGGCCGGATGACATCTACGTATCACCCAGCCAGATCCGCCGTTTCAACCTGCGCACGGGTGACAGCATTTCCGGCAAGATACGCCCGCCGAAGGACAGCGAACGCTACTTCGCGCTGCTCAAGGTCAGTGAGATCAACTTCAACCGCCCGGAGAACGCGAAGCACAAGATTCTCTTCGAGAACCTGACGCCCCTGTTTGCCGATCAGCGACTGAAGCTGGAGAAGGGCAACGGCAGCACTGAGGACCTGATTGGTCGCGTCATCGACCTGGTGGCACCCATCGGCAAGGGCCAGCGCGGCTTGCTGGTGGCGCCGCCCAAGGCCGGCAAGACGGTCATCATGCAAAGCATCGCCCAGGCCATCCTGACCAACAATCCCGAATGCTACATCATCGTGCTGTTGATTGATGAGCGACCGGAAGAGGTCACCGACATGCAGCGCACCGTGGGTGTGCGTGGCGCCGAAGTGGTTGCTTCCACCTTCGACGAACCACCCTCGCGGCACGTGCAGGTGGCCGATATGGTCATCGAGAAAGCCAAGCGGCTGGTGGAGCACAAGCGCGATGTCGTGATCCTGCTGGATTCCATCACCCGCCTGGCGCGCGCCTACAACACGGTGGTGCCGAGTTCCGGCAAGGTCCTCACCGGCGGTGTCGATGCTCACGCCCTGGAGCGCCCCAAACGGTTTTTTGGCGCGGCGCGCAACATCGAAGAAGGCGGCAGCCTGTCGATTATCGCCACAGCGCTGGTCGACACCGGTTCGAAAATGGATGAGGTGATTTACGAAGAGTTCAAGGGCACCGGCAATATGGAGCTGCACCTGGACCGCAAGATCGCCGAAAAGCGGGTCTACCCCGCCATCAACATCCGTCGCTCCGGCACCCGCCGCGAGGAACTGCTCACCGGCGAGGAAGAACTGCAGCGCATGTGGATTCTGCGCAAGCTGCTGCACAGCATGGAAGATGGCCCGGCGATTGAGTTCCTGCTCGACAAACTCCGGGACACCAAGACCAACGACGAATTCTTCATGTCCATGAAACGCAAATAAAGTTAATGCGGAGCTGGCGTGGGCCGGCTCCGCTGCGCGCTATACTGTCCCCTCCCCCGCAACACCCGCCAGGACAGCCTGTGACCTACAAAGACCTTCGCGAATTCATCACTGCACTTGAACAGCGCGGTGAACTGGTGCGTATCCGGCAGGAAATTGATCCCCATCTTGAAATGACAGAAATTGCCGACCGCACGCTGCGCGCGGGTGGGCCAGCACTGCTGTTCGAGAACCCGAAAGGCAGCCGCATTCCGGTACTCGCCAATTTATTCGGCACGCAGACCCGGGTTGCCCTGGGCATGGGCGCCGAGAACGTGCAGGCGCTGCGGGAGATAGGGGAGATCCTCGCCTACCTGCGCCAGCCCGACCCGCCCAAAGGGCTGCGCGATGCCTGGGAAAAAGCACCGCTGCTTAAACAGGTGATGAACATGGGACCCAGGCTGGTACGCAACGCGCCGTGCCAGTTCCACGCCAAAAGTGGCGACGACGTGGATCTCTATCAACTTCCCATTCAGACCTGCTGGCCCGGCGATGCCGGGCCACTGGTCACCTGGCCCCTGGTGATTACGCGCGGGCCGAACAAGACCCGGCAGAATCTCGGCATCTACCGCATGCAACTCATCGGGCGCAATAAATTGATCCTGCGCTGGCTGTCACACCGCGGCGGTGCGCTGGACTACCGCGACTGGCAACTGCAGAACCCCGGCAGCCGCTACCCTGTCGCCATTGCCCTGGGCGCGGACCCGGCCACCACACTGGGTGCGGTCACTCCAGTCCCGGACAGCCTGTCGGAGTACGCCTTTGCCGGCCTGCTGCGCGGCGCCAAGACCGAACTGACCGAATGCTACACCGAGGGCTGCCGGAAACACGGATTACAGGTACCGGCCAGCGCCGAGTTCATCCTTGAGGGGTATCTGGAACCCGGAGAAATGGCCGACGAAGGCCCCTTCGGTGACCACACCGGCTATTACAACGAAGTCGAGCGCTTCCCGGTGTTTACGGTGGAGGCCATTACGCACCGCGAGGACCCGATATACCACAGCACCTATACCGGACGGCCTCCGGACGAACCCGCCATTCTCGGCCTGGCACTGAATGAGGTCTTCGTGCCGATCCTGCAGAAACAGTTTCCGGAGATTGTGGATTTCTATCTGCCGCCCGAGGGCTGCTCCTACCGCATGGCGATCGTGACCATGCGCAAGGAATACCCCGGGCATGCGAAACGCGTGATGCTGGGTGTGTGGTCTTTCCTGCGCCAGTTCATGTACACCAAATTTGTCATCGTGACAGATGAGGATGTGAACGCACGCGACTGGCAGGACGTTATCTGGGCCATGACCACGCGTATGGATCCACAGCGCGACAGCGTTTTCATCGACAACACGCCCATCGACTATCTCGACTTTGCCTCGCCAGTGGCAGGGCTCGGATCGAAAGTGGGTTTTGATGCCACCAACAAGTGGCCGGGCGAGACCAGCCGTGAATGGGGCACACCCATCGTCATGAGCAGCGAGGTGAAGGCGCGCGTTGACACCCTGTGGGATGAGTTGGGCATTGAACGACCCGATACCGCGCGGCGCTAGACGCCCGGGCTAGCGCAGGGCTGCGGGACTGGCGTCGGCCCGTTTTGGCTGGGGCAAGAGCGGCAGGCTGGTTTCCCGCAGCAACAGACCCTCGCGGAAGTACCCGGCGCTCTCCCGGTCCTCCCCCAGTGCGGCCAGCAAACGTCCCAACTCCGCGCAGACTTCAGGAGTGCGGCGCTGCCGGTAGCTGCTCTCGAAGTAATCCCGCGCCTTGCCCCACAGCTCGTGCCGGCAGGAAAGTCGCCCCAGGGTCAACAGCAACTGGTAGTCGCGGGGGTGATCCGCCAGCCACGCCTCTGCCTGGGCCAGCTGACGCCCCGCATCCGGCAATTCCACGTAGCCGAACAATCGCGCAAGGTCGCCGTCCCAATCCTGTTTCAATGCCCGCTGGATCACCTTGGCCGCGCCGCTGACATCCCCCGCGTGGATCAGGTAACCCACATAGCTGCGCAGCACCACCTTGTCCTGCCGCAGTGCCGCAGGCGTCGCCTGCCAGCGCTGATGCAGAGCCACCGAGGCGGAGTCACCACCGGCCGTCGCGCAGGCCTCCAGCAGCTGCGTGTGCACGGTGCGCTCCAGATCAAGCAGTGCAGCATCGTCCAGCACGGCGTGTTTGCGCAACTCTGGCAACAATTTGAGCAGTGCATCCCAGTCTTCCAGCGCACGGTAGGCTTTGTGCAGCAACTTCAGCACATAGGGGTGCCGCCCCGCGTTGCGGCGCGCGCGCTCCAGGGTGGCCACCGCCTGCTCAAACTGCCCACCCTGCAGTTTCAGCTCAGCCTGGGTCAGTTCCACGGCAATACCGGCATCAGAACCCGCCTGCTCTGCCATGCCCAGGTACTCACGCATTTTATCCGCTTCATCCAGCTGAAAACTGGCGCGAGCCGCAATCAGGTAGTTGAGCAGGGGAACTTCGCTGTGCTCGGCGCCGCCCACCAGCTGCCGCCGGGCACGCTCCCAGTTACCTTCGATGAAATTGATCAACCCGCGGTGCGTCAACCGGGCCGCCCGCCGCGTCTTGCGCTGCCCCAACCAGCCGGCAATGGATCGCTGCCCGGAAAACACTTTGCGCAACAGCGCTATGGCGGCGTACAGCAGGAGTGCGATCAAGGCGAGCAGCACCAGGCCTACCCACAGGCTGGTTTCCACGGTGTACTGCCCATAGGCGATCAGCACATAGCCGGGGTGGTTTTCGATCAGGGCAACCACCCCGACACCGAGCAGCAGGGCGAGCAGCGCCAGTATCAGCAACCCACGCATGGCTACTGCGCTCCGTCGCGCTGCAGGCGCGGCTCGGTATAGGTTTTCAGCGCAGCCAGCGATGTGGAGATATCCGGCAACGGCACGGCAATCACCTCATCCGCCAGATCGTCCAGCTCACGCACTGCAGCGGCCGCCGCCGCCTCATCGGCGAGGAAAAACTCCATCAGCCAGCGCCTGGCGCGCTGCAGGCTGGCGGTGTAAAGCGCCTGATTCCCGGACAGCAATGCCACCTGTGCCTGCTGGAGCAGCATCACCAGGTTCTGGCGCAGCAGCCCCTCCCACTGCGGGTCCACCAGTGCCTCGACAGGCACTTCGCGACGGCGCACGACAATATAATGTGACAGTGTGGACAACGCCTGTTGGTAACCCTGCTGCAGACGCTGCTGCCAGGTATCGGCGGGCGCTGCCTCGTCCTCCCCGGCGCGCTGCGGCAGTTCAAAGATCACCAACCCCGCGACCTGGTCGACCAGCGCGCCGAGGCGCAGGTAGAGACCCTCGACATCCAGCTCAGGCAGCGCGCGCAAGGCCGCGAGGTCTTCGGCCACTGCGCGGCGTACCGGGTGCAGGCCCACGCTGTCCAGTTGCCGCAGGATTCCGTCCGCGCTCTGCAGCAGACGCTGGGCGGAGGCCGTATCGCCGGCCATGATCAGGCGCTGATTGGCCAGACGCAGCAGATACTCGACTTCCGCCAGCAACCAGCTGTCGCGGTCGCCACCCCGTAACTGCGCCAGTTCCGCACGCTGCTCCGCCAACCGCGACTCCAGGGCCTCCAGCCGTGAGGCCTGCTCCTGCACCGACAGTGCCTGACTTTGCAAGCGGGGCTGCAGCGCATCCAGCCGTTGTTCCAGCGCATCCTGCACATCGCGCTCAAGCGCACGCAGTTCAGCGCGCAGCGCCGAGTCATCAGCAGCCACCGCCTGCGAGGGTGTATCGGACGCTTCCAGCTCTGCGAGACGCTGCAACAGGGCTGCTTCCCGCGCCTGAGCCTCCCAGAATGCCCAGCCGGCGGCAGCTCCCAGGCCCACCGCCAACAGCAACGCCAACCACGCCACCGCGCCGCCGGAACGGGCAGCAGGTGGCGTCTGCGTCGGCGCGGCAGGCTTGTCGCCGGGGATTCCCTGTGCCGCCGTGTTTTCCTCCACCGGCGCCTCGGCAGCCGGTGTTGCGGGCGCTTCGGTCAGGTCTTTTTCTTCACTCACATGTTCTCTCCCTTAGCCGGGGTCCAGCGCTCCAGCGCGCGCAGCATCGCGCCATCAGACGCATTGTCCGCAATCAGGCAATGCCGGAATCCCGCTGCCATCGCCGCATCCGCAACGCGGCGCGAGGGCAACAGCAAGGTGACTGCCTGTAACTTAGTGGTTTCTGCGGGGCTAAGCAACGCCAACATGGTCTCAAGGCCTTCGCCGCTGCTGATGCAAATCAGGTCTACCTGCCACCGTGCCAGCAGCGCGGCAAGTTCGCCCGGTGCCATGCGCGGGCGGACACGGCGGTAGCAGGTCAGGGTTTCAACCTGAGCGCCACGCCGCTCAAGTTCCTCGCGCAGCGTGTCGCGCCCGCCCTGCCCCTTGACGATCAGCACGCGTTGTCCGGCGCAGTCACGCAGGCCCGGCAGTTCCAGCAACCCTTCACTGCTCATGTTCTCCCCGGGGGTCTGGGCCACCACATCGAAGGCGGCAAGCGCGCGGGCCGTGCCCTCACCCACCGCGTACCAGTGCAGACCGGCGGGCAGTTGCGGCCAGTAGCCCTCGATCACCGGCAGGCTGAAATTCACCGCATTCGCACTGATAAAAATGACGTGCTGTACACGGTCGAGGTCCAGGATGCGGGCCCGCTCGACTGCCGGTAGCGGCGCCACCGGCTCCAGGGCCAAAAAAGGCAGGTGGTGTGCTGTGAACCCGCGCGCCGTCAGCGCATTGCACAGCCTGTCACCCTGTCCCGCCGGGCGGGTAACCAGCACCGACCTAGCGCCCATAGACCTCAGCCAGTATGGCGCCCGCGCCCTGCGCCAGGAGGTCCTCGGCCACCGCGACTCCCAATGCCTCGGCCTCCACAACCGGCGCGCGCCCTTCGGCACGCAGCAGCCGCGCACCATCCGGCTGCCCGACGAGGCCGCGCAGCCACAGTGTTTCACCACCGGATTCGAACTCTGCGTAGCAGGCAATCGGGACCTGGCAGCCACCTTCCAGTCGGCGATTCAACGCGCGCTCCGCGGTCACCCGCTGCGCGGTCGGCGCGTGGTGCAGGGGCTGCAACAGCGCCAGCAGCTGTTGGTCATCACTGCGCAGCTCGATACCCACCGCACCCTGCCCGCCCGCGGGCAGTGAATCCGCCACAGGCATACGCTGGCGGATCCGATCGGCCATTTCCAGACGCAGCAGGCCGGCAGTCGCCAGGATAATCGCGTCGTACTCACCGGCATCAAGCTTGCGCAGGCGGGTGTTGACATTGCCGCGCAGAAAGCGGACTTCGAGGTCGGGGCGCGCGGCACGCAGCTGACACTCCCGGCGCAGGCTTGAAGTCCCCACCACACTGCCCGGCGGCAGCGCGGCAACGCTGTCGTAATAATTGCTGACAAAGGCATCCCGGGGGTCTTCCCGGGCACAGATCACGCCCAGACAGAGCCCCTCGGGGAACGCCATGGGCACATCTTTCATCGAGTGCACCGCGATATCCGCACTGCCGTCGAGCAGTGCGGTTTCCAGCTCTTTGACGAACAGGCCCTTGCCGCCGACCTTGGCCAGCGGCACATCCAGCAACTGGTCCCCGCGCGAGGTCATGCCCAACAGCTGCACATCAAGGCCGGGGTGCGCACGCTGCAACGCGTCACGGACAAATTCAGCCTGCCACAGTGCGAGCGGGCTTTCTCGGGTAGCGATGGTAATGGTGCGAGGCATGAACAGCTTCCTGGGGCTCGAGCCGCGATGATACCAGCCGCGCCCCGGCGCCGCGACTTCAGCTACCGCGCGCTCAGCCTTGCTGCAGCCGGGCCTTCACGTCGGCGAGATGACGACGGCTGACCTGTGGACGCAGCTCCACGCCGTCCAGTTCTACTGACCAGCCACCGCCTGCATCCCGGCGCAGGCGCCGGATGTGCCGCCGCGCCACAAGGGCATTGCGATGCACACGCAGGAAGTCCGTTGCAAACTCCTGCTCCAGATCCTTCAGCGCGTCCTGAATCAGCAGCTCGCGCTCCGGGGCAACCGCCGTGACATACTTCTGCCCGGCGATAAAGCAGCGCACGTCGGCGATGGGCAGGGTCTCCAGACCGCGATGCCCCTGGCTACTGACCTGGGTGCGGCCCGCCGGCTCGCCATCCGAGAGTGCAGCCAGCTGCACACGGTTCACCCGCCCCGCTGTCGCCAGGGCCCGCGCGAGCTCCGTTTCGCGCACCGGCTTCAGCAAATAGGCAACCGCCTGATGACGCAGCGCATCGAGCGCGTACTCATCATAGGCCGTACAGAAAATCACTGCGGGTGGCGCGGGCAGACGATCCAGCGCCGCAGCCACCTCGATGCCGTCCATGCCAGGCATGCGCACATCCAGCAACACCAGCGAAGGGTCCTCGCGTGCCAGCAGTGCCAGGGCATCCTCACCCGAACCGGCTTCGATGACCTCTGCTTCGGGCCGCAGCCGCTGCAGCAGTCGACGCAGGCGGTCCCGTGCCAACGGTTCATCATCCACCAGCAGGATTTTCATACCGCAGGCCCCGCCGGATAGCGCAGCGCGACCTGGAACGCCCCACTACCGGCTCGCTGGCGCAGGCTGGCGGCATCGCCGTACAGCGCCTGCAAGCGCTGCTCGATGTTGCTCAGGGCCATGCGCTCACCTCGACTGGGGGCTGGCGGGTCCGGCCGTGGATTGTCAATCACCACCTGTACATCGCTTCCTTCGCGCTGCACGGAAATCCGGATCACGCCCCCCGCCGGGAGCAGCGATACACCGTGGTACACAGCGTTTTCCACCAGTGGCTGCAGGATGAGACTGGGCATCGGCAGACTGGCAACCGCCTCGGCCACCTCCCATTCCACCTGCAGGCGATCACCCAGGCGCAACCGCTCAATACCCAGGTAGAGTTCACAGCGGTGCACCTCTTCCGCCACGGTATCACCGGGGCCAGCCTGGCGCAGGCTGGCACGGAACAGTTCCGCCAGGTCCTCCACGGCGGTCTCAGCCCGCTCCGGGTGTGAGGCGATCAGGCTGGCAATGCTGTTCAGAGTATTGAACAGGAAGTGCGGGCGGATACGGGCCTGCAGGGAATCGATACGCGCCTGCAGCTCCGAACGCTCCCGCAGGGTCAGTTGCTGTTGCAGATAGAAGTAGCGCAGCGTGATACCTGTGACCAGCGCGGCAACCAGCATGTTGCGCAGTACCCACCAGCGATCATCCGCATCCACCATCAGGCCGGGGTAGAAATGCAGAATCAGCTCGCCGGACAGCCCCGTGACGGCGACGACCAGCACGATGCTACCCACCGCGGCAAGCCACAGGCTGTGCCGCGAGAACCACCCCCGCAAGAGGCAGAGGGTCACCGCGCTGGCCAGCACCAGCCACTGCACCAGCACCGAACCGGTGGCGAGTACGGTCCATTCGAAACGCGGCAGGCTGCTCACCGCCAGTGTATACATCAGGACCATCAGCTCAGCCAGCAACACCAGGAACAGCAGCGGACGCGGCGCGCAGAGATCGGGGATGAAAAACGCACCCGAGGCCTGTGCCCGCGCCCTCAGTTGCTGCTCCCCCATCTCCCGCATGTACACAAACCCTCGTCCACCCAGTGGTATACTTGCACCCAAGAGCGGCGGGTACAAGCGCCAGAACCCAAACCTCAGCCTGCCGCGGGCCTTCAACCAGACATGGATCAACATGAGCAAGCAGACAGACACCAATACACTCTGGGGTGGGCGTTTCGCTGAACCCACTGACCAGTTCGTCCAGCGCTTCACTGCGTCCGTGGAATTTGATCAGCGCATGGCGGCCGAGGACATCCAGGGGTCCAGAGCACATGCCGACATGCTGTGCGCAGTCGGTGTGCTGTCCGAGGCCGAGCGCAAACAGATCCAGAACGGGCTCGACCAGGTGGCAGCTGAGATCGCGGCCGGCGAGTTCCAGTGGTCCATCGAGCGCGAAGACGTGCACATGAATATCGAGGCGCGCCTGACCGAGCTGATTGGCAATACCGGAAAGAAACTGCACACCGGTCGTTCGCGCAACGATCAGGTCGCGACGGATATCCGCCTGCACCTGCGTGCAGCCATCGATGCCATTGGCGCGGAGCTGACGCGCCTGCAGCGGGGCACCATCGGGCTGGCAGCCGAGCACTGCACAACCATCATGCCCGGCTTCACCCACCTGCAGACCGCGCAGCCCGTGGTGTTCGGGCATCACCTGCTGGCCTGGAATGAAATGCTGGAACGCGATTATGGCCGGCTTATGGACTGCCGCGCCCGGCTCAACCAGTCTCCGCTCGGTGCGGCTGCACTGGCCGGCACCACCTATCCCATTGACCGTGAGATGACAGCGCACGCGCTGGGCTTCGATCGGCCGACGGCCAACTCGCTGGATTCGGTCTCGGACCGGGATTTCGCCATCGAGTTCTGCAGTTTCGCCGCGCTGCTGATGACGCACCTGTCGCGCATGTCCGAAGAACTGGTGCTGTGGACGTCAGCCCAGTTCAACTTCGTCGAGCTGCCGGACCGTTTCTGCACCGGCTCGTCCATCATGCCGCAGAAAAAGAACCCGGACGTCCCCGAACTGGTGCGCGGCAAGGTCGGTCGGGTCAACGGCCATCTCATCTCCCTGCTCACCTTGATGAAAAGCCAGCCTCTGGCCTACAACAAGGACAACCAGGAAGACAAGGAGCCGCTCTTCGATACCATTGATACCGTACTGGGCAGCCTGCGCGCCTTTGCCGACATGGTGCCTGCCATCCGGCCGCGCGCGGCGCAGATGCGGGAGGCGGCACGCCGTGGGTTTTCCACCGCGACCGATCTCGCAGACTATCTCGTGCGCAAGGGGCTGCCCTTCCGCGACGCCCACGAAGTGGTGGGCAAAGCGGTCGCCCACGGCGTGGCCAGCGGAGCCGACCTGGCCGAAATGTCGTTGGCTACGCTACAGGGGTTCAGTGGGGAGATCGATGCCGACGTGTTCGACGTGCTGACTCTGGAGGGCTCGGTGGCCGCGCGCGATCACCTGGGGGGCACTGCGCCACGGCAGGTACAGGCGGCCGCGGATGCGGCGCTGCAGCGGCTGTCAGCCCGCCCGCAGTAGGCCCGGCGAGGCGTGCCGGCGGACGCCGGCCCAGTCAGGGCACAAAGCGCAGGCTGGCCTGAAAGGTGATATCCGGCGCCGTCTCGACCCGGATATCCTCCATAAACCCGGCTTCCAGCGCCCAGCGGTCCGTCAGCTGCCAGCGCGCACCCACATTCAGCAGCAGGGCGCTGTCGCCCAGGGCCGTCAGATTGCTCTGCAGCGGAGCGGCGTGGGCATCGACCTGCGCCAGCAAGGTGACGCGCTCATGCACGGCCCAGCTCACCCCCATACCGGCAAACCAGAGATTGCGCTCCTGCGCGGCACGCAGCCCCGGAACCTGCCCCGCTCTCAGATAACCCGCCTGCCCAAACAGCTGCCAGACGCTCTGCGGGGGCAAGCCGTCGGCCCGCAACACCAGGAAAACATCCTCCGCGCCACTGCCCAGCAGCTCGCGCTCTTCTCCGGTCGCCAGCTTGTACCCCAATCCGGCGCTCAGGCGCCAGCTCCCCCCAGTGCGCAATGCGCGGTGCAGGCCCAGGGTGACATCACCCGCTCCGGAGACGCTGTCCTGCAGGGCAAACGCCGCCGTCGAATTCAGATAGCGGAAGTCCAGCTGGTCGCGGGGCACCGCATCACGCCCCCCATCCGGCATTCCCCACAGGCTGTGCCAGCTGTCGATCAGCGCATCCAGCGAGCCGCCGCTGTGGCTCAGCCAGGGCAGCTCCACCTGCAGCTCCCAGCCGGGTGCCAGGCCATAGCGCCACTCGAGGGCGAGGCGGTGGGTTTCACCATCCAGGCGCAGTGCCTCCCCGGTGGCGCTGTCGAACACGGCGTGGCTGGCCATCGCGCCATGCACGGCGAAAGCCATGTCCTGCGCAGGCACCAGCGCGGCACCGCGCATCGAGGGCAAGCCCAGAAGACCGCTGACCGGTGTCAGGTTCTTGCCGTACAGCGGCTCCACCGCCTGGGCCGCACCGGCCAGGAGCAGCAGGGCAGTCAGGCCGCCAATGGCACAGCGACGCAGGGACACCTTGAGGGAAACACACGCTCGCACGGGCAGGGCCTCAGTAACAAACCCCTGATCCTGCCATGATCCCGCGCGCAATTCGAGCCTTTGCCGAGGCGCCGCCCCCGGGCCTGCCCGCCCCGCGTTGTGCAACGCAGAATCCTGCGTCAATTCGGGTATACTGCGCGCTTTTATGGACGGAACCCCAGCCATGCCCATGACGCGCCCTCACTGGCTGTTTGCCCCACTACTGGCCCTGCTGGCCGGCTGCGGGCAGACCGGCCCCCTGCAGTTGCCGCCGCAGGGAGAGGCGCCCGCGACCACGCCGGTGGCGAGTGCAGGGCTGCCAGCAACGACGGCTCACGCTTCCGCAACCTACTGAGTGCCCACAGAACCATGAGTTTCTTCGAGTTTCGCGCCGGCACCCTGTACGCCGAAGAGGTCGCCGCTGACGCCATAGCCCAGCACCACGGCACGCCCTGCTATGTGTATTCACGGGCCGCCCTGGAAACAGCCCTGCGCGCCTACCAGGGCGCGCTTGCCGACTGGCCGCACCTGATCTGCTACGCCGTCAAGGCCAACTCCAACCTCGCCGTCCTCGATGTGCTGGCCCGCCTCGGTGCGGGCTTTGACATTGTTTCCGTGGGCGAACTGGAGCGGGTGATTGCCGCCGGCGGAGATCCCGCGAAGACCGTATTTTCCGGCGTGGCAAAGACCGCCGCAGAAATGGCCAGGGCTCTGGAGCTGGGCATTCACTGTTTTAACGTTGAATCGGCGGCGGAGCTGGATGTGCTCAACCGCGTCGCCGGACAGATGGGCAGGCAGGCACCGGTGTCGATCCGGGTAAACCCCGATGTGGATGCGCGCACCCACCCCTACATCTCCACCGGTCTGCGGGAAAACAAGTTCGGCCTCGGCGTCGACGAAGCCCTGCCGCTGTACCGGCGCGCCGTCGCGCTGCCGCATATCGATGTGCAGGGGCTGGACTGCCACATCGGCTCACAGCTGACGGAGCTGAGCCCTTTCATTGACGCCCTGCGGCGCCTGTTGCTGCTGGTCGACACACTGGCGGACGAGGGTATTGCCATCCGCCATCTCGACCTCGGTGGCGGCCTCGGCGTGCGCTACCGCGACGAACAGCCCCCCGCCATCGCCGACTACATCGCTGCCATCCGCCGGGAGCTGGGCGAACGCCGGCTGCCCCTGGTGTTCGAGCCCGGCCGCTCCATCGCTGCCAACGCCGGTGTTCTGCTCACCCGGGTGGAATACCTGAAGCAGACACCGGAACACAATTTTGCGCTGGTAGACGCCGGCATGAACGACATGATCCGTCCCGCACTGTACCAGGCGTGGCTGGATATACAGCCCAGTCACCCTGCGGCCGACGGCATCAACGCCACCTGGGACATCGTCGGCCCGGTGTGCGAAACCGGCGACTTCCTCGGCAAGCAACGCACACTGTGCCTGCGGGAGGGCAGCCTGCTGGCCATGTTCGGCGCCGGCGCCTACGGCTTCAGCATGAGCTCCAACTACAACACCCGGCCACGCGCTGCGGAAATCATGGTGGATGGTGACGCGATGCATGTCGTCGGCGCCCGTGAAACCCTTGACGACCTGTTGCGGCGGGAACGCCGTCTGCCGGACTGAGGAGCACCCGCCGATGCTGCTCAAATTCACCAAAATGCATGGTGCAGGGAACGATTTTGTTGTCATCGATTTGATAACCCAGCGCTATCGCCCCCGCACCGAGGACATCAAGCGTCTCGCCGACCGGCACTTTGGTATTGGCTGTGATCAGGTCCTGCTGGTGGAAACGCCGGACAGCCCGGAGGTGGACTTTCGCTATCGCATTTTCAATGCGGATGGCAGTGAAGTGGAGAATTGCGGCAACGGCGCACGCTGCTTCGCCCGTTTCGTACGCGACAAGCACCTGACCGGCAAGCGCGTGATCCGTGTGCAGACCGCCGGTGGCGTGCTCGAACTGCGCCTGCGTGACAAGCAGCGGGTGGAAGTCGACATGGGCGCGCCGGTCTTTGAGCCAGCGCGTATTCCACTGCTGGCCGATCACGAGGCGCCGAGCTACACACTGCAGGTGGCGGACCAGCAGCTGGAAATCGGCGTGCTGTCGATGGGCAATCCGCACGCGGTGCTGCGTGTGGAAGACGTAGACAGCGCCCCCGTTGCCACACTGGGTCCGGCGATCGAACACCACCCCAGCTTTCCGAAACGCACCAATGCCGGTTTCATGCAGGTGCTCTCGGCAGGAGAAATCCGCCTGCGTGTTCACGAGCGCGGGGTCGGTGAGACACTGGCCTGCGGCACAGGTGCCTGCGCGGCAGCCGTGTACGGCATGATACGCGGCTGGTTGCAGGACACCGTGACAGTTCACCTGCCCGGCGGTAAGCTTGAGATTCGCTGGCCCGGCCCCGGCAACCCGGTGACCATGACGGGTCCGACCGCCGTCGTGTTCGAGGGCAGTATCAGAATATGACGCCGGCGCGGCGCGCCGGAAATGTGGAGCACAGACCATGTCAGCCAGAAATGAACATGCAGTCACTGCCGGCGGGGCAGCATTAACCGACGACAGCGTTCGCGAATACCTCAAGAACCACAGCGATTTCCTGCAGCGCCATCCTGACATGCTGGATTTTCTGCACGTAAATCACGCCTCCGGGAGTGCCGTATCCCTGGTAGAGAAGCAGGTGAGCGTGCTGCGCGAACGCAACACCGAAATGCGCCAACGACTCAACGCCCTCACTGCAAATGCGCGCAGCAACGACAAGCTCTACGAACAAACCCGGCACCTGGTGCTCGCCATGCTGGACGCCGACTCCGTCCCGGCATTGTGCGCCGCCTTCCAGCGCGCCATGCAGGCGGATTTCGGTGTTGAACACGCAAGCATCATCCTGTTCGGCGATGCGACCGCGGCGGATGGCGTACGTGTGGTCCCGGCGGAAAGCGCCCAGTCCACCATCGGCGCCCTGCTGCGGGGACGCAAGGCCGTCTGCGGCCCGCTGCGCCGGGAAGAGCTCGACTTCCTGTTCGAGAACGCCGGTAGCGTGGGGTCTGCGGCCGTCATGCCACTTACCGGGACAGAGGACCTGGGGGTCATCGCGGTGGGCAGCTCCGATGCACACCACTATACAAGCACCATGGGCACGCTGTTCCTGCAGCATATTGCCGAGGTGATGGTGCGCCTGCTGCCCCGCCTGCAAGCAACGGCACAGACGTGATGCCGGAGGCCACACCGCTGCAGGTCGCCACTGAGGCCTTTATCCGCTACCTGCGCGACGTGCGCCAGCTGTCGCCACACACTGTCAGCAACTACCAGCGAGACCTCGCGGGCCTCGAGCGCTTCTGCACGGATCGTGGTCGGACCGATCCTGCCCGGTTGCACGAGTCCGACATACGTGCCTGGGTGAGCCAGCTGCGCCGCCAGGGCCTCGCCAGCAGCAGCATCCAGCGTGCATTGTCGGCGCTGCGCTCCTTCTTCAATTATCTCGGTCGGGAACAGGGTCACACGCGTAACCCGGCCGCCGCGGTACAGGCGCCGAGGCAGCCCAGGCGCCTGCCGCGAGCCCTGGATACCGATCAGGTAAACCGCTACCTGCAATTCAGCGGCGATGACCTGACCGCACGCCGGGACAGCGCCATGGCGGAACTCTTCTATTCCTCAGGCCTGCGACTGGCGGAGCTGGCCGCTATCAATCTCGGTGACATAGACCGCCATGAGCAGTTGCTCACCGTCACCGGCAAGGGCCGTAAAACGCGCACCGTACCGGTGGGCTCGGTGGCACTGGCGGCACTGGATCGCTGGCTGGAGGTGCGCCCCGCAAGCGCGGATCGCGCGCTGTTCCTCAGCCGTCGTGGAACACGCGTCAGCGCGCGCACCATCCAGGATCGGCTGCGCCTGCAAGGCAGGCGGGCAGGCATGTACCAGGACGTACATCCACACATGCTGCGCCACTCGTTTGCCAGCCACATGCTGGAATCCAGCGGAGACCTGCGCGCGGTGCAGGAGTTGCTGGGGCACGCGAACATTGCCACCACCCAGATCTACACCCACCTCGACTTCCAGCATCTGGCCAAGGTCTATGACGCAGCGCATCCGCGTGCGCGGCGCCGCAAGCCCGGTGGAGAATGAGTACATGCCACTGCGGGTGATCACCTTCGACCTGGACAATACGCTGTGGGACGTGGAGCCGGCCCTGTTGCGTGCGGAGCAGGCACAGCGGGACTGGCTGCTGCAGCATCGCCCCGGGAGCATCGAGCACCACGACCATGACAGCCTGTGGGAATTCAAGAAGCGGGTCTGGAAGCAGCATCCGGAACTGGCGCATCACGTCAGTCAGATGCGCATACGCACACTGTTTGAGCTGCAGCGCGCGGCGGGCTTCAGCATCGCAGAGAGCGAGGCCGGCGCCCGCGCGGCGTTCGCCGCCTTCCTGGAAGAGCGGCACAAGGTCGAGCTCTACGCGGAGGCGCTGGACGTGCTGCAGACGCTGGCCAAAACCTACCGACTGGGAGCGCTGACCAACGGTAACGCCGACATCTACAAGACCGATGCAGCGGAATACTTCGATTTCGCCTTTCTGGCAGAAGAGATCGGTGCCAGCAAGCCTGCGCCGGACATGTTTCACGCCGCACTGGTGGCGACCGGTGCCGCCGCTGAAGAGATTGTGCATGTGGGTGACAACCCCGAACATGACATTCTCGGGGCACAGCGGGTGGGCCTGCGCACTGTCTGGGTGAATCTGGCGGGTGAAGCCTGGCAGCCTGAGAGTTATCGCGCCGACGAGGAGATCACAGCGCTGCGCGACCTGCCCGCAGCCATCGCCCGTCTCCACGGCAGCCCCTAAGCAGGAGCCCCGAGCCGTTCCGGCTCAGATCGCGTTTTCGCCCGTCTCGCCGGTGCGAATGCGGATGACCTGTTCCATCTCGGTGACAAAGATCTTGCCATCTCCGATCTTGCCGGTATTGGCTGCCTGAATGATGGCATCAATCGTCGAAGCCAGCTGGGACTCACCGACGGCGATCTCCAGTTTCAGCTTGGGCAGGAAGTCCACCACGTACTCGGCGCCCCGGTACAGCTCGGTGTGGCCGCGCTGACGACCAAAGCCCTTGACCTCAGTCACAGTAATCCCCTGAACACCTATTTCCGCCAGTGCGGCACGGACGTCGTCCATCTTGAACGGTTTGATGATGGCAGTGACCAGTTTCATGCAGGCATCTCCGAATTTCAGCGAAGCCCGCAGTATACGCCATAGAATCGCCGGTGGGCACAGGCCCTCATGCCATTCCGCTGCCCTGCAACCAACGCCGCCAGCCACCGTGGTGCGTGATCTCCTCCGCTGCCGTCAATACACCCTGCGGTTCGCAGATGAAGCCACTGACCCAGCTGCCGTCCGCCAGCTCCACTTTACCGATCCCCAGCGGTGCGGGGATGCCGGCGACAAAGCCGCCCAGTTCGGCAGTCGGGATGGACCACACCTCAACCTCGATATCGCGCCCCTGCGCTTCGTCACGCACCATACCCGGGCGCAAGGGAGGGCCTCCGGCCAGCAGGTAGAGTCGGTAGCAGGCGGCGCTCTGCGTGCGGGCCAGCAGGGTAGCGCCGCGCTCGCGGAGCTGCCAGTTCAGGGGCAGGCCGTCGAGATGCGCACCGCATACCGCAATCTTCGTGTGCGTCGTGTCAGCCACTGCCGGCGCCGTGCTGCCGGTCGCGGCCACCTGCAGGGCACCCAGTGGCAGCGGCAGCAGGGCACGCAGGCGATTGGCCATCGACAGCAGTGCGCGGTCACTGAAAGCGCTGCCCGCCAGGGTCACACCAAAGGGGCGCCCGTCAGCCGTAAAGGCCGTGGGCACCGCGACCGCTGCCATATCCAGCAGGTTCATGAAATTGGTGTAATAGCCGAGCTGGGCGTTGTACAGCACCGGCTCGGCGAGCAGGTCGGCAATACTGAACAGGCGTCCCGCCGTGGGTGTGAGCAGGCAGTCGAGACCCTCCAGCGCCGCCTCGCACTGCTGCCGCAGCGCTGCCAGCCGGTACTGGGCCTGGAACAGCGCGGTTGCTTGCAGCGTGTCACCCTGCGCCACAATACTCCGAACCACCGGATGGATGGCTTCGGGATTCGCGGTCAGCATGGATTCACAGGCGATGTAGCGCTCCGCCACCCAGGGGCCATCGTAAAGCAGGCGCGCCGCCTGGTCGAAAGGCGTGTAGTCCACCGGCACCAGTTCCACCCCCGCGTCAGCCAGCGCCGCCAGGGTGTGTCGGTAGGCCGCCGCGTAGTCACTGTCACCAAAAAATTTCAGGTGCTCCTCGCCGAGTACGCCCATTTTCAGCGGCCCCGTGCGCAGCCCGTAGTGGCGTGCGCTGTTGGCGAAGACGTTGCGGCGACTGAAGGCATCCTCCCGGTCGAACCCTTCCGCGCAGCTCAACACCCGGTCTGCGTCGTCGGTATCCAGCGCAAACAGGCTGATGCAATCCAGGCTGCGACAGGCGGGCACCAGGCCACGGGAGGACAGGAGGCCGCGGGTGGGCTTCACGCCCACCAGGTTATTGAAGCAGGCCGGCACGCGGCCCGAGCCCGCCGTGTCAGTGCCGAGACTGAAACTCGCGAGACCCAGCGCCACAGCCACTGCCGAGCCTGAACTGGAGCCGCCGGAGATGTATTCCGGGGCGAAGGCGTTGTGACAGGCGCCATAGGGCGAGCGGGTGCCATTGAGCCCGGTCGCGAACTGGTCCAGATTGGTCTTGCCCACCGGAATCGCACCCGCATCCAGCAGTTGCTGCACCACCCGGGCAGACTGCGCCGGCGTGTAGGCAAACTCGGGGCAGCCCGCCGTGGTGGGAATACCGGCGAGGTCAATATTGTCCTTGATGGCGAAGGGCACGCCCCACAGGGGGTGGGTGGCCGGGTCACGCTCGGCGAGAGCCTCCAGCCAGCCTGCCTGCTCTTGCGCACTGAGCACATGAATCCAGATATTGTGCGCAGCATACTCTACGGCACGCTGGCGAATATTCTCCATCACGGACGCCGGTGTCAGTTCACCGGCCGCGTAGGCCGCCTGCAACCCCGAGATGGTCATAGTGTGGCTCATGGTGCAGCTCCTGCGCTGTCCGTCGTGTCCTCAAGCACCACCAGTGCCTGCCCCGCGGCGACGCGACCTCCGGCGGTCGGCAACACCTGGGTGACCGTGGCGTCGCAGGGGGCAGATACGGCAATCTCCATCTTCATTGATTCCAGCACCAGCAGCGGATCGCCGCGGCGCACGGTATCCCCCACCTGCACGCGCAGCTGCCAGACACTGCCGGATACTGGGCTGTCCACGACGGTGGCGCTGTCGGGCCAGCTCTGCTCCTCCACCGTCGGCGGCTGCTCTTCTTCAGCGAAGTTGAACTGCCCGCTGGCGTGCCACTGCGCCAGCTCCGCCGCAAAGGCCTGCTGGCGGCGGCTACGGAAGTCGTCGATGGCGCCTGCATGGTCGGCCAGCAGCTGCTCGTAGTCGGCCAGTGAGAACTGGCTCTGTTCAATGGTCAGCGGGTAGCGCCCCTGCGGGAAATCACGACGGATTTGCTGCAACTCGTCGTGGCTGACTTCATAAAAGCGGATCTGGTCGAAAAAACGCAGCAGCCAGGGCTCTTCGAAGGCCTCGGTACGTCGATAGCGGTTCCACATCTGCAGGGTGCGCCCGACGAACTGGTAGCCTCCCGGGCCCTCCATACCATACACGCAGAGATAGGAACCCCCGATGCCCACAGAGTTTTCTGCCGTCCAGGTGCGCGCGGGATTGTACTTGGTGGTGACCAGACGGTGCCGAGGGTCTACCGGCGTAGCCACCGGCGCCCCGAGATAGACATCACCCAGACCCATCACCAGGTACGCGGCCTCGAACACAATGCGCTTGACCGCCTCAATGTCCTCGAGACCGTTGATGCGGCGAATGAATTCCAGGTTACTCGGGCACCAGGGCGCATTTTTTCGCACGGACTGCGTATATTTTTCGATGGCGAGCCGGCAGGCCTCATCATCCCAGGACAACGGCAGGTGCACGATGCGTGAGGGCACGCTGAGTTGCGCCAGCTGCGTGGCCAGCTCGCGCTCGCCGCGCTCGAGGTGCGCAAGCAGGGCATCGTGGCCCAGCACCTGGCTGTCGTAGTGAATCTGCAGTGAGCGGATCCCCGGGATCAACTCGCGCAGCCCCGGCAGCGAGTATTGCTGCAACCACTGCATGAGTGCATGTGCCCGGAAGCGCAGCCGAATATCGAGTTCCTGCTCGCCATATTCGACCAGCAGAAAGTGGTCTCCCGCGCTGCGGCAGACGATTTCGTCACCAAAGGTCTCGGCGGGGAAGCGCGCCAGCACCGGCGACAGCGGTGCCGCCGGCTGCCACTCACAGGCGACCGGTGCAAGCGCGGCGATAGCCTCGCTCTGGGCCGCCTCGAGCGCCACCGCCTGCGGCAGCGAAACGGGCATAAAACGCAGCCTGTCGCCCGCCCGCAGCTGCCCGAGCTTCCACAGATCCGCGGTAATCACTGTCGCCGGGCACACGAACCCACCCAGTGAGGGACCATCCGGGCCCAGAATAACGGGCATATCACCGGTGAAATCCACCGTGCCGAAGGCGTAGCCATTGTCGTGAATGTTGGAGGGGTGCAGGCCTGCCTCACCACCGTCGGCACGCGCCCACTGCGGTTTCGGGCCAATCAGGCGCACACCCGTGCGGCTGGAGTTGTAGTGAACCTCCCAGTCGGTGGCAAAGAATGTGGCGATGTCGTCATCCGTGAAGAAATCAGGGGCACCGTGGGGGCCGTAAATTACCCTGAGCTCCCACTGCCGGTGGATATCTGGCTGCAGTGCAGCGGGAAGCTGTTGCGGTGGCGCGGGGAGCACAGGCTCCTCACGCAGGTGCAGCACGTCACCGGCCCTCAACGCGCGGCCGTTGTGGCCGCCAAACTGGCCGAGGGTGAAGGTGGAGCGCGAACCAAGATACGCCGGACACTGAAAGCCGCCGCGCACCGCGAGGTACGCACGCGCCCCGGCTTCACGCACGCGCCCCAGTTGCAGTGTCTGGCCCGCGCGCACGGCAACCACCTGCCACGGAAAGACAGGTTGCTCATCGAGGGTGGCCTCGATTGCCGCGCCGGCAATCACCATTTGCGTATCGACAGCGAAGCGCAACAGCGGGCCCTGCAGGGTAATCTCCAGGGCGCTGGCATCAGCGTCGTTGTTCAGCAGACGGTTCGCGAGGCGGAAAGAGTAGCTGTCGAAGGGACCGGACGGCGGCACGCCAACATCCCAGTGCCCCTGCCGACCAGGGTAGTCCTGCAGCGTGGTCTGTGTACCACCCTGCAGCACATCAACCCGCGCCGGGCGATGGCTGAAGCGGTTCAGGTAACGGGTGGTCACCTGTCCCTGCAGCAGCGTGGCATCGCGGCTCAGGGCCCGCAGGTAACCGAGATTGGTCTCACTGCCGTAGAGTTCGATCTCGTCCAGGGTGCGCTGCAGCTTCTGCAGTGCCGCGCCGCGGTCCCCGGCATGCACAATCACCTTGGCCAGCATCGGATCGAAGAAGGGAGGCACCTCAACACCGGATTCAATCCAGTGGTCGATGCGCACCCCGTCACCGGAGGGAAAACTGACATGACTCAGTAGGCCCGCGCAGGGCTGAAAGTCCAGCCACGGGTCCTCGGCGTAGACACGCACCTGCACGGCGTGACCCCGTGGCCGCAGGGCGCCGCGCTCGGCATCCAGGTCGGGAGCGCTGCCGGCGGCAATGCGCAGCATCCACTCGACCAGGTCTATGCCATACACTTCTTCCGTCACACCGTGCTCAACCTGCAGCCGCGTGTTGACCTCGAGAAAATAAAACGCCGCCGTGTCGGCATCGTAGATGAACTCCACGGTGCCGGCGTTGCGGTAGCCGATACTCGACAACAGTCGTTCAGCCGTACTGTGCAAGGCAGCACGGGTGGCCTCCTCCAGGTTGGGGGCGGGGCATTCTTCAACCACTTTCTGGTTGCGACGCTGGCTTGAACAGTCACGCTCCCCGAGCGCCAGCGCCCTGCCCTGGCCGTCACCGACCACCTGCACTTCAATGTGCCGGGCGCGGCCAATGAATTTCTCCAGAAACACGCTGTCATCAGCGAAGTTGTTGGCGCCCAGCCGACGTACAGAGTCAAACGCACCGGCCAGTTCTGCGGCATCGTGGCACAGCTGCATGCCTATGCCGCCACCGCCAGCCGTGCTCTTGAGCATCACCGGGTAGCCAATGCGCAGTGCCTCTGCTTCCGCCGCCGCCAGGGTGTCGAGCAACCCGGAACCCGGCAACAGCGGAACACCCGCCGCCTCCGCCAGGGCCCTTGCCCGGTGCTTGAGCCCAAAGGCCTGCATCTGCTCGGGAGTGGGGCCGATAAAAGCGATGCCCGCCGCTTCGCAGCGCCTGACGAATTCAGCGTTTTCGCTGAGAAAACCGTAGCCCGGATGAATGGCCTGCGCGCCGCTTGCGCGCGCCACCTCGAGAATGCGCTCCATATTGAGGTAGGTCTCTGCAGCGCCACCTTCACCCAGGCAGAATGCCTGGTCCGCCTGCCGCACATGCAGGCTGTCGGCATCGCAATCTGCATATACCGCCACAGAGCGGATATCCAGTCGACGCAGGGTGCGCAGGATGCGGGTGGCGATGGCCCCGCGGTTGGCTACAAGTACAGTGTCAAACATCGTCAAACCTGGCGCGGGTCGTCCCGTCTCATCGTTGCCGGTTGTGGTCGTCCACAGCCGGGGTTATCTGATTCAGTGATCCCAGACCAACACCTCGACCGGTGTTGGATTAAAACCATTGCAGGGATTATTCAGTTGAGGGCAATTGGAAATGAGCACCAACACATCCATCAGTGCGGTCAGCTCGACATATTTGCCCGGTGCGGAAATACCGTCCTCGAAGGTCAGGCCACCCGCTGCGGTCACCGGCACGTTCATGAAAAAGTTGATGTTGTGGCCGATATCGCGTTTGTGCAGTCCGAACTCGGGGTGCTCGGCAATCGCCAGCATCCAGCTGTCGCGGCAGGAATGCATACAGCGCTTCTCGAGGTCGTAGCGCACCGTATTACTCTCACTGGCACAGGCGCCGCCCAGCGTGTCGTGACGGCCACAGGTGTCCGCCACAATTTCCAGCATCGGGCGGTTGCGGCTGGAACGCAGTATGGACCCCGCACTCAGGTATACATTGCCCTGTTCACGCAGGGTATCCGTCGCGCTGTAGCGCTCGGCACTGTCGTCTGCGCTAAAGAACAGGGTATCAGCCGCCTGATTGCCCTCGATATCCAGAATACGCAGTGTCTGGCCCGCGTTTACCCGACCGAGGTAATAGTCACCGGCGGGCACGGTGGTGCGGGAATGCGCTTCGTCGGGGCGACGTACACTTTCAGTCAACATGGTGAACTCCTCAGCCTCCCAAGTGATACAACAGGTTGTTGTGGAAACCGCGCCGGTTCTCGTCGCAATGATTCAGGCAGACATCGTCCTCGGCCACCGGAGCAGCCTTGCCCAGAGCGATATGTACAGGATTGCGCGGATAGGACGGCGCACGGTGCAGCGGATGCGGGCAGGCGTGGAGCAGTACCAGCGTGTCCATCTCGAAGCGCAGGGTGACGTAACTGCCCGCAGCGCTATGCCCCTCCACCCGCTGCAGGTTCCCGCTCTCGTCGGTGGAAACGCGACTGAACCAGTTGATATTCGCAGCCATATCCGCCGCACCGAGCCCATACTTGGCGAGCTCGACGAGAAACGCATCGTGGCCATTCTGGTGCCAGTCGTTGCGGTCTCCCTGGTAATCGCGGCAACCCCACTGTTGCGCAACGTGTTCGGCACGGGAATTACCACATACCGTCTCATGCCACCCCAATGAGTCATCCACAATAGAAGCGAAAATACGACCCATGTCCGAATACAGGCAATGGCCCCGGGTGAGTTTGAAGGTATGCTGGCATTTCAGCGTATCGGGCGCGTTATAGCGCTCCAGCAGGTTTTCGGGGTTGTAGAACAGCATCCCCAGATTGGCATTCCCACGGCTGTCGGTAAGCCGCATTTCTGTCCCCCTGCGCATGCGCAGTGACCAGTGGCCACCGGGAGCAATTTCGGTTTCATACTCGCAAGCGTTCATGATGTCATTCCGTTTCGTTTGCCGTACGCGCCAGGTCGCGATCAATGTCAGACAAGGTGTCCCGGTCAATCTTACCCACCGGCAGGTCATAGGTGATGGTGGCGCCGTAGGCGTTGGGCGCCTGGGGATCGTGGCGTGTCTTGTCGAATACCCAGAGCCTGGTACCCAGGTAAAACCCCTCTTTGAGATCGTGCGTGACCATGAATACCGTGAGCCGGTACTGGCGCCAGAGGCGCAGTACCAGATCGTGCATGTCGGCCCGGATGCCCGGGTCCAGGGCGCCGAACGGCTCGTCGAGAAGGAGAATGCCGGGACGGCCAAGCAGCGCCTGCGCGATAGCGAGACGCTGGCGCATGCCACCGGACAGCTCGGCGGGATAGAGTCCCTGCGCATGTGACAGGCCCACCTCCTCGAGCAGGGCCAGGGCCTCCTCCCGCGCCGCGCGCCGCGCGCTGCCAAAGAGTGCTCCTGTCAGATTGCGGCGTGCGAAACCGCGGGCAGCCATCACGTTCTGCAAAACGGTCATATGCGGGAACACGGAGTACTGCTGAAACACGATACCCCGGTCGGGGCCCGGTTCACCGGGCACCGGCTTGCCGTGCAGCAGTAACTCACCGCTGCTGACGGGTTCGGTGCCCAGCAGCATGTTCAGGAAGGTGCTTTTACCGCATCCCGAGGTGCCTACGAGGGTAATGAACTCCCCTTCCTCTACCCGCAGGTTGACGCGTTCCAGCACGACATTGTCACCGTACTTCTTCCACAGATTGCGCGCTTCAATCATCAGTGTCCCCCCTGGTGGTGCCACGGAAACAGGCGACGGCTGAGCGCGGCCAGCAGCGCATCAATCACAAACGCCAGCAGGGTAATCCAGGCCACATAGGGCAGGATGACGTCCATCGCCATGTAGCGGCGCACCAGAAAGATGCGATAGCCAAGGCCCTCGGTCGCGGCGATCGCTTCGGCCGCAATGAGAAACAGCCAGCCGGCGCCCAACGAAAGACGCACGGCGTCGACCAGTCGCGGCATTAACTGCGGCAACAGCACGCGGCAGATGATCTGGCTGGTATTGGCTCCCAGCGTTTGCGCCTTGACCAGCTGCTCCGAAGGTATTTCCTGCGTGCGCCGCTGTATGTCACGGGCAATGAACGGAGTGATGCCAATGGCGATCAAGGCCACCTTCGACAGTTCGCCCAGACCAAACACAATGAACAGCACGGGAAGAATCGCCAGCGGGGGAATCAGCGACACCACGGTCAGCAGGGGACTCGCCGTCGCCGCCACCAGCGGCAGAGCGCCGGTGAACAATCCCAGTGCAAGGCCGATCACCGCCGCAATCATCACCCCCAGTCCAAGCCGGGTAAGGCTGCTCAGCGTGTCCTCCCAGAGCAGGTAGTCGCCGCTGCGCTTGCTCGGCTCGAAAGCCATGCGCTGTATGGCATCGCCGATCTGCGCGAAGCTGGGCAACAGTTTGTCTGCGGGGTTTTCCGCCAATCTGGCATCCGAGGCCAGCATGTACAGCAGCACCAGAGCCACAAAAGGCAACAGGGCAAGCAGCACGCGCAGCATCGGCGCAGGTGTCTGGTTAATCAGGCGTTTCATGATCCATCCTTGCTGGGGCGAAGCACGGGAGCGCAACGCTCCCGTGCTCCTCCGTGAGCCTAGAGTTCGCCGTCCAGGGCCATTTGCATATAGGTCGGATCAAAACGCAGCTTGATGTTATTGCTATCGCCGTAGACACCCGCCGGTGTCTCCACGCCGATAAACGTGGCATCGGGCGCGCCCTCACCCAGCAAGCCGTGTTTGTGCGAGAACTCCGCCACGGTCTGCATGGTCGCCTTTACCTGTTCGCTGTTGGTCAGGGCCAGTGCTTCCGCCGGGGTGTAGAACATTTCCGTGCTGGCCAGCTGTGCCTCAAAACCTGCAAGGTCGGTCCCGGACAGTTCCGCCAGGAAAGTCTTGGCGGCGGTCGCGCGCTCATCGCCACCGTTCATGTGCGCCATGATTTCGTACCACGCCCCGGTCAGCGCCTTGCCCAGCGCCGGGTAGGCCGCCAGCGTCTCAGTGTTGATGATAAGCAGGTCAATCACCTCGCCGGGGATCTGGGACGAGTCAAATACGAGGTGGCTGTCCGGCATGGCGGCCACTTCGCTCAACAGGGGATTCCAGGTCGCGACTGCTGTCACGCCGGGTGTCGCATAGACCGCCACCATATCGGCATCCGAGGTATTCACCACCTGCACATCGCGCTCGGTAAGACCCACGCTTTCCAGGCCGCGGGCCAGAAGATAGTGAGACACACTCAGCTCGACCAGATTCACGGTCTGCCCCTTGATGTCCGCCATCGAGTCTTTGCCTTTGAGCACGATCCCGTCATTGCCGTTGGAAAAGTCGCCGACGATCAGCGCCGTGCTGTCCACACCGCCCGCAGCCGGAATGGTCAGCGCATCCATGTTGGTCATGGTGCAGGCATCGAACTCGCCCATGCTGTACTGGTTGATGGATTCGATGTAGTCGTTGATCTGCACCACTTCGATGTTGATGCCGTATTTATCGGCCCATTTCTTCACGATGCCCTGCTCGGCACCGTAGGCCCAGGGCACCCAGCCGACGTAGATCGACCAGCAGATCTTGAAGCTGTCGCGGGCCGATGCCGTTGTCGACAACATCACAAGGAGCAGGAATAAGGTGAATCGCTTCATGGTGTACCTCTCAGTCGGGTTGGGTCGGTTGATCACAGAGTACCCCCGGCATTTCGCCTTCAGTTCTCCCGGGCTTTTATCCCGCCGTGTAACCCTTCACCGAAAGGTCGAGTGCTCTCGGACCAGTCACCACCGATAGTGTGGTCGGAACCCTAGCGCTCTATTGGTTTTCATGTCACGTCATGTCAGGAGTACGGACGGGTAAGGCAAAGCAGGAACCGTGCCAGACCCGTCAATCCCGCCGACAACACCCACACGGCGACCCTGACCGGGACACGCTGCACCGCAAAGTGCACCAAATGCAAGCGCCGCGCCATTCTGGTGCATTCTGTGAAGACATCCGGGCTGGCGGTCCGGGCCAACCCGAACCCTGCTCACCACCATTGCCGAGACTTGCACCAAAAAGGACGCGGGATGCACAGCTCGCGGTGCATCAACCCTTGACTTATCCGAGTCATTTTTCACCGCCCAGCCATTTTTTTCATATTTTTCAACACGTTGCAATTATACATACATCTTGGCATGGAAGTTGCTCCCCGGTACAGGGCACGCTATCCAGGACCCGATCATGCAATTACGCACCTTTAAAACCCTCTGGGGCCACACTGGCAGCATCGACCAGGGTGCCCTGCTCGCCCGCGCCGCAGGTTGCGCCGGGTTGGAAGCACCGGCAACGCACAGCGCGCCGGGGCACCTTGAACAGCTCGCCAGCGCGCTGCAGACACACGAGCTGGAGTGGATCCAGGAAATCTGCACCGCAGGCTCCTACGTACCCCGGCGACACGCCAGCATCAGCGAACACCTCGAGGACCTTGAGGCACAGATTGTGCTGGGCAAGCCCCTCGCGCCACGCTTTATCAACGTGATGGGCGGCTGCGATGCCTGGCCGGTTCAGGACAGCGTGGACTTCTTCAGGGCGGCCATGGACATCGCCGACCGGCACGGTGTGCTCTGCTCCTTTGAGACGCACCGTGGAAGGAGCTTTTATTGTCCCTGGAACACTGTGGCTATACTGCAGGAGCTGCCGGCACTGAAGATCACCTGCGACTTCAGCCACTGGGTAGTCGTCAGCGAACGCCTGATGGACAGTGAGTGGGACGCCGTCACGCTGGCCGCACAACACGCCCACCACATCCACGGGCGTGTCGGTTATGACCAAGGCCCCCAGGTGCCCCACCCAGGTGCACCCGAGTATGCCGAGGCACTGGCCAGTCACCAGCGCTGCTGGGAGGCCGTCTGGCAGGCGCAGCAAGCGCGGGGCTACAGCGAAACAACACTGACGCCGGAATTCGGGCCCGATGGCTATCTGCACCACCTGCCGTTTACCAACGCCCCCATCGCAGACCTCTGGGAACTCAACCGCTGGATTGGCGCCGAGGAGCAAAGGCACTTCGCGCGCTGGTCGCATGCCAACGCCACCAAGGAGGCCCGTCATGCGTGACGCTCTCAAACTGCGCGACCCCGCGGGCGCGCACTACACGCTGCTGGTGCTCGCCTATATTGCACTGACCTATACAGGCGGCTGGGCGGCGCTGTTCCAACCCAGTGCAGCGGTCAACGCGCTGGGCGTTGTCGTGCTGGCACACAGCATGCTGATCGCCGCCTACCTGCTGCACGATTGCGGACACAACGCGGTATTCATGTCGGCGAAGACCAACGCGGCACTGGGCAAGGTGCTCAACTGGATAACCGGCAGCTGCTACGGGCGCTTTGAGGATATCCGCTACAAGCACATGCGCCACCATGTCGACAACTACGACCCCGTGGTGTGGGACTACCGCAGCTTCCTGAAACGCCACCCCGGCCTCGCGAGGCTGGTGCATGCCGCGGAATGGGCCTACATACCCGCCGTTGAAATCATGATGCACACCATGCTGATCCTCGCACCCTGGGTGATCGAGTCCAAACGCGCTCAACGCGGTCGTGTGCTGCGCGTATTGCTGGTTCGTGGTGCACTGCTCGGGCTGGTACTGTTCATCAGCCCCGTTGCCTTCCTGCTGTATGCGCTGGCGCAGCTGTTGCTGCTCACTGCCCTGCGCTTCATGGATTGCTACCAGCACAACTACGAGGTGATTTTTAATCTCGACGACCCGGATACAGTGTTTCCCCACAAGGGTGATGCCGAGTACGAACAGCGCAACACCTACAGCAACCTCCTGTCACACCGCTTTCCCGCCATCAACCTGCTGGTGCTCAATTTCTGCTATCACAATGCACACCACGAGAAGCCCACGCTGGGCTGGTACCGCCTGCCAGAGCTGCATCGCAGCATGCAGCCCGACGTCGAGGCACAGACACTGGGTTTTGTGCCGCAGGCGCGTGCCTTTCACAAACACCGGGTGGCACGCATTTACGCTGAAGAATACGGCGCCGATGAGGTAAAGACCTCACTCAACGAGGGGCGCGCGGTCGGTGTCGACGCGCTCAGCTTCCTGACGGCGTTCTAGATCGCGATGCATCAGGCCAACCCGCTATTCAGTTCCGCCCGCAGAGTCGCTGCCGTCGCCGGCTCCCGAACTGTGCTGGGCATTCTGGGCTGGGCGCTGTTCATCGGCGGCTGGTGGCTTGCCGCGCATGCCGAGATCGCGCCACCGCGCCTGTTTCCCGGGCCGGAAAAAGTGTTTACCAGTTTGTATGAATTACTGGTGGAGAAGGATTTTGCCAGCGATATCTGGGCGAGCGTGAAGCGCATTCTGCTCAGTTTCGGCATCGCCGTGGCGATTGCCCTGCCGCTGGGTCTGCTGATGGGCGCCTACCGTCCCATCGATCGCGTACTGGGCCCGGTAGCCAGCGCCTTCCGCTACCTGCCGGCACCGGCGTTCATCCCACTGTTACTGATGTGGCTGGGCACCGGGGACGAGCAGAAAATCGCCCTGTTGGTGATCGGCGTGCTGTTTTTCCTCATCATCATGCTCGCCGACGTTACCCGCCAGGTGCCCAGGGTATACATCGAAACCGCCCGCACCCTCGGCCTGCGCGCGCCCCAGATTCTGCTTTCGGTCACGTTCAGGGCCAGCCTGCCAGGCTATCTGGATGTGCTGCGACAGATGCTGGCGGTGAGCTGGACATATCTGGTAATCGCCGAAATCGTCGCCGCCACCGATGGCATTGGCGCCATGATGATGCGCGCCAAGCGCTTTGTGCATATTGACGACATCATGGCCGGCATTCTGGTCATCGGCCTGCTCGGCCTGCTTTTTGACGCACTGTTCAAACTGCTGCATCGCACTGCGTTTCGTTACCTCGAGTCCCACTAGCAGCACTCAACCGCAAAGGAGCACCACTATGCGCTATATTCGATCCGGTATTGCCATCCTGGCCCTGGCCCTGGGGTCGGCCACCCAGGCCGCTGACCCCGTGAAACTCTCACTCTTTTCCTGGCCCGGCTACGGGTTCTGGTTTATCGCCAAGGAGAAGGGCCTGACCGAGGGGTTGGAGCTCGACATCAGCATCATCGAGGATCCCTACCAGAGCTTCGCCCTGATGACGGCGGGGGAACTCCACGCCACCTCAAGCACCGCGGAGTATGGTCCCATTGCGGCCGACAAGGACGTTGGCATCAAGCTGGTGACCTACACCAATCCGTCCTACGGCACGGATAAAATCATCCTCGCACCCGGCATCACCAGCGCGGAGCAGCTCAAAGGCCAGACAGTCGCAGTGCTGGAGGGTGGCCTGACACAGATCTTCATGGCTGAATGGCTCACCGACAACGGCGTGGAAATCAATGAAGTCACCTTCACCAACCTGATCATGGACGATGCCGTGGGCGCGATGGTGGGCGGCACCGCGGCCGCCGCGGAATTCTGGGAACCCTTTGGCTCCCAGGTGCTTGAAGCCATGCCAGGCGCCACGGTGGCAGCAGACTCCACCGAGGAAAAGTACATCACCACGGCGCTGCTGGGCGACGCCCTCTACATGAGCACGGCCTTCCTGGAGCAGCGGCCTGAAGACGCGGCCAAACTCACCCGGGCCTACTTCAACGCCGTGGATTTCTGGAAGACAAACACCGCGGAAGCCAACCAGATCATCGCAGATGGCCTGCAGTTCACGGTGGCGGACGTCGAGCAGGTGCTGGGCAGCACGGGCGACATTCTCAAGGGCGGTATCTTCGTCTTCGACCGCGACCAGGCCGCGATCTTCATGGGCCTGAAAGACGGTGAACTGCCCCTCGGAATTGCCGCCGACGGCATGCAGAACCACTGGGATATCACCACGGACTGGTGGTTGAAGTTTGGCTTCATCGACAAGGCCATGCCGATGGCGGCCGGGGTCGACACGACGCCGCTGGCGGCAGCGCTGAACAAATGACCGCAGGCACACACAGCGGACTTACCGTCTCGGGCGTCAGCAAGCGTTTTCTGCTGCGCTCGGGACAAACCCTGACCGCGCTGGACAACATCAACTTCGAACTGCCAAAAACCGGGGTCGGGGTGTTACTGGGACCGTCCGGTTGCGGTAAATCCACCTTGCTGCGGATTATTGCCGGCCTGGAGACACAGGATGAAGGCGACATCACCGTGGATGGCAGCACCGTCCTCGGGCCCGGTATAGACCGCGGCATGGTCTTCCAGAACTACAGCTCCTTTCCCTGGCTGACAGTAGAGGAAAACGTCGCGTTCGGCCTGAAAGCCCGGGGCGAGGCGCTCAGCCTGCGCGAGGGGGTGGTTCCGTATTTCATCAAGGCAGTCAAGCTGGATGGCTTCGAACGCGCCTACCCCCACCAGCTCTCGGGCGGCATGCAGCAACGCGTCGCCATCGCCCGCAGCCTGGCCAGTAATCCGTCACTGCTGTTGATGGATGAACCCTTCGGCGCACTGGACCCGGAAACACGCTGGCAGATGCAGAGCCTGCTGTTGGAAATTGTCCATCAGGAACGTACCACTGTGCTGATGGTGTCCCACGACATCGAGGAAGCGCTGTATCTGGGTGACGTGGTGTTTTTTATGGGCACGCGGCCCGGGCGCCTGCTGGAGACCATCCGTCCCGGCCTGGAGAAGAGCAGCACCGATCGCGATGCCATACTGGATTTCGATGAATACCGCTTTCTTGAGCGAAAAATTCGGCAGATGATGCGTGCGCAGTCACTGGACTGTGCGTAGCAGGCGCAGAAACTCACCGACAAAGAAGTCGAGATTGTTATCCAGGTCGGTGATGCCGGAATCGAACAGCCAGCTCTGGGTCAGTCCCATCAGGTAAGCATACATGGACAGCGCCACCGTGCGGCTCGCAACACCTCCCTGAACGCCCTGCTCCCGACGGTAGCGCTCCACCCAGGCCGCAAAGGTCGCAATCAGGGAGGCCGTCAATGCGCGTTCGCGCGCCAGTGTTTTTGATACCGCCTCGGTAAACTCGGTCTTGTTGAGAAAGATCTCGAATGACTGCCGAAAATAATGATCATCCAACAGCATACGCAGCCACTGGCGAGAGAAGTCCGCTGCGGCCGCGAGCGGATCGCTGGCCTCGTGGTGCAGCGCAACCAGCCGCTCCAGCGGCAGCTGTGAGTAGGCAAGGATTTCTTCAAACAACTCTTCTTTGCTGGCGAAATGCCAGTAGATGGGCCCGCGGGAGCACCCTGCTTCCTCCGCAATAAGTCGCAGGGTGGTGCCGCTGTAGCCTCGTTGGCCAAAGAGTTTGAGTGCCGCATCCACCAGGCTCTGCCGGGTTTTCGCTGCATCCTCCTTGGTTCGCCTCATGATCCGACCCGAGCAATGGAAAACCTACAGTGTAGGGACGCGACCGGCAAAGGCAAGTCGCGACCCGCGGCGGTAACGGTTAACCGAAGAGTCGCAGATAGCGTGCCACTTCCCAGTCCGATACGGTGTTGTGGTAACTGTCCCACTCCGCCCGTTTGAAGTCGACAAAGGCCTTGTGCATCGAAGGGCCCAGTACCTCGTAGGCCAGCTCATCAGCGGCGATAGCCTCTGTCGCCTCGGCGAGGGTCTTGGGCAGACACTGAATGCCGGCCTTGGCAATTTCCGCATCACTGTAATGGTACATGTTTTCCCGGTGCGGCTGACCGGGGTCAATACCCTGCTCTATGCCCTCCAGCCCTGCGGCAAGCATCAGGGCCGCACCGAGATAGGGATTGCAGGCGATATCCGGCGCCCGGCACTCGACCCGTGCACCGGCACTGGGGATACGCAACATATTGGTGCGATTGTTATTGCCGTAACAGCAGAACACCGGAGCCCAGGTGGAGCCAGACATGCTGCCCTGCCGCACCAGCCGCTTGTAGCTGTTCACGGTGGGCGCGACCACGGCGCTGATGGCCTTGGCGTGGCGCAACACGCCTCCGATAAACTGGTAGGCGAGCTCGGAGACACCGCAGTCGTAACGATCGGCGTCCGGGCTCGCTGCGAACAGATTCTGCCCGGTGTCCACACTCGCCAGGGACATGTTGTAATGGGCGCCGCTACCCGTGCGGTCGGCGAAGGGCTTGGGCATGAAACTGGCGAAGGCACCATGCTTGCGCGCAATTTCGTTGGCCAGCAAGCGGAAATACACCAGGCGATCGGCCATGGTCAGCGCATCCGCGTAATTGAAATCAATTTCGAACTGGCCGTTGGCGTCCTCGTGATCGAAGGAATAAACACCCCAACCCATGTCAGTCAGCGCCTGAACCAGTTCGTCGATAATCACGATGTTATCCATCATGCTGGGGATGTCGTAACAGGGCTTGCCCAGGGTATCGCGCTCACTGAAAGGCACCGGGCGCCCGTCAGCCCCCTTGCGCAGGATGAAAAACTCGGTTTCTATCCCCAGGTTGAAGGTAAACCCCATGGCAGCGGCTTTCGCCAGCTGACGCTTGAGAATCGTGCGGGAGCAGGCCTCGAAGGGTTCTCCCTGCAGATACAGATCGCTGGCAAACCAGGCCAGCTCAGGGTTCCACTGGCACTGCTGCATGGACGCCATGTCGGGCATGGCGGCCACTTCATCATCGGCAATGTCCTGCGGCACGCCGTCGAGGGCCGCGCCGGTAAACAGCTCCGAGCCGGCAAACATCTGCTTGAAATGGCCGACAGGCACAAACTTGCCCTTGCTGGCGCCGTGAATATCCACGTAGCTCGCCATACCGTATTTAATACCCTGTTCCAGACAACGCTGTTTCAACTGTTCAATGTTCATGACTGCTCCATAGGCGGGAATGTTTCTTGCTAGTCAGAAGCATCCAAGAAACATGCCAGAATGTATGTTTAAATTGTCTGACCTGAAACCGGAGTTAAGCCATTGAAAAACAAGCTGTATTGGCAGGAACACGAACATGCGCTGGGGGACCTTGTGCTGGAAAGCGGCACGGTGCTGCGCAATGCCCGCCTGCACTACCACCAATTTGGTGCGCTGAACGCACCAAAAGACAACCTCGTGTTGCTGCCCACCTACTACGGCGGCGTTGCCGCCAGCAACCGTGCCTGGGTGGACGATCCCGACAGCCCACTCGCCAGCGGTGACTACTGCGTGGTCATTCCCTGCCTGTTTGGTGCCGGCGAGTCCAGTTCGCCCAGCAACACGCCAGCACCACAGTCCGGGCCGGATTTCCCACGGGTGAGTATCGGCGATAACGTGCGTGCACAACAGCTGCTGCTACAGGCGCGCTTTGAGGGCGCCAATCCCCGGCTGGTGATGGGCTGGTCGATGGGGGGGATGCAGGCACTGCACTGGCACAGGGCCTGCCGCAACGCCGTTGGCAGCGTGCTCGCCGTCTGTGCCACCGTCGGCTGTTACCCACACAACCGGGTTTTTCTCGATGGTGTGGCGGCGGCCCTCACGGCGGATGCGGCCTTCGCCGGCGGTCACTACCGCACACCGCCGGTCCGCGGCCTTGGCGCATTTGCCACAGTCTATGCTGGCTGGGCCTACAGTCAGGCATTCTTCCGCAACGCGCGCTACCGCGAATTGGGTTTTGCCGATATCGGGGACGTACTGGACTACTGGAGAGAGGATCACCTGCAGCAGGACGCCAACAACCTGTTGCTGCAGCTGCGTACCTGGCAGCAGGCACCGCTGCCAACGGCTGACACCGATTCTGCGCAGTCGGGCTGCCCCGGCATCCTCATGCCCTGCAGCACTGATCTCTATTTCACGGCGGAGGACGCCGCGCACGATGCGACGGTTCTGGGGATGGAGTGTCGGGTGATCGAATCGGAATTTGGCCATGTCGCCGGTGGCCCTGGGCGCGTGGCCGCCGCAAGCCGCCAGATCTTCGCCGCTGCGGCCGAGTTGCTCGCCGCCAGCGCCTGAGCGCAACGCAAAAAGCGGCCATAAAAAAGGGGGCCCGAAGGCCCCCAAACACGCATTGCATCAATGCGCCCGCAAGCTGTTGCTCACTTCTGTGCCACAAACTCCGGATAGGCTTCCATACCACATTCGGAGAGGTCGACACCTTCGTACTCTTCCTCTTCGCTGACACGCACACCCATGACCGCCTTGAGGATGGCCCAGGTGATCAGGCTGGCGCCGAAGACCCAGACAAAGATCACCAGGGTGCCCACGAGCTGACCCATGAAGGTGGCATCGGGGTCAGACAGCAGGACCGCGAAGATACCCCAGATACCGACGACGCCGTGCACGGAGATGGCACCGACCGGATCGTCGATTTTCACTTTGTCCATGGCAACGATGCTGAACACAACGATCACACCACCAATCGCACCGATGATCATCGCCAGCATCGGCGTGGGATCTGCGGGCTCAGCCGTAATCGCTACCAGGCCAGCCAGCGCACCGTTCAAGGCCATGGTCAGGTCGGCTTTACCGAAGATCAGGCGTGACAGCAGCAGAGCCGCAATCAGACCACCGGCAGCCGCAGCGTTGGTGTTCAGGAACACGTTGGCCACTTCGTTGGCCACGGCAATGCCACCCAGCTTGAGCGTGGAGCCGCCGTTGAAGCCGAACCAGCCCATCCACAGGATGAAGGTGCCGAGGGTCGCCAGCGGCATGTTGGCGCCGGGGATAGCCTTGACCGAACCATCGGCTGCGTACTTGCCCTTACGGGGACCGAGCAGCAGCACGCCTGCGAGTGCCGCAGCCGCACCCGCCAGGTGCACAATGCCAGACCCTGCGTAGTCGCTGTAGGACAGTTCACCGATAAACGGCACTGCCTTGCCACCCCAGGTCCAGCCACCCTCGATGGGGTAGATGAAGCCGGTCATGACAACGGCAAAGGCCAGGAACGCCCACAGTTTCATGCGCTCGGCAACTGCACCGGACACAATCGACATGGCCGTGGCGACAAACACCACCTGGAAGAAGAAGTCAGATGCGCCGGAGTACACCGAGTCGCCACCGAAACCGGCTTCCGCGGAGTCCGCCAGCACCGCTGCCACCGCCGCATCATCCATCTGCGCCACGGTGGTCACACCGGACAGGAAGAAGCCGCCGTCGTACATGAACTGGTAACCGCAGATCAGGTACATAGTGCAGGCGATGGCGTACAGGGCCACGTTCTTGGTCAGGATTTCTGTTGTGTTCTTGGCGCGCACGAGGCCCGCCTCCAACATCGCGAAGCCGGCCGCCATCCACATCACGAGGGCGCCGCACACCAGGAAATAAAAGGTGTCCATCGCGTACTGTAATTCAAATATCTGGTTTTCCATGGGAATCACTCTCGTAGTTAGTCTCGGTGGATTTAGATGGCGTCTTCGCCGGTCTCGCCGGTACGAATACGAATCACCTGCTCCAGCGTGGACACAAACACCTTGCCGTCACCGATCTTGCCGGTGTTGGCGGCCCGGGTGATGGCTTCGATGGTCTTGTCCGCCAGCCCTTCGGCGACAGCCACTTCAATCTTCACCTTGGGCAGGAAGTCCACGACATACTCCGCACCCCGGTACAACTCGGTGTGCCCCTTCTGGCGCCCGAAGCCTTTCACCTCAGTGACGGTGATGCCCTGCACACCGATCTCGGAAAGTGCCTCGCGCACGTCGTCCAGTTTGAATGGCTTGACGATAGCCGTTATTAATTTCATGTCAGTCTCCAGGTATCAGCAGGGCGCCCCGCGGGGCGCCGTAGGTTTCAGTCCCGAAACGCTTAGAGGCTCTTCGAGATGGAGAACACGATGCGATCATCCGCAGCGTCCACATCGTCAAGATCCGTTCCGATCAGGGCCAGCGCGAAGTCCAGGTCCATAGCGCTGTAACCGAAGGTCACGCCGTAATCCGTGTAGCTGTCGGCGCCTTCTTCCCAGTAGTCATCCTGATCGGTATCGGTGAAGCCGATGTTGAAGTCGACGGTGAGAACGTCGGTCAGGCTCAGCGAGTAGCCGGCGGAGTAGTACATGTACTCGGGGCCGCCATCACCAAACTCGTCTGAGTACACAAAGCCAACGCTGAAGTCGGCGTAGCTCAGGCCCAGCGCGTATTCGATGTAGTCGAGGGAAGACTCACCCTCGTAATCGAAGTAGAAGAAGCCCACGTCGTAGCCGAAGCCACCGTCGGTTTCACCGGCGTAGCCGAAGTAATAATCCATTTCGGTAGTAGCACCACCGAAGGCGACGTTGGAGGCCCAGATGCCGGCGTACAGACCGGAATCACCCGACCAGTCGAAGCCGCCCTGGATGGCACCTTTCTCGTCGGTCTGCGAGATACCGCGGAATACGTAATCCGTGGCGAGGGTCACGTTGCCGCTGATCTCTGCCTGGGCAGAAACAGCGCCTGCGAACAGGACAGCGGCGATAGAAGCGGGAAGCAGTTTTTTGTGCAGCATGTGTCATTCTCCTTGGTTTGGCAGTCAAAAAAATGTGTGCCGGGCACGGAACTTTTTTGCTCTGCATAATTCGCGTTTGCACTCTGGGCTTTGCAGGTGCTGTGCCAACCAAGGAAAAAATCATTATTTACAAATAGTTAAGAGATTTTAGTGCTCACTACACGCGATTTCTGCGAGGGGTCAACGGCAGCCACACGCACCATTAGTGAGCACCGCACTCTATTGGTGCACCAAGATGATCTGTGCGCCGTTTTGCAATTCCTCTACACTTCGGCCTGTTCTGTCTGGCAGAGGAAACACGCATTATGGCCCTGAAGCCACCGCCGATCAGTGAAGTACTGCAGCAGATGTCGGCCCTGGTCGGCAGCCCGGGCCTGCGCGCGGAAGTCGACAGGGGCGCGCGCGCCCTGGCGCAGTCCGCACTGGGCAAACTGGACGTGGTCAGCCGCGAGGAGTTCGACGCGCAGGCCGCAATACTGGCCCGCACCCGGGCCAGGGTCGCCGAGCTGGAAGCTGAGCTGGAGGCCCTGACGCGAGAGTTCGAGTCGCTGAAACCTCAAACCTGACCTGTCCACTGAGTGGAGAGGCTCTGTGCTCAAGGATGAGCCATGGAACTGTCTGTTGTTTACAGCCGCGCTGCAGTAGGCATTGAAGCCCCCCTGGTTCAGGTGGAAACCCACCTGGGCAACGGGCTGCCGGCTTTCCAGATTGTCGGATTGCCGGAAACCGCTGTCCGGGAGAGCCGCGACCGGGTGCGCTGTGCACTGCAACAAGCCCATTTCGAGTTTCCGGATCGCCGTATTACCGTGAACCTTGCGCCGGCTGACCTGCCCAAGGAGGGTGGGCGCTTTGACCTGCCCATCGCGCTGGGCATTCTTGTCGCCTCCGGGCAGCTGCCAGCGGCTGCTCTGACCGCCCACGAATTTGTTGGCGAGCTGGCCCTGACCGGTGCCGTGCGCCCGGTGCCGGGCATCATCCCCGCTGCGCTTGCCTGCAGCGCGGCAGGTCGCGCCCTGGTAACCCCGGCGGCGAGTGCTGCGCTGGCCGCCGCCGTCCCCGGGAGTCGTATCATCGCCACAGAGGACCTGCTCACACTGTGTGCCCACCTCAACGGCCGCCACAGACTGTCAGTACAGGAACACCAGCCACAGCCGCAACCCGCCATGTCCTACCCCGACCTGGCGGACGTTGCCGGGCAGGCGCTGGCGCGGCGCGCGCTCGAAATTGCCGCCTCTGGCAATCACAACCTGCTCCTGGTGGGGCCACCTGGTACGGGAAAAACGCTGCTGGCGAGCCGTTTACCCGGCCTCCTGCCTCCGCCGGACACGCAGGAGGCCCTAACCTGCGCGGCCCTGCACAGCTTTCACGACAGCACCAGCTTGGAGCACCTCTGGCGGCGGCCCTTTCGCCACCCGCACCACAGTGCCAGCGCCGCGGCACTCATTGGCGGCGGCGCGCGGCCACGGCCGGGCGAGGCCAGCCTTGCCCATGGCGGTGTTCTGTTTCTCGACGAACTGCCGGAATTCAGCCGTCAGGCGCTGGAAATGCTGCGCGAGCCCCTGGAGGCCGGCGCCGTCACGCTGTCCCGCGCTGCACACAAATTCACCTATCCCGCCCGGTTTCAACTGATCGGGGCAATGAACCCCTGCCCCTGCGGCTACTATGGCGACCCCGAGCACAGCTGCCGCTGCACCAGCGAGCACATCCAGCGCTACCGGCACCGACTGTCAGGTCCACTGCTCGACCGTATCGATCTGCATGTCAGCATGCAACGACTGCCGGCGCGCCTACTGCTGGAAACACAAGCGAAAGGGGAATCGTCAGCCGCCGTGCGGGAACGTGTGCTGGCGGCCCGACAACGGCAGCAGGCACGTCAGGGGTGCAACAACGCCGCGCTGTCGGCACAGGCCCTGGCCACACAGTGCGTGATGCGGCCCGCAGCACGCCAACAGCTCGAGCAAGCGGCCGATGCGCTGCAGCTTTCGGGGCGAGGCCTGCACCGCAGCCTGCGCGTGGCGCAGACACTGGCGGATATGGAGGGTGCCGACTGTATCGACCTGCAGCACGTCACCGAGGCACTGGCGTTCAGGCAGGCAACAGGTCCGGTCTGACACCACGGCGGCGTCAGCCTTCGCTGATAGGTTCCATCTCATCCCAGATCGGGGCAAACATGATGCGCAGCAGCTCTTCGTCCGCATACACCCGCTCGCCAGTGAGCGCGTAGCTGCCATACGTGAGGATGCCGAGAATGCGAAAGGGTTTCTCTCGCCCGTCGGGGAAGCGGTAGCGTACGGTGTACTCAATGGCCACACCGGTTGCACCGGGCCACTCGCCGTGCAGAACCATGCTGTCCTGGTCAAAACAGGGCGCAACGTTATCGAAGAAATGCCGATAGTAGCGCTCGGCCGCAGCCATGCCGCGCATGCGCAGTCCCACTGGAAAAAGCTCATAGACTGGATCGGCCTCCAGCGTCGCCAATGTGGCCGCGTAATCCCGCACCTCTTCCGCCGCCACGTGCTGATAGGCGATCTTCCGCAGTTCTTCAGTATTCATTATCCGAACCTCGTTGACGCGACAATCAGGCAGACGCCGGTGCCACACCCATGAATTTACTCTGCACAATACGGAAGCGGTTGCTGACAAACGCCAGATCCGCGAGGCAGGCGTTGCCTGCCGGGTTCAGGCCGGTGACATGAAAGTCTGAGTAGGCGGCGGCAAAATTGATCGGCATGCCGGTGAGGTTGCAGGCCACGGAGGCGCCCGCGGCGTGATAGGCGTCCACCGCCTCGTCGAGGAATGCCGGGTCCGTCGAGTACACGTGGGAGGTGATCGCACCACAGTCGCGGGCATTGCCGGTGGCATCCTGCAGGCAGGCGTGCGCATCGGCATTGGCAATGATGAACGACACCGGCCCGAACACCTCTTCCCGATACCAGTCACGATCCGCCTCGGTGGCAGCAATCACCAGCGGCGTCGCCGTACGTGCGGCCGGGTACCCCGGATTTGCATAGGGCGCCGAGTCGCGCAGAATGCGCTGCTGCGCTTTGGCCAGCCCGCGATAGCGATCGACATTGGCTTGCACCGCCGGGTCAAACAACGTGCCACAGAGCGTCGCTGCAGCGCGCGGGTCGGCCAACCAGCCGTCCACCGCATCACAGATTGCAGCGGCAGCCTCGGCGTGTGGTATGCGGTGACCGGCCACGCGCACCCCCGTGGCCGGTATATGAATATTCTGCACGCTGGTGCACATCTGGGCCGAGGCCTGGCAGAGGGAGTGGGCGATGGACCGCGCCGTTGCCGCCAGGTCATCGGTAGACTCCAGCACCACCGAATTGCAGCCCGCGGTTTCCGTGTATACCTGCTTCCCCGGGCAGTTCTGCTCCAGCCAGCTGCCGAAACGCGGACTGCCGGTGAAGTCGATGATGGCGGTGTCCGGATGCTGGATCAGCGGCAGGGTGGCGGGTTCGGCGCGGGTATCCGCCGCCAGCGTCACCAGATTGGGATCGAAACCCGCCTCTGCCAGCACCTCGCGGCAGACACGTGCCACCATGGCGACCGGCAGCGTTGCCGCCGGGTGAGGCTTCAGCACCACCGGGTTGCCCGTGGCCAGGGACGCGCACAGGGCCGGGTAGGTATTCCACAGCGGAAACGTGGCGCAACAGATCACCACACCCACACCGCGGGGCACCAGGCGGTAGCGTTTACTGAGGCTGGCGACACCGTCACGCCCAAACTGTCGCTCCCAGTGGGCAGTGGCCGGCACATCCCGCATGGCTTTGTGAGCGTAAGCCAAAGCCTCCAGACCTCGGTCCAGCGCGTTGGCGCCGCTGCCAGCAAACGCCATGACATAGGACTGACCTGAGGTGTGCATGGTGGCATGCGCATTCTCAAACAGCTGTTCGCCGCAGCGCTGCAAAATTTCCAGGCACACGCCCACACGCGCCTCAGGCGTCGCTGCCGCCCAGGCGGGGCGCGCGGCGTTGATCGCGGGAAACAGCGCGGCAGGGTCCACTCTGGGATAACGCACGCCCAGCGGCTCGCCGGTATAGGGAGACACTTCCTCGCCCACCCGGCCCGCCTCAGCCGGCTGTGACAGGGGGAAATCCTGGCCCAGCAGGGCCTCGAAACGCGCCTGGCCAGCGGCAGGCTTTTCCTCTCCGTGGATCTTGCTGCTGGGATTTTCCGGCCAGCCACTCCAGGCATAGCGGTGGGCGCAGGCATCCAGCGCCTTGGTCAGCAGATCCTGGTGTTTGGCGAACAGGGCACTCATCGGGCTCTCCCTAGGCAGTGACAGTATGAACCGGGCACATTGCCACAACGAGGTCTGTTTATGCAAGCAAATGCCTAGGCCGGCTCCCCTGGCCCTATGGTGAAATCCACATGGTGCGCACTCAGCTCTTCTCCGCAGTGGTTGCAGACCACCTCACCGTGCAGATTCTCGCCACAGAGCGTATGCGTGAGACACATCGGCCGCCCCGCCCCGTTCGGGTCACACCAGCGGTCTCCCCACTGCAGCAAGGTCAGGAAATAGGGAAACAGGTCCCACCCCATGGCGGTGAGCTCGTAGCCGTGGCGCAGGGGCCGCTGCTGGTAGGGTCGCGTGACAAATACGCCCCGCTGCACAAGAAAGCGCATGCGGTCGGACAGAATGTTGGTCGCCACCGGCAATTCCTGGTGGAATTCATCGAAACGCTGCAAGCCATGGAAAGCGAGGGCAATGACATTCGCCGTCCAGCGGTCACCGACCAGGTCGATCAGGTTGCGGTACACGCTGTGTTCGCCGGGGACATCGCTCGCCGACAGGGAAGAGCGCCGGCGTACTTTCTTGTCACGCACATCGCGCGTGGCACCGGGACCCGGGTGGTAGGTGACATCGCGGCCGTGTACGTCCTTCCGACAGGTGCTGCAGCGCAGGCGCGGCTGTACGGCATTGCCGCAGGTGCGGTGACGCAGATGCACCCGACCCGCCTCCGGCGGGGGAAAATACCGCTCCTCCCACGCCACCGCCATCAGCGACATCTGATACATGCCGACGGACTTGCGCGTGAGGTGGTAAACGGGGTGACGGGAACCGCCGCTGGCGACCCGCTTGCGCAGGCAATCCTGCGCCTGCAGCCACTTCAGACGATTGGACAACACACCACGGGAAACCCCCGTCGCTTCCAGCATCCCACTGAAGGTGTTGATGCCCCAGAAAACCTCCTGAATGATCAGCAGGCACCACTTGTCCCCTATCTGGTCGAGGGCCCGGTTGATGGAGCTGGCTCGGGTTCTCAATTTGTCCATACGAGGACACGGGGGGTTTGGGCGGTAACAGGTTGCGGCTTCATGAAGGCATCATAGGTGAAAGCGACGCGAGCCTCTACTCGCGTCAACAACAAGGACTGACCGTGCATGCATGGGGCGGGCCGCGGCGTGCAGTGCCGCGGCCGCGCCCCGGTCAGAAGCTCTTGGTCAGCGTGACGCCCGCCGTACGCGGCGGCATGTAATACTCTGACGTCACGCCGGTGGGGTCGACGATGCGGCTGCTCACCTGCAATTCGTCATTCAGGTTCTTGCCCCACACATCGATGGCCAGGGAGCCATCGGCGCTGGTCCAGCTGACACTGGCATCCAGCAGTTCAATCGCGGCCTGGCGCTCCACCGGACGATTCTGCGGGCCGGTAAAGTAATCGTCTTTCCAGCTGTAACTGACCCCGAAGTCCAGCGCCGACCCGCCGGAAAGGTTCACACGGTAATTGGCCGTGGTCGTGAGGGCGGCGTCCGGCGCGAAGGGCAGGTCGCGGCCGGCCAGATCGAGCCCGTTGGAATTGGTGAACTCCTTGAACGTCGCGTCACTCCAGTTGTAACTGGCATTCAGCGTCAGGTTCTCGATCGGCACCAGGTCAATCGATGCCTCCACACCCTTGGACTCCGCCTGTGCGTTCAGAAGCACCAGCAGGAAGCGGCTGTTCAGCTCGAAGACCTGCAGGTCCTCGTAGTCCATATCATAGTAGGAAAGGTTGAACTGCAGGCGCCGGTCCCACCACGAGGACTTCATGCCCACTTCCACGTTCTGCACCACTTCGGGATCAACCGCTTCGGTAGCGACGCTCGGCAGGTTGGTCTGGGACTGGAAAGCTCCGCTCTTGAAGCCCTCGGAGTACGTCGCATAGAGCATCAGGTCGTCGGTGGGACGGTACGCCAGTGACAGCTTGTGGGTCACCTCCGACCAGGAGTCTTCCGCTGACACCGGCGCCGGGAAGGACGGCAATATCAGGGGCACCCCCGACGGGGTGGTGCCCAGCAGGTCGATGGAGTTCTGGGTGATTTCTTTCTCGTCCTCTGCCCAGCGCACACCGTAGGTCAGGGTCAGCTGGTCGGTGAAGGCCCAGTCGGCCTGGCCGTAGACCGCGTAGCTGGTCGTGGTGTTATCCTGCGTGAACAGCACATCGCCGATTCCGGCCAGGCCGAGTCCCTGCAGGGGCGTGCTGTACTGGGTGTAGAACTCCTCGCCCCGTTCCACATCCTCCTCCATGAAGAACACGCCCGCCAGCCAGCTCACCCGGTCGGTGTTACCGGCGAGGCGAAACTCCTGGGAAAACTGTGAGGCGTCCTCCTCGGCCCCGTTGATCACGTTGCCCGGCGTGGTAAAGAAACCGGGCGGCAGCGGCACACCGGGAGGCGACGGTGCCGCCAGATTGTTCAGCGGCAGGCTGGTGAGGTCATCCACCCAGTTGTACTCACTGGAGCGCCAGGCGGTGATGGAGGTGAGGCTGGCCCAGTCGAGGTCGGCCTCGAGGCGCGCCATGACCCCGTTCACTTCACGTTTTTGCGAGGTGTCGAACTGACTCGCACAATGCCGCTCATCGGCCATGTAGTCTTCCGACATGTTGAGCTCCCAGAAGGGGCCCAGACCGGCAATAGCATTGTCGATATTCTGGATGTGGCGGCAGGGACCCGCGGTTTCGTCGCGGGCGTAATCCGCGCTCAGCAGCAGGTCCACCCGCTCCGTCAGGTCGAACATCAACTGGCCGCGCACGTTGACCGAGCGCGCGTCATCGCGGCGCTCGCCCGCGTCATCGGCACCGATGCTGGGGCCGATAATCGGGCTCTGGGACAGATTGCCGAGTGTCGCGATCTCACCCGGGGTGATCACGTTGCGCCCGTAGCCGTCACGGTCGCGGTAGGAGTACACGATCTTGCCGGCCACGCTGTCCGTCAGGCCGCCACTGGCAAGACCCTGGAAATGGCGCAGCTGGTCGGTACCGGTAGAGACGCGCACGCGAACCTCGGTCTCCTGACTGGGCCGCGAGGTCACGATATTGATGGCACCGCCGTTGGTGTTCTTGCCGTACAGGGTGCCCTGCGGACCGCGCAGGATCTCTATGCGTTCGAGGTCGAACAGATCAAAGCCGACACCGCCGGTGCGACCGATATAGACCTCATCCAGAAACACCCCTACCGCCGGGTCACTGCCTGCGGAGTCCGAGCTGTTGCCGATACCGCGGATGTAGATGCGCGGCTCACCGATGCTGAACTGGTTGTAGGTCAGCCCCGGCGTGCGGAACGCGATATCGTTGAGGCCGCTGATTTTGCCGACCTCAATATCGTTACCCGCCAGCGCCGCCACGGACAGCGGCACATCCTGGATACTCTGTTCCCGCTTCTCGGCGGTTACCAGCACCTCTTCGAGCTGTTGTTGTGCCTGCGCCAGCAGCGGCAGGGCAAAGGGCACGGCAGCCAGTGTGTGAATTGCAATGCGGAGTCTGGAGTGGGTCATGGGAGCCTCTTACGCTGTTATGGTTATGGGGCGGGGCGGACCGCCTTGTTATTTGCATTACCGAACTTAATGTATCTCAACGCTGCCGGAATACAAGATCCCGGCGGCGGGCGAGCCCGTCACGCCGGCCACATGTCTTCACCCCGCGCCCAGGTGGCGTGGAAACCATAAGGCACCCGATGCGGCATGCGCACACGGGCAATGGGGCCGGGCTCGATGTCACGCGCATCGAACACCAGGCAGTCGGATTGCCAGGTGGTGCTGTCGGTGACCAGGGTAATGACGTAGCCATCGTCCTCCGCCGTGCCTGCGGTGGCGCCGCGGCGCGGCGCAAACACCGCCTCGCTGCCAAACACGCCCTGGCCGTAGTTCCACTGCCAGCGCTTGCCGGTGTCGTTGTCATATTTGACCAGGCCGGTAAAGCGCAGGGTGAGACCGCCCTCGTGGTGCAGCGGAATATGCTGGTGGTAGGCGAAGCGGCTCTCGCGACCGTGGTAGAGCGGATTGGTCTTGTTGAACTCGGTGTTGAGATCATCGATGGGCCCTTCCCGCACTTCGCCCGTGCGCAGATTGAAACGCCAGCGATAGTTGTTGGCCTCCAGCCGCATGTAGGCGAGCATTGATGCCAGCTCGCCTTCACCGGGCTTGGTTTCGGGCATCGGGTTGGTAGAGCGACAGCCATCCATGATCACCCAGTCACCCGCTTCCCAGGCATTGCTGGTGTGCAGGATGTAGCAGGGCTCACACTCGAACCAGCGCACCTCATGGCCGGCACCGTAGCGCGGAATCAATCCGAAACGCGTGGGGATGTCGCGATGGAAGGTGAGCACACGGTAGCCGTGCCGGCGCAGCACGTTCATATCGTGGAAGAACGGCAGGTCGTGCAGGATCGTGTAGTGCGTGGTGAAACCGATGTCGTGGGGCAGGCGCGGGCCCGGCAGGTCAATCGCTACCTCGTGCAGCAGCTTGCCGCTGGGGTCTGCCACCCCATAGGTCATATAGGGTGGCTGGTCGCCGTAGTCGAAGAACAGCAGTTCACCGGTTGCCAGGTCCACTTTCGAATGCGCCGACATGCGGCGCTGCGCGCGGCCCTCGAGATCGTAGTAGCCCTTGGTACCGAGGGTGTGTGCATCCAGGCGGTAGGGATGCCCGGCGTTGTACCAGAGGCTCATCAGGTCGCCGTTGTAGATGAAGATATCGGTGTTCGAGGTGTCCTTGATACCGAAGGGCGACAGCGAGTAGTCGAAGGGCCCCATCACGCCGGGGGATAGGGAGTGGCCATCGGCGCGTTCCCCCTGCAGGGCGAGGGTATCCACGTAGCGGTTGCGATAGGCGGCCTGCCCGTCGCGGAAGTACACCCCGTGGACCATGCCGTCCCCGTCAAAGGGGTGATAGCGGTTCTTCGGCTCGAATACCGGGTTCGGACCATTGCGGAAATACGCCCCCTCCAGGTCTGCCGGCAATTCGCCTTCCACCGCCAGGCCCGAGACATCAAGCTCATCGGTGGTCGGTGCGTACACGCCGTGCAGGTAGGGGTTGTCGAGTCCGTAAATCCAGGCCGGCGCATCCGCAAACTGGGTGACGCCCCCGATACACTGTTCTACTGACGGATACTCGGTGAATTGACTGAGACTTTGCATAGGGTTCCCCCTGACGACTGGCAGGCGGGACACCCCCCGCTGCGCGTGGATTTCGTTTGATTATAGGTATGAAGTATTTTTATGCAAGTTTAAATTCCTGCGCCCTTGCAGCACCCCCGTCGCTTGGCTAGACTAAAGGTCTATTTATAAAAGTAACATGACTATGACATCTGACGCAGTGCCCGGTGGGCAAGCGACACTGGCTGGCAAGGTGGCCATCGTAACCGGTGCCGGCAAGGGCCTGGGACGCGCCTATGCGCTGGATCTGGCACAGAGGGGTGCGCGGGTTGTCGTCAACAACCGGCGTCACCGCGGCGACACGGAGCACAGCGCCGATGCCGTAGTGCGCGAGATCTCCGCCCGGGGCGGCAGCGCCGTCGCCGATTACAGTGACGCAGCAGACCCGCGCTGTGGCGAACATCTGCTGGCCACGGCCCTGCAACACTACGGACGACTGGACATTGTCATCGCCAACGCCGGCGTGTCCGAGGCGTCCTCCTTTCACAAGCAAAGCCTGGACGAGTTCCGCCGCATCATCGATATCAACCTGATGGGCACCGCCTCGCTGCTGCATCCGACCTTCCGCCATCTGTATCAGCAACGGGGCGGCGCCATTGTGGTCAGCAGCTCCGCCGCTGGGCTGCACGGTGAGCACGGCCTGCCCGCGTACTCCGCCTCCAAGGCGGGGGTGATTGGCCTGTGCCGCGCGCTGGCACTGGAAGGGGCTGCGCACGGGGTACGTGTCAACACCATCGCACCCTTCGCACACACCGCCATGACCCGCAGCAGCCTGCCTGCAGACATGGCCCGTCGATTGCCCCCGGAAGCTGTGGCGCCGGTGGTGGCCTGGCTGGCAAGCGATGACTGTACACTCAATGGCGAGGTTGTGATCGCCGGTGGTGACCGCGTGGCGCGGGCACGCAACCTGCTCAGCGACCCCGTAGACCTGAGCCACGTCGCGGGCGCCATGGACACTGCCTGGCGCAGGCTCGGCGATTCAACGCCCACACGCGACTACACCTCGGCCGTCGCCCTGTTTCTCGATTTTGCCGGAGAACTGCCCCCATGATAGACCTGCTCGCTCTGTTCGGTGCTACGGCCGCGGTCGCCCTGATCTGCGCACTGGCGCTCTGGTTGGCCAGCATCCCCCTGCGGGACGTCAGCATTATCGACATGTTCTTCGCCCTGATCATGGTTGCCATCACGCTGACCGCCTTCACCCTGGCAGCCGAACAAAACACCCTGCAGTGGCTGTTGCTGGCCATGGTCTCGGTCTGGGCACTGCGCATCACCGCCTACCTGATCGGGCGCAACTGGGGTCACGGTGAAGACCCGCGCTATACCAAACTGCGCAGTTGGGTAAACAACGAGCGCGCCTTTCTCTGGCTCAGCCTGCGCCAGGTGTTCCTGCTGCAAGCCGTTGTGCTCTGGCTCGCCTCGCTCCCGGTGCAGGTGGGCATGCACAGCGGCGGTGCCGCAGGCTGGCTCGCAGTGCTGGGCAGCGTCGTCTGGCTGGTGGGGCTGGTCACCGAGACCGTGGCCGACGCCCAGTTGAGGCACTTTCGCGCGCAAGCGGAAAACCGCGGCACCGTTCTCTGTACGGGTTTGTGGCGCTACTCCAGGCACCCCAATTATTTCGGCGAACTCTGTGTCTGGTGGGGCATCTGGCTGGTGGCCTGTGAAGCGCCGCTGGGTTGGCTCACCGTTATCGGCCCGCTGGCCTACAGCTATCTGGTGGTCAACGTGACTGGGCAGAAAACCCTGGACAAGAAACTGGCGCGGGAGAAGCCCGGCTACGCGGAGTACATGGCCCGCACCAGCGGGCTGGTTCCCTGGCCGCCCAAACGGGCCCCATGAGGGGCTGTTGCAGCACGCGGAGACCGCGCGCTGGATACCCGCATGTCGGGGATCCGCATGTCTTGTCCCCCGGCAGATTCATGACTACCATGGTGGTCTTTTAATACAAGTAACCTCGGATACGCTCTATGTCCCGCGCTCTCGATCAGCTCAGAATCCCAGTCTTCCAGGCGCCCATGTTCCTGCAATCCGGCCCGGAAATGGTCATTGCCAGCTGCCGCGCCGGTATCGTCGGCAGCTTTCCCTCGGTGAACGCCCGCAGCACGGAAGAGTTGGAGCGCTGGCTGCAGGACATCACGGCGGCCACCGGCGGTGAGGATGACGGCCCCTGGGCCATCAACCTGATGATGCATCGCTCCAACACCCGGCGCTTCGACGACCTGGCGTTGGCAGTGAAATACCGCGCGCCGCTGGTGATCTCGGCGCTGGGCAGCCCGAAGGAAGCGATCGAAGAAGTCCACAGTTACGGCGGCAAGATCTTCGCGGATGTGATCGACACCCGCTTCGCCGCCAAGGCAGTAGAAGCCGGCGTCGATGGTCTGGTACTGGTGGCCGCCGGCGCAGGCGGCCACACGGGACAGCAGGCGGGCTTCGCCTTTGTCGAGGAGGTACGTCAGTTCTGGGACGGGGATATCGTGCTCGGTGGCGGCATCTCCAGCGGACGCGGTGTGCGCGCCGCGCAGGTGCTGGGCGCCAACTACGCCTACATGGGCACGCGGTTTATTGCTACCCGGGAGAGCATGGCGGATCCCGCCTACAAGCAGATGGTGGTGGACGCCACGGGTGCCGATATCGTCTGTTCCGATGCCCTGACGGGGGTGAAGGCGAACTGGCTGCGCGCCAGTCTGGTCGCCGCGGGCTACGACCCCGCAAACATGCCGGACGGCGCAACCATCGATATCGCCGCCTCCACCAGCGATGCCAAGCGCTGGCGGGACGTCTGGTCGGCGGGCCAGGGAGTGGGGGCCATCCGTGATATTCTGCCGATTGCCGATCTGGTCAACCGGCTGGACCGGGAATACCGCGCGGCCTGCGAGGGATAACACATGCAAACCAGTCCACAATCACGCATCCGGACACTGACCGAGGCCGGTTACTGGGGCGACGAGACCCTGCACGACATCCTCGCCGCACAGGCGACGCAGGTGCCGGAACGCACAGCCCTGATTGACCAGCCCAACAAAACCGAGCTGACCGGGCTGCCGGCCAGACGCATCAGCTTTGCCGAACTGGAGGCACTCAGCGACCGACTGGCAGCGCAGCTGCTCGCCCTGGGACTGCACCATGACGACCGCATCCTGGTGCAGCTGCCGAACATTGCCGAGCTGGTCATCACCTACTACGCGGCCAGCAAGTTGGGGGTGGTGGTCTCACCGCTGCCCATACAGTACGGCGGTCACGAGCTGACAGGCTTTGCCCACAGCCTGCAACCCGCGGCCGTCATCACACTCGGGCAGTTCCGCGATCAGGACCTCGCGGCACGCGCACGGGCCGCGCTACCGGAGCAACCCATCTGGCGTTTCGGTGCCGAACTCGACCTCGATCGGCCAATGGCCGACGGGGACCTCGCCGCGTTGCGCGCACACCGCAAACAGCACCCGGCAGACGCCAATGATATCCTCACCGTGGTCTGGACCTCGGGTACCACCGGGACACCGAAGGGCGTGCCGCGCTCCCACAACATGTGGCGGGCGATGGCGCGCAACACCATGGCGGCGGGGGACTACCAGCAGGGCGAAACACTGCTGGTGCCTTTTCCGCTGGTCAATATGGCGGCGCTGGGCGGGTTCCTGTTCCCCGCCATCATCAACGCCTGCCCGCTGGTGCTGCACCAGCCCATGGATCCACCCATGTTCCTGCGCCAGATCCAGGAGGAACGGGTCAATTTCACCATTGCGCCACCCGCCCTGCTCAACCGTCTCGCGCAGCAACCGGCACTGTGGCAGCAGTGCGATTTCAGTGCGATCCGCGCCTTCGGCTCGGGCTCGGTGCCACTCTCTCCGGCCATGATCCAGGTCATCGAGGGGGAGTACGGCAAACAGATCATCAACTTCTATGGCTCCAATGAGGGGATCAGCCTGTTCTCCACACCGGAAGTGGCGGCGACCCCCGAGTACCGGGCCAGCCTGTTCCCGCGCTTCGGTGCTCGCAATATGCCCTGGCAGGGCCATTCCCACGAGTCCATCACCACCCGCGTGATCGACCCGGCGTCCGGTGCGGAAATTACCGAACCGGGTGTGCCGGGAGAGCTGTGTATCGGCGGCCCCGCCGTGTTTGACGGCTACCTGGGGCACAGCGGCGAGGGCGTGTTCACCGAGGATGGCCTGTTTCGCACCGGTGACCTGGTGGAAATTGCCGGCGAGCCCCCCAATTACTACCGCATCGTCGGCCGCTGCAAAGACATCATCAACCGCGGCGGCATGAAGATTTCTCCCGCAGAACTGGATACCTTGCTGGAGGGTTTTCCCGGGCTCGCCGAGGCCGCGGTCTGCGGTTATCCAGACGCGGACCTGGAAGAAAAAATCTGCGCCTGCATCGTGCCACTGGAGGGCAGCGACCCGCCGGAACTGGCAACACTGTGCAGCTGGCTGCTGGAGAAAGGCGTGGCGAAATTCAAGCTGCCAGAGCGGCTGGAGATATTCGATGCACTGCCCCGCAATCCGGTCGGCAAGGTGGTGCGCGGTGAATTGCAGGCACTGGTGGCACAACGAGGAACCCAAGCATGAACCACGTGTATATCCTGGGCGGTGCACAAACCGACTTCAGCCGCAACTGGGCCCGAGAAGGCCTGGAGATTTACGACATGTTCGCCGAAGCGCTGGACGGCGCCATCGCGGACGCCGGCATCGAGCCCGCGCAGATCGAGGTGGGCCATGTGGGTAATTTCGTCGGTGAGCTGTTCACCGGCCAGGGCCTGATCAACGGCTTTTTCGGCCAGCTGTACCCGGAACTGGCGGCCATCCCCACCTCGCGCCACGAGGCGGCCTGCGCTTCGGGTTCCATCGCCATGCTCAGTGCCATGCGCGATATCGAGGCCGGACACTACGACATCGCCTGTGTGCTGGGCCTGGAATTCATGCGCAATGTGAACGGCAAGACCGGCGCTGAGTATCTGGGGGCGGCCGCCTGGCAGGGGCACGAGGCCACGGACTGCGACTACCCCTGGCCGCACATGTTTGATCGCATCACCCGGGAATACCAGCAGCGCCACGGCATTCGCGGCGAGCACCTGGCACGCATCGCAGAGATCAACTTCGGCAACGCCAAATCCAACCCCAATGCCCAGACCCGCGCATGGCAGTTCCCGCCGGGCTGCTTTAGCGATGACGACGAACTCAACCCGGTTATCGAAGGCCGTGTGCGCAAGATGGATTGCGGGCAGATCACCGACGGTGCCGCCTGCGTCATGCTCGCGAGTGAGCGCGCCGCGCGCGAACACGCCGCCAAACGGGGCCTGAAGCTGGCCGACATTCCGCGCATCAAGGGCTGGGGACACCGCTCCGCACCGATCCTGCTGGAGCGCAAGCTGCAACTCAGCGCCGGCATGCCGCTGCTGTTCCCCCATGTACAGACCATGATGGAAGATGCACTGCGCCGCGGCGGTTTTGCACAGATCACCGACCTCGATGCCCTGGAGACCCACGACTGCTTCTCGGTCACCGAATACATGGCGATAGACCACAGCGGGCTCACCGCCCCGGGGGAAAGCTGGAAGGCGGTGGAGGACGGCCGCATCACCCGCGACGGGAGCTTTCCCATCAACCCCAGTGGCGGCCTGATCGGCCTCGGCCATCCGGTGGGCGCAACCGGTGTACGCATGGCGCTGGACTGCGCCCTGCAGGTGAGCGGGAGAGCCGGTGACTACCAACTGCCGCAAGCCGAGAACATGGCCACGTTCAATCTCGGTGGCAGCGCCACCACCTGTGTCAGCCTGATTATTGGAGTAGGAGCATGAAGGACGCGCTGATCTACGACGCCCTGCGCAGCCCACGCGGCCGCGCCAAAGAGGGCGCCAGCCTGAACTCACTCACCCCCCAGGCGCTGCTCAAGCAGCTTTACACCGCGCTGGTGTCCCGTACCGGGCTGGCGCCGGGCGAGGTTGCCGATGTCATTCTGGGCTGCGTCACCCAGGCCGGCGAGCAGGCAGGCAATATCGCCAAGAACTCCACGCTGTATGCAGGCTGGCCCGGCTCGGTTCCCGGTCTTACAGTGAGCCGCTACTGCTCCTCCGGCGTTGATGCCATGGCCCTGGCCGCCCTCAAGGTGGCCGCCGGGCAGGCCGACGTCACGGTTGCCGGCGGTGTGGAAATGATGTCGCGTGTGCCCATGCTCTCGGACCAGGCCCGTGTGTTCACCGATCCGCAGTTCGCCGCCCAGTGCCGCATGTTGATGATGGGTAACGGAGCGGACCTCATTGCCACACTGCACGGTGTCAGCCGCGCCGACGCCGACGCTGTAGCCCTTGCCAGCCAGCAGCGGGCCGCCCGCGCCCGCGAGCAGGGGTGGTTCACCTCCGTGGTGCCCATCACATTGGAAGATGGCAGCGTAGTGAGCGCCGACGAATGCATCCGGGCCTCCACCACGGCGGAGCAGCTGGCGGAGATGCCCGCCGTCTTCGCCAAGGCCGGCGCCGCCGGCGTGGATGCTTTCCAGCTGGCCGGGCACACGCAGCTGAGCGCGGTTGAGCATATCCACACCGCCGGCAATTCACCTGCCATGGCCGACGGCGCGGCACTGGTACTGATTGCCGACGAAACCTGGGGGCAACGCAACGGCCGCCGGCCGCGGGCGCGCATCGTCGCCTCGGTCACCGTCAATGCCGACCCCTTACAGGTACTCAGCGGCTGTGTAGAGGCCACGCGATCGCTGCTCGCCCAGCAGGGCCTGAGTGCGGCGGATATCGACCTGTTCGAGATTCACGAGGCGTTTGCTGCAGTCAGCGTGGTTGCGATGCGCGAGCTGGGGATTGCCGATGACAAACTGAACGTCAACGGCGGCGTGATTGCCCTGGGCCACCCGATGGGTGCCACGGGCGCCATCATGGCAGGCACCCTGCTGGATGAGCTGGAGCGGCGCGACCTGCAGTGGGGCGTGGTGTCAGCGGCCGGGGCGGCCGGTACGGGCAGCGCCCTGTTGATTGAGCGCCTGCCCTGAGGCCGGGCGGAAAGCACGCCGCTGGCCCGCAGGCACAACACCCTCTCAGGCACCCACCACGCCTCCGTCTTCCCGGGTGATCACCAGCGTGGCCGAGCGCGGCATCGCGGGGCCGCCGTCGGGCCAATAACTCTGCAGGCGACCGCGGGCAAAGTCCTTTGCGCTGGTAGACGCCCCGGGATGCTGAACATTCACAAACAGCGTAGCCCCATCCGGTGTGCCAACGCAGCCGGTGATCTCGGCGCCGCGAGGCCCGACCATAAAGCGTCTGACTTCGCCGGTATCCGGGTCCGCTGCCAGCAGGGCATTGTTGCCAAAGACAGACCAACCCGTTGTGTTGAGCTTCTCGTCCGAGATATCGGTCTGTATCCAGAGGCGCCTGTCGGCGTCGAACCAGAGCCCATCCGGGTTGGAGAGGCTGCTCTCCTGCGCAAATGGCTGCCCTTGCAGGTCGCGGCCCTGCCCCGCCGAACCTGCCAGCAAAAACAGCTCCCACGTGAAGGTTGTCGCCGTGTGGTCACCCTCGGCCTCACGCCAACGCACAATCTGCCCATGGGCATTGCCAGCGCGGGGGTTCGCCCCACTCGCCTGCTCACGCGTGCGCCGTTCATTTTTGGTCAAACTGAAATAGACCTGCCCCGTAGCCGGATCCAGTGCCCCCCATTCGGGGCGATCCATCGGGGTGGCGCCCGCCACGTCTGCGGCGCCGCGCGTGTTAAGCAGAATATCGGCCAACGTGGCGAAGCCAGTGGCCGGCGTCAGCCCGTTCTTGCCCGGCACCAGCGCAAGCCACTCTCCACTGCCATCGCTGGAGAAGCGTGCCGCATACAGTGTCCCCTCGTCGAGAAGTGATCCATCGGCTGAGGCGGCCTGGTAGGGGCGGCTGGACACGAACTTGTAGATATACTCGAACCGGGCATCATCGCCTGAGTATAGGGTCAGGGGGCGGCCTTCCACTGCGGGCGCAAAGACGACCCCTTCATGCGCAAACCGCCCGAGGCGGGTGCGCTTCACCGGTACGCTCTGTGGATCGAAGGGGTCGATTTCCACTACCCAGCCAAAGGCGTGTGGCTCATTGCGGAAGTCGCCCTCGGCAGACTCCGCGCGCCGACTGGCATCAAATCGCGCGAACTGGCCGGGGTCGTCGGCCGCATTGCCGGCGGCCAAATGCCAACGCCAGGCACTGAGTGGCTCCACGCCGTAGCGGGTCAAGGAGACCGGTGCGGGGCCCGCATCGCGCACGAAGTAATAGCGCCAGTTTTCTTCGCAGGCCAGGTAGGTGCCCCAGGGAGTGACACCGTGGGCACAGTTGTTGAGCGTACCCCGCGCCTGCGTGCCATCCGGGCTCCACGCCGTACGCAGGCGAGGGTCTCCGCGCAGCGGCCCGCTGATAGCCATGGGGGTCGCGGCGGTGATCCGCCGGTTGCGGGTATCGCGCACCAGCTGCCACACACCGTGTGCATCGCGCCGAATGTGCGCCACGCTCACCCCGTGGGCATAGATCTCCTTGAGCACTTGCTCCGGGTCGCGGCTACCATCTGTACGCAATGGAACATCCACCGCACCCAGCGCCAGCCCTGCCGCTGCGGCATGCATGAAGCGCGGTTCTGCATACTCATGATTCATCACCAGCAGGCCCTCTGCTGAACTGCCCGCCAGGGGAAAGAAATGCATGCCATCGTGGTGTGAACCCATCTGCTGGGCCTGATCCGCAGCGCCGTTGCCCACAGAGAAAGCAGGGTACTCACCACACAGGGGCTCTCCCCAGGGCAACAGCACCTGCACCCGGTACCCGGGCGGCACCACCACCGTGTCCGCGCTGCCCGCGGCCACCGCTGAAAACCCCAGGCGGGAAGAGGCCGGCCGGGGCCCGGCGGCCGCAGACGCCTGCGCTGTTCGCGGCGGCCACAGACCACCGAACATGGTGCAGAGGGCCAGTCCGACACCCCCGCGCAGAATGTCTCTACGCTGATAGCGAGCACTTACCACCTGCTGGAAGTCCGGCTGTGGCACCGGCTCACGCAGCGGCTCCTCGTTCGCGGCAAAGGAGGGGTCGGCATGGCCCGGAACAAAGCGTTTGTGCATGGGAACTCCAGCAGTGAGACAGTGCGCGCCGGGCGTGCTGTCAGGTGACCTGAGGCGGCATGGTAAACGCCAAGTATGACCAAAGTATTGCGCCCCGGGAAACGCCACGGGCACGGATGATGGAAATTTCCTGCTACACTGCGCGACCCTGAACAGCACCTGAATGACACCCACGTGACCCAGCTCAACCCCCGCCAGCGCGAGGCTGTGCGCTACATTGACGGCCCGCTGCTGGTGCTCGCCGGCGCGGGCAGCGGCAAGACCAGCGTAATCACGCGCAAGATCGCCTACCTGGTGCAGGACTGCGGCATTCGCGCCGAGCGCATCGCCGCCGTCACCTTCACCAACAAGGCGGCGCGGGAAATGAAAGAGCGCGTCAGTGGCCTGCTCGGCCCACAGGCTTCAGAGGGGCTCACGGTCAGTACCTTCCACCAGCTGGGCCTGAAGATTATCCGCGAGGAGCGCAAGGCGCTGGCCATGAAGGCCGGCTTCTCGATATTTGATGGTGAGGACAGCCGCAAACTCATTCATGATCTGCTGATTCAGGAGCACGGCGCCGAAGGCGACCAGGCCGGCCTCATCCAGCAGCGCATCTCCAACTGGAAGAACGACCGTATATTGCCCGAGGCGGCGCTGGCGCAGGCGACCTCGCCGGCAGAGATGCTCTTTGCGCAGGCCTACCAGCGCTACCGGCGTGCCCTGAAGGCCTTCAATGCGCTGGACTTCGATGACCTCATCCTGCTGCCCACCATCCTCTTCGAGCACCAGCCGGACATTCTGGAAAAGTGGCAGAACCGGCTGCACTACCTGCTGGTGGACGAGTACCAGGACACCAACGCCAGCCAGTACCTGCTGGTGCGCCAACTGGTGGGCCTGCGCGGCGGGCTGACCGTGGTCGGCGACGACGACCAGTCGATCTACGCCTGGCGCGGCGCTCGCCCGGAGAATCTGGCCCAGCTGCAGGCGGACTTCCGCGGCCTGAAACTGGTCAAGCTGGAGCAGAACTACCGCTCCACCGCCCGCATTCTCAAGGCCGCCAACACCCTCATCGCCAATAATGCGCACGTGTTCGAGAAACAGCTGTGGAGTGAGCTCGGCGCCGGTGAACCCTTGCGCGTGCTGCGCTGCGCCGACGAGCAGCAGGAAGTAGACCAGGTGGTTGCAGAGATCCTCGACCACAAACTGCGCAAGCGCACCCGTTTCGGCGATTACGCGGTCCTCTACCGGGGTAACCACCAGTCGCGGCTGCTGGAGCTCGCCCTGCAGCAGCAGCAGGTGCCCTACCACCTGAGCGGCGGCACCTCTTTCTTCGCCCGCAATGAGGTCAAGGACATCATGGCCTACCTGCGCCTGCTGGTGAACGAAAACGACGACAACGCCTTCCTGCGCATTGCCAACGTGCCGCGGCGCAAGCTGGGGCCCTCCACCCTGGAGGCACTCGGCACCTGCGCCACGCAGCATCGCTGCAGCCTGAGCCAGGCCCTGCAGCACATCGAGGCCGGCGCATTGCCCGATGCCGGGCTCAAGCGGCTGCGGGAATTCAACCAGTGGCTGGGCGTGCTGCGCCGGCGCAGCGCCGGCGGAGACGGCATCGGCGCGATCCGCCAGCTGGTACGGGATATCGATTACGCCGACTGGTTGCTGCAGATCAGCTCCAGCGAGGATGTGGCGGAGCGCCGCATGGGCAACGTCACTTTCCTGATCGACAGTCTGGAGCGGGTCACGCGCGATGAGGATATCGGCCTCGACGAGGCGGTCAGCCGCCTGCTGCTGCGCGACCTGCTGGAGCAGCAGGAAGAAGAGAAAGCGGGGCCAGATAGCGTGCAGCTGATGACCCTGCACGCCTCCAAAGGGTTGGAGTTCCCCCACGTCTTCATCATCGGCATGGAGGAGAATCTGCTGCCGCACCGGGTCAGCATTGAGGAGGACAATATTGCCGAAGAACGGCGTCTGGCCTACGTGGGTATTACCCGGGCACGGGAAACACTGACCATGACGCTGGCCCTGAAACGCCGCCAATATGGCGAACAGCTGACCTGCGAGCCCAGCCGCTTCCTTGCCGAGCTACCCGCAGAGGACCTGCAGTGGCAGGGTGGCGACGCCGATACCGCGCAAGCCAATGAACAGCGCGCGACAGAGACCCTGAGCAGCCTGAAATCCTTGTTCGCCTGACGTCGCCTCAGCGCGAGCGCGGTGCACCGCGCGCGGGCTTGCTCGCCGAGGGCTAGACTTCAGCACCCAGCACACGACCCAGCACCGCATTCCCCTCAATGGTCGTGCGGTTGATGACGCGGCGCACGCCGGGCTTGGTGCCGGTGGTGCAGTGCATGATGCGCCAGTTGTCCCACAGCACCAGGTCGCCCTCCTCCCACGTGTGAAAATAGTGAAACTCGGGCTTGCGGGTGTGGGCCACCAGCCTTTCCAGCAGCTCGATTGACTCGTCGTTGGACAGGCCGAATTTTTGCGGCGTAATCACCCGATCGAGAAACTGCTCGACAATACCCAGCACCTTGCGCCCGGTGACCGGGTGCCTGTGGGCTGCCGGGTAGACCGCATCAGGGAAGTCTGGCAAGCCGACATCTGCAGGCTTCCTCGGGCTGTGCGGGCCCGGCTCATAGCCTTGCACGTCGACGTAACGCATATGCCGCCGCTGCATGCTGAAGCAGTAGGCCACTTCCAGTTTTTCCAGCAGGGCCTTGGTGTCGTCATCCAGGGCATCGTAGGCCATGGCGAGGTCTCCGAAACCCGTGAGACCGTCCTCCGCAGCAACCGTGACGGCGGTCAGCAGGGCCCCGTGGTTGGGCTTGCCGGTGTAGTGCAGGTCGATGTGCCAGTCGAGGCGGCCCACGATCTTCTCACCGTTGTAGAATGCGGTGGCATACGCGTCTTTGTCACCGCCATTCTCCAGCACGAACAGCTCGGGGTTGGCCTCCGAGGTTGTCGCCTTCAGCGGATGCATCTCCAACGGGCCGAAGGTGCGGCTGAAGGCGATCTGGCTCTCCGGCGTGACTTTCTGCCCGCGGATGAGCAGCACACCGTATTCATACCACAGGGCTTTCAACTCCTCGGCCAGCGCCTCGGAAACGGGCTCGTTGATGTTCACACCGCTGATCTCGGCGCCGATGTTGGCAAGCGGTTTTACAGTCAGGCTCATGGTCAATTCCTAATCCAGAATGCTGGGGTCCAGGCGCAGCTCGCGACGCGCCATGGCTTCAAAACAGAAGGGGAAACCGTTGCCGTCGGTGATGCTCACTTTCTCCACCACCTCGTTGCTCAGGGGCTCGGCGCCACCCAGCAGCTCTACCTCGTAGGCGCGCTTGCAGCGCCACTCGAGGGTGATCACGCGCAGATGCGCCTGGCGCAGGTCCTTGCCCACTACCAGCGCGCCGTGATTGGCCAGCAGTGCCCACTTGGAATCGCCCAGCGCTTCGGCAGCAGACAGTGTGGTTGCCTCGTCTTCAAAGGTGCCGGTGTACTCGTTGTACACCGGCAGCTCCAGGCCGCAGTGCGCGCCGGTCTGGTCGTAGATCGGTGGGGTGCGCTGCAGGTTGGCCCAGATACCGCTCCAGTGTGTGTGGTTGTGGATCACCACGTGTACGTCAGGCCGCAACTCGTGCAGCTGCAGGTGCAGGCCGATGGCCGGGGTAATGTTCCACTCGCCATCAATAATGTTGCCTTTGGCATCCAGCGTCATGATATCGCTGGCAGTCAACTCGTCCCACGCCAGTTCCCAGGGGTTGGTCAGTATGGTGCCGTCACTCTGGCGCAGGGTGATGTGCCCCGCGATATGCTCGTTCCAGCCCTCCCGAAACAGCATGCGGCAGGTGAGCGCCACCTGCGCCTTGGCGCTCATCTCGGGTAGCAGCGGGCGCCTGCCGGGCTGCGGTGCAAAACGGTCCAGCATGGCCTTGTTCAAGCCGTCATATTTATTCATAGCGACACTCCGTCATCTGGCGGTTTAGCGAACCTTGGGTTATCAACAACTGGTCTGGCGCAAGCGGCCTCTGGGCATTGCAGACTGCCCGGGCCGGCTTTATGCAATGATAGTAGATAGGCCCGGCGCTGCAGGCATGGCGAATGTGGCCAGTTGCATGGCCGATCACGCCATTGCCGCGTCAGGCAAACAACCTGGCCCTGAATTCACTGGGGGAAAGGCCGGTCCATTTCTTGAACGCGCGATGAAAACCAGAGCTGTCGGCGTAACCCAGCTGGTGGGCTATGTGGGTGATGCTCAGGCGCGGGTGGCTGAGGTAACGTCGGGCATGTATCTCACGCACCTGGTCCACCAGATGCTGGTACTGCCAGCCCTGGGCCTGCAGCTTGCGACTCAGGGTACGCACGCTGCAGTGCAACAGTGCAGCGCACTCTTCCAGCCCGGGCGGCTCTGCCGGGTTTTCCACAATAATCTGCCAGACACGCCAGGCCATATCGCCCCGACTGCGGCTGATACTGGTTTCCTCGCAGAGCCTGGCGTACAGCGCCGCACTCTGCGGGCTGGCGTGGGGCAGCGGCTGATCGAGGATATCCGCGGCAAAAAACAGCTGAATGGCCGCGCTGTCGAACTGTATGGGCGCATTGAAAACCCCGGCGTATTCGGCGTGGTGTACCGGCGCCGGGTAGTCGAGTTTCAGTGCCGTAACCGGTAACGCCCGGCCCAGCACCCAGCGCGAAGTGGTGACGATGGCCGCCAGCAACTCCTCCACCACCAGCAACCGCAGGTCGCCCAGGCTGTCGTGGGCATGAATCTGGTAGCAGCCCTGCCCTTCGATTTCGCTGAATGCGGTCACCAGCTGGAACCCCGAAAAGCGTCCGGGATAATTCTGGAAGCGCAGGCCGTGGGCAATGGACTCTCTCAGCGTAGCGCTGCTCATCATCAGGTAGGCCAGCTGGTCGAGGGTGGCCATTGAGCGGTGCAGGCCCAGTTGCAGCCCCAGCGACCTGCCCGGAAAGCTCGCCTGGGCGTCGCGCAACACACCGTGGTGGCTCGCCTCGCTGATGCGGGCTTCAGGACGGTGCAGCTGATCGACGTGAATACCGTGCGTGCGCGCCAGTGCGCCAGCGTCCATCCCCAGGCCCGCCAGATAATCCAGCAGCCAGGCCATATAGCGCGCGTCAGTGTTGATACCCTGCCCACCCCTGTTGCCGAGAGCGCCAGTATAAGTGGCGCTGCAGGTGGCGACCAGCGCGGCCGCTACGCGTTTATATCAGCCCCGCCGATGCCGAGACGCTGTTTAACACGCTCCCGCAGGCCCTGCACAATCGCGTAAAAACCGGGAATAAAGAACGTGCCGACCAACAGGGCCGCGAGCATACCGCCAAACACCGTGATGCCGAGCGAGCGCTGGCCGAAAGCGCCGGCACCGGTAGCGAATACCAGCGGCAGAATACCCAGGATAAACGACACCGCGGTCATGCATACCGCCCGGAATCGCAACCTACCCGCCTCGGCCGCTGCCTCGATGATGCCCCGGCCGCTGTCCTCACGCAGCTGGCGCGCAAACTCCACGATGAGGATCGCATTCTTCGCCGCCATGGCGATCAGCAGCACCAGTCCGATCTGCGCATACAGGTTCAGCGCCTGCCCGGTGAGCAGCAGGGCGAGAATTGCTCCGCCGATCGCCATCGGAACCACCAGGATAATGGCGACGGGCACGGACCAGCTTTCATACTGCGCAACCAGGAACAGATAGACAAACACCAGCGCGAGGACGAAACCGAGCACCGCCGTATTGCCGGCCTGCTGCTGCTGGAAGGCAGCGCCGGTCCAGGCCACGCGGTAGCCATCGGGCAACGTGTCCGCAACCGATTCGAAGGCACGCATGCCGTCGCCGCTGCTGAAGCCCGGTGCCACGTTCCCGCGCACGGTGGCGGCGCGGTACAGGTTGTAGCGCTGCGTGACATCCGGCCCCAGGGTGAGGTTGCTGCGGACCAGTGTACTCAGGGGCACCATCTCCCCGCTGCCTGACTTCAGGTAGAAATGCTCCAGGCCTTCCAAATCGGCACGGAAGGGCGCATCGGCCTGCATGGTCACCTGGTAGGTCTGGCCGAATTTGTTGAAATCGTTGATATACAGGGAGCCCAGCTGCGCCTGCAGGGTCAGGAACACCTCACTCAACGGTACGCCGAGGTTCTTGGCTTTCACCCGGTCAACGTCGATAAAGTACTGCGGCACGTTGGCGCGGAAGGTGCTGAACACGCTGGCCAGTGCCGGGTGCGCATTGCTTTCCACGATGAAATTGTTCAATACGGCGGCCAGCTCGGCGGGGCCGCGGGACAGGGTGTCCTGCAGCATCAACTCCAGCCCGCCCACGGCTCCCATGCCGGGGATGGCAGGCGGTGCAATCGCCACCACCTGCGCCTCCGGCACCTGCCGGAAGGCCTGCCGGTTGATACGCTGCGCCACGTTGAACACCAACTCCTCCGCCTGCTGCCGATCGTCCCAGTGGCGGAGCACGACGAACAGGGTGGCGGCGTTGCTCGCCATGGCGCCGGTGAGGATGGAAAATCCGGTCACTTCGGTGACACTCTGCACCGCCGCGTCGGTGGCGATGATGTCCGACACCTTGCGCACCGCATCCCGGGTGCGCAGCAGCGAGGCGGCATCCGGCAGCTGGATATTCACCAGCAGCGCGCCCTTGTCCTCGTCCGGCACCAGCGCGGTCGGCGTGGCGATCACGCCCACAGCCAGCGCACCCATCCAGGCGAGGAAAACCAGCCCAACTACCACCAGTTTGCGCAGCACCCAGTCCACGCCACGGGTGTAACCGCCGGTGACGCGGGCAAATCCCGCGAGGAATATCCGGTACCATCCGGCATCGCGCTGCCCGCCACGCTTGAGCAGCAGGGCGCAGAGCGCCGGACTCAGGGTCAGCGCGTTGACGGATGAAAACACCACCGCGACACAGATGGTCACCCCGAACTGACGGTACATCTCACCGGTGATGCCGGGCAGTGCCGCGACTGGCAGAAAGACCGCCAGCAGCACCAGTGTTGTCGCAACGATGGCGCCACCCACCTCGCGCATGGTCTGCAGGGCAGCATCGCGCGGCTCTAGTTCCGGATCCTCGCGCAGGTGCCGGTCACAGTTCTCGATCACCAGAATGGCATCATCGACCACCACCCCGATGGCCAGAATGAGTGCAAACAGGGTCATGGTGTTGATTGACATGCCCAGCAGAAAGAGCACGGCCAGCGATGAAACCAGGGACACCGGAATGGTCACCGCCGGCACCAGGGTGGCCCGCAGGCTGCCGAGGAACAGGAAGGTAATCAGCACCACCAGCAGCACCGCCACCAGCAGTGACTGCAGCACCTGCGCCACGGCTGTCGACACATAGCGCGTGGTGTCATAGTTGATCTGGTAGGCCATGCCCGCGGGGAAGGACTGCGCCAGGTCCGCCACCAGGGCATCCACCGTCTCGCCGACCTCCAGCGCATTGGCATCCGAGGCCAGGTAGAGCGCCACGTTGACCGCGGGGCGTCCGCCAATTTCACCGTAGAAACCGTAGGTCGACTGGCCCAGTTCCACCCGTGCCACATCGCGCAGGTAAATCGCCGAGCCATCCGGGCGGGCGCGCAGCACGATACCTTCAAACTCCGCCACATTCTGCAGGCGGCCCTTCACCCGCAGGGTAAACTCGGTTTCCATGCGCTGGTCAAAGGGCGGGCCGCCTATCTTGCCCGCCGCGACCTGCACATTCTGCTCGCGCAGCGCCGCCTGGATGTCCGTCACCGACAGGCCGCGATTGGCCATCTTGTCCGGGTCCAGCCACAGGCGCATGGCATAGTCCGCCTGGCCCATCACATCTGCACCGGAAATTCCCGGCACCCGGCTGAGGGCACCGGCTACGTTGATCTTCACGTAGTTGGAAAGAAACTTGTAATCCAGCGACTCGTCCGGCGAGGTGAAGCTGATGATTTTCAGCATGTCCGGGGCGCGTTCCGCAATCTTCAGCCCGCGCGCCGTCACCTCCGCCGGCAGTGAGGGCTCTGCCAGCTTGACCCGGTTCTGCACGCGCACCAGGGCCATGTCGGCATCGGTGCCAATGGCAAAGGTAATGGTGAGGGAATAGCTGCCGTCGTTGGCGCTCTTGGAGGACATGTACAGCATATCCTCCACGCCATTCACCGCGTCCTCAATGGGCGCACCCACCGCCATCTCGACCACCTCGGCGGCGGCACCCGGATACACGGCGGACACCACAATGTTGGGCGGTGCGATCGGGGGATACTCGTTGATCGGCAGAAATCGCAGGGCCAGGCTGCCGAGCAAGGTGAGCACAATGGATATCACCAGCGCAAACTTGGGGCGCCGGATAAAAAACGCGCTGAACATCAGTTGCCCTCGTCGGCGGTGCTGCCCACCGTCGCGGTGATCACCACCGGCATGCCCGGGCGCACCTGCTGCAGGCCGCGTACGATGACGCGGTCACCCGCTGCCAACCCGTCCGTCACCAGCACCATGTCGTCAACCCGCTCACCGAGTTGCAGGTTGTTGCGCTGCACGGTGTTCTGGTCCGACACCACCAGCACAAACGCACCCTGCTGGTCCGCCTGCACTGCGGCGAGGGGGACGAACAGCCCCTCTTCCAGCGCCGTGTCCTGCAGGGTTACGCGCACATACTGGCCGGGCACCAGCAGGCCATAGGGGTTGGGAATGCGGGCGCGGGCCTCCATGGTGCCGGTGGTTGCGTCAATGCGGTTGCCGAAGTAATCAATCTGCCCCACTTCGGGGTATTCCAGACCATCGGCGAGCTCCAGGGTCACTTCGACGCCCTGCAGGTCGTCCACCGAGGGATTGGCCGTTACCCGCTGGCTGATCTGGTCGATGTAGGTGGCTTCCGACACCTGGAACAGCGCCTCGATAGGGTCGATGCTGACCAGCGTGGTGAGATCGCCGCTACTCGGACCCACCAGATCGCCCGGGCTCACCTGGCTGCGCCCGATGCGGCCGCTGATCGGCGCCTTGATGGTGGTGAACCCGAGGTTGACCTCCGCGGCCTTTACCTGCGCCTGGGCCGCCTCGATGCGGGCATCGGCATCCAGCTTCAGCGCCGTGAGATTGTCCATCTCCACCTGGGAAATCGCACCTTTCGGCAACAACTCCAGACCGCGCCGGTAGTTGCGCTCGGCATTGTTCTGGTTGGCTTTCGCCGCAGCGAGGTCTGCCCGGGCTATGGCCAGCGCCGCAGCGTACTCCGCGGGGTCGATCACATAGAGCACGTCACCCGCCTCTACCTGCTCCCCCTCAACAAAGCGGCGCTCCTGCAGATACCCACTGACACTGGCACGGATGGTCACATCATCGCGGGCGACCAGGCGCCCCACATACACCGAGCGTGCCTGGTAGGGCTCTATCCGGACTGTGTCCACCACCACCCCGGCCGGCGGAGGCGGCGGCGCGGGCTCGGAGCAGGCAATCAGCGAAAGCACGCTGACCGCGGCCGTTGCGCGAATCACTAACGTCATGCCTGACACGCCAAGCCCCCCCAATGTTGTATGGGGCAACTGTAACAGAGCCCGGGGGGTGGGGAGCAACAGCTGCGCCCGGACAGAACAGCGGGCACAAAAAAACCGCCCGGCCGTAGCGGGGCGGTTTCAGACAGCGCTGGACCTTACTGGCTTTTTTCAACCATGAAATCGACCGCGGCCATCACTTCCTCATCGGAGCAGCTCATGCAGCCGCCCTTGGCGATCATGCCGGTGCCCGGGATGCCGTTGATGCCATGGTCATGCAATACATCCATGCCCTTGGCAATGCGCTCCGCCCAGACCGTGGCGTCGCCGACTACCGGAGCCCCGCCGGCACCCGTCATGTGACAGGCCATGCAGGCCGCGTTATAGACTTCCTCGCCCGAGCGAGCAACCGCTGCCGCACCCGATGCTGCGGCGCCGGCACAGGTGGCGTCACCCTGCAGGCACACTTCGCCCATCGGCTTGATGCGCTCTTCAATAGCAGCCCTCTGGCTGTCCGACAGCTCGATAGCACCCGCCGCCATAGCTGCACACAGTGCCACTACACTCACTACAAATCGGCTCATCACAACAGAGTCCTCTGGTTACTGGCCGCGCATTATAGCCAGTTATGCGCCTTGGGAAAACTCGCCATTGCAGGCCGCTGGCACGCGCGCGGCGTTTGCCCGTACTATAGCTGCAAAAATCCGCACACAACCCGGAGCACCCGCATGAAACTCTACACCTACGACCCAGCCCCCAACCCACGCCGCCTGCAGTTGTTCCTCGACTACAAGGGTATAAAGCTGGACACGGTCCAGATCGACATGATGAAACAGGCCCAGTTCGAGGAGAGCTTCCGCAAGGTCAACCCGATGTGTACCGTGCCGGCACTGGCACTGGATGATGGCACGGTACTCACCGAAGTTATCGGCACCTGCGTCTATCTCGAGACGCTCTATCCCGAGAAGCCCCTGCTGGGCACCACCGCGCTGGAAAAAGCCCAGGTGATCAGCTGGAACCACCGCCTCTTCAACAGCATGTTCCACGCGATTGCCGAAGTGTTCCGCAACGGCAATCCGGCCTTCGCCGACCGCGCCCTGCCGGGGCCGATGAAGGTGGCGCAAATTCCGGCCCTGGTTGACCGCGGCAAACAACGCCTGGAAGCCGGCTGGCGCATGGTGGACCGCGCGCTGGCGAAAAGCCCCTTTCTGGCCGGCGAGCATTTCTCGCTCGCGGATATCGACCTGCTGGTGTGCGTCGAGTTTGCCGGCTGGATCAAGGCCGCCGTGCCCGACGAGTGCAGCCACATCCAGGCCTGGCTACCGCGCGCCAAGGCAGCCCTTGAGGCAGCTGCTGGCGGGCAGTGAAACGCGTTGGCGCCGGGGCCCAGGGGCCCATCGGCGCCCAGCTCGCTGCCCCCATTTGCCCGCTGCGGGGCCGTGCAAATTCGGTTATAACAGCGCCATGCAGACAGTCTTCTCGCGAAACCGAACCCTGCGCGGCGCGCTCCTCGCCGGCATGCTGGCCCTGTCGGCATGCGGTGAGGTGCCGGCCGATACCGCATTGGCGGACTACGTGCAGCGGCTGGAGCGCACTCTGGGGCAGACGGCTCCCCAACCCCAACTGCCCACCCTGCCGCGGCTTCCGACGCGCGGTGAACTGAAGCTTGCGCTGGAAAGTGGCAACCTGGGCACGCTCGACTTTCTCGCCCTCACGGGCTGCGCTGTGCAGGTCACCATCGGCAAACGCAACAGCAGCCTGGGCATCATGGCCAGCGACTCCCAGCGCCTGCTGCTGGAGCTGGAGTTCCTGCAATTGGCGCCCGACTGTATCGCCTACCAGCGCAGCCAGGGAGAAGCCGCACTGGCCCAACTTCTGGAAGACGCCCATGCGCAGAAGCGGCAACAGCTACCGGCGCTGATCTTCAATGCCACCCTGGGTGGCCCCGAATATCGCGCCCTGTGGCGGCCGCCGGACAACCTGCGAAACTACCCGGCGAATACCAGCAGCGCACCGCTGACCGCGCTGTCCAACATCAATGCCAGCGTCCGGCGCTGGCTGGCAGGTGACTACCGCGCCGACAATATGGATTTTGAGCTGCAGCTCAGTGAGATCGCGTTGGGGGATGGCGGCGCCCTGCTGCGCGCCCAGGCACTGCAGGCTGGCTGGCTGCAGGCCGGTGACACGGTACTGGCGCAGCAACGCGCGGCGGGCCCCCTGTGCAGCGAGCGTATTCGCCCGGCGGCGGCGGATACGCTGGGCAACGTGATCGAAAAGTTTTTCGTCGGCGAGGTACAGCCCTGGTCCGCAGACCTCGGCCGCCGCCAACATGAGCTGCTGCCGCTGGTGCAGGCCCTTGAACAGGAGATCGGTTCTGCCCTGCCTCCTGCCTATCGCGACTGGCAGCGCCAGCGAGACACCAACCTGACAAACTGGGCAGAGGCACCGAAACGCCATGTGGCAGCGCTGCAGGCCACCCTTGAACCCTGCGGCGGCGCGGGTCGGCAGCCTGGTTGACGCCTGACGCCTGCCGGACTGTTTCCGGGAAACTCTGCAGCGCGCACGGAGTCTAAGTGGTTTGACGGACACCATTAACGCACCACATCACCCAGGGATAACCCGTGACGAATCTACTGAGCATTTTCAAAGCGACCTGCGCCGGCAGTCTCGCGCTGGTACTGGCAGCCTGTGCCAGCGGGCCACCGAAGCCCGATGTCGACTACAACCCGGGCTATGACTTCAGCCAGGTGCGCAGCGTCGCGTTCCTTGAAGACTCCGGCACCGTGGCGGGCGACAACCCGCTGCAACTCAGCGATATACAGAAAGAGCGCATCGACACGGCCATTCGCCACGCCCTGTCACTGAAAGGTATCGCGTTGGTGGAAGACCCCGCGGATGCCGACATGCTGGTCAGCTGGCATCTGCTCACCCAGTTCAAGACGGATGTGCAGACCTACGACCGCCCCGGCTATATGGGCATGTACTACGGCTACAACCGCTACAGCCTGTACAACTGCTGGTCCTGCATGGGTATGTCTACCGAGGTCAGCGTGCGCGATTACACCGAGGGCACCTTTATCGTCGATATGATCGATCCGGACATGAAGCGCTCCGTGTGGCGCGGCGTGACCCACTCGCGCCTGACCGGCAAACAGCTGCAGGACCAGTCGCGCTACAACGAGGCGGCGGAGGTCATTTTCGCGGCCTTCCCCCCGGGTCCGGAAGCTGCCGGCGGCGAGTAGCCGGCCGCTGACACGCCCGCACCCGGCACCGCGCCCGCTGTTCGTCTATTGAGCGCCGTGAGCGCCTTTGCTATAGTCCACTCCCCCTAGCGGGGTGCGGGCTGCGGCACCAGCCACCCGCAACTGCCGTTTTCCGCCCGTAGCTCAGCTGGATAGAGCGCTGCCCTCCGGAGGCAGAGGTCAGAGGTTCGAATCCTCTCGGGCGGGCCATCCTGCAAATGGTGCATTCCGGTCACATAGGTTGCACTTTATTCCGAGAGCATAGGTAACACTTTCGGAGCGAAGGGATTCTTTCCCACTGGCTCCACCTTGTTTAACTCTCTATCAAAGAAGCCTAGATCATAATCCAAGAAGCTGGGGCCCGGCCTTCCGGCAAGCCAGATTTTGTCCGTCACTTCCCGTGTTCCCACGGTTTGCCCGCCACATCTCAAATCATAGATGGAGCTGTCCGCCAGTGGCGGCTATTGCAAATAGGAATTATTCGCATTAAATTGCAACGGCAAACTTTCCTGGAGCCCGCAAATGCGATTACGTTTCCTGTGTAGCAATCACCGTGACTGGCTGGCATCGAATGCGCTCGCTACGTTTGACTCGTGGCAACGCAGTTATGAGCACGCCAGCACCCTCCTCAATGAACATGACGCCATTAAAGCGGTGAATTACGCCGGCTGCGCACTTGAAGCGGCCGAACTACTTCTGTTCTACCACGCCAGACAGACCAAAAATGATATTGGCCGGTTTACGGATTCGGCGTTGTTATTGTGTACATCGCTACTCCGAACCGGTGAGCGTCGTCTGGCCTGTGGCGTGATTGGCGGCACGATAGCCCGGCTGGAAGAACTGCTGTTCAGTGGCGTGGAGCGCCGAGCTGTCCTCGAAGGCTGCCAGCGACTACTTCATGTCGGTGACCACTTCGATCAACCTGAAACCACCGACCAGACGCGATTCTCCGGGCAGGTGGCCGATGGCCTGCCGAGGCACAACGTGCATTGAACGCCTATAGCAGAATGGTCAGACACCCCGATGCTGAATGTACCCACCTCGCGCAGGGCGCCGCACAGGAGTGGGTGCAAATCGAGATACCACGACAGGTTCTCAACCGGTTGCTGCGGCACCGGAGCCTGTTTGCGGAAGAGCTCAGGACACTCAACAGGGAGTCCTGCCTTGCGACCCAGACAGCACTCAAAATCTGCCTGACGCAGACCGAAATGTGAACAAGCTGCATGATCCATGGGCCAAACGCTGCCGTACCATCGCCCCTTGAGCCAGGCCCACAAATACATCGAATATTCCTGAATATTAATGCATAAACTTCGACTTTAACTTAATTGAGAGAAAGGTATCCTTTCCGCACCCACCAGACCCGGAGCACAGGATATGAACACCGCACCAGACAAGGCTCACCAAGACGTGAAAATCAAGCCATCGCGTGGTCAGCGCTTCACGACATGGATACAGGAGCCCTTCGGTTCCGTGATGTTCGCATCGGTTGCAACCATCAGCTCGTTCGGCTTTGTACTCTCCGGCATGTGGGCAATCCAGGCTACCCTGAACTGACCGCTGCTGATCACCGAGGCATTTCCGCCAGGGCCTGCTGCAGCCACTGCGTCAACTGCGGCTCACTCATGGCGCCGGACTGCCGCGCAAGCTGTTTACCCCGGTGGAAAAGCATCAGCGTAGGAATACTGCGAATTTGCCAGTTGGCGGCTGTCTCTACAGCGCGCTCGGTGTTGACCTTGAGAAAGCGCACGTCGGGCCGGGTCGCCGCCAGCTTCGCGTAGGTGGGTGCAAACATTTTGCAGGGGCCACACCACTCCGCCCAGAAATCAACCAGTAGCGGCAGCTCGTCCTTCTGCAGCATGCGCGTGAAAGAGGCATCATCGATATCCTGTGGGGTGCCCGGTGCCAGCAGCGCGTGGCAACGCCCACAGGTTGGCCGGTCGGTAATACGCTCCGCATCCAGACGGTTCAGGGTGCCGCAGGCCGGGCACACCGTTTGCAATTTTGCCATCTCTCATTCCCTGCACAATGGGACCGGGGGGGGTGCGCCGGCTGCCTCGCCGCTGCACCCCGTTTGGGGAACAATAAGTCACAGCCGGGGCGCAAGGCAACGTTCAGTCCTTCCCCTCCATCTTCGCCTTCAGGCCCGCAAACGGATTGTGGGTCGCCGCCGAAGCTCTGCTCTCTTTAGTGCTGCCGTAGCGTACATAGGCCTCGAACTTGCTGTGTTCTTCATCGTGGCAGTAGAGGCAGAGCAATTCCCAATTGCTGCCATCACTAGGGTTGTTGTCGTGGTTGTGGTCTACATGGTGCACGGTGAGTTCCGACAGGTTTCTGCGATCGAACTCCCTTGCGCAGCGGCCACAGATCCAGGGGAACAGCTTTAACGCACGTTCGCGGTAGCCCGACTCGCGCCTGGCGTTGTACTCCAGCTGTTCGGCGCGCACCTGTTCAAACGTTTTTGCAGGTGACATATTTACGCTCCCCCGGTTCCAGTGGCAATGAAGTGTAATTCCGCAGGCCCGGCGCGGCGGGGCATTCCTGGTGCCGGGTCACGGTCGGCTCACCCGTCCTCGCGCCGCGCCGCGGCGCTGTTGTCGCGCACGGCCTTGAACTCGGAAGCGGGGCGCCATTCCGGCCAGCGGCGCGCGTTGCCGAGATCCTCCACCATCCGGAGAAACAGCTCGATATCCTGCACCGCCCCACTCAGGTCCCAGTCGGGCGACCAGGCATCACAGGGCTTGTGATAGCAGTTACCGACATAGTCGGCGATCCACTGGTTGCCCGCGGCACGACCGCCCTCCACCAGGTCGGCGCCACCGGCAATGCCCATCAGCAGGAGCACAGGCACACCGGCGCGCGCCAGGGAAAAATGGTCGGCGCGGTAGAACAGGCCGTTCTCAGGGAGGTTCTCGGGCGTCACGTAACGCCCCTGCGCTGCGGCAGCCCGCGCCAGATCGTCTTCCAGGCTGCTCTGCCCCTCACCGACGAGAATCACATCCTGCGCGGCACCGGCCGTCTGCAGAATGTCCAGCGTGAAGTTGGCTACCGTAGTCTCCAGGGGGTAGACCGGGTCCACAGCGTAGGCTCTGGACCCCACGAGGCCGGATTCCTCCGCGGTCCACAGCGCGAACACCACACTGCGCTCCAGCGGCGGCCCCGTCTGCAGTACCCGGGCGATTTCCAGCACACCCGCCGTGCCCAGGGCATCGTCGTTGGCGCCCGCACGCACGGTTCTACCCTGCGCGTCCGGTGGCCCCTCACCGTAGGCGTCCCAGTGCGCCGATACCATCAGCACCTCATCCGGACGCGCGGAGCCCGGCAACAGGCCCAGCACGTTGCGGCTGTCGAAGCGGGTCACGGTGACGTCCGAGTGCACGCGGAATTGCACCCCGTCGAGTTCGAACGCGGAAAAATCCGGTTGCCGCGCCGCCCTGCGCAGGGTCGCCAGGTCATGTCCCGCCATGGCCAGCAGTTCCGTGGCGGCGCCTTCATGCAGCCAACCCTGTAACGCGATCGGCGCGGGGCCCGTTGCATTACTGGCCAGCGCCACACGCTCCCCGGCACCGGCCGCGGCCACGCTCCAGTCGTAACCCGCCGCTTCGGTCTCGTGGATCACCAGTGCACCCAGGGCACCGCGCCGCGCGGCCTCCTCGTACTTGTAGGCCCAGCGGCCATAGTAGGTCATGCGGCGATTGCCGAAGCGCCCGGCAGCGGGCTCACCGGGCTCGGCAGCGAAGTCGGGGTCGTTCACCAGGTACACGGCAATCTTGCCCGTCAGGTCGATATCACCGTAGTCGTCCCAGTCTCGCTCGGGGGCCGTCACGCCAAAACCGACGAACACCAGCGGCACTTCCTCGGCGTGGATGTGCTCCGCTGCCCGCACGGTGCTGACCTCTATATTCTCACCTTGCACCAACTGTAGCTGGCCTTGCGGGTAAGTGAACGCCAACTGCGGCGACTCAAGGAAGGTGCGCATCATGGGCACGGCCTGTGTCCACTGCCCGTCCGGCCCGCCCGGCTGGATGCCAATGGCCTGAAACTGCTCGATAAGATAGGCGATGGTTTTATCCTCGCCCGGTGTGCCCGGCGCGCGCCCCTCGAAGGCGTCTGACGCCAGCACCTTGACCATGGCCTCAAGGCGCCCGGGATCAACAGCCGCGGCAGGTGCGGGAACCTTGCTGGTGGAACAGGCGCCCACGACAACCGCCATACCTGCGGCGAAAAGGAAACGTCTCAACATCAGCGGGCTCCTGCAACGAGTTCAATCGCCCGGCGGGAACTCCCCACCGCGGCCGGTTGCTACCATCCTAACAGCACGACGAGGTCTGTGAAGCCCCATGTCCCCGGGGCAGCTGTGCTTGATCTGCGCGTACAATCAACGATACTTGTGTGGTCTTCATTCTGCAGCCCCGACGATTCGCTGGATGGAAAACAACAAGGCGCACACGAACAAGGATTGAAGTATGCCGCAAGCGCTCAACCCGGCGGAGGCAAACCGGGCAGTCATCGAACACTATTTCGCTGTGCTCCAGGGTTTAGCGGGTGATCGCGACCTCGCGGATTTTTTCAGCGACGATGTGACCTGGCAGGTACCGCACAGCAACCCCCATATCACGCCCAACCCGCGGGTGGGCCATGCGGCGGTCATGGACCTGCTGCACAGCGGGGTGGGGGTTTATCAGGCTGGCAGCATGGCGATCACCCTGCAGCCGCTGATTGCCGACCAGACCCGGGTGGCCGCCCAGTTTTCCATGCAGGCCCGGCTCGCCAACGGCAACCCCTATCGCAACGACTACTGCATTGTTTTCACCCTGCGCGACGGCCGCATCTGCGGCGTGACCGAGTATCTCGACACGCTGGCGCAGGACCGGCAGAGCGTCTGATCCCCCCGCGGGGCGCGAAAATCGCAGCGCGGCACCCGCGCCGGGTGCTATGTTTAGGGTATAAAAGTCCCTGCGCCGGAGATCCCCATGCCCCACGCCGTATTCAGATCGCTGACCTGCCTGGTCATGCTGCTGGCCAGTCTGCAGGCGGCGGCTGACCCTGCGTCCCTGGCCCGCTGGGAGGCCTGGCTACTCGAGAAGCACCCGGACAGCGCTTGTCCCTGGGTGTTCGCAGACACTCCGGAGCGCGCCTGTCTCTGGCCCGGCCGGCTCAACCTCGAGGTCCAGTCTCAGGGCCTGCTATTCACTTACGAGGTCGAGGTGTTCCAGGAGGATGCGCTGGCACCGCTACCCGGCGGCCCCGGCGCCTGGCCGCTGAACGTCACCGTGAATGGGGCGCGGGCAGCCGTCCTCGACCAGGCCGGCCAACCGCAGGCGCTGCTGGCGCGCGGCAAGCACCGCATCAGCGGCCAGTTCCGCTGGCAGCGGCGCCCTGCGGGCCTACCTGTGCCGGACTCGATTGCCCTGGTCAGCGTCACCGAGGGTGGTCAGGCGTCACCGGCGGAGCGTCGCGGCAAACAGGTATTGCTGAACCGCGACCGCGTAACCACCGCGGTGAAAGAAAACAACTCACTGGACATTGAGGTGTTTCGCAAGCTGACAGACGGCGTACCGATGACGCTGGAAACACGCGTGGTGATGACCGTCAGCGGCGAACCGCGGGAGGTACAGACGGGCCAGCTCGCCTGGCCAGGCACCGCGCTCATGCGCATTGATTCCCCGCTGCCCGCCCGCGTCGAGCACAACGGTGACCTGCGCGTGCAGTTGACCGCGGGACGACACACCATAACGACGCTGTCGCGCTTCCTGCGGCCCGTGGAGCAGCTTGCCGCCACGCAGCACGGCGCGCCCTGGCCAGTCGTGGAGTACCTCAGTTTTGCCGCTGACAGCAACCTGCGACAGGTGAAACTCTCCGGGGCGCCCGCCATCGACACGTCACAGGCACCGATTCCGGAGGACTGGAAAGAACTCCCGGCCTGGCGCCTGAGCGCTGACGACGGTCTGCAGCTCACCACGGAATACCGTGGTGACCAGTCCCCCGCCAGTAACAGCCTCGCGGTCAACAGAAACCTGTGGCTGGATTTCGACGGCACCGCCCTCACCGGCGTGGAGCAGGTGACCGGGGCCATGCGCAGTGACTGGCGGCTGAACGCGCAGACCGACACCCAGCTCGGCAGCGCCAGCGTGTCCGGCCTGCCGGTACTGGTCACGCGGCATGCCGACACCGAGGGGGTCGAGATCCGCAGCCCGGACATCGCGCTGCAAGCGGTCACCCGCATTGCATCCCCCACAGACTTTTCGGCAACGGGCTGGCAAAGCCGCGCCGACACCTTCGATGCAACGCTGCACATCCCGCCCGGCTGGCGCGTCCTGCACGCATCCGGGGTGGAAGGCGTGCAGGGCACCTGGCTGAGTGACTGGGACCTCTGGGACATCTTCCTGGTGCTGGTGATGGTCGCTGCCACACGCAAACTGCTGGGCGTAAGGGCCGCGGCGCTGGCGGGTGTCGCCCTGCTGGCCGGCTACCATGAGCCGGTCATGCCCACTGCGCTGCTGGCAACCCTGCTGTTGTTGTTGCCCCTCGCTGCCGTTGCCCGGGGCCGCATGCGGCGCAGCATCGCCATTGCAGCCACCGTCACCGGCATCGCAGCCGCGCTGGCGCTGGTGGCGTTCTCGATCAGCAACTTCCGCCTCGCCATCTACCCCTCACTGGAGCGCAGTGCAGTGGGGGTCTATGACTACAGCAACGACCTCGGTGTCCACCCCTACGCCAACAACGATCTTGACCTGAGGGAAGTGGCCGCCGTTGCGGACAGTGTGCAGGCTGGCGCCGAAGCCCTGGCACAACGATCCGCGGTGGCAGGCAAAGTATTCGGCGCCGGCGCGCCCCCGGGCTCCGCCGAAACCGCCTACCTGCTGGGGGACACCGACCGTGTACAAACCGGACCCGGTGCGCCCAACTGGCTGTGGAACACGGTACAGCTGCGCTCCGGCAGCCCGGTGCCGGAAGGTGCCCGGCTCTCGGTGCTGTACAGCCCCCCCTGGCTGACGCGGCTGTGGCGGGTGGTGGGTGTGCTGCTGACCCTTGCCTATGCCGGGTTGCTGATGCAGGCACTGCTGCACGCGCTGCGCGCCCCGCCGGCAGACGACGGGAACGGCGTCGGCAACCCATCCGCCGGCGCCGCTGCACTGGCCCTGGCGGTAGGCCTGTTGCTCCCCGCCCTGCCTGCGCCGGCCGTGGCGCAGGATTTCCCGCCCGCCGCATTGCTGCAGGAGCTGGAACAGCGCCTGTTGCAACCGCCGACCTGCACGCCGCACTGCGTCGCACTCGATGAGGGCGTCATCACCACCGAACGCAATGCGCTCACCATCGGCTTCAGCGCCTATGCGGCCGCCGATATGCTGCTGCAGCTGCCCACCCCCCGCGAGGGCTGGCAGGTGACGACCCTGCAGGTGAACGGTGCGGACGCCAGTGCTCGCCTGCACGACGGATTCCTGTCTGTGCGGCTGACCCGGGGCCACCATATCATCAGCCTGGGCGGTCCGCTGCAGGGCGACACGGCCAGCGTGAGCCTGCCCGTGGCAATCCACAACCTGAGCACCCGCGGCAGCGACTGGCAGCTGAGTGGCCTGGTAGACGGCCGTGTGCCCTCGGGCACGCTATCCCTGCGCGCCCTGTCCGCCGCCCGGGCAGAGGCCGGCAAGCGCATCAAGCCCGACCCCATTGCGGCCTTCTTCGCCGTGCACCGCGAATTCCACATCGGCCTGCAGTGGCGGGTCGTGACCCGGGTCACGCGGCTGGCACCGGCCGCGGGGCCGGTGGCCGTGGAGGTTCCCCTGCTGGACCTGGAACGCCCCCTGTCCAGCGCGGTCAATTTCGCCGGCGGCAAGGCACAGCTGCAGTTCAGCGATCGCCAGCAGCAGGTCAGCTGGGAATCCAGCATCAACCCGGTGAGCGAGCTGCAACTGCAGGCCGCCAGCGGAGAGCACTACGTCGAAACCTGGCGCCTGCGCCCCTCGGCGCTGTGGCGACTGAGTCATGAGGGCCTGCCGCCAACCCGCCCGCTCGGCGGTGCCGACAGCCTGCAACCACTGTGGAAACCCTGGCCACGGGAATCGCTGATGCTGAAGTTCGAGCGCCCGGAGGGCGTCGCCGGCCCCACCTATACCGTCGAGGGGGCAAAGCTGTCCTTCCAGGCGGGCACTGCAGTTCGGCAGAGTCAGCTCGCCCTGAGCATCAAGGCCAGCATGGGGCAGGACTATGCCCTGACGCTGCCCTCCGGCAGCCGTGTTACGGCGCTGAACCGCAACGGCAACGACCTCAACCTTCCCGAGAGCAATACCGTCACCGTGGCCCTGCAGCCCGGCCATCAGCACATCAGCCTGACCTTCGAGCAGGACGGTGGCAGCGGCTGGTGGAGTGAGACGCCGCAGGTGGTGTTGCCCGGAGGCGCCAGCAACATTTCGCTTGCCTACACCCTGCCGCAGGACCGCTGGCCGCTGTACCTGAGCGGGCCGGCGATCGGCCCTGCCATGCTGTACTGGGGCGTCTTCTGCGTCATCCTGCTCGGTGCCCTGCTACTGCACGGGCTGAACCGGCGCATCGGCGCCGGTATTCCCATCGGCCTGGCGGGGTGGCTGCTGCTGGGGGTCGGGCTGTCCACCGTCAACAGCTACGGGGTACTGGTCGTCGCCGGTTTCCTGTTCCTGCTGGCACTTCGGCAGCGTATGGATCCCGCCGGCATGAACCGACTGACATTCAACCTGATGCAGGTGGCACTGGGGATTGGTGCGTTCATCACGCTCGCCACCCTGGTCTCGGCAATTCCGCTGGGCCTGCTGTCCAGCCCGAACATGCTGGTCACCGGTAATAACAGCTGGTCGCACGTCTACAATTTCTTCCAGGACCGGGCGGACGCAGACAGCTTCCCCACTGCCACCGTGATCAGTGTCAACCTGATGGTCTATCGCGCCGTGATGCTTATCTGGGCGCTCTGGCTCGCCAACCGGTTACTGCGCTGGGTGGCCTGGGGCTGGCAGGCCTATGGCAGACACGGAGTGTGGGTGGCGAAACCCTGACTGCCGAGCGAATTACCGGGCCCGCAGCAAAGCCGGCAGACCCGAGTCGCGCTGCACCCGCTGCGCTACGCCGGCACACCACACCGCCTCGCTCCCCACGACCTCCAGTGCCTCGCGCGCACGGGTGATGGCGGTGTACAGCAGCTCCCGGGTGAGCCCGGCGCGGGCCTGCTCCGGCAGCAACAGGGCCACGCGCTGGAACTCGGACCCCTGGGTTTTGTGAATCGTCATGGCGTACACCACCTCGTGCTCGGGGAGCCGCCCGGGCGCCATGGGGCGGAAGCCGCCCGCTGAGGGAAACCAGGCCATCAGCTGGCCCCCGTCGTCCGGCCAGAGCAGCCCGACGTCACCGTTGTACAGGCCGAGGTCGTGGTGATTGCGGGTGATCATGATGGGTTTGCCGCGGTAGTGCGCCAGCCCCGCAGGGTTCATCCGCGCCAGCGCCAGACGGTTGATCGCTTCCACGCCACGCGGCCCACCGCGGGTCGGACACAGAATGCGGAACTGCTGCAGGTGCATGAACGCCTGCGCCAGGCTGTCGGCCTTCGCAATGGGCTGGTAGTACAGATCCAGCCAGCGCGTCACCGCCGCCCCGCTGCCCGCGTCGTCAAACCGGGCCAGTGTGTCATCGGCGGCACTCAGTGTCTGCAGGCTCCCCGCGCCGTCGCCTGCCAGAACCTGCCGCGCCAGCCGGGCAATGCCGCCGCTGCCATCGAAACGGCGGCTCTGGCGCAGCACCGTGAGGTAATCAGCCTCGCCGGATCCCGCCTCTGCTGCCTCCAGCGTCACCCCCAGCGCGGCAAACCCGGCCAGCAGCCCAGGGCTGTAGCCGCTGGCAGCGCCAGCGGCGAGATCCGCCAGCACCGATCCGGCGGCCACCGAGGGCAACTGGTCGGGATCCCCCAGGAGAATAACACGACAGTGCGCCGGCAGCGCCTCAAACAGGCGCGTCATCAGGGGCAGGTCGACCATGGAGGCTTCGTCCACCACCAGGATATCCAGCCGCAGCGGGTTGTCGGCGCGGTGCCGGAAACCGGGGCTATATGACACCACCCCGAGCAGACGGTGCAGTGTGATGCCGGTATCCGGTATGGCATCGAGCACCGCTGCCGGCAACAGCCCCTGGAGATCCGACCGGGCCGCCGCTATCGACTCGGCCAGCCGCTGGGCGGCCTTGCCGGTGGGCGCCGCCATGCCAATCGCCAGCGGCGCGGCACGCCCGGGTGCCAGACAGGCAATCAGGCAGGCCAGCAGACGGGTGACGGTGTAGGTCTTGCCCGTACCCGGGCCGCCAGCCACCACGGTAAATGACTGCAGCAGGGCATTCGCCGCTGCCACTTTCTGCCAGTCGGGCGGCTCACCCACGGCACGGGCGGGGAACAGCGTGTCCAGCACCTCACGCGCCTGCGCAGGATCGGCCGCTGGGGCCGACGCCAGGCGCGGACGCAGTGCCGCCGCCAGCCGCTGCTCGAACTGCCAATAGCGCCGCAGGTAGAGTCGCGGCCCGTCGAGCACCAGCGGCGTCGCGCTGTCCGCATCCAGCGGCAAGGCCGACAGTCTGTGTTGCCAGTCATCCAGTGCCGGCAAGGCACCGTGCCCCAGGGCGCCCGCGACGCCGCGCTCGGCCCAGTCGGGGAGGTACAGACAGCTGTGCCCCTCCTGTAGCGCCTGACTGACAGCCATAACCGTCAGGCGCAACCAGTCGTCTTCGCAGCGGTACCACCGGCACAGCGCCTGTGCCAGGGCGCGATCCAGCGCCGGGGCCTCGGTCGACAACATCATCCGCCACCCTCCTGCGCGCGGAAGAAGCTATCCAGCGCATGGAGACCATCGATGTCCACATCGCGGTGGTAAACCCCTGCTCCCCCACGGGGGTGCAGGCCGCGCAGGTAAAGGTAGTGCACCCCCCCCAGATGCTGGGCGGGGTCGTAGTCCACGAGCCGCGTGCGCAGGTAGCGGTGCAGTGCCAGGGTATAGAGCAAATACTGCAGGTCGTAGACGTTTTGCTGTACATCGGCGGTGAGCGCATCGGCATGGTAGTCCCCCAGCCGATTGCCGAGGTAGGTCGACTTGTAATCCACCACGTAGTAGCGCCCCTGCCACAGGTACACCAGGTCGATATAGCCGTGCATCATGCCCTTCAGCCGCACCGGGGCTGGCAGCGGTGCCTCGGCGCCGCGCCGATGGCGCACAAGCAGGCGCCCGAGCGCCTCGGGATCAGCGTCACCCTGCATGGGAAAATAGAATTCCACCTCGCGCAGGGTCTGCTGCGGCGCCAGGTCCGCCAGGCGCGCACCACTGGGCAACGGCGCCGCGAGCTGCTGCGCCACCCACTCCGCCAGCGCCGCGCGCCAGCCGGGTTGACCCAGCAGCAGGTTGGGATAGCGGCGTTCCGCCTGGTCCAGCGCGCGCGCCAGGTCCGGGCGCTGGAAGTCCAGGTCCTCGAGCAGATCATGCAGCAGGTTGCCGGCCTCAGCGCCACGGCGCAACGAGAAGCGCAATTCTCCGGGCGAGTCGGGGCCGGGCTCGGCAGGCGCGGTGACCTCGCCGTCTCTGTCCGGCGTCGACAGGCCGCCGTGGCGCACGTTGCGGGTCAGTGCAGAAAAGGATGACAGCCACCAGTCGCGCTCAATGCGCCCGGTGAACACAGCCGGTGCCAGCGCGGTGTCTGCTGTGGCAGCGGTGGCAGGCGCAGGTGCCGTATCCTGCCCTTCCAGCTGCAACACGGCGCAGTCGCCGGCATCGGCCATGGCCCGCACCTGCTGCTCCAGGGCGTCCCAGCGGGTGACCTTCAGGCAACGCGCCAGCGGCGAGGTCTGCAGGCTGGCAAAGGCCGCTGCCATCAGGTAGACGCGGCGCGCAGCGCGCGTCGCCCCCACGTACAGCAGGCGCACATCCTCCGCAGCCTGCTCCTCGCGATACCAGGCCAGTTCCTCATCCGTAGGCTCGAGGGCGTGCCGGGCACTGAAGTCATGGCGCTGGTGGTAGCGCACAATGCCCGGACGCTGGCGGGCCTGATCACGGCCGTAACTGATAAACGGCAGGAACACCACGGGATACTCCAGACCCTTGGCCCCGTGCAGCGTTACCAGACGGATCAGCCTGCCGTCACTCTCCAGGCGCAGTTGCTGTGTTTCCGTACCGGCACTGCCCTCGGCTTCCTGGCGGGCGTTGGCGAACCAGTGCAGCAGGGCTTCAGGTTGGCGATGGCGCTGGCTGGCCGCCTGCAGCAGCTCCAGCAGGTGCAGGCTGTTGGTGAGTGTTCGCTCATGACTGTCGGGCAGCGGCTGCAGATGTTTCTGGTAAAGGCCCAGCGCCATTTTCATGAAGCCCTGGGCAAACCACTGCTGGCGCAGCGCTGCGACATCAGCGCAGGCCGCGGCCCAGCGGTGCTCGTCCTGACGCAGCGCATACAGGGCCGGGGTGTCATAGCCCAGCCACGGCGTGGCCAGGGCCGCTACCAGCAGCCGGTCATCCTCCATATGCAGAATACCGAGCAAGGCCTGCTGCAGGCTGGCCGCCTCGTCGCTGTTGAAAACATTGTCCGAGGCACTCAGGTAAACCGCATCCAGGCCCAGCTCGCGCAGCGCCCGCTGCATCTCGGCGGCCTCGAAACGGTCGCGTACCAGAATGGCGATATCCGCCGGTGACAGGGCCTCGCCCTCCAGGCGGGCCTGGCGCAGCAGGCGCGCGATCTCCTCCGCAGTCCAGCGCGCCAGATGCTGCTGGCCGGCCCGGGTGTAGCCCGTGCCCCGCTTGTCTGCGCCGGGCAATGTTGGGTCATGGGGCAACAGACACCACTGGAAATCGGCACGTGGAGCCGGGTCTTCCAGACCCGCGAGATCGGTTCGCCCCGCCCGCACCGGGTGGTAGTCGATGCCGAAGCCAAAAACATCGCTGCCGGCGGCAGCGGACAGCTCGGCGCCGTAAAAAAGCCGGTTGTAACCGCGGATCACGCCCTCGCTGGAGCGGTAGTTGGTGTCCATCACCCACTGCGTGTCGGCGTCATCACGTGCCTGCAGGTAGGCAAACACATCACCGCCGCGAAAGCCGTAAATGGCCTGCTTGGGGTCACCGATCATGCACAGCAGTGGCGCTGAGGGCGACGCAGCAGCGTAAATGGCGTTGAGCACGTCGTACTGCTCCGGGTCGGTATCCTGGAACTCGTCCACCAGCGCCACCGGATACTGTTGCAGCAACGCAGCGGCCAGCGCCGGGCCCTGCTCTCTGTCGTGTAGCCGCTGTCGCAGACGTGCAACCAGATCACTGAAATCCAGCTGGTCGAGCCGGTCCTTGGCCACAGACAGGTGCTCACGGGCAAAGCGGATGCCCGCCTGCGCCACACTGGCCCGGTAGGCGCGCGCCGCAGCGGGGAGCTGCTGCATCAGCGCGTAGAGCAGCGGCATACTGGCCTGCTTGGCGGCTGTATTGACGTAGGATCTGGCCGGCAATAACGACGCCAGTTGCGCCGCCTGTGCCGGATGCCATTCGGCGTCCAGTGCCTCGGTGAGGGACTGCAGCACCGATGCGGCCTCGGCCCGGGTGTGCGGCGAGCGCCGCTTGTCCACATCCAGCGCCTGAAACGCTGCAGACTCCTCGGTCCAGGCCGCACGCAGCGCACGCCAGTCAGCCCGCAGGTCCGGCATGTCCGGTGCCTGCACGGGTTCGGTGCCGGCGATCACCCGGCCCCAGGTGGCGAAAAAGGCCTCCGGTCCATCCCACAGCGCATACAGCGCCGCAAAGCCGGGTTGCTGGCTCTGTTGCCGATACCAGTCCTGCAGTGCCTCCAGCACAAGCGCACGCGTCTCCGCTTCCATATCGGCATGAAAACTGATGCCGCTGCGAAAGGCCTGCTGGGTCAGCGCCCGCTTGCAGAACCCGTGGATGGTAAACACAGCAGCTTCATCCATATCCAGCAGCGCGCGGCGCAGCAGGGCACGCGCGCGCGGCGCCGGCTGCTGCGCGTAGAGGTGGGCGAAGAACGGGTCTTCGGCGTCGTCGCCCCAGCGTGTGAGGGCCGCGTTGATTGCCCCGGCAAGACGCCCCTTGAGCTCCGCCGTAGCGGCCCGGGTGAAGGTCATCACCAGTATCTGCTGCACCGGTAGCTGGCGCTCCAGCAGCAGGCGCAGGTAGAGGCGGGCAATGTTGAAGGTCTTGCCGGTGCCGGCGCTGGCCTCGATCAGCTGTCGTCCCTGCAACGGCAGGGTCTGCGCCCGCAGGGATTCAACCATCGCCTGCCTCCAGCGCAATCTGCGTGTGCTCAAGGTGCTGCAGCATGGGGCCGTAGAGCGGCAGCAATTGCGCCTGCAGGGACTGCGGGTCCGGGGGCTCGGGCCAGAACCAGGCCAGCCACGGGTCCGCGCCCAAACCCGCGCGCTGATAACTGTCCTCCCACAGCGCCGGAAAATGGGTCTCCACGAAGCCCTCCTCCAGGGCCAGCATGCCCAGACTGCCGTGCAGCGGCAGTGGCGTCAGCAGGCTGTCCTGCCACAGCTGACACCAGTCCGATAACAGCTGCCGAGCGTGCTCCGCTGGCAGAGGCGCTGCGTGCAGTTCCAGCACGCCATTGTCCTCGCCACGATAAAAACCCAGCGTATCGCTGGGGGCGAGGCAATTGGCCACCAGGTGGTGCAGCCAGAGGGTCAGGTAGTCTCGGGCCTTGGGGTTGGCCAGACGCGCAAACACCAGGCTGCCCTCGGCACCTCGCGGCAGCGTGGCGGTCAACTGCAGGCCGTGCAGCGCCAGTGACACCTGCTCACCCGCTGGCGGCGCTGAACGTGACTGCAAGTGCTGTGCAAAACCGCTCGCCTGCTCCCGCCATTGTGCAATCTGCAGTGGGGTTACCGGGTTGGCGGGCAAGCGGCCGGAGAGCATTTCGCGCCTGACCGCCGCCTCCAGCCCGGCGCTGTCGCCCGCCCACAGGCGGCCCAGCATGTCCTGTTGCACTCGGTAGCGATCCAGGTGTGTGGTGACGAAGGGTTCGCTATCGCTGAGCAGCGCGGCGGCCGTGCGCTCCGGGGTCAGGCCCAGGCGTTGCTCGGCAAAGTGTCGCGCCGGGTGTTCGAGCGCCCGCACCAGCGTGGTGAGCGGCAGGGTTTCAGGCAGCTGCTCCGGCGCCGGCAGGCTCACCACCCGCAGGGGCGCAGCGAGCGGTGCAGCGAGACGCCGCCAGTGGGGATCAAAGGTGCGCAGTTGGCCCCGGTAATTGTCCGCACTGAAGGGCTGTAGTGGCAGCGTCCTGAGATCGCTGCGTCGCCAATGCGAGGCCTGCTCCAGATAGCGGGTAAGTTCTGCCAGTACCAGAGAAGGCTGGCGCTCGCTGTTATTGCGCACATCGTGCCCCTGGTAGCTCAGGTACAAGGCATCCCGTGCGGAAACGAGGGCCTCCAGGAACAGGTAGCGATCATCACCGCGGCGGGAGCGATCACCCGGTCGCGGCCGATCCTGCGCCATCAGGTCGAAACCCAGCGGCGGGCGCTGGCGCGGAAACTCGCCGTCATTCAGCCCCAGCACCGCCACCAGTTTGAAGGGAATCGACCGCATGGGCACCATGGAGCAGACCGTCACCTGCCCGGTGAGGAACTGTCGCCCCGTGCGCGTGGGGCTTTGCAGGCTGCGCTGCAACACCTCCCGAACCACCGCCAGCGGCAGCTCGCTGCTAAAACCCGCCGCTCTGCTGTGCTCGCCCAGCTCCCGGATCACAGCGACCAGGTCCTCATGCGCCGCATCCAGCGGGCCACCCTCGGCCAGGAAGGCCAGGCGCAGTCTGTCGTGCAGGAACTGCTGCCAGTCGGCGACGCAGCGCAGCGCGCTGAGATCCCGGCGCAGTGCCTGCAGGGCCTCGATGAAGGCGCACAGGCGCCCGAGCAGGAGGGCATCGGCGCCCTCGACCTGTGGCAGCAGTAAACGTTGCTCCACCACCGCCTCTTCGTCACCCCAGGCAAACCCCAGCAGCAGGCGCTCCAGCCCCTGGGCCCAGGTGAATTCGTCGCCGCTGGTGCCCGGCACCCATTCCTGGCGGTGCTCACCATCCAGGCCCCAGTGCACCGCAGCGGCCTGCAGCCAGTGGCCGATACGCACCAGCTCCGCAGGCGTAATGCCAGCGCGCTGCTGGATGGCAGGCACCTGTAGCCAGCCCAGCACCTGACCGACCTGCAAACGCGCATCCGGCAGCGCCAGCAACGCCAGGAAGGCAGCAATCGTGGGGTCCGCGTCGCCGGGGTTGCGATCGGCAATCGAGCAAGGCAGCGGCGGCACATGATCACCGAGACCCTCGTAGCGGCCGGCAAACACCGCTTCCACAAAGGGAGCGTAGTCCTCCACGCTGGGACAGAGCACCACCACATCGCGCGGTTTCAGGGCGGGATCGGCATTGAACCGGTGCAACAGCCAGTCATGGAGTCCCTGTACTTCGCGCAGCGCACTGTGCGCCGAAGCGATGGTAATGGAGTCATCAGACACCGGCGTCGGTGCTTCGCGACCGTCGACAAACCGGAACATGTCGCGTTGCAGCATCGTCAGCAGCGTGTCCGCTGCAGGTTCCGTGAACAGCTCGGTCTCCGTGTCCGCCCAGTCCGCGAGCAGGCGCACAAACTGCTGGCCCTGCTGGCCGAAGCTGGTAATCAGCGGATTGCCCGGTTCCTCGACGAAGCCGTCTTCACTGTCGTGCTCTGCCAGCCAGGTTGCACGCCGGCGCGCGACCTGGCGCTCGCTTGCAGCCTCCTGCCAGAACTCATTGCTGGGGTTCAGGTAGAGCAAAAAGATCTCGACGCCCTGCTGCGCAGACAGCACGCGCAAAAAATCCAGCCACAGTGGCGCGAGGGAGTTCACACCGAACACGAAGAAGCGCTCGGGCAACCCGACCACCGGCTGCGTGAGACGCTGCATAGCCTCACGCAATAACGCCACCGGATGCGCGGGCACCTCGGCCACCAACATGCGCCAGAGCAGTCCCTGCCAGTGCAGCGGCTCTCCCGGGTCCGGTTCACGTGCTCCACGGCCACCGCGGTCCCAGGCCTCTACCCAGTCGGGCCGGTACATCAGGTACTGCTCGTACAGGTCCGCAAGCTCCTCTGCCAACTGGTAGCGACGCAGCGGCTGTTGCCGCTCGGACTGCTGCTGCCAGTAGCGGGTGGGCTCCACGAACAGGGGGTCTGCGGTCACCGACGACCTACCCAGCAGGTCGTAGATACGCCAGGCCAGCACTTCCCGCTGGTAAGGGGAGGCCTCCGGCACAGCGTCCTCGCCCAGCACTGTGCGAATCAGCGTCCACATGAACCGCACCGGCAGCGGAAACTGCAGGTTCATGGCAATGCCACGCTGCGGATGCTCTGCGAGCTGCATGCTGAGCCAGTGCTGCATGCCCCGGTGCTGCACCAGTATATGCTCCGGTGCCAGCGGCGAGGCGGCGGGCACATTGAGCAAGGCGGCCAGCGCGCCGGCCAGGTGTTCCAGCCTGTTTGAGGGGAAGACGTGGATCATCGGCGCTCGGCGTCCCCGAGATCGCGGAGTACCGGCGCCACGAAATCCGGGTCCAGCGCGCGGCGCGGGTGATAGGCAGTAACCTGACCCATGAAAGGGGGGTGGATAGAATAGCCCAACAGCGACTGCAGCTGTGGCGACATCGCGGATGCCAGCTGCGGGGGAATGCCGAGAAAGAAGTTCTCCTGTGGTCGGGCCCAGGGCTGGCAGTACTGGTTGGAAAAGGCCCGACGTGTTCCGCAACTCGCGTTGGCACCGCCGCGATGCAGCAGGGTTCCCGCGAACACCAGGCAGCTGCCGGCACTCATGGTCACCGTTTGCACCTGGGCTGCCACGCGCTGGTCCAGCGCCTCGCCTGCCGGCTCATCGCCCTGCAGGTAGGCGCCCGCCAACTCCGCGTCCGACCAGCGATGGCTACCGGGAACCACTTGGGTACCGCCATTCTCCGGGGTGAAGTCCTCAACGGCTACGATGGTGGAAAGACTGATCATCGGGCGTGGCCGCGGCACCGTGTAGAACGCATCGTCGGTATGCCAGGGCTGCGCTGTTTCACCCGGGCCGATAACAATGGCCTGGCTCGCGGTGAGCAGGAAATTGGGCAGCAATTGTGTCGAACACAGGGCGAGGATACGCGGGTCCTCCACGATATCCTGGAACACCCTGTCCCGCGCAACCAGCGTGTAGATGCGCTCGGTGGCTTGCCCCTCAAAGGCATTGCGGCCGAGATGACCGCCCAGCCACTGGTCGAACAGCAGGTTGATACGGTGCAGCTGCTGCGCGGACAGAAAGTCGGGCAACACGGTATAGCCCTGCTGTGCGAGCGCTTTACGGTGCATATCCATAGCGCGGGAGTCCATTGCTCAGGTCGTCTCGCTGTCCGTGGCAAAGAGTGCCAGCGTAGCGGCGTCCGCGGCATTTGCAAAGGCGTGTGATGCGCGACTACCCATTCCCGCTCTGCTTGCTTACCATGTGCGCTCCGGTCGCCGAGCACCACCGCCTAACATGGACAATTTCCTGCTGATCCTCGCCTACCTCGGCATCGGCCTGTGCCTGCGCCGGCTGCGCGGCATGCCCGGGAATACCTCGGAGGTGCTGAACGCCTACGCACTCAACGTGGCGCTGCCGGCGGTGATTCTTAGCAATGTGCCGCTGCTCACGTTTTCCAGCGCGCTGCTGATTCCTACCATTACCCCCTGGCTGCTCATGTTACTGGTGGTGCCCCTGGTTCTCCTGCTGGGCCGCCTGCTGCACTGGCCGCGCAATGTGGTGGGGGCGCTGCTGATCGTGCTGCCTTTGGGCAATACCTCCTACCTGGGCTTTCCACTGGTGCAGTCGTTTTTTGGCACGGCCGGCATGCCCTACGCCATGGTGTACGACCAGTTGGGCTCCTTTCTCGCACTGGCCAGCTACGCAGTGGTGATCGCGGCCTTCTACAGCCCGCAGGTGGCGACGCCCTCTGCCCGCGCTATTTTCACACGGATTGTCAGTTTTCCACCTTTCCTCGCCCTGCTGGCCGGGCTGGCGCTGCGCGGGACGACGCTGCCCCCCCTTGTAGAGCAGCTGGTAGCGACCGTTGCCGCCACCTTGGTGCCACTGGTAATGATTGCCGTGGGCTTCCAGATCAGCATTCGTCTGGCACGCAGCGAACGGCTCACCCTGGCCATTGCACTGGGGATCAAGCTGGTGTTGATGCCGCTGTGTACCTTCATACTGTGGAAAGCCCTGGGCCAGCGCGGGCTGGCCACGCAAATCGCCGTATTCCAGGCCGCGATGCCACCGATGATCTCCGCCGGCACCATCGCCATCATGGCGGGTCTGGCACCGCGCCTGGTTGCAGGCCTGATCGGTATCGGCATCCTGTTATCGCTGGTCACCCTGCCCACCCTCTACTGGCTGCTCTCCCAGAGTGGCTGAAGCCACCCAAACGCATTGGAGGAAGCCATGTCTCAACCGCCCGTCATCACCGAGCGCGCAGGCCCTGTGTGTACGATCATTCTCAACCGGCCAGCGCAGCGCAATGCGGTTGACAGGCCCACGGCGGAAGCCCTGCATGCCGCCTTCATCAACTTCGCCAACGATGACACGCTGCGCGTAGCCGTGCTCACCGGCGCGGGTGGGCATTTTTGTGCCGGGGCGGACCTTGCCGCGATGAACGATCCCGAGCTGCGCAACACAGTGAATGAAGACGGCACCGGTCCCGGGCCCATGGGCCCCACCCACCTGCAGCTGGAGAAACCGGTGATTGCCGCGGTTGCGGGCTACGCGGTGGCCGGTGGACTGGAACTGGCACTCTGGTGCGACCTGCGCATCGCAGAGCAATCCGCGACCTTTGGCGTGTTTTGCCGGCGCTGGGGCGTACCCCTGATTGATGGGGGTACCGTGCGTCTGCCGAGGATCGTCGGCCAGGGCCGCGCCCTGGACATGATACTCACCGGGCGCCCGGTGGACGCCGCAGAAGCCTTGCAGATGGGCCTTGCCAACCGGGTCGTGCAAGATGGCGAGGCGCGGCGGGCCGCAGAGACGCTGGCCGCCACAATCGCTGCCTTTCCGCAGCACTGCCTGCGCGCCGACCGCGCGTCCTGTCTCGCCCAGTGGAGCCTGCCACTGGAAAACGCACTGCAAGAGGAAGGTCGCGGGGGCTACCCGGTCATCGCCAGCGAGGCACTGGGCGGCGCCGCGCGCTTTGCGGGCGGGGCAGGCCGCCACGGAGACTTCAACACCTGAGCAGGCATTCACCCGATGTTCTACCATGCACGAACCTGAACCGTTGATCTGGAGTAGCCCATGGCCCCGCGCACCCCACAGGACCCGGATGGTATCCGCCTGCCGGTAAAACTCGACACAACATCCAACGGGGAGTTCATGCCCATCCCGCTGGACGCGATACACCACCATGCCAACCGCCTGGCGCTCAGCACGGCTGATGAGAGTGCACGGCATTCCGGCCTGCGCCGGCGCGCCTTTCTGACCAGTGCCTGCGGCGTCGCCACCACCCTGCTCGCCTTCAACCGTGCCTATGCCAGCCTCGGCGAGCGCGGCGGCTATTTCGAACTGGAACCCGATGCACAATGGGACCAGCAACTGGCCGCCGCCCAGGTGGGTGGCAACGAGTTCATCTTTGATGTGCAGGGCCACTTCGTGAACCCCACAGGTGCCTGGACAGCAAAGCTGCCTGCCGAAGCTCGCCCCCTGAGCGGGCTGCCCAACGCCAGCTGCCCTGCCGCGGAAGGGCCGGGTCGCGCCTACCTCGACTGCTTCAATGCCGAACAGTTTGTTCAGGACGTTTTCATCGACTCGGATACCGACCTGATGGTGCTCTCCTTCGTGCCCTCACGCTCCGATGCCGAGCCGCTGACCATAGAGGAAGCGGCCGCTACCGCGGAAATCGTGGAGCAGATGCAGGGCACCCACCGCCTGCTGCTGCACGGCCGGGTCAACCCCAACCAGGAGGGCGACCTGGATGCCATGGATGAACTCGCCGAACACTGGGGCGTCGCAGCGTGGAAGACCTATACGCAGTGGGGACCGGATGGCACAGGCTTCTGGCTGGACGACGAAGACACCGGCATTCCGTTTCTGGAGAAGGCGCGCAAACTGGGCGTGAAGATTGTCGCCATCCACAAGGGCCTGCCCTTTGGCAAAGAGTCCTATGAGCATTCGACCTGCGCCGACATCGGCAGGGTTGCCAGGCGCTACCCCGATATGAGTTTTCTGGTCTATCACTCCGGCTATGTCGCCGGCAGCGCAGAGGGGCCCTACGACCCGAACCGTGAAGACGGCGTTGACGCACTGGTCACGTCACTGCGCGCCAACGGCATTGCACCCAACAGCAATGTGTATGCGGAGATGGGCAGTACGTGGCGCTATCTGATGCGCGACCCCGACAGCGCGGCGCACACCCTGGGCAAGCTGCTCACCTACGTGGGGGAGGACAACGTCCTCTGGGGCACCGACTCCATCTGGTACGGGTCGCCGCAGGACCAGATACAGGCGTTTCGCACCTTCCAGATTGCCGAGAAGCTGCAAGCGATGTACGGCTACCCGAAAATGACCGCCGAGCTGCGGGCCAAGGTGTTCGGGCTCAATGCACTGAAACCCTACGGGCAACACGTGGCCGACCTGATGCCGCATTTCAGTCGGGATACCGTGGCGCAGCGGCGGGAAGCCAGCCGCAGCGCACCAGACCCGCACTTCCGCACTTATGGCCCAAAAAATCGCCGGGAATTTCTCAACCTGATGCGCTGGCAGAACGGCCCCGCCTGACCCAGGCGCGGCAGCTCAGTTTTTCTGCTCGAGTAAGGTGAGCACGCTGGAGAAATCCTGCTGACCCATGCCGGCCTCCTGCAGGCGCGTGTAAAGCTCGCGCGCCAGCTGGCCCATGCGATTGTCGACGCCACTCTGGCTGGCGATATCCATGGCCAGGCCGAGGTCCTTGGCCATCAGGTCGACCATGAAGCCGGGCTTGTAGCCGTTGCTGGCCGGTGCTTTTTCCATCACGCCGGGATAGGGGTTGTACACCTCCAGGGACCAGTTGCGCCCCGAGCTGGCGAGCATGATTTCCGACAGCACCGCAGGATCCAGCCCGTTGCGTACACCCATTTCCAGGGCCTCACAGGTGCCGATCATGTGAATGGCCAACAGCATGTTGTTACAGCCCTTGGCCACCTGCCCCGCCCCTGCCGGGCCGGCGTGGAAGATGTTCTTGCCCATGCCCGACAGAATGACCCGGGCCTTCTCGAAGGTTGCCGCCTCGCCGCCACACATGAAGGCCAGGGTGCCTGCGGCGGCGGCAGCAACGCCGCCGGATACCGGCGCATCCATGAAACCGATACCCAGGGCCGCTGCGGCCTGGCCCACTTCGCGTGACGTTGCGGCATCGATTGTGCTGCAATCCAGCACGGTGGTCTCCGGCCCCAGGCGAGCCAGCAGGCCATCATCGCCCAGGTAGACACTGGCCACATGCTTGCCGGCAGGCAGCATGGAGATGACATACTCGGCGCCCACCACTGCCTCACCGGCGGAGGTGGCGACCTGGGCCCCGGCGTCCGCCAGTTGCTGACAGGCGGCCTGCGACAGGTCAAAGACGGTTACGCTATGACCGGCCCGAATCAGGTTGGCGGCCATCGGGCCACCCATGTTGCCAAGGCCGATAAATCCAACTTGCGCCATTGTGAAGTCTCCTGTGCGGTTTAGAGGTCGGCCAGCGGGTTGTTCGGCCAGGGCGCCGTGAAGAAGCCATCGAGCAGCGCTTCCGGTACTTCACGGGTGCTTTTGTAGGCCCAGGCCGGGTTGCGATCCTTGTCCAGCAGCAGAGCGCGCACGCCTTCGGCAAACTCCGGGTAGCGCACCACGTTGGTGGCCAGCTGGACTTCCGACTGGAACACCTCCCGCAGGGAGCAGTGCCGGGTGGCCTGCAGCTGGCGACTGATCCAGAGCGCCGCCAGTGGCGAGCCATGCGCCAGGCCGTCGCGGGCGCGGGACAGCCACTGGTCGGTGGTCTGCTGGTTAACGATGTTATCCACCACCTGATGGACGTCGTCGCCGTCGCAGAGGGAATTGATCCGGCTCAGGTGCGGCTCCACCTGGCCCCCGGGCATGCTGCCGATACTCTGCTCGGTGAGCGGGCGCAGGATATGCCGCACGCGGGCATGATTGGCTGCGCAGTCCCCGCGCCAGGCGCTGCGACGCAGCTGCTCCAGCACGACGTCCTTGTGTTCACTGGCGATAAAACGGTCCGCGAGCCCGGTAAACACCGCGTCGGCAGCGTTGATGGAGGCACCGGTGAGGGCAAGGAATTGCCCCGACTTCCCGGGCATGTGGTTGAGAAACCAGCTGCCGCCCACATCCGGGAACAGCGCGATGGTGATTTCCGGCATGGCGATGCGGGTGGCTTCCGTCACCACCCGGTGCGAACAACCCGCCATCACACCCAGACCGCCGCCCATCACGATCCCATGACCCCAGCAGATGATCGGCTTGGGATAGGTGTGCAGGGTGTAGTTCATGCGATATTCGCGGGCGAAGAAGGCCTCCGCCTCCTCGCAGGGCCCACCGGGCGTGGCGGTTGCGGAGCGGTGCAGGGCCTGCACATCGCCGCCGGCGCAGAAGGCCTTTTCACCACTGCCATCAATCAGGATGGCGCCGATCTCAGGGTCATCGCGCCACGCATCCAGCTGTTGCTGCAGCGTGTCAACCATCGGTAGGGTCAGTGAGTTGAGGGTTTTGGGCACGTTGAGCGTGAGCCGGCCGAGCTTGCGCTCGGCACAGGCGACAAGCTCAACAATGACAGGGGCATCTGACATGGTTGAATCCTTAGCGGTTTTTCCATTCGGGCTTGCGCTTCTCGAGAAACGCATTCACACCCTCGCGCTGGTCTTCGGTGGAGAACAGCTCAACGAACAGTTCGCGCTCTGCCGCCAGACCATCGCCGATCGCCTTGTCGCGGGCGGAGTGGATCAGCTGCTTGCAGCGCCCGATCGAGCTGGGGCTCTGCTCGCCCACCTGCTCGGCCAGGGCCAGGGCACGTTCCAGCGCCTCGCCGGTGCCAACCACCTCTTCTGCCAGGCCAATGCGCTCCGCTGTGGCAGCATTGATGCGCTCACCGCAGAGGATCATCCGCTTGGCCCAGCCTTCGCCCGCCAGCCAGGCCAGACGCTGGGTGCCGCCGGCACAGGGCAGCAGGCCGACCCGCGCCTCGGGCAGCGCGAGCTGGGCCTGCTCTTCAACAATGCGCAGGTCGCAGGCCAGGGCGACTTCCAGACCGCCGCCCATGGCAAAGCCGTTCACAGCAGCAATGGAGACGCCGCGGAAGTCCGCCAGCGCTTCAAAGGCCTCGCCGAAAAAGCGTGCCATGCGCTCCGCCGTTTTCGGGTCGCCGTCGGCAAACAGTTTCAGGTCCGCTCCGGCCGAGAAGAACTTGCTGCCAGCGCCGGTCAGCACCAGCGCGTATATATCCAGATTGCTGTTCAGCGCAGCGACCAGATCGCGCAGCGCGGGCAGGCTCTCGGTGTCCCAGGTATTGGCTGCGGGGTTGTCGATCGTCACCAGTGCGGTGTGGCCGCGAATCTCGACTTTCAGTTTGTCCGATGTGCTCAGGCTCATTTGATCACCTCCAGTGCGCCTTCCATTAACAGTTTGCGCGCCACAATCACGCGCATGATTTCGTTGGTACCCTCGAGTATCTGGTGCACCCGTGTATCACGCACATGGCGCTCCATCGGGTATTCGCGGATATAGCCATAGCCGCCGAACAGTTGCAGGGCATCGTTGCAGACCTGGAAACCCACATCGGTCGCAAAGCGTTTGGCCATGGCGCAGTAGGTGGTGGCCTGTGGGTCCTTGTGGTCCAGCTTGCTGGCGGCGAGCCGCACCATCTGCCGCGCCGCCACCAGTTCTGTGAGCATGTCGGCGAGTTTGAACTGGGTGTGCTGGAAGTCGGCGATAGCCGTGTCGAACTGGCGCCGCTCCTGCACGTAGGCGGTAGCTTCTTCCAGCGCCTGCTGGGCTGTGCCCACGCTGCAGGTGGCGATGTTGATACGTCCACCGTCGAGTCCCATCATGGCGATGGAAAAGCCCTGCCCCTCGGCACCGAGCCGGTTCTCCACCGGTACGCGCACGTTATCGAAGGTCACCATGCGTGTGGGCTGGGCGTTCCAGCCCATCTTCGCTTCTTTCTTGCCGTAGCTGATACCCTCGGCATCCGCCGGCACCAGCAGCGCCGTGATACCGCGCGCGCCGTTGTCGCTGGTTCGCAGCATGACCACCAGCACGTCGGTTTCGCCGGCGCCGGAAATGAACACCTTGCTGCCGTTGATCACATAGTCGCCCCCCTCACGTCGCGCCGAGGTGCGCAGCGAGGCGGCGTCGGAGCCCGCACCGGGCTCTGTCAGGCAATAGGACGCCAGCTTTTCGCCACTGACCAGCGCGGGGCACCAGGCCTCGATAACGGCATCGGTGCAGAAGTTGCCGATCATGCTGGTCGCCATGTTGTGGATGGTCAGGAATGCCGCCGTGGTGGTGCAACCGCGCGCCAGTTCCTCCACAATCAGACTGGCATCCAACCGGCCCATACCCAGCCCACCGGCACTCTCCGGCGTGTACATCCCCATGAAGCCAAGCTCACCGGCCTGGCGCAGAGCGTCCTTCGGAAAGAAAGACTCCTCGTCCCACTGCGCGGCGTTGGGTGCCAGCACACCGTCGGAGAACGCGCGCGCACTGTCAATAAACGCCTGCTGCTCCTCTGAGATGGAAAAATCCATGGCCAGCTCTCCTCAGAAGCGATTCATGACTTTGCCGAACAACTCCTCGTCGGGCGGGATGACCTTGGTTTGCGCCAGCGGTTTGGATACCCAGGTCTCGTTGATGAGGTCGCGCCAGGTAATGTTGTGGTTGATGCTGTTGCCGCCCCAGGAGCCACAGCCCAGCGAAAAGGTCTGGCGCATGCCGTTCCACAGGTTGCCGCTATTGGAGGCTGCCTGGGGCTGGTTAACCATCACCCGCGAGGTGCGCGTGGCCATCGCCAGTTTCAGGATGTTGTCGTCGTTGTTGGAGTAGATGCCACAGCTGTGGCCCTGGCCCTGATACGCCTGGATACGATTGGTCAGCTCGATGGCTTCGTCGATGTCGCGCACCTTGTACAGGGCCATGGTCACGGTCAGCTTCTCGCCCGAGAAGGGATAATCGGGGCCGGCACCCACTTCGGGCACAATCAGAAACTGCTTGCCCTCGGGCAGGTCGATACCCGCGCGTCCGGCGATGGTCGTGGCGTGCTGCGCGACGATCGCCGCGTTCAGGTGGCCGTCCTGCCAGATCACGCTCTGCAGCCGGGCCTTGTCCTCACCTTCGATGACGTAACCGCCCTCGTGCTTGAGCTTCTCGAGAAACTCGTCGTAGATGGATTCAAACACCAGCACGGAGTTGTCCGAGGAGCAGGAGGCGGCCAGGTCCAGCGTCTTGGAGATACGGATTTTCTCCGCGGCTTCGTCCAGGTCGGCACTGTCGTCGACCGTAATCACCGCATTGCCTACCCCCACGCCCAGCGCAGGCGTGCCGGAAGAATAGGCCGCCGACACCATCGCTTCACCGCCGGTGGCGAGAATGCGGTCACACTGGCGCATCAACTCGTTGGTCTTGTCCAGCGAGGGCACATCAATGCTCTGCACCAGGTCCGCCGGCGCGCCCATGGCAACGATCGCCTCGCGCATGTAGTCACAGATCATCTTGTTGGTCAGTTTGGCGCGCGGGTGCGGCGCGATGATAATGGCATTGCGCCCCTTCACCGCAGAGATGGCCTTGATCACCGGCGTGGCCTCCGGGTTCGTGGAGGGTGACAGGGCACCGATGACACCGACCGGCTTGGCGATCTTGATGATGTTGCGAACCGGGTCCTCTTCGATCACGCCGACGGACTTGTCGTTGATGATGTCCATCAGGGTCGCGCGCGTTTTACGGTGAATCTTGAGGAACTTGCCGTCGTAGTTACCAAGCTGGGTTTCCTCGACGGTAAAGCGGGCAATTTTCTCCGACACACCTTCACGCGCCACCGACCAGACCATAGCGGTAATCAGCTCGTCCACCTGCTCCTGGGTATAGTGTTCGATGGCCGCCTGCGCTGCGCGGGCACGCGCCATCATCTCGGCAATTTCCTGCTGTACCGGATTCGGATCCTGATTATGCTCTGCTGTCGCCATGGGGCGTACTCCTGTCGTACACATGAAGATGGGGTTCCAGCCACGGCCTGCTGCCGGAACTCTTATAGTAGCCGAGCAGACTACGCCGCGCGGGCGACGTGTCAAAGGGAGAAAGTTGCGATATACATGGATGATATTGCGGCTTAATCAATCCAATAACCCGGTTTTCAGGATTATATCCTCGAACGGCGCAGCCCGAACGCCCCGCGGCCACGCCGCAGAAGATGGTCGCTCATGCAAATTGCATCGGCCAGCGCTAGACTGCGCAGGTAGACCAGCCACCGGACGGACCCGGCCATGCCGCGCAAAACCATCGACCTCCCCGAGCACTTTCTGTTCGAGACGCACTACGACGTGCTCTACACCGACGTCAACGCCGCCAATCACCTCGGCGCGGACCGCCTGCTGTCCATTGCCATGGAGGCGCAACTGCGTTTCATTCGCCAGCTCGGCCACGGTCAGGCCATCGCCTTTGAGGATGCCGGGCTGATCATGGCCCACGCGGAAACCGCGTACCTGGCCGAGGCGGATTACGGCGACCGGCTGCGGGTGGAACTCGGTGCGCGCGAAGTCGAGCCGAAGAGCTTCCAGTTCGTCTACCGCATCAGCAAAAACGACAACGGCGCGGAAGTGGCCAGGGTAGCCACCACACTGCTCTTTTTCGACTACCAGGCGCGCCGCGTAGTGCCCGTGCCCGAGGATTTCCGCGCCCGGGTGACCGGGGTGCCGGAGGAACCGCCATGGCGTGGATGACCCTGACCCTGTCACTCGGCGGCCTCGGGCTGCTCCTGCTGGGCATGGCCATGATGACCGATGGTCTGAAAGCCGCCGCCGGCAACTCACTGCAGGGGTTTCTCGAACGCTCCACCCGCACGCGGCTGCGCGCGGCACTCGCGGGCTTCGGCATTACCGCGCTGGTGCAGTCCTCCAGCGCAGTGATCGTCGCCACGCTGGGGTTCACCAACGCCGGCATGCTGCGCCTCAAGCAGGCCGCCTGGGTAGTCTTCGGCAGCAACGTGGGCACCACCATGACAGCGTGGATCGTGGCCCTGATCGGCCTGCGTATCAAGGTGGAGGTGGTTGCGCTGCCGCTGATTGGCGTGGGCATGCTGCTCAAGCTGTTTGGCGATAACCGGCGAGCGGCGCATATCGGCATCGCGCTGGCGGGCTTCGGACTGCTGTTTCTCGGCCTGGGCATGCTGCGCGATGCCTTTATCGATGTGGCCGACTGGATTCCGATCGAACGCCTCGGCGCTTCGGGTGTGCTGGGCATCGTCCTCGGGGTCGTATTCGGCGCCCTGCTGACGGCGCTGATCCAGTCATCCTCCGCGGCGCTGGCCATTGTGCTGACGGCATCTGTCACCGGCGTGCTTACGCCCTTGCTGGGCGCCTCGCTGGTGATCGGCGCCAATATCGGCACCACGGCAACCAGCCTGCTGGCCAGCATCGGCGCCACGGCAAACGCCCGCCGGCTGGCACTGGTGCATGTGACCGAGAAAATGTTCACGGGGGTGATTGCGCTGATCCTGCTCGGCCCCCTGTGGTGGATATCCGAACAGCTTTCCGGCGGCGCCGACGGGCGCACCAATATCAGTACCGGGCTGGCCCTGTTCCATACCCTGTTCAACCTGCTGGGGCTGGCGCTGATGTGGCTGCTGGCAGACCGGCTGCTGCGCCTCGTGGAGCGCTGGGTGAAGCAACCCGAACTGAGCTCCGAGCGCTTGCGCTACCTCGACGACACGGTACTCGCATTACCCGCGATGGGCGTGAATGCCATGCACTCCGAAATCAAGCGCGTGTTCAAGCAGCTGCTTTCGCGGGGGCGCATTATCATCGACCCGGACCGGGAGCCGGCGCCGGAGGAAACCATCCACACCGGGGTACTGCTCGCGGCCATCGCCGACTACGGCAATCGCATCGGCGCCCAGCACCTTAACAACGGGCTCTCCGAGCAGTTTCTCAACCTGAACTGGGCGCGCGAGGAATGCATGCAGTTGCGTGATCTCTTTCTGGAACTTGCGGAATTCCCCCAGACCGATATCAACGCCGCCCTGACGCCGGCCCTGCAGGAGGCGCTACTCGGACTCATGCGCAGCGGCGAGCTGAAACAGTTGACCCTGGAGGAGCGGCGGGCACAGCTGCAAACCGTCAAACGCCTGCGGCGGCAGCGCCGGGCGGAGCTGCTGGAGCAGATTGGCAACGGGCTGCTGCCCGCCCCGGAGGCGACCCGCCGCCTGCATGTGGTGGCCCTGTTCGAGGACGCCGCCAAACACATCCTGCATATTGCCGAGGTGATTTACCCGCAGCTCGCCGCGGACGCCGGGGAGAGCGCCGACACCCCCATCGCAGCGACCTGAATCACGGCGCGCAGCAGGTTCAAGTATTTACGCCACCTCGCAGGGCCTGCCGGGAAGCATGGCCACGACCGGGTTTTTGCGGCCCAATAGGTCACCATTGCCCATGACAACCCATCGACAGAGTGCCCCGAACGATGCGCTTCCTCGCCATATCCTGCCTCACCGCCTGCCTGCTGGCGGGTATCGCCCATGCCGCGCCCGTCAGCGAACAGCGCCTGCTCGCCGCCGGCAGCGATGTGGACAACTGGCTGAGCTATGGCCGCGACTACAGCGAACAGCGCTATACACCTCTGGACCAGATCAACGCCGGGAACGTCTCCGGGCTGGGCATGGCCTGGTATTTCGAAACCGACACGCACCTCGGCCTGCAGTCCACCCCGCTGGCGATTGACGGGGTGCTGTACTTCAGCGGCGCCTGGAACACGGTGTACGCCGTCGATGGTGCCACCGGCCAGATGCTCTGGACCTTCGATCCAGAGGTGCCGCGCAGCAAAAGCATCACTGCCTGCTGTGGCGTGCTGAACCGCGGGCTAGCCGCCTGGGAAGATCTGCTGTACATCGGCACGCTCGACGGGCGCCTGATTGCCATTGAACGCGCCACCGGCACCCTGCGCTGGTCGGCCCAGACCACCGACCCCAACCAGGCCTACTCCATTACCGGCGCGCCGCGTGTCGCCCGGGGCAAGGTGTTTATCGGCAACGGCGGCTCCGAATTCGGCACGCGGGGATTCGTCAGCGCCTACGATGCCGCCAGCGGCGAACTGGCCTGGCGCTTCTACACGGTACCCGGCAACCCGGCTGACGGCTTCGAGAATGACGCCATGGCGCGCGCCGCCGCCACCTGGAGCGGCGAGTGGTGGCGCTACGGCGGCGGCGGCACAGTGTGGGACAGTATCGTCTACGACCCGGAGTTCAACCAACTCTACCTGGGGGTGGGCAACGGCGCGCCGCACAACCGGCGCATTCGCAGCCCTGGGGGCGGCGACAATCTCTACCTCGCCTCCATCGTGGCGCTGAACCCGGACACCGGCGAGTACCTGTGGCACTACCAGCAGGTGCCGGGCGACACCTGGGACTACACCGCCAGCCAGCAAATGACCCTGGCGGAAATCCCCTGGCAGGGCGAGCAGCGCAAGGTCATCCTGCATGCGCCGAAGGCGGGCTTCGTCTACATCGTCGACCGTGCAACGGGCAAACTGCTGTCTGCAGAGCCCTACACGACCGTCACCTGGGCCAGCGGCTACGACCTGGATACCGGTCGCCCACAGGAAAATCCGGGGCAGGACTATGACGGTGAGCCGGCCATGGTGTTCCCCTCGGCCATGGGCGGACATAACTGGCACCCCATGGCCTACAGCCCGGATACCGGACTGCTGTACATCCCGGAGCTGGACATGGGCATGGAGTTCAACGAGATTGATGCCGTTGACTACCAGCACCTGCGCCGGCACTACAACACCGGCTATGAATTGAGCGGCAAAGCCTACTCACAGGCCTTTACCCAGGCCATGCTCAGCCACTTGCCCAAGGCCCATCTACTGGCCTGGGATCCGGTACGCCAGCAAGCGGCCTGGAAACTCCCCCACCCCTACACGCACAACGGCGGCGTGCTGGCCACCGGCGGCAACCTGGTGTTCCAGGGTACCTCGGACGGCCGCTTTATCGCCGTGCGCGCAGACAATGGCGAATTGCTCTGGTCCTTCCCCACGGAAACCAGCGTGATGGCAGGTCCCATCAGCTACCGCGTCAATGGCGAGCAATACATCGCCGTCACGGCAGGTCGCGGCGGTGCATTGATGATGAACATGGGCAGGAGCTACCCGACCGGCAACCCCAACAACCGTCTGCTGGCATTCAGGCTGGGTGCCTCGGGCTCGCTGCCCGCGACCCCGGTCGCGGAGCGTCCCCTGCCTCCGCCCATGCCGGAGGCCAGCGACGAGCAGATCGCCGAGGGTCGGAACCTGTTCAACCGCTTCTGCGCGCGCTGCCACGGCGCCGATGTGGTGGGGGATGGTTCCATTCCAGACCTGCGCTACCTGGCGCCGGTCTGGCATGAGAACTTCGCCAGCGTAGTCCTGGATGGCCTGATGGAGCAGGCCGGAATGCCGCGCTTCGACGATGTGCTCGACAACGCACAGGTCGATAACATCCACGCCTACGTCATCGCACGGGCCCATGAGGATCACGCCCTGCGGACCGATCAGGGTTGGCTGGCACGCGCACGCAGTTACCTGATCGACAGCGCGGCACAGCTGGCAGCCTGGCTGGTCAGGCGGGACGCAGCGGCAGACTGACCACCTCGCGCAAAGAGACCTGGTTCACACCCAGCGGGTTACACGTTGTTACAGCTGCGCCACTGTCGTATCCTCGCACGCTCGGCGAGATGGTGGCTCCATCCTGAAATCTTCACGTAGCACAATCCGGTTCCCCTTCGGTTGGCCGGCCCTGGCGGGGCCGTTGCTACTTGCCTGCCTGTGGGCGCTACCAGGCTTCGCGCTGAACCCCGATCGCCTGCCCAGTCAATACCTCTTCGACCGCTTCGGGCGCGATGAGGGACTGCCCTCGGACACCGTGTGGGTAGCCCGGTCCGACGGCGAGGGCTTCCTCTGGCTGGGCACCAAAAACGGTCTGGCACGCTTCGACGGCGTCAGGTTCACGCTGTTCAACAAGCTCAATCAACCCGCTTTCCGCTCCAACGATGTTCGCGACATCGAAATTCTCGCCGACGGCAGCCTCTGGCTGGCGACCTACGGCGGCGGCGCACTGCATTATGCAGACGGCACATTCACGGCCTACACCACCGACGAGGGCCTCGCCGACAATATTGTGCACGACATCCTGCCGGCCGCTGACGGCACACTCTGGTTTGCCACCAGTCAGGGGCTCTCGCGCCTGCGCGGAAACGAAATGCGCAGCTGGACGCAACACGACGGCCTGGTGGACAACCGCACGTTCCGTCTGCTGGAGGAGCCCGGGGGCGCCATCTGGGTGAGCACGCTGACCAACGGCCTGAGCCGTTTCGACGGCACGGTATTCACCAATTTCACCGAAGGCAGCGGCCTCGACTCTACCCAGGTTCACTTGCTCCACCAGGATCCAAAACTGGGCCTGATTGCCGCCACCGCGGCGGGCTCTACCTACCGCCTGACCACATCCGGCCCCGTGCCCCACGAAAACACGGCGCTGCAAACCGGGATGATCCTCCACTCGGCGCTGCGCGATGTGCACGGCAATCTCTGGCTGGGTACTTATGGGGACGGCCTCTGGCGTGTGAGGAAAAACGGTACGCTGGAAGCCTTTCCGCTGGCCACACAGCAACCGGGTTATGTCTTCGAGCTGTCAGAGGACGCCGAGGGCAATATTTGGGCGGCGACCCAGCACGGCGTACATCGCCTGCGCGACAGCGACTTCCTCCAATTCGGCCCCGCTGAAGGCCTGGCCGCCGCCACCTTTGTGGTGACACAGAGCCCGGTGGACGGCAGCATCTGGGCCGGCACCGAGGGTAGCGGACTATTTCGACTCGGCGCCGATCACAGCGTAACGCAGTACACCAGCGCCCAGGGACTCTCCAACGACAACGTGTCCTCACTGCTGGCCGACTCCGACGGCTCGCTCTGGGTGGGCACCTTCGGCGGCGGGTTGAATCATCTGCAACGCGATGGCTCGATAACGTACTACGGCAAGGAGGACGGGCTGCCCAATGTGCATGTGATGGGCATGCAACGCGATGCCAGCGGCCGGCTCTGGGTGGTCACCGATGGCGGCCTGGTCTGGCTGGACCCCGACAGCGGGCGCTTCATTGAACGTCCCGATCTGCCTGCCACCCTGCTGCGGGAGATTCGCGCCGATTCACGCGGCCGCCTCTGGCTTACCAGTAATAGCGGCCTGCTCCAGATCACCGACAACAGCTATCAACTCTGGTCAGAGGCCGATGGCCTGGGCAGCAATCTGGTCAGCACCACCTACACCGACGCCAACGGTGTCGTCTGGATCGGCAGCCGGGAATCCGGTCTTGCCCGGCTCGATGGCGACCAGCTGTTCCAGTTCACACTGGAGCATGGAATGCCGCAGTTGTCGGTACTGGCCATACTCGAGGACGATGCCGGCTGCTTGTGGATGAGCGGGGCAGATGGGCTGGTTGCCGTCGAGCGCGCCGCGCTGGATGCGGTGGCTCGGGGTGAGTCTCGCCGGGTGCGCGCCCGTCTCTACGACGAGACCGACGGCCTGCGCTCGGCCCAGTTCCTGGGCGGTTTCCAGCCGGCCGGCTGGAAGGCCGAGGACGGGCGACTGTGGTTTCCCTCCAACCTTGGACTGGTCGCTGTGGTGCCCAGGGACTTCAGCACACTGGCCGCTCCCGCGCCGCCGCAGATCGAGGAAATTCGCGTCAACGGTGAACCGGTACCCATCGCCGACCCGCTATTGCTGCCAGCCGAAGCGGCCACGTTGGAAGTGGACTACACGGTGCCGCGGCTGGGCGCTCCACATACCCTGCGCTTCGAGTACCTGCTGGAAGGCTTTGATCGCGACTGGCACAGGGTGGGCGGACGTCGCACCGCCTACTTTACCGGCCTGCCACCCGGATCAATGACGCTGCGGGTAGCCGCGTCCAACCACGATGCAGCACAGGACGCCTCCCCGCGAGGCGCGGAAACGCGCCTGGCGATCTATCGCGCACCCTACTGGTACCAGACATGGTGGTTCCTGATGCTGGGCACCATTCTGGCCCTGCTGCTCATCCACCGGCTATACCGCCGGGCCATTCGCCGCGCAGTGGTGCGTGAGCGGCAACTGGAGATGCTGGTCAACCGGCGCACCCGTGAGCTGCAGATCGCCTTGTCCAAGGTGCAGGAAATCTCACGCATCGACAGCCTCACCGGCCTCGCCAACCGGCGCTTCCTCGATGAGAACCTCGACAGCACCTGGGCCCAGTGTGCGGCACAGCACGCGCCGGTCAGCATCATCATGCTGGATATCGACTGCTTCAAACAGTACAACGATGCCGCTGGCCATATTGCCGGCGACGAGTGCCTGCGCAAGGTCGCCGAGGCGCTGCAGTCTGACGTATTACGCGACGAGGATCTCGTCGCCCGCTATGGCGGCGAGGAATTTCTCGCCCTGCTGCCGGGCGCCGATTCCGCCGCCGTCACGCAGGTGGCACAGCGCATTCGCTCACTGGTCCGGGAACTGAAGATTCCCCACCCCAACAGCCCGGTTGCTGAATACCTGACGGTGAGCGTCGGCGGCGCTACCGCCTGGCCCGCCGAAAAAGGCACCCCGGACGAGCTGATCCAGCGCGCTGACCAGGCCCTCTATGCGGCCAAAGCCGCGGGACGCGACCGTGTGCGCATCGAGGAAAGCAACGGTCAGATCCGGTAGCAGGGTCGGTAGTCGAACTCGCCCTCACCGAGTTTCATGCGCTTCTCCCTGACCAGCAGGCGCAGCAGCCGATCCATGGCCTGCATCAAGCCCGCTTCGCCGTTCAACTGGTACGGACCGTGCAGGGCCACCTGCTCGATACCAAAGGCCTTTACATTACCGGCGACCAGGCCGGAAAACGCGCAGCGCAGCTGGCTGGCCAGTTCATGTGGCGGCAGGGCACTGCGCAGATCCAGTGCCGCCATGTGTTCGTGCGTAGGCACAAAGGGGCGCTGCAGATCCGGCGCAATCACCAGTTCCCAATTGAAATAATAGGCCTGTTGCAGTTTGCGCCGGCGGACATGCTGGGCCTGCACCGCCGCGCGCACGGCGGCACCGACCTCGTCGGGAGCGCCCAGGATGATCTGGTAGTAGTCGCGCACCCGCTCACCCAGGCAGGCGACGAGGAAGCGCTCCAACTCGCTGAAATACTCGGCACAGTGGCGGGGTCCCGCAAAGACCAGTGGCAGGCTCTGTGCGTTGTCCGGATGCATGAGAATGGACAGCAGGTAGAGCACTTCCTCCACCGTACCGACGCCACCCGGGAACACCACAATCGCGTGTGCCAGACGAACAAAAGCCTCCAGCCGCTTTTCGATGTCGGGCATGATGACCAGTTCATTGACGATGGCATTGGGCGACTCGGAAGCGATGATGCCCGGCTCACTGATGCCGATGTAGCGCCCCGACTTGATCTGCTGCTTGGCGTGGCCCACGGCGGCCCCTTTCATCGGGCCCTTCATGGCGCCGATGCCGCAGCCTGTGACGATGTCCAGGCCGCGCAATCCCAAGGCATACCCAACAGCCTTGGCGTAGTCATACTCCTCGCGGGGAATGGCATGGCCGCCCCAACAGACCACCAGTCGCGGCTGCTCATTCGGGCGCACAACGTCGGCATTGCGCAGAATACGGAACACCTCATCGGTGGGGTCGGCAGCACCCGCCAGAGGCCCCGCATCGCGGGAAATGGCGGTGTAGACAATATCCCGCAGCGCCGCGAACAGGTGCTCCCGCAAGCCACGAATCATGCGCCCGTCGACAAAGGCCTGGGCAGGCGCGTTGAACAGCTCGAGGCGCAGGCCGCGAGGCTGGGGGACAAACTGCAGGTCAAAATCCGAGAAGTCGGCGTAGATCTGTGCCGCATCGTCCTTGTCGCTGTCAGTATTGAGAATGGCCAGCGCGCAGCGCCGGTACAACTCGAACAGTTCTCCCCGAGTGGTTGTGAAGGCCTCGATTTCCGCCTGCGAAAGCAGGTTCAGCGAGTGAATCGGGTTGACAATCGTGTGCGCGCGTTTGCTCACCTCATTGACCTTCCGGGAAATCACTCCAGTCCCGGGCGAGTGGCACTTCCAGGCTATTGTCCCCGGCGCGCAGCGGCTGCCCCACCATCTCATCGTAGGCGCTCTGGTGGCGCAGAAACAGCGCCGGCAGGGGCACGCCGGCGAGGCGCTGCTTCATTTCCGTCACATTGCGCGTGCGCAACGGCTTGCCGTCGGCTTCGGTGACCAGCAGCGGCTCTGCGCCGAAATCGGCGTAGGCGAGGTAGATACTGAAGTCCAGCGAATGAATGACAACGCGGGTCAGGCCCACACTGTGTTGCAACTGTTGCAGCGTGATTTTCACGGTATTTCCCTTCCTGTCGAAGTGCGGCGACGTTGCTACGTTAACCCGATTGTGCATAAACTTGAACTGACCCGCCGAGGGTCAGCAGAACACAACAATAACAAAGCATAACGCAGGAGCTGGAATGATCGTTTCCGCACGCCCCTCGGGGCACCCCCTCTGGCGTGTGGCGCTGATCGCCAGCGCGCTGCCCTTTTCCACTGCGGTGCAGGCACAGCTCGAAGAGGTGATCGTCACCGCCCAGAAACGCGCTGAGTCTGTGCAGGATGTCCCCATTGCCATCACCGCCTTCGATGAAAACGCGCTGCGCAGCAAGCAGATCAACGGCTTCGCCGACATGCGTTTCACCGCCCCCAACGTCACCTTCAACAAGGGCAACTTCACCGGCAACAACTTCCAGATTCGCGGCGTGGGCACCAACCTCGTCGCGGCCTCGGCGGACGCCGGCGTGGGGGTACACGTCAATGAAGTGCCGCTGATTTCGCCACGGCTGTTCGAAACCGAGTACTACGATATCGAACAGGTCGCCGTATTGCGCGGGCCGCAGGGTACGCTGTATGGACGCAACTCCACGGGCGGCGCCGCGAACATGGTGACCCGGCCAGCCGGTCTCGATGGCCGGGAAGGCAACCTGGAGGTGCAATACGGCAACTATGACCACAAGAAGCTCAGCGGCGCGGTGAATATTCCCCTGGCTGACAGCCTGGCCCTGCGCTTCGCCGGGCTGTGGCTGGACCGGGAGGGCTACACCGACAACGTATTCAATGGCAGCGATGTCGATGGCCGGGACCAGGTGTCATTGCGCGCATCCCTGCGCTGGCTGCCGACAGACACCACCCAGGTCGACCTGATGCTGTCCTGGTTCGACGAGGACAGCACCCGCACACGCAGCCAGAAGACGCTCTGTCACAATGACCCCAGCGGGGTTATGGGCTGCCTGCCGGATCGCCTGGACTTCGATGTCCCCAACCCCTCGTCACAGCTCTCGAACATTCTGGCATCCAACGCGCTTCTGGGGCCGCTGGGGGCGTTCACGCTGGGCTCCAATATACGCGGTGAGGTGCCACGGGACCTGCGCAAAGTCGCCAGTGAACGGGCACCCGTGTACAAGGCAGATGAAACGCTGCTCACGCTGAATATCGCACAGGAACTGGGTGACTACACCGTGAGCTTTGTCGGCGGCTATCAGGATACCACGGTCCTGTCGCAAATGGATTACCAGTGGACGGTGGCAGGCGCTTTCCCCATCCCGGCGCTGCTGCCTGTAGTCGCGCCCACGGCGGCGGCCACGCTCTACGCCGATGGCCTCTGGCCCATCTCTGCGCCCTCGCGCAACGCCACCGGCAGCGTGGGGGGCCATGTCGATTCCTTCAGCCCCGGCCTGGAAGCCTACGACCAATCCAACCAGTCCTCCGAGCAGGTGTCCGCAGAGCTGCGCCTGCAGTCAGACCTCGACGGGCCGCTGAATTTCCTCATCGGCGGCTTCTGGATGGACGTCGACCTCGATAACCAGTACTGGGTCTTCTCCTCCGGCTTCGACTATTTTGCCAGCGTCTTTCCGGCAGCCGCACTCGGCCTCGACGGGCTGGGCTGGGTCGGGCCACAGTTCAACAACGAAACCGGCGAGTATGGCATCCGCTCACAGGCGCTGTTCGGCGAAATCTACTACGCACTGACCGACACCCTGAAACTGACACTGGGTGCGCGCTATACACAGGACAAAAAAACCATTGAGGATCGACAGATCCTGTTCAACAACGACCCGGTGACCGGCGCGCCGGTGCTGCAGCCACTGGGAGCAGACCTCCCCATCCCCACCGCGACACGCCGCGAGAGCAATGACTGGAAGGAAGCCACGGGGCGTATTGTGCTCGACTGGTCGGTCACCGCCGACACACTGGCCTACGTCTCACTGTCCCGCGGCTACAAGGGTGGCGGCTTCAATCCTCCCTTTGACCCGGTGCAGTTCCCCAGCCAGGAACCGAACTTCGAACCGGAGTTTGTCGACGCGCTGGAAGTCGGCACCAAGAACACGCTGCTGGATAACACCCTGCAGGCAAACTTCAGTGCCTTCCTCTACGACTACACCGACATGCAGGTCTCCAAGATCGTCAACCGCACCTCCTTTAACGAGAACACGGATGCACAGATCTGGGGGGGTGAGGCAGAGTTCGTGTTTGCACCCAGCGCCAGCTGGGTGCTGAACGCCAACCTCGCCTACCTCAACACCGAGGTAAAGGACTTCGAAAGCTTCGATACCCGCGACCCCACCGCGGGGCGCAGCGATGTCACCCTGCTCAAGGACCTGACCAACGCCTCCAACTGTGTCGCGCTGCTGCCGCCGGACGTATACGCCGCGCAGTTTGGCTCACCGTTCACCCGCTGCAGTGCGCTGGCGGCGGCCGGTGTGCCGATTACCGATGGCATTGCGCAGAACCTTGATGGAAACCACCTGCAGAACGCCCCGGAGTGGTCACTGAGTGTTGGCGCGCAGTACAACCTGGCCTTTGCCGACAGCAGCGCACTGGCATTGCGCGTCGACTACTACTGGCAGGACGCCATGTATGCACGGCTGTTCAACCGCCCCATCGACCGCATTGACGCCTGGGACGTCTGGAACGCACAGGCCACCTACACGGCAGCCGACGGCCGGTGGTATGCCAGGGCCTACATCAAGAACATCACCGATGACGATCACCTGGTGGCCATGTACGTCACCGACCCGTCCTCCGGCCTGTTCACCAATGCGTTTTCCATCGAGCCGCGAACCTTTGGCCTGGCACTGGGTTACAACTTCTAGCTGCGGCAGGTACGGGCAGCCAGCGGGGGAATTCTGCTACCATCGTGACAACGGATTTTCACGGTCGCTGCCCCCATGCCCAGACTACTGATCTATCTTATCGCTGTTCCGGTCGTTCTCGTGCTGGCGGCAGCTGCGCTGCTGCCGGTGTTTCTGGATGAGGCGCGGCTGATACGGCTCGCCACCGAAACCCTGGAGCAGCGCAGCGGCGCCAGGCTGGAGGTCCGGGGCGACGCGGGCCTCTCCCTGCTGCCACGACTGTCGCTGCAGCTGGAGGATACGGTGCTGCGCTTGCCAGAGGAGCAACAGCCTGAAATCAGCGTGCAGCAGCTGTCGGTGGAGGTGTTCCTGTGGCCACTGCTGTCGCGGGAGGTGGCGATCAAGGGCATCAGCCTCACGGGGCTCAAGGTCATCGTGCCCGCCTCGGAGTCCGCGCCCGCCAGCTCGACCCTGGCCCTCAGCGATGCCGAGCTGGAAGCATTCTACGCGCAGCGCCGGCAAGCCCTGCGCGCGGCTGCTGAAGCCGGTGCCGGCGCGGCGCTGGGTCTGCCGCTGGCCCTGAACATTGCCAATCTGTCGCTCGATAATGCGCGCGTGCAGCTGCTGCAAGCCGATGGCGCGGCACCGCAGGAGATCACGATTTCATCCATGACTGCCAGCGACATCAACCTCGAGGGCCGCCCCGCGGCACTCAACCTCGCCCTGCAGCTCGCCGGCGAGCGCCCTGTCGACGTCACGCTCACCGCAGGCTTTACACTCAGCGCCGACCAGAGCGCAGCCGACGTCGAGGAGCTGACCATCACGCTCGCCGGCGCCACGCCGGAACCCGTGGTGCTGCAGACCAGCGGCACCATCACCCTGAATACCCAGCGCGCCGAACTCGCGCTGGAGCTGACCAGCGGTGAGATTCAGGGCACGGGTACGCTGGTCTACAGCAGCTTCGAGAGTCCGCAGATCGACGCCCAGCTGCGTCTCAACCTGCTGGACCCGGCACTACTGCTGCTCGCCGGGCCGGAGGCTGCGACCACAACGCCAGACAGCGCGGGAAGCGGTGACGATGCATTGCCCCTGGACGCCATCCGTCTGGCGGACACCCGGGCCGACCTGCGTGTCGAGCGCGCCATCCTGGGGCCACACGCCATCGACAACCTGCGCCTGCGCCTGCGGGCAGCCGAGGGCGTGCTCAAGATTGACACCATCACCGGCACACTGCACGGCGGCGCATTGAACGCCACCGCCACCCTGGACGCCCACCGGGCAACCGCCGTGTTGTCCTCCCGCGGTGAACTGACTGGGCTGGACACCGTGCAGCTGCTCGCAGCGTTGGAGTCAGAGCCACTGCTCTCCGGCCTCGCGGACGCAGGCTGGGACCTGCAAAGCCGCGGCAATACCAGCACTGCGCTGGTTCAGAACCTCGAGGGGCCGCTCAACCTGACCACACGCAATGTGGTGCTGGAGCAGTTCGGGGTCGAGCGGATGCTGTGTGAAGTGGTCGCCCAGGTCAATCAGGCAACACTGGCGACCGAGCTGCCGCAACAGAGCACCTTCCAGGACCTGAGTGCCCGCGTGACGCTGGGCGAGGGCAAGGCGCGGCTGGATCCCCTGCAGGCCGATCTGGCACACATGGCACTGCGCGGCACGGGGAACCTGCAGCTCGACAGCTACGCATTCAACGCCGAGTTCCGCGCGCGCCTCTCACCGACACTGGGCGAGCTTGATCCTGCCTGCCGGGTGAACGAACGCCTCACGGCCATCAGCTGGCCGGTGCTGTGTAGCGGCTCACTGGGTGACAGCCCCGCCAGCTGGTGCCGCGTCGACAGCAAGGAGATCCTCGCGTCACTGACCCGCAACGAGCTGGAGCGCAAAGCCAAGGAAGAAGGCGGGCGCTTCCTGCAGCGCCTGTTCAAGGGCAAGGACTGATTTCACGCAGCGCGCAGTGCCCGTCCCAGGCGGCGGCTGCCCAGCACCTCGGTGAAGTCGCCGTCCTGCCACACGGGCTCACCGTGAATCAGCACCCGCGTCACCACGCCATCTGAGCGGTTTACCATCTGCTTGTGGTCAAACAGCTCGCGGTGAATAAAAGCGCGGTGATCGTTGCTGTCCCACCCCTGCAGGGCCGTCGGATCCAGCATGGTGATATCGGCCTGTGCACCGATCTCGAGGCTGCCGACGTCCAGGCCGAAAAATGCCGCGGGCTCGCGGGTCAGGCGCCGCACCATGGCGGCCACGGTACCGAGCCCCTCCGCCTGGGCCAGCTTCAGCGACATCAGGTTGCCGTCAAAGAATGCCATATTGGTCAGGTGGGCACCGGAATCGTTGAAGCCGGGCAGGGCACTGGGATGCAGCAGATAACCCAGCGTGGCACGGTTGTCCTTGTTGCCGACATCCACCCACCAGCGGAACGACTTGTCGTATTCACGCAGCAGATGCAGCATGAAATCGACCTCATCCTCTGTGGGTGAGGGAAATTTGGCGAAGGCCTCCCGCTCTGCCTCGGACCGGGCCTCCGCAGCCTGGCCGCGCTGCACGCGCCGCAAACGGTCGAACACCTGCTGCATGCTTTCGCCGTCCCAGTCCGCGACCGGCGCACCGTCGAAGATCATGCGCTCCAGGTCGCGAATCACCAGCTTGTCGGGGAGCCCCAGCTTCGCCTTCAGGCGCGCCAGATTGCGTCCCTTGCGGCCGTGCTCCCAATCGCGGCGGAACTCCTCCACGAAGGCCGGATCGTCCAGCAGCGCGCGGCGGCCGGCGACGTCGTCATACTCCTTCGCAATCAGTTTGCAGGTGGAAGGCAGTTCCTCGAATACCGGGCTGACGATACCGTCCGACCAGAGACGGAAATTGGTGCCCAACGCCTGAAAATGGATGCGCCCCTTCAGCAATGAACTGTTGATAAGCCTGGAGAGGCCCAGAAAGGCATTGGACGCCTTGGGCGCCAGCACGAACTCCATCACCGACAACGCAGACGTTTTCAGTGGCTTGCCGAACAGGCGCCCACTGCTGAACAGAAAATACAGCAGGCCCTTCACCCGGTTCTCGATCAATGGCGTGGTCTGCCATACCCTGCCGCGCCGCCGCACAACACCCAGCAGGCGCTTGAGCTCGCTGTAACCCGCGAATTGCGTGGGAATGCGCTGGTCCGTGTGGGGTTCGTTGGCCAGGTAATGGAACGGCAGACCATCGGTGCTCAAGCCCAGATAGCCCTGCTCCATGGCTGTGTCCAGCAGGTTTTCCATGCGGCTCAGCTCGGCCGCCGTGGGTTTGCGACTGATGCTGTCCTGCAGCCCCATCACTTCGACACGCAGCATGGAATGGGGCACAAAAGCACCAATGTTCGGGCCCAGTGCGAGATTGTCAAAGTGATCCATGTAGTCCCCGGTGTTGTCCCAGGTGATCGCCTCAACGCATTTACTGAGGACTTTCTTCGGGATGTTCTCCACGCGGGTAAAACAGTCGACAATCGGGTTCTGGTCCTCCTCCACCTGCTGACCGAAGCAGGTACCCAGGCTGCAGTTGCCTACCAGCACCGTGGTGGTGCCGTGGCGAACCACCTCAGGCAGCCGCGGGTCCAGATCCACCTCCAGATCGAGGTGCGTGTGGATATCGAGCAGGCCGGGCATCAACCACTGACCGCTGCCGTCGATGACGCGGCCGGCCTCAGCCCGTGGCAGACCGGCCCCGCGCGCCGCTATCCTGCCGTCGCGAATGGCGATATCCAGTACCTGCGGCGCGTCGCCGCTACCGTCAAACACCAGTGCGTCAGTGATCAGTGTGTCCCAGGTTGTGCTCATGCTGTTCGTTCTCCATGGCTGTGTGCTGGTGTTATTGAGTCAGGCGTCAATCTGCCATCCGCCGGCGGTGCAGTAAAGCGCTTCCGCACTGCGGTGGCAGGACCGCATCGGGCAGAATCGCGACTTGCCAAATTAATAAGCCGGCTTATAATAAACAAACCTATTAACGGCGGGAGCCTGACGTGAGCCGCGCGCGCAACGACGCCACCGACCAGCTCAGCTTTGAGCTGCACACCACGGCGCGCCTGCTGCGGCGCAATTACGACCGCCGCGCCCGCGCCCACGGCCTGACCCGCGCCAAGTGGCAGGTGTTGTGGTCGCTGTCGCGGGAACAGGGGGTAAAACAGGCCGAGCTCGCCGAGCGACTGGATGTTGCCCCCATCAGTCTTACGCGTCAGCTGGATGTGCTTGAGCAGGAGGGCCTGCTGGAGCGCCGCCGCGACGAGCAGGATAGACGCTGCTTTCGCATCTACCTGACCGATGCCGCGCAGCCGGCACTGACCACACTGCGCGAGCTGGCGGAAATGACCCGCGGTGAGGCGCTGGCGGGGCTCAGCTATGAAGAGATCGTGCAGTTGAAATCACTGCTGGAGCGCATTCGCCTGAACCTGGGCAGAGAGGAGTAGAGCCACTGTGTCACCGCTATTGCAAAGACGTCTGCTGATGGGTGCAGGGCTGGTCGCCGGCGGGTTGGCGGTTGCCTGGTTCCTGCTCGGTGGGCAGGGCAGCATCAGCACCGAGAACGCCTACGTCAAGGCCAACAAGCTGGCGCTGTCCAGTGAGGTGAATGCCATCGTCAAAGCGGTGCTGGTACAGCCCAATCAGCCGGTCGAGGCGGGACAGCTGCTGGTGCAGCTGGAGGACCAACCGTTCCAGCTTGCGGTGGCGGAAGCCGAGGCACACCTCGCGCAGGTGAAAAACCAGATCATGGTGCGACGCGCCGACTACGCCGAAGTCGAGGCCGAACTGCGCCAGGCCGAGGAAGATGCGGCGTTTTACCAACGTCAGCTGGCGCGCAACCAGCGCATGGGACCGTCGGCGATTTCCGAAGCCGACCTCGACGAGTCACGGCAAAAGCTGGCGCGCTCACAGGCCCAGATCGCCATCAACCGGCAGAAGCTGGCAGGCCTGCGTGCCGCACTGGGCGGCAACCCCGACACCCCCCTTGAGGCCCAGGCCGACATACAGGTCGCACAGGCGCAGTTGGACCGCGCGCGCTATCAGCTGTCCCGCACCCGCATCACCGCACCCACCGCGGGCACCGTCGCCAACGAGGTGCCCCAACTGGGCGAAATGACCATGGCGGGCTTTGCCGTGGTCACCCTGATGGCGACCGACGACATCTGGATTGAAGCCAATCTCAAGGAAACGCAACTGACCCACGTGCGTCCCGGCCAGACCGCCGAGGTGACCATCGACGCCTACCCCGGGCAGGTATTGCGAGCGCGGGTCGACACCCTGAGCCCGGCCAGTGGATCAGAATTCGCGATGATTCCGGCGCAGAACGCCAGCGGCAACTGGGTCAAGGTCGTGCAGCGGATTCCCGTGCGCCTGCGACTGGAAACCAGGCCGGAGGACGCCGTACTGCGCGCCGGCATGAGCGCCGAGGTGCGTATTGCGACGGAGAGCCCCACACCGCTGGCCAGTGCAGGTGTGAGTGCCGCTCCCGGCGCCAACCAGGTGGCTGCCAGCCCCCTGTGAGTCCGCGCACCGCAGCACCCTGGCTGGTGGCCGCCAGCGTCATGCCGGCCACCATTATCCAGGTGGTGGATACCACGATCGCCAATGTGGCACTGCCGCACATGCAGGGCAGCCTTGGCGCAAGCAGCGATCAGGTCATCTGGATCCTGACCTCGTACATTGTGACCGCGGCAATCATGACCCTTCCGGTGGGCTACATGGCCCAGCGCTTCGGCCGCCGCTCGGTGCTGCTCTGGTCGGTTGCCGGCTTCACACTCACGTCCATGCTCTGTGGCCAGGCCACCAGCCTGAATGAAATGGTCATCTGGCGCATTGCCCAGGGCGCCTTTGGAGCGTCCCTGGCACCGCTGTCGCAGTCCATCCTGCTGGACACCTTCCCCAAGGAAAAACACGCCTCTGCCATGAGCATCTGGGGCATGGGCATCATGATAGGTCCGATCCTGGGCCCCACCCTGGGGGGCTGGCTCACCGACAGCTACTCCTGGCGCTACGTGTTCTACATCAACGTGCCGCTGGGCGTCGCGTCGCTGATCGGCATTTACTGCTTCGTGCCCAAAACCCCGACCGTAGAGAAGCGCTTCGACCTGCTCGGCTTCGGCCTGCTGGCAGTGGCCGTGGGTGCGCTGCAATTGCTGCTGGACCGCGGCGAGCACGTGCTCTGGTTTGAGTCGCTGGAAATACAGCTTTACGCGGTGATGATCGGCCTTGGGCTGTATCTGTTCACGGTGCACACCCTCACCAGCGACCAGCGTTTTGTGTCGCCGGCGCTGTTCCGGGACCGCAATTACGTGACCGGTGTGCTGTTCATTTTCCTGGTGGGGATTGTACTGCTGGCCACCATGGCCCTGCTGCCGCCCTTTCTGCAGATCTGGAAGGGTTACCCGGCGGTCACCACCGGGCTGGTGCTGATGCCTCGCGGCGTGGGGACGATGCTCGGCATGATGGTAGTGGCGCGGCTGATGCGCCACTTCGACCCACGCATCCTGATCATCCTCGGCATGTGCACGGCCAGCGCCACACTGGCCGAGATGGCGCGCTTCACCATGGAAGTGGGGCAAACCACCCTGGCCATTACCGGCTTCGTGCAGGGGCTCGGACTGGGGCTGGTGTTCATCCCGACCACCACCCTGGCGTACGCGACCCTTGCCCCGCATCTACGTGATGAGGGCGCAGCCCTGTTCAGCCTGTCACGTAACCTGGGCAGCAGTATCGGTGTCTCCATGATCATGGCATTATTGAGCCGTAATATGTGGATCAACCAGCAGGAGCTGGCCTCGCGATTGAGACCGGGTTCGATGCTGCCGCAAGGCCTGGGCGATCCGTCCGCGCTGGCGGCGTTGCCCGGCGAGCTGATCGCCACCGTCAGCCGGCAGGCCGCCGAGATCGCCTACGTGAACGATTTTCATCTGCTCATGTGGGTCAACCTGGCAGCCATCCCGATGGTGCTCCTGCTACGCGTTCCGAAAGACCTGCATGAGGCCAGCGCTCCGGCCACGGAGGCCTGAGCCCGGAGAGAGTTCCCCAGATGAGCAGCACCGGCACTACCCCCGCCCTTGAGCATACCTTTGCCGACCTGCCCGAGCGCTTTTACCAGGCGCTTGCTCCCACGCCGGTGGCGGCACCGCAGGCAATCCGCGTCAACGAAGGTCTCGCCCGACACCTGGGCCTGGATCCCGACTGGCTGAACTCTGCTGCAGGCACTGAATGGCTGGCCGGGAACACCGTCGCAGCAGCGTCACGCCCCCTGGCAGCGGCCTACGCGGGCCATCAGTTCGGCGGTTTCAATCCGCAGCTCGGCGATGGACGCGCCATACTGTTGGGCGAATTGCGGGATGCACAGGGCAGGCTCTTTGACCTGCAGCTGAAAGGTGCCGGCCCTACCCGCTGGTCGCGCGGTGGGGACGGGCGCTCGCCGCTGGGCCCGGTCCTGCGCGAGTATCTGGTCAGTGAGGCCATGGCCGCTCTGGGTGTGCCCACTACCCGGGCGCTGGCCGCGGTCAGCAGCGGCGAGACCGTCATGCGCGACCGCCCGCTGCCCGGGGCCATTCTGGCGCGGGTTGCCAGCAGCCACCTGCGCATTGGCAGCGTGGAGTATTTTTCGGCGCGCAAGGACACGGAAGCCCTGCAGCTGCTGGTCGACTACGCGCTGCAGCGCCATTTCCCGGCACGGGCCGACACGGACAATCCCGCGCTGGCCCTGCTCAACGCGGTGCTACAGGCACAGGCACAACTGGTCTCCCAGTGGCAACTGCTGGGCTTTATTCACGGAGTCATGAACACCGACAACATGCTGCTCTGTGGGGAAACCATCGACTACGGACCCTGCGCGTTCATGGACGCCTTTAACCCGGATACTGTCTTCAGCTCCATTGACCACGCGGGTCGCTACGCCTACCGCAACCAGCCCGGCATCGCGCACTGGAACCTGGCTTCTCTGGCCCAGGCTCTGGTGCCTGTGCTGCACAGCGATCCAGAACAGGCGGTGGCACTGGCACAGGCCGCGGTCGACACCTTCAGCGACCGCTTTCTTGCAGCCCACACCGAAGGCCTGAACGCGAAACTGGGGCTCACCGGGCAACAGGCGGATGACGCAGGGCTCATCGAGCAGCTCTACGCGCTGATGGCGGAGGAAGCCACCGACTTCACCCTCACCTTCCGCCGCCTGGCCGACCTCGCTAACCCGGAGCCCGGCAACCCGCAGGATATTGGCGACCTGTACACCCTGCCTCCGGCGTTCGATGCATGGCTGGCGCAGTGGCAGTCACGACTGGCGCGCGAACCGGGCGACCCGCGCGCGCGGCAGGCGGCCATGTACCGGGCCAACCCGGTATTCATCCCGCGCAACCACCTGGTTGAAGCGGCACTGACTGCGGCCACGGATCACGGGGATTTCGCACCCTTTCACGCCCTGGTCCAGCGACTCGCACGGCCGGGGCAATGGGACCCCGAGGACAGACACCTGGCCATGCCGCCCGAGGCCGGCCAGCGCGTGCACCAGACCTTCTGCGGCACCTGAGCGCCCTGCGGCCGCTGGCAGCCAAGGCGCGGTGCACCGCGTTTCGACTCGGCTCGGGCAAGGCAGTATAATGCTCGCTTCGCCCAGTCCACGCCTCGAGTGACGCCTTGAACACGCAATTTTTCGGCAAGACCCTTTCCGGTCCCTTCACGATTCCATCCGGCATCGTGACCACCGCAACCTCGATCATCCAGTATGTGTTCGACCATATGCCGGAAGTGGGCGTGGTCACGACCAAGAGTATCGGCCTGGCACCGCGGCTCGGGAACCGGGAGCCCGTGCTGAGCCAGTACGCACCGGGCTGCTTCGTGAACGCCGTCGGGCTGACCAACCCCGGCGCCCACGAGTCAGTGGCGCTGCTGGGGCAGCTGCGCGTACCCGCGGATCGCTTTCTGCTCACCTCCATCTTTGGCGGCAGCCTGGAGGAATTCGTCGAAGTCGCGAAGTTACTCGCGCCGGTTTCCGACGGCCTGGAGCTGAACCTGTCCTGCCCCCACGCCAAGGGCTACGGTATGGCCATGGGGCAGGATCCGGAGATGGTGCGCGCCATCACCGCGGCGGTAAAGGCCGTGGTTGATATTCCGGTCATCCCGAAGCTGACTCCCAATACCCCGAATATCGCCGAAATTGCCCGGGCCGCTGCCGAGGGCGGGGCTGACGCACTCTGCGCCATTAACACCCTGGGGCCGGGCTACACCTCGTCACACGGCCATCCGGTGTTGAGCAACGGCGCCGGCGGCATGTCGGGCAAGGGGGTGCTGCCCATCGCCCTGAAATGTGTGCGCGAGGTGATCGCCGCGACCGGACTGCCCGTCATCGGCTGTGGGGGCGCGAGCAGCGCGGAGGACGTGCGTGCCTTTTTCGACGCCGGCGCCAGCGTGGTTGGCGTGGGCTCTGCACTGGTGGGCATGACCACCGGCGACATGCAGGCGTACTTCAGCACCCTGCAGCGCGATCTGGACCACAACAGCGACCGGGCCGAAAGTCTGGTGCGCTATGACATTGACATGCAGTTCCGCCCGGTCTCATTGGTCAGCAATGAGCGGGTGTGTAGCGACATTGCCATCCTCACCTTCGACCGCAAGGTCAACGTGCAGGCCGGGGAATTCATTTTCCTGTGGATTCCGGGCCTGGGCGAGAAACCGTTCTCGGCACTGACCGATGACCCCTTCTCTCTGGTGGTCATCGACCTGGGCGAGTTTACCCACGCACTGATGGACCTGCCTGTGGGCACGGAAGCCTACGTGCGCGGGCCGCACGGTGTGCCGGTGGAGCCTCCGGATGACGCGCGCATCATGGCAGTGGCAGGCGGGACCGGGCTGGCCGCCGTCTACCAGATTGCCCGGGATTTCGGCAACGCCGAGATATTTGTCGGGGCGCGCAGCGACGACCGGCTGTACTTCCTCGATGAATGCGCGCAGATTGCAGAGCTGCACGTGGCCACCGACGACGGCAGCGCCGGCTACCACGGCCGCGTCACCGAGTTGCTGCGCGAGCGACTGAGCAGCATGCCCGCGGAGGACAGGGATGCGCTGGTGTTCTACAACTGCGGCCCGGAACCCATGGTGCACGCCGCTGAGGCGGTACAACGCGAGTTCTGCCAACCGGGGCAGATTTTCAGTGCCATCGACTACCTCACCAAGTGCGGGGTGGGGATTTGCGGAGCCTGCGCCGCGCCGGACGGCCGCCGCGGCTGTGTCGACGGCCCATTTCTCTAGGAGCGAATTGTGTATCAGTACCAGACACTCACTACCCAGGTTGAAGATCGGGTTTGCACCCTCACCCTGAACCGTCCTGACCAGTTGAACGCGTTCACCGTCGAGATGGCCAACGAGCTTATCGATTTCTTCACGCGCGCCAGCGATGATGACGACATCGGCGCCATTGTCGTGACCGGCGCCGGCCGCGCCTTTTGCGCCGGCATGGACCTTTCACCCGACGGCAACACCTTTGGCCTGAACGAAACGCTGACGCCTACACTTGAAGACGTGCGCGAGCGCGCTGACGACCCAGAGATTATCGACGGTGTGCGCGACACCGGCGGCCGGGTCACACTGGCGATTTTCGACTGCAAGAAGCCGGTGATCGGCGCCATCAACGGCGCTGCGGTGGGCATTGGCGCGACCATGACCCTGGCGATGGATATCCGCCTGGCCTCCGACCGTGCGCGCATCGGCTTTGTCTTCGGCAAGCTCGGCATTGTCCCCGAAGCCTGCTCAAGCTGGTTCCTGCCGCGGATTGTCGGTATTCAGCAGGCGCTGGAATGGGTCTACACCGCAGACATCTTCGATGCGCAGGAAGCCATGAGCGGCCGCCTGGTGAAGGCAGTCTATACACCCGATGAACTGCTACCGGCGGCGCGCGCGCTCGCGCAGCGCATCATCACCAACCGTTCACCGGTGGCCATCGCCCTGGCCAGACAGATGCTGTACCGGAATGCGGCAGCGGAGCACCCGCGTGTGGCGCACGAAGTGGACTCCATCGCCATGTTCTATACCAGCCTGGAGGACGGCAAAGAAGGCGTCGCCAGCTTCCGTGAAAAGCGCGACCCCAACTTCAGCGGCAAAGCGTCCGCCATGCCCGCCTTCTACCCCTGGTGGTAACGCAGGGCGCTGCTGCGCCCCTGGGCCTGATCGTAGACGCCGATCAGGAAACCGTTGATGCACTCTCCGAGCTGCTTGCCGCAAAGGGTTTCAGCACCCTGCACTGCGGCACCCTTGCCGAGGCCAGCGAAACCCTCGAGGTACATGCTGACGCTCTTGCGGTAGCCTTCATCGACCTGGACCTGCCTGACGGAGAAGGCCTCGAATTGCTGGGCAAGAACAGCCTGCTTCGGGACCATACCGATGTCGCCCTGATACATCGTCACGATGATCCCGCACGCACGCAGCGCGGTATCCGGGAGCAGGCGAGCTACTTCTTTCGCAAGCCACTGGACGCCGTATTCATCGGCGAACTGCTCGAGGATATCGGCCGGGAATGCGCGCAGAAAGCGACCGCAGGGGCCGCCGACGACAGCGTGGCTATCGACCAGTTCGGCATGCTGCGCGGAAACTCACCCGCGATGCGCAAGCTGTATCGGGTGGTGAGGAAGGTGGCGCCTTCCAATGCGACGGTACTCGTGGTGGGTGAAAGCGGCACCGGAAAGGAGCTGGCCGCACAGACCCTGCATCAAATGTCGGGGGTGGCAGGGCCCTTCGTCGCCATGAACTGCGGGGCTATCGCCAGCGAGCTGGCGGAAAGCGAACTTTTCGGCCACGAAAAAGGCAGCTTCAGCGGCGCTGAGCGACGTCATGCCGGCTACTTTGAACGGGCGGAGGGCGGCACGCTGCTACTCGACGAGGTGGGGGAGATGCCACTTGACCTGCAGGTCAAGCTGCTACGCGTACTGGAAACGGGCAAGTTTCGTCGCGTCGGCGGCACCGAGGACCTGTCGATGAACGTGCGCTTTGTTGCAGCAACCAACCGGGATCCGGAGGCGGCGATTCAAGAGGGCTTGCTGCGTGAAGACCTCTATTTCCGCATTGCGCAGTTCTGCCTGCGCATGCCGCCGCTGCGTGAACGCGACCGGGATATCGCAGGTCTGGCGCACGCGTTCCTGAACGAACTCAACACGGAACACGGTACAGCGAAGCGTTTCTCACCGGATGCCATCGTCGCCATTGAAGACTACGCCTGGCCGGGTAACGTGCGCGAGCTGAAAAGCGCCGTAGAGCGGGCTTTTATCCTCGCCGAAGACACGCTCGAGCCGCAGCACCTGCCCGAGGGCCAGATTGAGCAGGCCGGTGAATTCCTGCGCATATCCGTGGGAGAATCACTGCAGCAGACAGAGAAGCAGCAGATCCTCGCGACCATCGAGGCCTGCAAAGGCAACAAGAAAGCGGCTGCCGAGACGCTCGGTATCGCCTTGAAAACGCTCTATAACAAACTCAAGGAATACGAAAGGGACTGAGGCACCGGCGTCCGACCCGTCACGCCAGATTCTCTCGCAACAGCTCCTCACCGCGAGCCGTCAACACGAAGCCCTGCCTGTGCTTCACCCGGAACATGGCAGCCCAGGGCATCAGCACCGTGCCCCGCTGCGGCAGCGTGATTCGCGCGAAACGCACAATGCCCGCGGCCGGGTCGATCTGCAGCTCCGAGATAGTCCCCACTTCGGAACCACGGGCATCGTACACCCCGGCCCCCAGCAGCTTGGCGGATGGCATCGCCTGATCCATGCTTTCACCCTCTTGAAGTGTCACCCCTTGGAGGATGCACAATCCACACCAATATCGACCGGGCCAGCCTATCCACCGCATCAGCACCACGGAGCGGGTCGTCACGCGCCCCGGGCGGCGGGGTTCCTTTGTAAAAAGGTGCAAGACACGCGGTCATTTTTGCAAGCGCAGGGCGCCTCAGGCGACACGTCCGTGCACCTCAATCTTCGCCAGGCCTCTCGATCACGGGGCTTTCAAGCGTTTTGGACGGCATTGGCACGGTTCTCGCAACACCAACCGCACAGCCGCTCGGCGTGTCCGCACAAGCGGGCACCTGAAGGCGCAAAAAGGAGAATGATCATGCTGTATTGGGCACTTGTCTTCCTGGTTGTCGGCCTGGTTGCCGGCTTGCTTGGCGCCTCTGGCGTTGCCGCGATCGCGAGCCAGATTGCGTGGATACTGTTCGTCATCGGCATCGTGCTGTTGGTTATACACCTGGTAACCGGGCGCAAGCCGCCGGCGCCGTAAACGCTGCCGCCGGGGTCGCGAGACCCCGGCATTGCTCTGCGAGCGTCGAAGCAAACCCCTATTCACGGTTGAAACCTGGAGGTACCACGATGTCACTACTCGACTCAGCCACCGAAATGATTGAAAAACGGATGGAACAGCTGAATCACAAGATTGAAGCCGAACAAGCCGAGGCAGAGCGCAAAATGGCCGAAGCCGAAAGCGAGAAGGCGCGGGCAGACATGCAAACCGAGCTCAAGGAGCGCACCCGGCAGCTGCAGGAGCAGATCGATGACGCGGGACAAAAACTCGCCGACGCGAAATCTGCCAGCGAATCGCGCTTGCAGGAGATCATGGACAGCTTTAACGGGAAGTAAAGGGTGGTAGGACCAGGCGGATTCGAACCGCCGACCTCTACCATGTCAAGGTAGCGCTCTAACCAACTGAGCTATGGTCCTGTCGTGAGGGCCGCGATTATAAAGCTGACGCGCGGAATCCTCAACCAGTTTCGCCAGCTCGGTGCCGGCCACCGTCCGCGCGCTCTGTCTGCCACCGCCGCACCCGGCTACGCGACTGTGGCGCGGCAAAACCGAATGCGTATACACTCCACTGTCCAGTCATACAAATAACAGGACACTGGCATGTTTGATAACGAGCACCCGGCGCGGCGTGCGGCCCTGCTGTCGCGCGAGTACGTTCACAGCAAAAACAAGGCCGGATGGCTGGGCCTCTACGCTGAGGACGCGATCATCGAAGACCCTATCGGGGTCTCGCACATCGACCCCGCCGGCAAGGGGCATCGTGGGCCCGCGGCACGGGAAGCGTTTTGGGACAACTTCATCGCCCCCGTGGACATCCGCATCGAGATTCTTGAGTCCTTTGCCGCCGGCAGCGAGGTTGCCAACCTGGTCACCCTGACCATCACCATCGACGGCGGCGAAGGCAAAACCCTGCAGCAGAAGGTGCATGGTGTGTTCACCTATCACGTCGATGACGCCGGCAAACTGCTGTCGCTGCGTGGCTACTGGGAGACCGATGACCCGCGCAATGCGCTGATGGAGGTCGCGGCGGATGGTACCCTGACCACGGTCGCCTGAACGCTTCCCTCTCACGGGCGGGATGATATGCTTGAAGGCATAACAGGCGACTACACACTGGCGCGGCGGGGATCGGCATGGCAAGTGTTCAACAACTTCTCAGGGATATAGCGGCCGCGCCGGATGGTCCAGCCATTGCCGCCATATTCGATTTCGACGGCACGATCATCTCGGGCTATTCCGCGACCTCGTTCATTCGCGAACAGTTACGCCGTGGTGACCTGCAAACCCGGGAGCTGCTGGAACTGGCCCAGGCCATGACCAGCTTCGGACTGGGCAACCTCGGCTTTTCCGCCATGATGACCGTGACAACCCAGTTCCTGCGGGGCATCACCGAAGCCAGCTATGAAGATCTCGGGGAAACGCTCTACAACGACCAGCTCGCGCGACGCATCTACCCGGAATCACGCGCCCTGATCAATGCCCACCTGGCCAAGGGTCACACCGTTGCCGTGATTTCCTCGGCCACGCTATACCAGGTTGTGCCGGCCGCGCGCGACCTGGGCATTGAGCACGTCATGTGCACCGAGCTGGAAGTCGAGGACGGGCTGTTCACCGGCCAGGTAATCCGGCCCACCTGCTTCGGCCAGGGCAAGGTGGACGCGGCAGAACGCCTCGCGCGCGAGCAGGGCGCCGACCTCGACCAGAGCTTCTTTTACAGTGACAGCCACGACGACCTGCTGCTGCTGGAACGTGTGGGCCTGCCCAGGGTGCTGAACCCGAACACGCGTCTGCTGGGCATTGCCCGGGACCGGCACTGGCCCGTCGCGCGCTTCTCCAGCCGCGGCCGCCCCTCGCTGTCGCTCTACCTGCGTTCGGCGGCGGCAACCGTGAGCCTGGTGCCCACCTTTCTCGCCGGCCTGCCGGTCTATGCACTGACCCGATCGAAACGCCAGTCGCTGAACTTCTCCCTGTCACTGTTCGCGGACACTGCGAGCGCACTGATTGGATTGGACCTCAACGTCACCGGCAAGCAACACCTGTGGTCACACCGCCCGGCGGTGTTCATCTTCAACCACCAGAGCAAGGCGGATGTGGTGGTGATCGCCAGCCTGCTGCGGGCCGATATGGCGGGGGTGGGCAAAAAGGAAATTCGCGATATGCCGGTGATTGGCCGGGTGCTGGAAACCGCCGGCGTGGTGATGATTGATCGCGCCAACTCGGCGAGCGCCATCGAAGCCATGACACCGCTGGTTGAGGCGATGCGGAATGAAGGCAAGTCCGTGGTGCTGGCACCGGAGGGCACGCGCAGCGTGTCACCGCGCCTCGGGCCGTTCAAAAAGGGTGCGTTTCATCTCGCCATGCAGGCCGGCGTGCCGATCATCCCCATCGTCATCCGCAATGCCGGCGACGTCGCGCCGAAAGGCGATTTCGTGTTCCGACCCGCAACGGTGGATGTCGATGTGCTCGAACCGATCGACACCTCCAGCTGGACGGTGAGCGAGCTCAACGAGCGCATCCGCGAGGTGCGCAACCGCATGCTCAGCGTGCTTGGACAGCCGCTGGAACCTGCCGACAACGCGGTCAGCGGCAAAGCAAAGCGCCCGGCCAAAGCAAAAGCCAACGCCAACGCCAACGCCAACGCCAAAACCAAAACCAAAACCAAAACCAAAACCAAAACCAAAGCCAAAGCTGGCACGAAGACCTCCGCGCCGCAGAAAATCGCGACCGCAAAGAAAACCACTGCGCGCAAGAAGACCGCCGCCAATCCGGCGCCCAAGGCCTCGGCAGCGCGCAAGCGACCGGGTAAAGCAAGACCCAAGGCAAGGCCCAAGAGCCGGGCCGGCACGGTGCGCGATCAGTGACCCTGGAGGGTAAATTCGACCAGTGCCCGTGGCCTCCCGGCAGCGGACCGGTGCTGTTCCTGCTGGACACGAGCAACCGCTTTGAAGAGGCGCTACTGCAGCGCTGGCTTGACCAGCATACCGAGACGGGCAGCGGCCGCGACTGCGAGGTGCTCACCATCGACCTGGGTGACGACCGCCGGGGCATTGATACGCGCGCACTGAGTGAACGTCTTTCACTGCCAGGGGACGTGATCATTGCGCCCTTGCGGGTAGCCTGGACGCCACCGCTTGCCGCGATCAATTCGGGCCCCCAGCTGCGCGACCTGATTCTGGGCGATCCGCGACGCCCAAGCCCCCGGCGCGCCCGCCGCATCGCGGAAAAGGAGCCGGAGCGCATGCACCTGGTGTGCGGCGAGCCCGATTCGCTGGGCAACCTGCGGCAGCGCTACAACACCAAGTACGCCCAGGAAAGCGCGGCCGACAGTACGGCGTTTGGCACCTTTGTCGCACGGCAGGCCGCGGTGGTTCTGGATATCGCCGAGCGCCGCCTGCAGGGCGGCCGCTACAAGGTGCCGCGCTACGTAGCGGAAAGCCTGCGCGCCAACCGCAGCTACAACGAAGCGCTGGAAAAGCTGGCGCAAGAACAGGGTACGACCCGCGAGGCCCTGCTGAAACAGGCAGGGGCCTACATGGAGGAAATGATCTCCATCCCCAGCACCTTCTGGCTGGATGTCTGGGCGCGTTTCTGCAGCTTCTGCCTGCGGCTGGGCTATGAGCGGGAAATCGTCTGCGACCCGCAGGCCATCGAGGCCATGCGACAGACCGTGCGCGACCACCCCTCCCTGCTGCTCTGGACACATAAAACCTACCTCGACGGCATGGTCGTGCCCAAGGTTCTCTACGACAATGACTTCCCCATGCCGCACATGTTCGGCGGCGCCAATATCGCCTTCGCCGGAATGGGCTTCCTTATCCGCCGCTCGGGTGGCATCTTCATCAAGCGCAGCTTTGGCGACAACGCGCTGTACAAACTCACACTGCGCCATTACATCGGCTACCTGATGGAGAAGCGCTTTCCGATGAACTGGTCCTTCGAGGGCACGCGCTCACGCCTGGGCAAGCTCATGCCGCCGCGCTACGGCCTGCTCAAATATGCACTGGAAGCCTGCCACGCCACCGATGCGCGCGATATTCACATTATTCCCATTTCCATCAGCTATGACCTGATCCGCGATGTGGAGGAGTACGCCACCGAACAAACCGGGCGCGGCAAGGGGGCCGAGTCGCTGCGCTGGTTTATCGGCTATGTGCGCAGCCTGGCGCGGCCCATGGGCAAGATCTACATGGACATCGGCACCCCGGTGGTTCTGCCATCGGCGCCGGAACCGGATGACAGCCTCGCCCTGTCGAAAATCGCCTTTGAAGTGGCGGTCGAGGCCAATCGCGTCACACCCATTACCTTCCCCTCGCTGGTGACCATGAGCCTGCTGGGTGCAGCACCCAAGGCGCTGACCGAAGCGGAGGTGGTGGAAGACCTGCGGGCGCTGCTGGACTGGGCGGAGGCGCGCTCCCTGCGCATATCCGCGGATTTCGACCGCGGGTACGCGGAGCAGATGGACGGCCTGCTCGGCATCATGATCAACGAGGGGATTGTCTCCCGTTACGACGAGGGCCCCGAGGATGTCTACGCCATCGCGCTGGAACAACACCCTGTCGCGAGCTACTACCGAAACACCGTGATTCACTTCTTCGTCAACAAGGCGATTATTGAACTGGCGCTGGTAAAGTCCACAGAAGGCAAGGATGCGGACGCCCTCGCAACTTTCTGGGCGGAAGTGGATGAACTGCGGGACCTGTTCAAATTCGAGTTCTTCTACTCGCCTACGGCGGAATTCCACCAGGAGATCCGCGACGAGCTTGCCCGCTACCATCCCGACTGGGAATCACTGCCTGCCAACACGCCCGGCGGCTTTACGCAACTGCTGCTGGGCATGACGCCGGTGGTGGCTCACGTCACGCTGCTGACCTATGTCGAGGCCTACTCTGTGGTCTCCGACCTGGCGGCGCGTATGGGCGACGCGCCGCTGGACAGCCAGCAGTGTGTCACCGACGCCCTCACCCTGGGCCAGCAACTCTATCTGCAGCGCCGCATCAGCAGTGCTTCGTCAATAGGCAAGCTGTTGTTCCGCAACGGCTACCAGATGCTCGAGCACCGCAAACTCACCGGCGGCGACGACCCCGAGCTGGGGCCACGCAGGCAGGCACTGGCGAGACAGCTGCGTGCCTTGAAACGGCGCCTGGAGGTCATCCGCGCGCTGGGCCTGACGGGGCGCGACCGAAGCAAGGAATCCCTGCAATGAACAACCTGAAAGTCGGCCTGCTGGGCGGCGGCTCCTGGGGCACCACCGTGGCGGCGCTGGTGGCGCGCAATGCGCCCGCCATACTCTGGGCGCGCAACCCGGAAACGGTCAGGGAAATCAACGAGGAGCATAGCAACGCCACCTACCTGCCCGGTGCGAGGCTGCCCGAGAAACTGCAGGCGACCGCGGATATCGGCGAGGCGGTCGCCGGTGCGGATGTGATCGTGATGGGTATTCCATCGCAGAATTTTCGCAGCGTGCTGCAGGAAGTGCGCAGGCATATCCGACCCTGGGTACCGGTAATCAGCCTGACCAAGGGCCTGGAACTGGACACCCGCATGCGCATGACCGAGATCATCGCGGAAGTGCTGCCCGGCCACCCCGTGGGTGTGCTTACCGGGCCCAACCTGGCGCGGGAAATCATGGCCGGGCAGGCCGCGGCCAGCGTCATTGCCATGGAAGATGCCATTATCGTGCGCGAGCTGCAGTGCCTGTTTTCCAGCGGCCTGTTCCGTGTCTACACCAACACGGATGTGGTGGGCTGCGAATTGGGCGGCGTGCTGAAGAACATCATCGCCATCGCCGTCGGCATGGGCGACGGGCTGGGCGCCGGGGACAACACCCGCGCCGCGCTGATTACCCGCGGTCTCGCCGAGATCACGCGCCTGGGCTGTGCCATGGGCGGCAAGGCGGAGACGTTTTCCGGCCTTGCGGGCATGGGCGACATGATTGCCACCTGCACCAGCGCGCAGAGCCGCAACCGCCACGTCGGCATGGAGCTGGGCCGTGGCAAGACGCTGGAAACCATCGCGGCGGATATGTTCATGGTCGCTGAGGGCGCCAAGAGCGCCCCGGCCGTGATGGCGCTGGCGCAGCAGTATGGCGTCGAAATGCCCATAGCCAGTGACGTGTACAAGGTGCTGAGCGGCGAGACATCGGCGCAGCGTATCTTCCGCGGCCTGCTGCGGGTGACCGCAGGTGCAGAATCCGAGCCGGGCTGAAGGGCTTTTCACGACCGCCCCTTTTTCCGGGCCCGGCTCTGGTGCAGAATGGCGCCAACGCAACATGACGGAAGCCCCAATGAAGAACCTGCCACTGGCCCTTGTCCTGCTCGCGCTCGGCGCACTGACCACCCAGGCAGCCCATGCCGGCAAGTTCACGCATCTCAGCGGCAACCCCGACCTGCGCTCTGCCTCTGCGCTGGTTCTCGACGCCTCCGGCGAGGTCATCTACGGCAAGGATACCGACACCGTGCGGCCCATCGCCTCCATCACCAAATTGATGACCGCCATGGTGACGCTGGATGCACAGCTGGATCTCGACCAGGCCATTACCATCACCAAGGCGGATCGCGATGTGGTGCGCCAGACCGGCTCACGCCTTGACTACGGCGCAACCCTGAGCCGCAGGGACATGCTGTTGCTGGCGCTGATGTCATCGGAAAACCGGGCTGCCAGCGCCCTCGGAAGAACCTATCCCGGCGGCCTGGATGCCTTTGTGCAGGCGATGAACGACAAGGCGCAGCAGCTGGGCATGCGCAACAGCCGCTTCGCCGACCCCGCCGGACTGCACGGCGAGAACCTGTCCACTGCACGCGACCTGGCCATCATGGTGCGCGCTGCTGGCGAATACCCCCTGATCGCCGAGGCCAGCACCACACCCGGTATGGCCGTCTACCCCTTTGCCCGGCGCGGCCCCCTGAATTACAACAACACCAATCGCCTGCTGAAGAACCAGAACTGGCAGATCGGGCTCAGCAAGACGGGCTACCTCAACGAAGCCGGGCGCTGTCTTGTCATGCAGGCGACCATCGAGGGGGAGCCGGTGTCCATCGTGCTGTTGAACTCTTTCGGCAAGCTCACACCCTTCGGCGATTCCAACCGGCTGCGCCGCTGGCTGCTCGCCGGTCGCTAGGGCCCGCGACCTTGACCCGGCAAGTCCGGGCTTGAAATACTGGCGCGACGTTTGCCGCCCGCGAGGTTTGTCATGCTCAGTCGCCGTCAACTCCTGCTCGCCAGTGCCCTGCTCGCCGCGACACGGGGCGGCACGCTAAACGCCGCCGCGCCTGCGCCACGCGGCGCGCCCCTGCGGCGCCCCATACCCGGCTCCGGGGAAATGTTGCCCGTGATCGGTATGGGCACCTCACGCACCTTCGATGTCGACGCCGGAGCGGATGCGGCGCAACCCCTCATGGCGGTGCTGGAGGCATTTTTCGCCGGCGGTGGCCAGGTTATCGACTCGTCCCCCATGTACGGCAAGGCGGAACAGCGCGTGGGCGACCTGCTGCGCTCGATGCCGGAACCTCCCCCACTGTTTGCCGCAACGAAGGTCTGGACCGATGGTCGCGAAGCGGGTACTGCCCAGATGGAAGAATCCGCCAGGCGCATGGCCGTGGAGCGGTTCGACCTGATTGCCGTACACAATCTGGTGGACTGGCGCACCCAGCTGGACACCCTCAAGCGCTGGAAAGAGGAAGGCAAGGTCCGCTATATCGGGATCACCACGTCGCACGGTCGCGATCACGCCGAATTTCTGCAGGTCATGCGCGAGGAACCCCTGGATTTCGTGCAGTTCAGCTACAACATTGCCGACCGACGGGCGGAGGAAGTGCTACTGCCCACCGCTGCAGACCGTGGCATTGCCACCATGATCAACCGCCCCTACCAGCGCGGCGACCTGTTTGCGGCAACCCGCGGTGCCCCGCTGCCCGCTGTGGCAACAGAGCTGGGCTGCAGCAGCTGGGGCCAGTTTTTCCTTAAATTCATTCTCGGCCATCCCGCGGTGACCTGCGTGATACCGGCCACCTCCAGCCCCCGACACATGCAGGACAACATGCAGGCGGGCTTCGGCGCCCTGCCCGATACAGCGCAGCGAGAGGAAATGCTGCGGGTCTTTGCCGCGCTGCGAGCCAGCAGTTGACCCCCGCACGCCGCCCGCTGCAACGCCTGCTGTCACTGGCCTGTGAGGTAGAAACCAGAGAAGTCACGGCCACCCTTGCGTCTTTTGTCCTGATCCTGACACTGATGGCCGCATACTACCTGCTGCGCCCGGTCCGCGACGCAATGGCCAGCGACTGGAGCGATGCGGAAGTCAGCTGGCTGTGGACCCTCACCTTCATTTTCAGCACCGCAGCGGTTTCGCTGTATGGCGCCGCAGTTGCGCGTATCCGCCTGCAGTACCTGGTGCCCGGCGTCTACGGCTGTTTTGCCCTGAGCTTCGTACTCTTCTACCTCGCAGCCAGCGGTGACACGCGCAACACCCTGATCGACAAAGCGTTTTACGTCTGGGTCAGCGTGTTCAGCCTGTTTCATGTGTCCGTGTTCTGGAGCTTCATGTCCGACTGCTTCTCCCGCGGACAGTCCAAGCGGCTGTTCGGCTTCATCGGCGCCGGCGCGAGTATCGGTGCCCTCGGAGGGCCGGCCCTGGTCACGGTGCTGGCGGGCACACGCGGCGTAGAACCCTTGCTGCTGATCGCGGCGCTCATGCTGGTGCTCACGCTACCGGTGATCGCCCTGCTGCAACGGCAACAGCTCCAGGGCCTCGCGCAGGATTTTGTCAGCAGCGGCCGCGATGAACTCGCGACCATCGGCGGCAACCCCTTTGCCGGCTTTGCCGCATTTCGCGACAGCCGCTACCTGTGGGGCATCGCCCTGTTTCTGTTTCTCTACACCGCCATCAGCTCGTTTGTCTACTTCGAGCTGAAAAACCTGCTCGCGGACTACGACGAGGGCAGGCGCGCACAGATCTGGGCTGCCATGGACCTTGCGGTCAACACCCTCACGGTGTTGATCGCCGCCTTTGCCACTGGCCGCATGGCGAATCATCTGGGCCTGCCCTTCACCCTTGCCAGCGTGCCCGTCGCCATCTGTGGCGGGATGCTGCTGCTCGCAGCTGCCCCCGCGGTTGCCGTGGTGGTGGTCGTGCAGGTGGTCCGGCGTGCGGGCAACTATGCCATTTCGCGCCCCGCCCGGGAGATGCTGTTCACCGCGGTGGACCGCGAAACCCGCTTCAAGGCGAAACCGGTGATCGATATTGTGGTCTACCGGGGAGGCGACATGCTCAACGCCTGGGCGTTTACCGCGCTGACCCAGGGGCTGGGCCTGGGGATGGTGGCGATTGCGCTGATCGGCGCAGGCATCGCCGCCTGTTGGGGCCTGACGGGTATTTACCTGGGGCGCAGCTTCGAGCGTGAGTACAGCCCACGGTCCGGCGCACCAAATAGTTGAGCCAAACCGCACCGCGTGCACCCACCGGAGCGGCTGCCCCTAGCCCCGGTGCCCGCGAGGGCTATACTGCCTGCTACCAAGCGACTCTCGGAGGTCACCACCATGGCCACAGCGGCTGACTACAATCTCGGACCCAACACATTCCCCCGCGGCTGGTTTATCGTTGCGGAGAGCAAGGAACTGGATGCGGGGCCCATGGCCGTGCGCTTTTTCGGCCAGGATCTCGCGCTGTACCGTGGCGAAAGCGGCAAGCCCGTGCTGCTGGATGCCTACTGCGCGCACATGGGCACCCACCTGACCGCCAGCACCAGCGCCATGATCGTGAAGAATGGCGAGCAGATCGAGGGCGACTCCATTCGCTGCCCTTACCACGGCTGGCGCTACAGCTGTGACGGCGATGTGGACGACATTCCCTACTCCGACGGCCCCTACCCCAAATCAGCGTCAATTCGCTCCTACCCCGTGGTAGACAGCATGGGCTGCGTAATGGCCTGGTATGACCCGGACGGACGCGCACCCGACTACGACGCACCCCTGCTCAAGCAGTGGGATGACCCGCAGTGGGTACAGTGGGAGCTGGACCACCTGGGCGAGCTGGATATTCATCCGCAGGAAATCATCGACAACATGGCCGACTGCCGCCACCTGGGCCCCACCCACGGTGCGCCCTGCCAGTATTTCGAGAACGAGCTCCGGGACCAGGTGTACATCCAGCGCCAGGGCGGCCCGATGCAGCTTTACAACACCTACCTGTATACCACCACCTGGTACACCGGGCCGGGGGTGCTGTTGTCCAAACAGGTGTTCGGTGACGCCGTCATGTTCGAGCTGATCGCCAACACACCGGTAGACGATGGCAGGGTCAAGGCCTGGCACGCGGTGCTCTACCGCGGCTCCGAATCACCCGCCAGCGATGCCGACAAGGCCGCAGCCAAGCAATTCCAGGCCAACGCCCTGGAGGCCTTCGCCGCCGACTTCAATGTGTGGAAGTTCAAGCGCCCCGCACTGAAAATCATGCAGATGAAAACGGATGGTCCATTCAAGACCGGGCGCAAGTGGTACTCCCAGTTTTTCGCCACCCCCGAGCAGGCGGCAGAAATTCGCAAGGATGTGAACGGCACACACCACACGCAGGGCCTGATCACACCGAAGGAAGCGGGCCACTCGATCGACGACGGCCTGCCCTTCTAGCCCGTTCACGGCACGGAACCGGCACTCCCCCGGCGGGTCAAATCCCTCGCGGAAATCGGCTACACTGGCCGCCATACTGCGAGGGACCCGCCCATGAAACGACTGCTCATCCCGGCCGCCGCGGCCTGCCTGCTGACCGCCTGTGCCACCAGCCCGACGGGGCGCTCCCAGTTCATGCTGATTTCCCCCGAGTCAGCCATCGTGGAGTCGCGCACGGCCTATCTGAGCACGGTCTCCGACCTCGACAAGCAGAACAAGCTGTCCAGCGACAAGGCGCTGGCCAAGCGCGTTGCCGAAATTACCGGCAGGCTGGTCACCGTGGCGATGCAGGAATACCCACGTTCCGCAGACTGGGAGTGGAGCGTCGCGGTCATTGACGACCCGAAAACCGTCAACGCCTGGTGCATGGCGGGTGGCCGCATGGCGGTTTACACCGGCCTGTTTGAACAGCTCAAGCTGACCGATGCGGAATTCGCCCAGATCATGGGCCATGAAATCTCCCATGCACTGGCCAACCACACCGCCGAGCGCATGTCCCGAGCCATGGCGACCACGCTGGGTGTCGTCGCCGTCGGCGCCATGTCCGACCGGCCGGCAGTCGCGATGGGCGGGGCTGCCGTGGCTGCCAAGCTGGCGCTGGAGCTGCCCAACAGTCGCACCGCGGAGCTTGAAGCCGACCATCTGGGCATGGAAATCGCCGTGCGCGCCGGTTACGACCCTGATGCAGCGGTCACCCTGTGGGAGAAAATGGGGTCAGTGGGCGGCGGCGAACGGCCACCGGAGTTCCTCAGCACACACCCCGCCCCGGGCAACCGACAGGCCGCACTGGCCGCCATGGCGAACGAGGCGCGCCAGTTGAACCCGAGCGGCAGCAAGGCCAGGGTACAGCCGATCCAGGTCCTTACCGCCGACGCCCAGTAAGCGCTTCAGTCAGCAGCGCGCACATAGGTCGCTTCCATCAGCTCTTCGGCAAGCACTTCGCTCAGGTAACGTTCGGCGGCCGCACGCGTTGCGGCCGAGCGCGAGAACTGCCGATCAAAGAAGCTGCCCACCACGACCCGAGTGAGCATCTGCTGACGCAGCGGGTTCATCGCCTCCGGCAGAGGGTCCATCGTGCACAGCGCGGATTCCGCACCGTAATTGATGCCCATCTCGGGTGGCCCTATCAAGTCAAACCACGGTTCTTCTTCCGCCCCCGCCATTGAGCGTTGCACGATCCAGCAGCCTACCGCGTCCGGGTTGGAAAGCCAGCGCATGGCGGCCGCGGGGTCGGCGAAACCGGCATGGGAAGCACCGCGCAGCGTGACCAGCTCGCCATCGGGCACCTGCTCCGGTACCGGCCTGGCGTTGTCCTCCCAGGGCACAATGGCGTCGATATCACCCGCCAGCATCAGAAACGGCAACGGGTGATGGCGATAGAACACGTCGGTAAATACGAAGGTGGGGCCGGCAATCGACAAAGCCGCTGAAATACGGGGGTCGCGCATCTCCGGGTGGAAGGCCACCAGTGTCGAGGTCAGGCCACCCAGCGAAAGCCCGAGGGCGCCAATCCTCTCGGGGTCAACCTGCTGATACAGTGCATTGCCCGGCGTCTCGGATGCCGCCAGCAGCTCGTCGATCAGGAAGCGTACATCGGCGGGCTGGTTTACCACATCCTGCACGCGCGGACCGCCGGGGGCGCGCAGGTTGGTCAGCGGATAGGTAGGCGCAATAACGATGTAGCCGTGGCTCGCCAGGTACGCCGCCAGCGACTCTGCCTCCTGACGCGAGGAGGAAAATCCGTGACTGTAGACCAGCAGGGGATAAGGCGCCGACTCCCTGTTTTCGGGATACCACAGCGTGGTTTCCAGCCGGCGGTCGGCGGCGCCCGGATAGTCGCCATTGGCATCCGTGCGGCGCGAGGTGTCCACGTAGTCACGCTCCACCTTGACCACAGGCAGTGGGCCGGGCTGCAGCCGTGCAGCGCTTTCGGTGCCCGGCACGAAGGGCTCGGGCTGCTTGCCCGTGGCCAGTAGCCACAGCCCCCCGCCGACCAGCAGCGAGACTATCAGCAGGAATTTCAGCACGGTTTTCATCGGATCATCGGTACCTGTTGTCTGGCGAGAATGGAGCCGCTTTCAGAAAGCGGGAATGTCGGTCTGGCTGCGCCCGAGGATCAGCGCATGCACATCGTGCGTGCCCTCGTAGGTGTTTACGACCTCCAGGTTCACCATGTGGCGCATCACTGGATACTCGTCGGAGATGCCGTTGCCGCCGAGCATATCCCGCGCCTGGCGGGCGATGTGCAGGGCCTTGCCGCAGGAGTTCCGCTTGATCAGGGAGATGAGCTCCGGGGCAATCTGCCCCGCATCCAGCAGCTGGCCCGCACGGTAGCAGCCCTGCAGGCCGAGGCTGATCTCGGTCTGCATATCCGCCAGCTTGAGCTGCACCAGCTGCGTGGCGGCCAGCGGTCGACCAAACTGGGACCGCTCCAGAGTGTACTGCCGCGCGGTAAACCAGCAGGTCTCCGCCGCGCCGAGGGCGCCCCAGGCGATGCCGTAGCGGGCGTTGTTCAGGCAGCCAAAAGGCCCTTTCAGCCCTTCTACGCCGGGCAGCAGCTGTGCCTCGCTCACGAATACGTCCTGCAGCACGATCTGGCCGGTGACCGATGCCCGCAGTGCGAGCTTGCCCGCAATCGCCGGCGTACTCAGCCCCTCCATGCCGCGCTCGAGGATAAAACCGCGGATCTTGCCATCGTCGGTCTTGGCCCAGACCACAAACACATCCGCCACCGGGCTGTTGGTGATCCACATTTTCGCGCCATTGAGCAGGTAGCCGCCTTGCACACTGCGCGCCCGGGTGACCATGCTGCCCGGATCGGAGCCGTGGTCGGGCTCGGTCAGGCCGAAGCAGCCAATCCACTCGCCGCTCGCCAGCTTCGGCAGGTACGTCTCGCGCTGGGCCTCGGTGCCGTAGGCATGGATAGGGTACATGACCAGGGAAGACTGCACGCTCATCATGGAGCGGTAGCCCGAATCCACGCGCTCCACCTCCCGCGCAATCAGGCCGTAACTGATGTAGTCGACACCCGGGCAGCCGTAGCCGTCGATGGTGCTGCCCAGCAGGCCGAGCTCACCCATTTCACGGAAAATGGCCAGGTCGGTGTCTTCCTGCCGGAATGCCTGCCGCACGCGCGGCAACAGGCGCTCCTGGGCGTACTGCCGGGCGCTGTCGCGCACCATGCGTTGCTCGTCAGAGAGCTGCTGCTCCAGCAGGAACGGATCTTCCCAGTTGAGTCGCTGCCAGCGCTTTGCCTGTGCCATGGGACACCCCTTAAGCTGCTTGTGGGCGCCTACGATAGCAGCCCCGGGCACATCGACAAAGTGGCGCCTGCGCCGGCCGGAACCGGTTTCTCTGCAAGCGGCATGACGGAAGGGGATTCAGGTAGATTGGAAGGAGGGATGGATCAATGTGCAGGCGCGCCGCCCGGCGCGCCTGCACTGTCAGGCCTGCTCAGTCGAGGAAATCGACCTCGCCGGTGGCCACATCATACATGGCGCCGACCACGGTCAGCTTGCCCTGGTCAACCAGCCCTTTCAGGACCGGGCTGTCGCGGAGGATTTTCTCCACCGTCAGGGACACGTTTTTCTCAGCCACCTGATTGACCCACTCGGTATTGCTGGAGTCACGCGGGCCACTGGCCGTTGGCACCGCTTCCACCGCCTCGTGGATGTGTGCGAGGTTGCTGGTCAGGTTGCCCATTTCCACGCCGTCACAGGCGCCCTTCACCGCGCCACATGCCGTGTGGCCCAACACCACGATCGCCTTGGAGCCGGCAACGGCCGCCGCGAACTCCATGCTGCCCAGCAGTTCCGGCGTTACCACATTGCCGGCAATGCGCGGGCTGAAAATATCACCCAGACCCTGGTCAAACACCAGCTCCGGCGGTACGCGGGAGTCTATACAACCGAGCACAATGGAGTGTGGATACTGGCCGGCAGCCGTTGCATCCACTTGGCCGGGAAGGTCACGCTTGAGCATGTCGCCGGAGACGAAGCGCTCGTTGCCCGCTCGCAGCATGGCCACGGCGTCCGCCGGGGTCAGCGCCGCCTGGGTGACCGCGGTTTGCGTGACCGGCGCCTCCAGGGCGTAGGTAACAGGAGCAAACGCGCCAACGGCGGCAGCCATTGCCAGCGCCTGGGAAAATGTCTTCAGTGCTTTCATGGATCACTCCTTCCTGCAAAATTCGGTTGGCGTAGCGTAACGATTGCGCCACCTTCGATCTATTCGAATTTTAAGCGATTTTGGTTCACTTTTATCTGATGATGATCGCGCTCTACAGGGAGGTGTCATACTCAAGGGGGGTGACGTGGCGGTCAAATTCCTGCATTTCCTGCTCTTTCATAAGGGTGAACACGCGCTGGAACTCGGGGCCGAAGTACTCCGCAATAAACCCTGAACTGCGAAAACGCTCCACCGCGTCCGGCCAGTGCCGAGGCAGCGTCCGCGGTACCTGGTCATACGCATTGCCTGCCACGGGCGGCGGTGGCTGCAGCGCGTGCTCCAGCCCATGCAGCATACCGGCGAGTATCGCAGCGACGACCAGATGGGGGTGCGCATCTGCACCGGCAAGGCGATGCTCAATGCGCGTGGCAGCGGGCTGATCCGCTGGCACCCGCACAGACACCGTGCGGTTCTCATAACCCCAGCAGGGCGCCTCGGGCGCATGGGTCCCGCGGCGGAAGCGACGATAGGAGTTCAGGTGCGGCGCGAACAACAGCATGCAGTCCTCCATGCTGGCCAGGCAGCCCGCTATCGCCTGCCGCAACAGAGGGGTGCCGGCAACCGTACCATCGTCGAACACATTGTTGCCCGCCGTATCCAGCACACTGCAATGTACATGCATGCCGTTGCCGGCAAGATCGCCGAAGGGTTTCGCCATGAAGGTTGCGCGCAGGTCATGGCTGCGGGCCACACCGCGGATGAGGCGCTGCAGCATCACCGCCTGATCACAGGCACGCAGGGCGTCTGCACAGTGCAGCAGGTTGATTTCGTACTGTGAGGGCGCCCCCTCCTTGATCAGTGTATCCACCGGCAGTTGCTGCACCTTGCAGGCATCCCGTATGGCGTGCATCAGCGGCGCCATGTCCGCCATGGTGTCCAGGCCATAGGTCTGGCCCGCGTGCAGCTGGCCGCCCACCCGATCCGACTGCGTATGCCGCGGCCGCCCGAGGCTGTCGCACTCGGGACCCAGCAGGTAAAACTCCATTTCAGTCGCCAACACCGGCGTCAACCCTCGCTGCGCGAAACGCTGCAGGATATTGCGCAGAATGAACCGGGCATCCAGGGCACCCGGGCTGCCATCGGCCTCGCGCATGGACATCAGCACCTGGCCCGTGGGCCGTGCCATCCAGGGCACGCGTGCCAGCGTGCTGACATCCGCCTCGCAGAAGCCGTCGCCATCACCGCCCACAGCAATCCAGGCCTCGATATCACGCCCCCAGGCATCGAAGGCCACGGAGCTGGCAGGCAGTTTCAATTCACCGGCGACAACCTTGTGGATCTTGTCCCGGTTTATCCACTTGCCGCGCATGCCACCGCCGAGATCCGGCAGCATGACTTCAAACACTTCAATGTCCGGATTGCCCTGCAGAAAGTCCTGCAGGTACTGCTGCGAATTGTCCATCGGTTTGGTCTTCCTGTGTACTACACCCCGGGCCGCCACCGGCCTGGCCCGGCCGGTGTCCCCGGCAAAAACACCGGGAGGGGGTAGTGGATTCGCGGTGGCCCTGTGCCACACTGGGCCTACTCTACATTAAACTACGCTCCACGCCTGCGCGGCCATACCGGGCCCGGGCAGAGACACAGGACAGCTGGCATGCACAACGACGCTCTCAATCTGAAAGACCTCGACCGTTCGCACCACTTCCACCCGTTTACCGATCTGCGTGACTACGCGGCAAGCGGTGGACGCATCGTCAACCGCGCCGAGCACATCTACATTTATGACACCGACGGCAACAAGCTGCTGGATGGCATGTCCGGCCTCTGGTGCTGCAACCTGGGCTACAGCCAGCACCAGATTGTGGAGGCCATCTACCGGCAGCTGCAGGAGCTGCCCTTCTACAACAACTTTTTCCGCTGCTCCAACCAGCCCGCGGTTGAACTGGCCAGAGCCCTGATCGAGATCACACCGGAGCGCTTCAACCACGTCTTTTTCACCAACTCCGGCTCGGAGGCCAACGACACCAACATCCGCCTGGTGCACCGCTACTACGACCTGCTCGGCAAACCGAACAAAAAACACTTCATCAGCCGCAAGAACGCCTACCACGGCTCCACCATCGCCGCCGGCTCCCTGGGCGGGATGAACGCCATGCACCAGCAGGTCTGGGGCCTGAACTACGTCCATCACATCAACCAGCCGCACTGGTTCACCGAGGGCGGCGACCTGTCGCCGGACGAGTTCGGCATCAAGGTGGCGCGCGAGCTGGAAGCGAAAATCGACGAACTCGGTGAAGAGAATGTCGCAGCCTTCATTGCCGAACCGGTGCAGGGCGCCGGGGGCGTGATTGTGCCGCCTGATACCTACTGGCCCGAAATCCAGCGCATCTGCGACGAGCGCGACATTCTGCTGATCGCCGACGAAGTGATCTGTGGCTTTGGCCGCACCGGGCAATGGTTCGGCAGCGACACCTACGGCATTCGACCGCATCTGATGACCTTCGCCAAGGCCATCACCAATGGCTATATCCCGCTGGGCGGCGTCATGATCAGCGACCAGATTGCCGATGTGCTGCTGGCGCATGGTGGCGAATTCACCCATGGGCTTACCTACTCCGGCCACCCGGCATCCTGCGCCGCGGGCATTGCCACCCTGCGTACACTGCGTGAAACCAACATCATCCAGACGGCAGCGGAACAGATCGCCCCGCACTTCCAGAGCCAGCTACAGACCCTGCAGAGTCATCCCATCGTCGGCCAGGTGCGAGGCCGGGGCATGTTCGCCGCTGTGGAACTGGTGCGCGACAAACACTCCCGGGAACGCCTGGCACCCGACAGCCAAGCTGCCGTGTACTGCCGCGACCGGGCCAACAGCAACGGCCTCATGGTGCGCCAGACAGGCGACGCCATGATCATGGCGCCGCCACTGGTCAGTCAGCGGGCGGAGATCGACACGCTGGTGGAAAAGCTGCTGCAGGCACTGGACGAAACCGCAGCGCACTACGGCGTGAAGTAGGCGCAGGCCCTAAGGGCACCGCCTGTCGCGCGGGCGGGACCCAGACGAACCGGTCCCGGGCGGCAGATGTCCGCGGCAGGCCTAACTATTCAGCCTGCCCCGTGGTGACCCCCGCCGGCACGCCGCTTAGACTGCGGCGTAACGACAATAAACCCGGGGAGGGCAACATGAGCACAGAACGCCAGAAACTGAACAAGACCACCATGGGCATCAAGGAAGGGCTCCCACTGGAAGCCACAGGCACCGATATCGAGGGCCTGCGCCGGAATATTCAACAGCTCATGGATCTGGAAGCCATCAAGCAGCTCAAGCACGCCTACTTCCGCTGCATCGACACCGCGAACCTGGAAGAACTGGCACAGCTGTTCCACAAAGATGTTGAGGTGCACTTCAAGGGCGGCACCTACGAGTGGAAGGTGAACGGCCGCGATGATTACCTGGCCAACATCGGCGGCGCCTTCAATGCGGGCACCATCGGACACCACAACGGCCACCAGCCTGAAATCCAGATTCTCAGCGCCAGCGAAGCGACCGGCATCTGGTATCTTGCAGACCACATGTGGCAGCTGGAATACAAGTCATTGACCACCGGCACCGCACTGTATTGGGATCGCTACGTCAAGGAGGACGGCCGCTGGCTGATCCGCGAGACCCGCTACGAGCGTCTCTACGAAATCAACGAACCGCTGGCTGCCGCTCCCAGCCTGAGTTCCCACTACCTGGGCGTGCACGGCAGCAAGCCGAGCCACTGACAGCAGGCTGATCCGGCGGCCGGGGAGCAGCGTAACAAGGCACCCATCACGTGGGACCACCCGCATGAGTAACCCCGTCGCCGACAGTCCGACAGCACCGTTACCCTTCGCCCGCCAGCTCACCGAGAAGGCGTGGTTCAATGCCCTGTGGTTTCAGACCACCTGGTTTTGTGCGGTGCTCGGCCAGGATACCCTGCTGGCCGTCACCCTGGGGTTGATCGGACTGCATTTTGCCCTGGTGCCACTGCGAGGCCGCGAGCTCCGCCAGCTCTTTCTGCTGGGCGGCATTGGCATGGCGGTGGATGCCAGCCTCAGCGCACTGGGTGTGTTCCGCTTCACTGACGGTGTCCTCCTGCCCCTCTGGCTTTGTGGGCTGTGGCTGGCATTCGCCACTACGCTGGGTCGCAGCCTCGTGTTCTTCGCCAGCCGTCCATGGCTGACAGCCGCGGCCGGCGCACTCGTGCTTCCGTTCAATTACTATGCGGGCAGCCAGCTCGGGGCCGTGGAATTCGGCTGGCCGCTGTGGCAGAGCCTGCTCATGATGAGCGCCATCTGGTCGCTTACCCTGCCCGCGCTATACTACCTGCAGCAACGTCTCTTTCAGGCCAAGGAGTAACAGACCCATGAAACGCCTGTGCACGAGCCTTCTCTTCAGCCTTGCCTGCGCCCTCGCTCTACCGGCTGCGGTGTCTGCCAGCGACACTCCGCAACCCGGCAATCTGCAGCTGGTGGGCGAAGCGCGCCTCAACGTCATGTTCTGGTCGGTCTACGACTCCAGGCTGTACACCGCCAATGGCCGCTACGAGCCCGACCAGCGGCCATTGCGCCTGGAGATCCAGTATCTGCGTGACTTCGAGGCCAGGGCCCTGGTACAGCGTACCGGCGAAGAGTGGGATCACCTGCAACTGTCACATGAGCGCCGCGAGCAGTGGCTGCAACAGCTCGCCACACTGTGGCCGGATGTGGGCAAGAACGATGTGATAGCGCTGGAAATCGATGTCGATAACCGCAGCACGTTCTTTTTCAACAACGAAAAACTGGGCGTCATTGACGATGCTGACTTCGGGGAGCACTTCGTTGCCATCTGGCTCTCGCCCGATACCAGTCGCCCGGCCCTGCGCGAGGCCCTGATCGGCAGCCTTTAGGGTGGGCTCGCACCCAGTACCGGCAGGCGTTGTGCCAGCCCCTGCAACACAGCCTCCAGCGGCCCACGGTTGGCTTCAATGAGGGCCAGGGCACAAGCGCCCGTCCGCCGCCGCAGGTCGCTGTCGGCCAGCAGGGCCTGCACGGCGCTGGCCAGGCTGTTGGCGCCTGTCACTGGCACCAGGCCACCGGCCTCATCCAGCGCGGCGTAGATCGCTTCGAAGTTGAATACGTGGGGGCCTGCCAGCACCGGAAGGCCCCAGGCCGCCGGTTCAAGCGGGTTGTGCCCACCGCGCTGAATCAGCGACCCTGCCACAAAGGCAATATCCGCCGCGCCATAAAGCAGCAGCAACTCACCCATCGTGTCACCCAGATACACCTGGGTGCCGGGCGCCAGCGCGTCATCTCCGCCTGCGGAGCGCCGGACCAGCGCAAAGCCACCGGCCTGTATCCGCTGGGCAACAGCCTCGAAACGTTCCGGGTGACGCGGCACCAGCATGAGCAGGGCCTCGGGCCAGCGCTCCAGTACCCGCCGGTGCGCGGCGAGAATCTGCTCGTCCTCCCCGTCGTGGGTACTGGCCGCTATCCACACCGGACGGGATTCGCCCAGCTGACGACGCAAGCGCTCCGCCGACGCGCGCGATACACTGTCGACCACCACATCGAACTTGATACTGCCGGTCACCGACACCCGCTCGCCGGAAGCGCCGATTTCCCGAAAACGCCGCGCATCGTCCGCACCCTGCGCGGCAATCCAGGCAAGCTGCGCTACCATGGGGTGGACCAGTCCGGCGATACGCCGGTAACCGCGGGCCGAGCGCTCCGACAGTCTGGCATTCACCAGCGCCACGGGAATTCCGCGCTCCTCTGTCAGGGCCACCATGTTCGGCCACAGCTCGGTTTCCATGATGATCAGGGCGGCTGGGCGCGCCCTGTCCAGGAAGCGTGACACCGCGCCCGGCGTGTCATACGGGGAAAACGCATACCGTATGCGGTCACCGAACAGGGCGCGGGCCCGCGCCGAGCCGGTGGCTGTCATGGCGGTCATGAGGATGCGGCAACCGGGGTGGCGCCGCAGCAGGGCATCCACCAGGGGCGCGGCGGCGATGGTCTCGCCCACGGACACCGCGTGTACCCAGATGACGGGGCCGGAGGACGGGGCCACCCAACCGAGACGCTCACGCCAGTTGCCGCGCAGGGTGGCATTACCCCGGCTTGCCCACCACAGCTGCAGCAACACGAGGGGCAGTGCAAGGCGAAACACAAAAGAGTACAGCGCGCGCAGCATGGCGATTCCGGAACACAGGACAGCCCGCATTCTACCCAATGCCCGCGCCCGCTGCCGCAGAACTATTCCCGCCTGACCCTGCAGGGCTGTTAAACTTCGGGCTCCGTTCGATGAATGAGAGTGTGCCACCCGGTGAGCACCCCACGGCAACGCATCCGCGACACGCGCTACGGCAGTTACCTGCACCCCCGCTGGTGGCCGACCTGGTTGTTGATCGGGCTGATGTGGCTGCTGTCACGGCTGCCGCTGCGGGCGCAGTGGTGGCTCGGCAAAGGCGTGGGAGAACTGGCCTACCGGGCCCTCCCGCGCCGCAGGCACATCGCCGAAGTCAACATTCGCCTGTGCTTTCCGGAACTGAGTGCGGAAGAGCAGGCGAGCCTGGTACGGCGTGCCTTTCATTCCAATGGCATCGGCATTCTGGAGATCGGCCTCGCCTGGTTTCGTGACCCGGCCGCGTTCCTGCCGCAGACACGGGTGCACGGCCTGGAGCACGTTGAACGGGCGCTGGCTCAGGGCAAAGGCATTCTGGCACTCGGTGGGCATTACAGTTCGCTGGATCTGTGCGGCACCCTGGTGACCGAATTTGTCGAAGCAGACGTCATGCAGCGCGACCACAACAATGCCCTGCTCAATGCCGTGATGACCCGCGCCCGTGAGCGCCGCTACGGGGTGGCGCTATCGGCCAAGGACCTGCGTGGCCTGTTGCGGCAGCTGCGGGCAAACCGCACGATATGGTACGCAACCGACCAGGATTATGGCCGCAAGGGCATCGTGTTCGCACCTTTCTTTGGCGTCGAAACCGCTTCCATTACGGCGACCTCTCGCATTGCGGAGCGCAGCGGCTGCGCGGTCATGCCCTTCAGCCACTTTCGCCGCAGCGACGGTGTGCCGGGCTACGACATCTACTTCCACCCACCGCTGGAGCACTTTCCCTCCGGTGACGACGAGGCCGATGCAAGGCTGGTCAACGCCACCATCGAACGCGAGGTGCGCCGCCATCCGGAGCAGTACCTGTGGATGCACAGACGCTTCAAGACCCGCCCCAGCCCCCGGGATGCCGACCCCTACCGCAGGGAGCGTTAGCGTGACGCGCTCGACGGTGATAGCGTTGCAACCTGTTGGCACTGTTTGAGCATACGCTTTATGGCATTGACCCGCGCAACCCTGCTGATCGCACTGATTCGTCTGCTCGCCCGGCTGAGCCTGGCCAGCGCGCAGCGGCTCGGTGCCCTGCTGGGCGGCCTCGTAAGCCGCTTGCCCAACCGTTCCAGCCGGGTGACGCAGATCAATCTTGCCATCGCCTACCCCGAGCTCGGCGAGCGCGAGCGCAAGGCCCTGGCGCGGCAGAGCCTCGAGCATACTGGCCGGGTGGCGCTGGAAATTCCGCTGATCTGGGAGTGGCCGGTGGAGCGCTGCCTGGAACTGGTGCAGGAGATCGAAGGGGAGGAACTGCTCACCGAGGCGAGGGCCGGCGGCAAGGGCCTGCTGCTGCTTGCCCCACATCTCGGGAACTGGGAGCTCTGTGGGCTGTACTTTTCTTCCCGCTACCGGATGGCTGCACTCTACAGTCCGCCGTCGCTACCCGGCTTCGAAGACTACATGACCGCGTGCCGGGGCCGCTTCGGCGGAGAGTATGTTCCCGGAGATCGCCGCGGACTCGCGCGACTGATCGGGCTGCTGCGCGAAGGCGAGGTTTCGGGCATCCTGCCCGACCAGAGCCCCCGTTCCGCCGGTAGCGCCTATGCCCCGTTTTTCGGCATGGAGGTGCGCACCATGACACTGGTGAGCAAACTGCTGCAAAAATCCGGCGCGGTGCCCCTGATGACCTGGTGCCAGCGCCTGCCGAACAGCCGTGGCTTTCGCCTGATCGTGCGGCGTTGTGAGGAGGGCATGGCAGACCCGGATCCCGTGGTGGCAACGAGCGCACTCAATCGCTCGGTGGAAGCCTGTGTGCGCGAGGCACCCGAGCAGTACCAGTGGGAATACAAACGCTTTCGTCATCGCCCGCCCGGCCAGCCGGACCCCTACCGCAAGGCGCCCTGACGCCGTGTGCTAAACTGGCCAACCCCACCCGACACGACGCCCGCATGCGCCACTACCTGTTCTTCGTCAACCAGCCCTACGCCTACTCCATCCTGCGTCCACTGCAGGCCGAAATCCGTCGCCGCGGCGATGAGGCGGCCTGGTTTGTTGCGGGCTGCAGCACTGCGCCGTTGCAGGCTGACGAACACCTGCTGCGGACACTGGAAGAAGCGCGCGCCTATCCCGCGGTGGCTACCTTTGTACCCGGCGACTGGGTGCCGCACTTTCTCCCCGGCATCAAGGTGGAGGTGTTCCATGGTCTGGCGCGCAACAAGCGCGGGCACGCCACGGAGGACGCCAGCGACCATTACACCATTCGCGGCTGGTTCGACCTCTATTGCACGCATGCCAGCAACGACACACAGAAATTCTCGGCGCTGGCGGCAGAGCATGGGCACTTCCGCGTTGCCCGCACCGGCTGGCCAAAACTGGATCCACTGTTCGCCTCGGGCACGCCTGCCGGGCAGCGCCTGCGTGCCAGCGACGAGCCTCCGGTAGTGTTCTACGCCTCCACCTTCAGCCGGGCCATCACCTCGGCACCTGCGCTGGAGGGTGTGATCGCCCGGTTGGCAGACTCCGGCAAGTGGCGCTTCATTGTGACCCTGCACCCGAAAATGGACCCGGAGATCGTCCAGCGCTATCGGGAGATGAGCGGACCCAACCTGCGCTTCGTGGAGAGCAACGCGGATCTGCTGCCGATTCTCCCCGAGGCTGATGTGATGCTCTGCGACACCTCCTCCATCATGTTCGAGTTCATGTTCCTCGACCGGCCGGTGGTGACCTACCGCAGCCGCATGGCCGGACCCTGGTTGCTGGATGTACAGGAGGTGGATGCCGTGGAGCCCGCGCTGGCGCAGGCGCTGGAGCGGCCACCCGCGCTGCTGGAGGCGGCCCGGGCACTGTGTACAGAACTGCACGCGTTTACCGATGGACATGCCAGCGCCAGGGTACTGGATGCGGTTGATGAGGCGCTCGCTGCCGGACCACCGCCCAAATCCAAACCACTGAACCTGTGGCGCAAGCTGAAGATGCGCCGCCGACTGCGCAAGGCGCTCGCCGCTACGGCTCAGTCAGTGCCGTAACGGGGGCGATTCCGGGTCCACAGGCCGGCGTATTTGTTGAAACTTACCTGGGCGTATAGGACGGCTGACAGAAAGCCCACCTGCCCGTCGAGAAAGCCCAGCCTCAACAGATACACGTGCACGAACGTCAACAGGCCGCGGGCCGTGGGGTAGACCAGCGAGCGCACCCGTTTACCCTGCCGGTGCTTTTCCTGCGCGCCCAGCCAGGCGTACTGGGCGCCCTTCTGCAGCGCATGACCGAAGTCACGGTGGGTGAAGTGCACCAGCCGCCCGCGCAAGGTGCGCACGCGGCGGTCCGCCGGCAACAGGATTTTTTCGTGCACCAGGGCATCGGAAAAACGCACCCCGTCGCGCCGGAAAAGGCGTAGTGGTGCACGACCGCTACGCCCAAAATCCAGCCGGGTGCCATAGATGGTCACCGCCCAGGGCAGACAGTAGGCATCCGCAGACGGCGCCGCCAGCACGTGGTTGATCTCCGCCGCCAGCCCGGGACTCACCCGCTCGTCCGCATCAATCGATAGCACCCAGTCGCCGCTGGCACGCGCCAGCGCCCGCTGTTTCTGGATGCCGAAACCGGGCCAGTCCGTCTCGACCACGTGGGGGGTAAATTCGCGTGCGATAGCCACCGTCCGGTCGGCGCTACCACTGTCGACCACGATGATCTCATCGGCTATTGCGGCCACGGAGGCAAGGCAGGCGCCGATATGCTCCTCTTCGTTCTTGGTGATCACAATTACCGACAGGCTTACAGCGCGCTGGCGCGTGCAGGCGCGCCGCAACTCGGTCACCAGTACCGCGCCACAGACCGCCAGCGCGAGCAGGTAAAAGGTGATGAACACGCTGCGCGAGAACACGGCTTCGGTGAGCCCGAAGACGGCGTACCCCGCGGGCAGCAGCACGCCAATTGAGGCGATAAAGGCCACCGCCGGCTCCGGCGCGCGCAGATGACGGGCAAAGACCCGCAGTGGAATCAGCAGCAGCAACAGCCAGCTCAGGCCGCCGAGCAGCCCACGGGTCGCCAGGCTTTGCAACAGGTCGTTGTGGGCATGGCTGGTACAGCAATTGAGCACAAATTGCGGCTGGTCCAGCGCGCCCGCCGCGGCCGCCGCCCGCACCGCATCGTGATAGGCATTCAGCCCCCCACCAAACCAGGGCTGGGCGACAAACTCAGCCCAGGCAATCTGCCATATGGCCAGACGAGAGGCGGTCTGCACGTCGAAATCGCCCGCCTGCAGACTGATCACGGTTTCCAGAAAACGTGCGTTGCCAACCACGGTCAGCGTCAGAAACACCAGGCCGGCCAGCACCGCCAGGACACGCTGAGGTGGGCGCATCTGTGGCAACAGCACAGCCAGCAACACGGGCAGCGCCAGCACATTGCTCCGAGTCTGGGTAAGCAGTGCAGCCGCCAGCGCGAGACCCGCCAGCACCAGTGCCAGGCTCGCATAACCCCTGTGCTGCAAGCGCTGCCAGTACAACGCGGCTGACAGCAACACCGCCGCTGCCAGCAGCGAGAGATTGCCAAGGGTAATGGGGTTGAGCCAGAGCCCTGCGCGCATGGATTCCCCCGGCGAAGGGGGTGCCGCGAAAAGCAGGCTGGCCACGGTGTGCACCGCAGCACCCAGTGCCATCAGCGCAAAGCCGGCAAATACACCACGGGCACTCAGGCCCGACCAGCTGAGGGACAGCACCAGGGGCCAGAAGAGCAGCAGACGAGCGGGGCCGTCCAGCTCCTTGAGACCACGATAATCAAAACCACTTGCCGCCCAGTAGAGCAGGAAAATCCCCACCGGGAACCAGCAGGCAAAATGCAGGAGACGGAGTTCGCGCGGCTGTTCCCACCCGCCGGCGTGAAGTTCCCGGCGCAACGCAGGCAGCGCAGCGGCCAGCGCAAGCAGGATGACGGCGGCGGACAACAGGCTGGAATAAAGCAGAGACCCGGCAAAACCGGCGACCGCCAGGCCTGCCAGCACCTGTTGGCCTCGTGCCGATGAAATCATTGTGTATACTCTCGTCGATCTGCGTAGCCACTGTGGCGAACGCCGACCCACCGGGGCCGCCAGCCGCGCCGCTACTATAGCGCAGGTGTTCCCGCGGATTCCAACGCCGAGACAGGACCCGGCCCGATGAAAGCGCTTTGTATCACAGACTGTGCAGACCGCCCGGAAACGGAGCTGTTCATTCGGCTCGCCCATCGCATGGAACGCTTTGCGATCATGAGCAATCCGGCCGGCCGCTATCACAGCCTGCTGGTGGACGCAGGGCTCGAGGTGATTCCCCTGAAAATCCGCGGCCGCTTCGATCGCGAGGCAACAGCCCTGATCCGGGATACCGTGTACGCCGGCGACTACGACATTGTGCATGCGTTCAATTCACGCGCTGTGACCTGTATGTTGCGCGCCGCAGGCGGGCACCGCGCCCGCCTGCTCGCCTACCGGGGCGTCACGACCGGTGTCGGCTATGGCAAGCCGGAAGCCTGGCTGACCTTCCTCAATCCGCGCCTGGACGGGATCCTGTGCGTCGCCGATGCCATCCGGGATGCGCTGCTGGCCGTGCGCCTGCTCTGGTTGCACCTGCCGCCCGAAAAGCTGAAAACGATCCACAAGGGTCATGAACTTGACTGGTATGACGTGGAGCCGGCGGCGCTGACGGAGTTTGGCGTGCCTGAGGATGCCATAACCCTGTGCTGCATCAGCCGCAACAGCGCCAAAAAAGGCGCATTGACCCTGCTTGATGCCTTTGACGCACTACCCACCGAGTTGAACAGCCATCTGCTGCTGATCGGCTCTGTGGACAGCAATGCCAGAGTGCGCGAGCGCGCCGCCCGCTGCCGGCACCCCGAGCGCGTGCACTTTACCGGCTACCGGACTGATGTCACACAGATACTCAGCGCCGCCGATCTGCTGGTGTCAGCCTCGGAAAGCGGCGAAGGCCTGCCGCGGGTTGTCATCGAAGCGATGGCGGTGAACACCCCCGTTGTCGCCACTGACGCCGGCGGCACTCGGGAGCTCGTGCTGCACGGTGAAACCGGCCTGCTGGTACCGCAGCGCAGCCCCGCAGCACTGAGCGCGGCAATCCGTGACGCCCTGCAGGATACTGCGGCTGCGGCACAGCGCGCGAAGAATGCGCGGCGCCGCATCGCAGAGGCATTCAATGCCGAGCAGACCGCGGTAAACACCTACGCCTGGTATCAGGAGCGGCTGGCCTCTGCCCCGTAATAGTCTTTATACCAGTCAACAAAACGCGTCACGCCCTCGGCAACTCCTGTGCGCGGCGCATAGCCTGTCAGTTCGCGCAACGCGCTGACATCGGCATAGGTTTCGGCAACGTCACCGGGTTGCATGGGCAGCATGATCTTCTCCGCCCTGCGCCCCAGGCGCTGTTCCAGCAATTCGATGAACTCCAGCAAATGCACCGGGCGCTCACAACCGATGTTGAAAATACGATACGGGGCGCTGGAGGTGGCAGGATCGGCAGCCAGGGCATCCCAATCGGGGTTGGGCGCCGGAGGCCTGGCCAGCACGCCCAGAATCCCGTCGACGATGTCCTCGATAAAGGTGAAGTCGCGCCGGTGTTGTCCGTGGTTGAAGACCTCCAGCGGCTCCCCGGCCAGAATCTTGCGGCAGAAAATCATCGGCGCCATGTCTGGACGACCCCAGGGGCCATAGACCGTGAAGAAGCGCAGCCCCGTCGTGGGTAACTGGTAGAGATGGCTGTAGGAGTGCGCCATCAACTCATTGGCCTTTTTCGTGGCGGCGTACAGCGACACCGGGTGGTCCACGCTGTGGCTGACACTGAAGGGCTGACGCGCATTGCTGCCGTAAACGGAGCTGCTACTGGCGTAGACCAGGTGCTCCACCGGAAAATGCCGGCAACATTCGAGCATATTGCCGAACGCCACCAGGTTGGAGGTCAGGTAGGCCTCGGGGTGCGTCAGTGAGTAGCGCACACCCGCCTGCGCGGCCAGGTGAATGACAGCGTCCGGACGGAAATGGCTGAACCAGTCCCGCAGCCGGGCCGCATCAGACAGGCAGAACACGGCCTCGCTGAAACCCGGTTGAGCCCGCAGGCGCGCGAGACGCGCCTGCTTCAGCGTGACGTCGTAATAGTCATTGAGGTTGTCGATGCCGGCCACCTCGTGTCCCTGCGCCAGCAACTGCAACGCCGTTTCGCACCCGATAAAGCCGGCTGCGCCGGTGACCAATACCTTCATTGCCTCTCCTGATCTGGCTTCATGGCAGCATAGCCCTGCATTAACGCTGACCACAGTGCACGCCGCTGCGCTGCCGGGAGCGCATGGCAACGCTTCGCAACCGAACGCTGCAAGCGATCGAGATTGGCCTGCTGCCAGCGTTGCGCGGGGTGACGCAGCCTGCAGCGGTCAAAATCGATCAACCAGATGCCCTCAGGGGCATGCAGCACGTTGTCGCAGTTCAAGTCCACGTGGTCCAGGCCCGCTGCATGAAACCTGGCCAAAAGCGCACCGAGCCGCTGCCACAGCTCCGGGTCCCCCACTGCAGGGGACACCGGCAACGGCACCGCCCCGGGTATGCGGCGCAACAGGATGGCCGCGCGACAGGTGAACAGACCGTCGCGCTCTGCCAGCGCAGCGATAGGTTCCGGCACAGGCAGGTGCATGTCACGCAAGCGCTGCAGCAGGCGGAACTCGCGCAGCGAACGGCAGCGATTGAAGCCCGTAAACAGGTAACTGCGGTGCGTGATCCGCGCCATCATACCGCCGCGCAGATACTGCCGGAGCACCAGTTCGCCGGCGTCAGCCTGTACAAAAAACGCCCCGCCGCGACCACCGACCGCCACCGGGCGCGCGCGCTCACCCCAGAACTGCGGCTCCAGCCACGCGGCCTGCACACCGTCTACGGCCGGGTTGCACAGCAACAGGGAGCGATGCCCGGGAACAATGTGCTCTGTCACGCCGCTCACGGCACGTCAACGTCCTCAGTGCGAGCCGTCACCGGCGGCAGCGGTAAAGACCCCGGCGGGAGACTCGGATAGAATGCATGCAGTGTAGCAATGATGATGCATCAAGCTCTACCGCCGCTGGAACCCGCGATGTCACAAACGCCACTTCAATCGATTTGCTTGCTGCGCCTGTCAGCCCTGGGCGATGTGACCCATGTGATACCTGTCGTCTTGAGCCTGCAGGAGCAGCTTCCGGGGGTGGGTATCACCTGGATTATCGGCAAGCTCGAAGCGCGCCTGGTGGGTGACCTGCCGGGGGTGACGTTCATCGTCTTCGACAAGCGCGCCGGCTGGCGCGGCTACCGCGACCTGTACAGGACGCTGCGCGGCCAGCGCTTTGATGCCCTGCTGCACATGCAGGTGGCCGCCCGCGCCAACCTTGTTTCCCTGCTGGTGCGGGCACGCCTGCGGGTCGGGTACGACCGTGCGCGCAGCAAGGACGGGCACGGCCTGTGCATCAACCGGCGCATCGCGCCGGCGCCCAGGCAACATGTACGCGATTGCCTGGCCAGTTTTCTGCAACCGCTGGGATTACAACCCGCAGCGCCGCGCTGGCACATCCCGCTGGACGAGAAGGACCATGCCTTCGCGCGGCGCCACCTGGCTGCCGACCGGCGCACCCTGGTGATCAGCCCCTGCTCCAGCCATGCCCTGCGCAACTGGCCCGTAAGCCATTACGCTGCGCTCGCCGATTACGCCGCGGGGACTCACGGCATGCAGGTCATTCTCGTGGGCAGCCCGGCGGCCCATGAGCAGGAAACCTGCGCGGCCATAGCCGCCGCCATGCAGCAACCCGTCGAGAATATCTGCGGCCAGGACACGCTGAAACAGCTCGCCGCACTGCTGGCCGGTGCCGACCTGCTGGTAGCGCCGGACACAGGGCCAGCGCATATCGCCAGCAGCGTAGGCACCGATGTGCTGGGACTGTTTGCCGCCAGTAACCCACAGCGTTCCGGCCCCTACAACTCGCTGCACTGGTGCGTGGACCGCTACCCCGATGCACTGCGCCGCTTCCGCCAGCAGAGCGTTGATGAAGCCCGCTGGGGCGCAAAGGTGGAGGTGCCGGGAGCCATGGAGCTGGTGACGGTTGCGGATGCCACCGGGAAGCTGGACCAGTGGCTGGCGGCGCAGAAACCGGCGACCGCAGAGTCAGGCAGGCCCCGCTAGGCCGTGTAGTCCTGATACGACTTTTCTTCAACAAAGCGCGAGCCCAGCGCCAGGTTGATGGACTTTTTCAGGGCGGCCCGTTTGTCGTTGGTGAAGTACACCGAGCGCGCCAGCTCGATGAACGTGGCGCCGAAATCCTGGGCGCGTTCACAATCCCGGATGTCATCCTCGATTACCCAGAGCGCTTCATTGACCGCCTTGAGCTGCGCCCGCAACTCGGCAATCGCCGACTCATCCGGCACAGCAGCCGCCCATATGCCGTTCAGGGCGTCCAGTTCCGTTTTCACATTGGCGTTCTTGTCGGGGTCACTGATGCGCTCTGACTTGATTTCCAGAATGGTGATCTTGTCCAGCACCTCGCCAAAAGAAACGGGAACAGTAATAACATCGGTCATATGAACACTCGCTTGCGGGGAAAAAGGCACGTGGCCCGGGTCAACGTGCATGGCGCTATTCTATGCCAAGCGCGCCGTCCTGCCGACCCCGAAGGACCTCAAAACGCTGAGTTCGACACCAGGCTCCGCAGCCGTACATCCACGGTGACCTGCAGTGAGGTCAGCGCGAGGGCCGCTGCCCGTCCCGCCGGCGGTGCACGGTGCATGTGGGGCGTCATCGCCAGTAAATCGGCGATCGCCGCGCTGTCATGCAGCAGTACCTGAAAGCGCACCGACTCCTCCGCCAGCAACTGAAAACCCGCGTGCGTGCGGGGCGCTGCCGCGGGTTTTTGTTTCAGTGCGGGGTAGATGACCTCACGCAGCTCCTGCAAATGCGCCGGACCCGCCTCCGCAAGCAGCAACTCACCGGCCGGCTTCAACACACGAGCGAACTCGGCAAAGACAGGAAAGCCAAACAGGCACAACAGCCTGTCCACGCTGCTCCCGGCGACGGGCAGGCGGGCGTTGCTCGCCACCATCCAGGCTGAGCGCCGATCCTGCCGCGCCGCTTCCTGCACGGCCCATTTGGAAATATCCACGCCGCCCAGCCTGAGTGGCTGGCTGGCACCGGCAACCCTTGCCAGTTCGCGCAGGTAGTAGCCCTCGCCGCAACCGGCATCAATACAACACAGCGGGTCGACCCGTGGTATTGATCCCAGCACAGTGCGCGCGACCGCAGCCGCCAACGGGTCATAGTGGCCCGCGTTGAGGAAACGCGCACGGGCGGCAACCATCTCCCGACTGTCGCCCGGGTCCCGGGAGCGCTTGTTCTGTACCGCGAGGAGATTGACGTATCCGCGCCTGGCAATGTCAAAGCTGTGACCACTGGGGCAACACCAACTGCCATCGCTGACCGCAAGCGGCTGACTGTCCAGGGGGCATATCAGCTCGGTGAAGGGTGTGATCAACGCCAAGCGGTGCTCACACAGGCACGCCGGACTCCAGCTTGGGGTTTGGCCCATACTGGTTGTCACCGGGCTCGCTGTCGAAGACCATGAAGATCAGCAACACGAGCCCACCGATGACCGGGATAAAGGCCAGCAGCAACCACCAGCCTGTGCGCCCGGTATCGTGCAGGCGACGTACCGCGACGGCGATCGCGGGTATCAGCACCGCCAACCAGTAAATACCGCCGAGAAGCCCCACCCCCATCTCATCGTTGAAGGTGCCGGTGATCGTGTCGACGATGCCCAGGGCAATACTCGCCAGAATGTTGAACAGCACGAAAAACCAGTATTCCTTGCGACGCGCCCGCCCGTTGAACATCGCATACTTGTTTTTCAATACGTCGAGATACCAATTCATCCCATTCCCCTTCCTGTTATCCAGATTCCTGTCCTGCGACCCAGTGTCCGCCCCCAGTCAGTTTAGACCAGATTCTCCGCGAGGTATTCCGCGAGACGCTGCTCTGCCTCGTCGCCGAAGAGGATTTCCGCTGCACGGCGCAACCCGGGCGCTTCGGCAATCTCCTCCCGACGCAACACCAGCTCGATCTTGGAACGTCGGCGCATGAAATCCTCCAGTTTCACCACCATCTCGCGCTGCGCCGTCATCTCCATTTCGCAGCGCGTGTATTCGGCACGGCCAATCAACAGGCGGGCGCAGCTGCGGTCGGCGCGGATGCGTTCCAGCAGGTGAAAGGCCGCCTGCCCGTAGCGACGCCAGAAGCGCTCGCTCAAGGGCTCCGAGGAGGTGGGTGCGGTCAACTCATCCAGCTGCATCAGCCGCGCCTGACGCAAATACTCTTCGTGCACGCCGGGCGGTGGCTCGCCATACCAGGCTGCCCGCGGCTCTGGCACATCGATACCCAGCCTGGACAGCGCCGCGACCACCTCGTCGCCCACATTCAGGCAGTCCGTAAGCTTGCCGCCGAGAATACTGACGTGTTGCCGTTCGCGATCCACTTCCAGCACATGTTTGCGGGAAAGCTGTACCCAGTCGGCCCCGTCGCCGTCACCCCCGACCGCCAGCGGCCGCACACCACAGCGTTCGGCAATGATGCTTTCGCGGGTCAGCGGCGGGTCCATATCCAGCAGCGCATTGACATTCGAAAGCACGAAATCACGGTCTTCGTCGGTCACCCCGACCTCCGGCGACTCCACCCGCGTGTCCGTGGTCCCCACGCAGGTCCGCGACCCCATGGGAATCAGGAAAAACAGCCGGCCGTCGCTGGCAAAGAAGGTGAGCACGCGCTTGTTGTCGGTGACCCGATCGACAATCAGGTGGATACCCTTGGAGAACACATGGTGGTGCCTGGTCCGCACGCCGGCGGCCTGGTTCAGTCCGTCCAGCCAGGGCCCTGCCGCATTGACCAGCGCACGGGCGGCGATGGTAAAGGTCTCGCCACTGACCGCATCGCGTGCCTGCACCAACCAGCGCCCGCCTTCACGGCGCAGGGACGTGGCGGCCACGTAATTGGCCGCGACACAGCCATAGTCCAGCGCCTTGCGCACAAAGCCGAAGACAAAGCGGGCATCGTTGTCGTAGAGATAGCAGTCGGAGTACTCCAGGCCACCCGCTGCCTGCCGCGTGTCGATCACCGGCTCTGCAACCTCAAGTTTGCGAGCGCTTACATATTTCGGTGGCCGGGTTTTGAAGCGCCCCATCACCCAGTACAGCACACTCCCAAGAAAGATGATGAACGGTGGCCAGCGAAAGCCCTTCTGGATGGTGGTGAAGAAGCGGATTTCCTTCACGGTGGAGGGGTAGGCGCGCATGAGTTCGTTGCGCGAGCGGCACAGCTTGTTCACCAGCAGGAATTCGTAGCTCTCCAGGTACTTGATGCCACCCCAGGCGAGATTGGAAGACTGGGAGCTGACGCCGCTGGCGAAGTCCTCAGCCTCGATCAGGGCCACGTTGACACCGCGCCCGGCCAGCGCAGCGGCCGACACGGCGCCGTTGATGCCGCCGCCGATGACCAGCACATCAAACTCCTGCCCCGCCAGTTTGGCGAGATTTGTCTGGCGCAGCGACATGGTTACCTCATGACCTGACAGAACCCTCGGTGATGGCAACGCACACCTTTTCCTGGTGTGGAAAGGCGCGTGCCACAGCCAGCATACGCCAGCTGTACGCTACAGACCAAACATCCACACCACCGCGATTAGACAGAGGCGCAAGGCCCAGACATACTCTGCTGCCAACAACGTCCGGAGGCGTCGCCCTGGCGCAACGCAGGACGTGGAACCGGACGAGCAAGGACAGGCAGGTATGACGGCAAAAGACTGGCAACGCATTGAGCTCAGCGCATTCGGGGGCCCGGAAAACCTGCACCTGGTCACCGAGCACACGCTTCCCGAGCCCGGGCCGGGACAGATTCGGGTCAGGGTGCTGGCAGCTGGCACCGGGTTCACCGACACCATCGTGCGCCAGGGTCAGTACGTCGACGTGAAGGACAAGCCGCCCTTTACTCCCGGTTACGACTGGGTGGGCGTCGTCGACGCACTCGGCAGCGGTGTCAGCGGTCTGCAGGTGGGTGACACCGTCGCGGACATGCCGGCGATCGGTGGCTATACGCAATACCTGTGCGTGGACGCAAGCAGCGTGGTGCCTTGCCCCGCCGGCCTCGACCCGTTCAAGGCCGTATGCATGATGCTGTCCTACACCACCGCTTGGCAGATGCTGACGCGCGAATGCGACCTGAAACCGGGCGATCCCATCCTGGTACACGCAGCCGGTGGCGCCGTGGGAACGGCGCTGCTGGAGCTGGCCCGCGAGCTGAAGCTCACGGTCTACGGTACCGCATCCAGCAGCAAGCACGACCTGGTGCGGAGCTTCGGCGCCACGCCCATCGACTACCGCAACACGGACTTTGTCACTGAAATCCTCCACCTCACCCAGGGCAAGGGCGTACAGGCCGTGTTTGATACCATCGGCGGCAAGTCCTGGGCGCGCTCTTACCGCTGCGTGGCCAGGGGTGGCCGCCTGGTGGGCTTTGGCGCGCTGCAGGTAACCACCGGCGAGGAGAGCGTGCCCAGCCTGCTGTGGGGGTTCGCCAAACTGCTTGGCCTGTGGCGCCTGCGTCCGGACGGGCGCAAGAGCAGTTTCTACAACATCCTCAGCCGACGGCGCAAACTGCCGGAGGAGTTCCGCAACGATGTGGCCACCCTGATGAAGTGGCTGGGGGAAGGACGCCTGCACCCCGCTGTAGCAGAAGTACGGCCACTGCGCGACGCGGCCGAGGTGCACCGGCTGATCGGCGCTGGCGCAGTGCCCGGCAAGATCGTGCTGGACTGCCAGGCCTGAGCCTGCATCCACAACAGAACCATCATAAAACAGGGAGTTAGCCACCATGAAATACAACATCGACCCCGAACTGCGCCCGATCCTCGATCTGCTGCCGCCTTTCGATCTCGCAGACCCCGCCACCATGCGCGCCACCATGGATGCTATGGTCGGCCCGGCCAATGCAGCGCTGGATACCAGCGGCACCGCCATCAGCGATCACGCGGCTCCCGGTCTGGCTGGCGCACCGGAGGTCCCTGTGCGGGTCTATCGGCCGGAGAGCGCCACCGCTGCACTGCCGGGGCTGCTCTATCTGCACGGCGGCGGTTTTGTGTTCGGCAATCTGGAGAGCGAACACGCGACCTGCCTCGCTATCAGCCGGCAGTTGGGCATTGTCGTGGTGTCCGTTGACTATCGGCTCTCGCCGGAGACCGCCTTCCCGGGCCCGCTGGACGACTGTTATGCCGCCCTGCTGTGGACGCAGGCCAACGCAGCGACGCTGGGCATCGATCTGCGGCGGCTCGGCGTCATGGGGCAGAGTGCCGGGGGTTGCCTGGCGGCCGCGTGCGCGCTGCGCGCCCGCGATGAGAACGGGCCGGCCCTGTGCTACCAGTTTCTTTCCATTCCGGTGCTCGACGACCGCCTCGATACGCCGAGCATGCAGGCCTTCACCGACACCCCTATCTGGCACCTGGCCAACGCCGAACAAAGCTGGGACTACTACCTGGGCAGCGCGCTGCAGCGCGGCACGGCGGAGGTCCCCGCGCTGGCCGCCCCGGCGCGCGCAGCGAACCTCCAGGGGCTGCCGCCCGCCTGCGTCACTGCCATGGAGTTCGACCCGCTGCGGGATGAGGCGCTGATCTATGCCCAGCGCCTGCTGGCGGCCGGCGTCTCCACCGAGATTCACTGCTACCCGGGGACCTTCCACGGCTCCAGCATGGTGGTGGATGCTGCGCTCAGTAAACGCGGTGTGGCAGACATGCTGACCGCCCTGGGCCGCGGTCTCTGCGTCGAGTCATCACAGTAGCTGCCCGGGGGCATCCACAGCATGGATACGAGCAGGCTCTACCAGCCGCCCCTGATGCCGCAGCTGCTGATCGAGGGGCTGAACCGCCACCACGACCAGCCCTGCCTGTTTCTTGGCGACAAGGTGGCGACCTACCGCGAGGTGCGCGAGCGCACCAGCCAACTGGTGCAGGCGCTGCAGTCGGTTGGCCTTGGCAAGGGCAGCCGCATTGCGGTCATCTCGGGCAACCGCCCGGAAGTGCTGGCCAATATCGCAGCCATGCAGCTCAACGGCTGTATCGGCACGCCCCTGCATCCGCTGGGGTCACTTGATGATCACGCCTACATACTTGAAGCGGCGGAAATCGATGCGCTGGTTTTCGATCCGGCCACCTTCGACGAGCACGCGGCCCGACTGCAGGCGCGGGTCCCCGGTGTCAAGCACCTGCTGGCCTTCGGCCCGAGCACCCACGGCAGGGACTACCTGGCACTGGCTGACGGCTTCACGCCGCAACCTCTGGTCGCCCCCGACATCAACCCGGAGGATATTGCCTCCATCAACTTCACCGGCGGCACCACCGGGCGACCCAAGGGGGTGATGAGCAGCTACCGCGTGACCAGCTACATGACACAGGTACAGCTGGCCGAGTGGGAATTCCCCGATGATCTGCGCATGCTGATCGCCACACCGCTCTCCCATGCTGCCGCGGCTTTTTTCATACCCGTTCTGCAGAAGGGTGGCGCGTTCTACGTGATGCAGGGTTTCAGCCCGGACGCGTTTTTCGACATGGTGCAGGCACACCGCATCACGGCGACCATGCTGGTACCGGTGATGCTGTATTTCCTGCTTGACTCACCACGCGCGCAGAGCGCCGACATGTCCAGTATGCAAACCATTTTCTATGGCGCATCGCCGATGAGCCCCGCGCGTTTGCAGCAGGCTATCACGCTGTGGGGGCAGGTGTTCTACCAGTTTTTTGGCCAGTCAGAGGCGCCCATGGTGGTGGCCAACATGCGGCGCAAGGAGCACGACCTGGGCCGGCCCCAGCGGCTGGGCGCCTGTGGGCGACCCTCCCCCTGGGTGCCGCTGGCGCTGCTGGACGCTGACGGCAAACCGGTTGCAGCGGGTGAGGCTGGCGAGATCTGCGTGCGCGGCCCGCTGGTCATGAGTGGTTACAAGGACATGCCGGAGGCCACTGCCGAGGCTTTCGCCGGCGGCTGGCTGCACACCGGCGATATCGGGCGCCTGGACGACGAGGGCTTTCTGTACATTGTCGATCGCACCAAGGACATGATCGTCACCGGGGGCTTCAACGTCTACCCGCGGGAGGTGGAGGACGTGCTGAGCCGGCACCCGGCCGTGCAGCAGGTAGCCGTGATCGGCGTGCCTGACGCCCAGTGGGGTGAGGCGGTAAAGGCAGTGGTGGTGGTCAAATCCGGTATCGCTGCCGATGCTGCACTTGCCGCGGACCTGAAGCAGACGGTGAAAGACGCCAAGGGTTCGGTGCAGGCACCGAAGAGCGTGGACTACGTCGATGCCATTCCCCTCACGCCGGTGGGCAAACCGGACAAAAAGGCCCTGCGCGCCCGCTATTGGAGCAAGGAGGCCCGTGGCGTCAGCTGAGCCCGTGCCCGCAGCAGCGGTGATCAGGCAAGTCCTCGCCATCTGCGGCGACTGACAACACCGGTGGCAATGCCCGTGCCCAGCAGGGTGATGGTCATGCCGGCCAGCACCTGCAGGGTAATGGGCTCCTGCAATAGCAGGAAACCCCAGACCAGGGCACTCACCGGCACCAGCATGGTCACCGTCGACGCCGCCGTTGCACCGGCACTCGAGAGCAGTGCAAAGAACAGCAACAGCGCGGCCGCGGTACTCACCGCGCCCAGACCAATGGCTGCACCCCAGGCCGTGGCACTGACCGGTTCCGCGGGCCAGAGCAACACGCCCGGCAACAGCAGAATCAGGGCACTGGCGGCACAGCTACCCGCCGCCAGCACCCGCGTCGGCAGATGCCCAAGCCGGGTGCGCGAGTAGTTGCCCGCAAAGCCATAACAGAGCGTCGCGGCGAGCGCCGAGAGAATAAACCAGCCGTCGCCGCCGGCACTGAAGTCCAGGCGACCGGCCGAGAGCACGGCGACCCCGGCAAAGGCCAGGGCCAGCCCCAGCACCTGCCGGCGCAGAATGGGCGTGGCGAACAAGGCCGCCCCCATCAGCGCCGTGCAAATCGGCGTCGCAGCATTGATCAGGGAGGTCACGCCCGCCTCCAGACGCAGGGTGGCCACTGCCAGGAAGGTGTAGGGCAGCGCCGCATTGGTCAGCCCCAGCAGGAACAGGGGACCCGCGTGGCTGCGGAGCAGTTGCAGGTAATCGCGTCGCCAGAGCAGCGGCAACAGCAGCAGGGCGCCCAGCAGCATGCGCACAAGGATCAGGGGCAGAGCCCCGAATTCAGGTGCCGCCACACGCAGGAAGATGAACGAAAACCCCCACAGTGACGAAAGCAGCAGCAGGCGCAGCGTATCAGTGGGTGACATCGCAGATCCGCCGAAAAAAGCCGGCAGAATACGGCAGCCCGGTGCGGATGGAAAGCACTCCGCGACGGCAGCGCAGCGGCTCTCACCTCGCGCGAGCCCGCGCGCGACCCGCTGCATGCTGGACTTTCCCGCCAGCAACGTCGAACATACCGGACCTGCCACTCTAGCCTGGAAACCCGGATGCTTGTCGCCAACCCTGAAAACTACGCCGGCCTCACCTACCCCTGGACCCGTGCCGTCAATCCGGAATCGGGGGTGCCGCAGCAGGTTGCCGAGGGCGTGTACTGGGTGCGTTTCCCCATGCCCATGGGGCTGGATCACATCAACATCTGGCTGCTGGAGGACGGCGATGGCTGGGTGGTTGTCGACACCTGCCTCGATCTGCCGCGTTCACGAGAGATCTGGGAGAACCTGTTCACCGGCTTCCTCAGCGGCAAACGCATCACCCGCGTCATCTGTACCCACATGCACCCGGATCATGTCGGCCTCGCGGGCTGGCTGACCGAGCGTTTTGACTGCCAATTGCTGATGACCCGGGAAGAGTTTCTGATGTGCCGCTCCCTGGTCAGCGACACTGGCAGACCGGCACCGGAAGTGGCGATTCGCTATTTCAAGGCAGCGGGGTATACAGATGAGCAGATCGACAACTACCGCCGGGCTTTCGGTGGATTCGGCCGCGCGGTCTACCGCCTGCCGGACAGCTTCCATCGGCTCAAGGACCGCGAGACGCTCACCATTGGGGGGCGCTACTGGCAGGTCATCGTGGGCAGCGGACACTCGCCGGAGCACGCCTGCCTGTACTGCCCCGCACTGAAACTGCTGATCTCCGGTGACCAGGTGCTGCCCCGGATCACGCCCAACGTCAGTGTATTCCCCACCGAGCCCGAGAGCGACCCGCTGCAGGAATGGCTGCAGTCCTGTGCCCGCATTCGCGAACTGCTGCCGGAGGATCTGCTGGTGCTGCCGGCCCATGAAGCACCGTTCTACGGCCTGCACGTGCGCCTGACGCAGCTGATCGAGACCCACAAGAAAGAACTCAACCAGCTCTACGACCACCTCGCCGAGCCGAAACGGGTGGTGGACTGCTTCCCCGCGCTATTCAAGCGCGAGATTACCGAACACCACCTCAGCCTCGCCACGGGTGAAACCATCGCGCACCTGAACTGCCTGCGTCGCCGCCGCCAGATCGATTTCCGCACCGATGACACGGGTGTGCGCTGGTACTTCCAGTTGCCTGAATCCATCGCCTTCGACTGAGCGGCGGGAGCGCGCTATCCGCACAATGCTGCAAACCGTGAGAGTCTGGGCTACGCGAGCCTATTACCGCCGGGCCAACGCCCGGGCCTGGCGTGGCAAGTTCACCGATGCGCCGTTCAGCACGCTGCAGCTGCCGGGGCCCGGCGGACAGCTGCAGACGCGCGTGTACAGCAGCAAACAGGGCCGCGACAAACCTTTGATCATCTACTTCCACGGCGGTGGCTGGGTGATTGGCGACCTCGCGACCCACCACCCCTTTTGTCAGCAGTTGCGTGAGCACACAGGCTGTACCGTGGTGGCAGTGGACTACCGACTGGCACCGGAACACCCCTGTCCTGCAGCGCTGGACGACTGCCTTGCGGCCACCCGCTGGCTGGCCGGTCACGTCGAAAGCATTGGCCCCACGAATGGCAAGTTTGTGCTTGCCGGTGACAGCGCTGGCGGTCACCTCGCCGCCTGCACGGCGCTGGCCGTCGATGCGGCGCTTCGCTCCCGTCTTGCCGGCGCACTCCTCATCTACCCCGTGGTCGACCACTACAGCCGTCCCTACCCGTCCTACACCGAGCGCGCACGTGGGCAAACCCTGACCAGCGCACTCATGCGCTGGTTCTGGGATACCTGGCTGGAAGGTAAAGGCGCTGACGCGGCGAGCGCCGCCGGTGCGGTGATTGCAGGGCGCCCGGACTTGAGCTCCCTGCCCCCCTGCCTGCTGGTGACGGCGGAACGCGACCCGTTACGGGACGAGGGGCGAGCACTGGGAACCGCGCTGGAACACGCGGGGGTCGATATGACGCAACACCACTATGCCAACGCCGAGCACGGCTTCGCCTGCTCACAGGGGCCGAACCCCGATTTCCAGCATTTCATGGCACTTACCCGCCAGTGGCTGGACAGACGTGCCGCCGGACGCTCCGACGCGCACTGAACGCGGTCGCGCTACCGGGCGGTAATGGCGCGCAGAATGTCCAGTGTGGCATCGCGCTCAAGCAGTTTCGGCACCGGATAGCCCTCACATTCTTTCAAGGCGAGGTCCGCCAGATACCCGTAGTCCTCAGGACGAATACGGTCGGACGTTTCACCAATGCCGACGTCGGCGCGCAGCTGCACCACCGCATCGATAAACTGGCCTGCGAGCCGGTCAGGCGTCTGCCCTGGCTCCCCCACACCGGCGAGCACGGCGAGTTCCGCGAGTTCGTTGACCGATTCCCGGCGACAGAAATTCAGCACATGCGGCAACACCAGTGAGTTGGCAAGACCATGGGGAATGCCGTATTTGCCGCCGATCTGGTGTGCAATCGCGTGTACATTGCCCACGTTCACCTGGTTGATGGCGATGCCCGCATAGTACGCGGCAAGTGCCATGGCATCCCGCGCTTCGCGGTCGCTGCCATCGGCCACAGCGTCGCGCAGATGGGCAAAGATCAGCTGCACCGCCATGCTTGCATGTTGCTTGCGCGTTCCCCGGTCCCACACACAAATGTAGGCTTCGATGGCATGCGTCAGCGCGTCCATGCCGGTTGCGGCGGTGATCGGCGACGGCATGCCCAGCATCAGGTCGGAGTCGAGGGCGACCGCCGCCGGCAGCAAAGTGGCTCCTGAAATAACCCCTTTCTCATGGGTGACCGTGTCGGAGATGACTGCGCCCATGGTTGCCTCTGAGCCCGTGCCCGACGTGGTGGGAATGGCGTACAGCGCGGGCACCTCGTGTTTGACCTTGCCGAAACCCACCCAGGTCTTCGGATCCTCGTCACTGGTGGCGGATGCGGCGATGATCTTGGCTGCATCAATCGATGAACCGCCACCAATGGCCAGTACCGCGTCGCAACCGTGCTCCAGCATCAACGCCTTGCCTGCGGCCACCTGGGCGTAGGTCGGGTTGGGTTCGACGCCGTCATACACCACAGTCGGCAGGGCCGCCTCAGCGAGCGCTGCCGTCGCCTGGTCGACAATGCCCAGTTCGCGCAGCGGCTTGTCCGTCACAATCAGCAGTTTACGCACGCCGCTGCGGGCGATATGCCGACACAGCTGCGCTGCGCTGCCCCCACCCAGATAGACCATGTACGCCGGCGAGGGCCCGAGTCCCGCGAGGGTCTTCATCAAAAGCAGGGTAATGGTGTGTTTGATCTTGCGCAGCGACATTCTGAACTCCGGAGTAGTGTGCGTTGTACTTATAAGGGGGAGGACTCGGCACCTGATTATGGTCAAGTCAGCCGTGAGATACCATACCGACAAGGTGTCGATTGCCGGCCACCCGCACCGTATCACGCCCGGAGGCCTTGGCATCGTACAGGGCCTGGTCTGCGCGCAGCAGCAGATCCTCCTTGTCGTCTTCGATGTGGAACTCGGCAATGCCGAAGCTTGCGGTGATCACAATCATCTGGCCGCGCTCCAGCAGTGGTCTGTCCAGCAGTGTCTGTCGCACACGAGCGACCATACGACCGGCATCCTTAGCACTGGAATCGCCCATCATGACGGCGAACTCCTCACCGCCGATACGTCCGATGGCATCTTCACTGCGCACGCACTCGCGCAGAATCTGCGTGAAATGGGCCAGTGCCCGATCACCCACGGCGTGTCCGTACCGGTCATTGATGCGCTTGAAGAAATCAATGTCCGCCAGCACAACGGCCAACGGGCGCTTGTAACGACGTGCGCTGGACATCAGCAGGTCAGCAGCGATCAGGAAACCGCGTCGGTTCGACACCTGGGTGAGCTGGTCGGTAATCGCCTGCAGCCGCAGGCGATTGGAGAGGTCGGTGGCAAGCAGAAATATCACGGTCACGCCCATTGCCACGAAGAAGGTGGGCATCAGGGCGAAGTTGACGAGGTTGTAGGTGTCGCGCAGCGCTGCCGGCGCCTCGATGCCGAACTGCAGGGCAATGCCGGTGGCCAGCCCCTGGGCCAGTCCGAACAGCAGGTGAACACCCGCCGCAACGCGCTGGGCCAGCCGCGGCTGTGGACCGTGGCGCAACAGAACCCAGGCGATATGCAGGAAGGCCACGCAGGCGAGCCCAGGGCCCAGGGCGACCCGCACGTCGTCGCGTTTCAATAGCACGGTAAACAGGATCTGCAGCAGTGCCACGACCAAGACAACGGCGGCCAGCAGCCGAGCGGGCGTGGGCAGGCCCAGACGCACACGATGGCCCAGCGCCGCCGTGACCACCAAGAGACAGGACACCACGCTCACCAACACCCACCACCACTCATAGGATGGGAACAGGTCACGGGTGAGATTCAGGCCATATTGAATCGCCGCGAGCAGAAACGCGCCACTCCAGATCAGTGCGTGCCGCGGCCGCTCAAACAGGCGCCAGCCCAGGAAGCAGGCGCCAGCAAACACCAGGCTGACGACCACCAGGGTCAACTGCAGAGCCTGGACTGCACTCAAGGCCACTGTGACAACTCCCTGTCCTGCGCGCTAAACGCCCATGATTACCCGTCCGGGACCAGCGCGCAAGCCGCTCAACGAGGGCCCCTCCTGCGCTGCCGTCTGCCGAAATTGGCGCGCCTCGCCCATGGCGCCACAGGTGAATCGATTAAATCGATCAGTTCTTCCATTTTTTTTAAGTATGCCAATAGGCCTCCCCCGCGGTATGGTGTCCGTTCGGATGTTGCTACCTGCAGCATTCGCCACGTCTGACTTGCTCAACCACAGGAGGTTGCAATGCATACTAAAAAGATGCCCTTGCTGGCAGCGGTGGCACTCGCTGTGTCATCCACTATCGCCAGCGCCCAGCAGGCGCCCATGTCCAACCAGTTCTGGTGGCCGGAGAAACTGAACCTCTCGCCCCTGCGGCAACACGCGGCCGAATCCAACCCTATGGGTGAGGCCTTTGACTACGCGGCTGCATTCAATGCGCTGGACCTCGATGCGGTAAAGAAAGATATCGAAGCCGTACTGACCACCTCGCAGGACTGGTGGCCCGCTGACTACGGCAACTACGGTCCGTTCTTCATTCGCATGGCCTGGCACGCAGCGGGCACCTACCGCATCGCCGACGGTCGCGGTGGCGCAGGTGGTGGCCAGCAACGCTTCGAGCCCCTGAACAGCTGGCCCGACAACGTCAGCCTCGACAAGGCCAGGCGCCTGTTGTGGCCCATCAAACAGAAATACGGTCGCAGCATCTCCTGGGCCGACCTGATGACCCTCACCGGGAACGTCGCCATGGAGTCCATGGGCTTCAAGACCTTTGGCTTTGCCGGCGGCCGTGAAGACGACTGGGAACCCGACCTGGTCTACTGGGGGCCGGAAAACGAATTTCTCGCCGATGAACGCTACAGCGGCGACCGCAAGCTGGCCAACCCCCTGGCTGCGGTGCAGATGGGCCTGATCTACGTGAACCCCGAAGGCCCCAACGGCAACCCCGACCCATTGCTGGCCGCCAAGGACATCCGCGAAACCTTTGGTCGCATGGCCATGGACGATGAGGAAACCGTTGCGCTGATCGCCGGCGGCCACACCTTCGGCAAGGCGCACGGTGCGCACAAGCCGGATGAGTGCGTGGGCCCCGAACCCGCAGCGGCCCCGCTGGAAGAGCAGGGCCTGGGCTGGAAGAACTCCTGCGGCAAGGGCAATGCCGAAGACACCGTGACCAGCGGCCTTGAAGGTGCCTGGACGGCAGCGCCCACACAGTGGAGCATGATGTACCTGAGCAACCTGTTCGCCTTCGAGTGGGAACAGACGCGCAGCCCTGCCGGCGCCATCCAGTGGGTGCCCAAGGACGGCCAGGCCGCCAACACCGTGCCGGATGCCCACATCCCGGGCAAGGCGCACCAGCCCATCATGTTCACAACCGACCTGTCGCTGAAGTTTGACCCGGCCTATCGCAAGATTTCCCAGAACTTCCTGGAAAATCCCAAGGCCTTCGAGGATGCCTTTGCCCGCGCCTGGTTCAAACTGACCCACCGCGACATGGGCCCACGGGCGCGCTACCTCGGGGACGACGTACCGGAAGAAACGCTGATCTGGCAGGACCCTGTCCCCGAGGTCACGCACGAGCTGGTCGATGCCAAGGACATCAGCAAGCTGAAGGACGCGATCCTGGACACGGGCCTCACCGGGCCGGAACTGGTGCGCGCAGCCTGGGCTTCAGCCTCCTCATTCCGCGGCTCTGACATGCGCGGTGGCGCCAACGGTGCACGGGTTCGCCTCGCACCGCAGAAAGACTGGCCGGTCAACGATCCGGCGGAGCTGGCGAAAGTACTGGCTGCCCTGGAGTCAGTGCAGAGCGAGTTCAATGCAGCACAGCGCCGGGGCAAGAAGCAGGTCTCACTGGCTGACCTGATCGTGCTGGGCGGTGCCGCAGCCATTGAGCAGGCGGCGAAAGAGGCCGGGGTCAAGATCGACGTCCCCTTCGTGCCGGGCCGCACCGATGCGACCGCAGAGATGACCGATGCGGCCTCCTTCGCACCGCTTGAGCCGAAGGCTGACGGCTTCCGCAACTACTACAGTGCAGAAGCCTACCGGTCACCAGCTGACCAGCTGGTCGATCGCGCCAACCTGCTGACACTGACGGTGCCGGAAATGACCGTGCTGGTGGGCGGTATGCGTGCACTGGACGCCAACACGGGCGGAGCGGATCACGGCGTCTTCACCAGCCGCCCCGGCACGCTCAGCAATGACTTCTTCGTCAACCTGCTGGACATGGGCACCGTGTGGTCCAAGTCGGAAAGCACTGCGGGCATCTACGAGGGTCGCGATCGCGCCTCGGGCGAACTGAAGTGGACTGCCACGCCGGTTGACCTGGTGTTCGGTTCCAACTCGGAGCTGCGTGCCATCGCGGAAGTGTATGCAGCGAATGATGCGAAGGAGAAATTCGTGCGTGACTTCGTTGCGGCATGGACCAAGGTTATGACCCTGGACCGCTTCGACATCTGATCGCGCGGATTAGCCGCGGTAACCCATGGCCAGCCCTTTGCGGGGCTGGCCATTTTTTTTGCCTGTGATGCGGTCGCTCAGGTGCGCAGTGGCCCACCCTGGGTGCCCTTCCAGCGGGAACCGGAAATGGTATCCGTGAAGGGTTTGAAGGCTTCGGGGTCGAGCTTGCCTGCCAGCTTGATCTCCCGCCCGAGGAAAGTCGGCCACCACAGGTGCGCCGAGATCTGCTCACGCAGTGGCAGGCGGCTCGCGAGCGGATCCCAGGGGCTGTCGTGCAGCACCAGCTCGCCGTCCACGCGCTCCTTCCAGGCGCAGCCGTAGCGGCTCAGCACATGGACCACATGCGGCGGGAAGTCATAGCCGTGGGCCGCGTCCGGCATCACACCGACTGCCAGGGAAAACTTGACCCACCACTCGTGCATGTCGAATTCCGCCTGCGGCTCGTTCTCTCCACTCGCCGTGCCGCGAAACTCGACAAATGTGTAGCCCTGGTGCGTGCAGCGTGCACGCACGGCGGACCCCAGCCGATAGTAGTCAGTCTCGCAGGGATACTTGGGCTGCCCATTGTGGTCGCGGCTGATAAAAATCGCCGATTCCTGATCAATCCCGTAGCCCAACGCGTACTCGCCCGCGATACCGTTATAGTCGGCATTCACCGTTTGCAGGATGCCGTACTCGGGCTCATCCGGCACTGGCACGTTGTAGATCGTCAGGTTGACGTAGGGATCAGCCCCGGGCGTGATCCCCGGGGGCAGCACGGCGGCGATGGCCTCCGGGTCCGTGCGGTAGACAATCTTGAGCATCGGCCAATTGGCGATATCGCCCGTATTGCCCTGTGGGGCAGCTGTTGCTGTAGACATCGTTTATCTTCCTTATTGTGGTTATCACAGTCCTGAAGCGTGTTCAGCCACCCACCATGGCGGGCACCGGCGTCGTGCGGTTCAGGATCATCTCGGCCCGGGCCCGGATCTTCTCATCGGTTTCCGGGGTTGTTGCCAGTAGCCAGAAGGCATCCTGCTCCAGGCCGGCCACCGCCATTGCCGCCACCTCATCGGGGTGCGTGGTCTGCAGCTCAATGCCGTATTCCGCCGCCATGCGCTTCATGTCCTCCACCGAACTGATGCCGGAGGCGTTGCCTTCAACCTCTTTTTTCAAGGCCTCCGGGCGCACACGTCCCGAGTTGAACAAGCCCGTCTCCACCACGTGCGGGCCCGGGAACAGGGCGCTGACCTTGACCGGGCTCTGCGCCGCCTGCACCTGATAGTGCAGGTTTTCGGTGATGGCGTGCACGGCAGCCTTGCTGGCGGTGTAGATGGGCGCGTCCGGGAACACCAGCAGTGCGCCGTTACCGGAGCCTGTGACCACGAAGTGCGCGGGCGCGTTGGCGGCGATCAGTCGCGGCATGAAGACACGAATGGAGTTGATGACGCCCCAGATATTGACGTTGAAGCACCACTGCCAGTCTTTTTCCGAATAGTCCCACATGGCGCCGGATTCGCCTGCGCCAATACCCGCGTTGGCGAACACCAGCTGCACACCACCAAAGTGCTCACTGGCGACATTGGCAAGGCTCTCCAGACTGGCCACGCTGGTGACATCGCAGTGCGCGACCCGGGCTTCAATGCCCTCGGCGGCGAGGGCCTGGTCGATATCCTGCATGGCCGCTTCATCCACGTCGCCGACCACAATCCGCGCACCGCGACGGCCAAGGGCGAAGGCCAGTGACCGGCCTACACCGCTTGCGCCGCCGGTGATAACGGCGACCTTACCTGTAAAGTCCTGCATATCAGCTAATGTCCTCAGCGTTAATATAAAACTGGCGCACCCACTTGCGGTACAGCACCAGGGTTTTGTCCTCTCGACAGAAGACCGGCTTGTGCTTGTGCACCTTGTTCGCCCAGATCGGGTAGTCGTCCTGGATACCCGCGATGATGCCTTTCATCACATCGTCCCCGGCCAGGTCCTCGATCTCCCGACGCACAGTGAGTGTCCAGCGCAGCAGTGTGGTGTGGCGGTCGATCGGCTGGGCGCTGTTATACACCACCATTTCCGCATTCGGGCCATAGCTGGTGCGCACAACGGCGAGGCCGGGGTTGAGCACCATGGCGTGCAGCTGGCTGGGAAACTGCGACTGGCTGGAATCCGAGCGCAGGTGCAGGGTGCGTCCATCGTCATCCACAGTCACTTCCGACGGCGGCACATCAGGCTGCTTGTGCACATAGCGGAAGTGCACCGGATCGCAGGAGTTCTCCGCGATATCCTGAATGTGGGCCGGCACTTCGAATTCCGCGTAGCGCGGCGCCGTCCAGTGTTCGTCACTCAGCTCTGCCAGCTTGGGCAGGGGCCACTTTGGCGCCAGATTCTGCGGATGGAACCAGATGTATACCTCGCCATTGCCCTCCTCGGTGTGCCAGGTGCGAATCCGTGCCCGTTCGGGGATCTCATCACAGTAGGGGATCTCGACACAGGTGCCCTGCGTGTCGAACCGCCAGCCATGGAAGGGACAGCGCAGGGATTCGCCGACAACGCGCCCCTCGACACCCAGGTGCGCACCGAGGTGCGGGCAAAAGGCATCCTGCAGCACGGCCTGGCCGGAGCGCGTACGATAAAGCGCAAACTCACGGTCAAAGGCGTGTACCCGCTTCACCTCCCCGACCTGCAACTCGTGGCTGCGGGCCACGGAGTACCAGCCCATCGGGAACTCCGGAGTGGTGTTGGTCTTGGACTCGCAGGCTTCGACGATTCTGGTCATGCGGCTTCTCCTGTGGCGTGAAAGATAGCACTGCTGGGGCCGATCTTGTCGGCCACGGCCTGCAAGCGGTTGCGGTCCAGGCCGTACCAGGCAATCGCATTTTCGCCGAGAATCTTGCGCCCATCGGCCTCGGGAATGCCAGCGAAGGTCTCCAGGTAATACTGCTGGGTGTTGGGCCAGGTACCCTCGGGGTGCGGGTAGTCGCTGCCCCACATCATTTTGTCCACACCCAGCACGCCGCGCAGCTCAATATCCCTGCGCGGCACACAGGAGGCACCCACCGCGATGTTGCGCTGGAAGTACTCACCCGGTGACATCGACAGGTGACTGCGGAAATCGCCCAGTTTGGCCGAGAACTGCACATCAAAGTAGTTGTGGTCCAGCAGGCGCAGCCACGGCGGCAGCATGAACACGGTGCCCCCTTCTGTCATCACCGCCTTGAGGCGCGGGAAACGCTCGAACACGCCGCCCCAGATCATGAAAGTCAGGGGACGGTAAAGCCACCACATCACCTCGGAGACATAGATACCCATGGCACCGGGGAGCTGGTCGCTGAGATCTTCTGCCGGCCACTGCTTGCCGAAGTATTCGGGCTGTGGCGCGGGCCCCGAGTGGAAGTGGATGATCACACCCAGGTCCTGGCAGACCTCCCAGAATGGATCGTACTTGACGTGGTGATAGGGATCGTTGTCGCCCCAGAGTGTCGGAATCATCACCGATTTCAGGCCGTTGTCGACACACCAGCGCACAGCATCAACCGCCTGCTGTACATCCCACAGCAGGGGGATCGAAGCCACGCCGATGTGGCGCGCGGGATCGTTGGCGCAGAACTCCGCCAGCCAGCGGTTGTGTGCCATGGCGCCGGCCCACTGCAGTTCGGGCACGGCGTCACGGGGCGACAGTCCCAGCCCGGCGCCGAAGGGCGGGGTATTCATCTCGGTGATGCCATCGGGGAAAATCACCTCGGCAGCAATACCGTCGTTGGCGAGCATTTTGATGCGCTCATCGTAGCTCCAGGCACCGGTCAGCTGCTGCTGGATCGGCGCGCGCCAGGCATCGTTGATTTCCTTGATCAGGAAGCTCTGCTCGGCCTTCTGCGTCATCTCCATCTGCACCGGTACCGCCACATCCATGATGTCGTGGTATTTGGATTCCACATAGGGCTTGTAATCGGCGATATGGAGGCCTGCGTGGCAGTCGGACGACACCACAATCAATTTATCGGACATGACCTTCTCTCTCTGCGGTTGGCACTGAATTATCGGTTAGGGTTTGGCGCTGCACAAAAATTGCACACGTGTGTACAAATTAGAGCAATGTTTTTGTAAAAGCAACAAATCCACGGCTTTTCATGGGCAGGATCGGGACAGCACAAGGGCACCCACAGCGCGTATCGCAGGGGCGGATTCCTGCGCCGTATTTGCCGCTATACTGCGACAGCACCCTGCCGGAAACCAGAACATGTCGCAGCGACGCTACAGCACGGGATACCCTATCGGACAGCGATTCATCGGACTGCTATGCCTGGCGGCGTTGCTGGCAGGCTGCGGTGGCGGCGGCGGTGGCGGGACCGCGCAACCTGCGGTCAACCAGGCCCCGGTTGCGCAGGTAACAGCCCCCGCCACCGTGGCGGGGGGCAGCCAGGTCACCCTGGACGGCAGCAGCTCCAGGGACGTTGATGGCAGCATCAGCCGCTACGAATGGCGCCAGACCCAGGGGCCCGCCGTCACGCTGGCGGGCGACGACACCGCAACCGCCAGCTTCACAGCGCCGCAGAGCAGCGCCGACCTCGTCCTCGCCTTCTCACTGACAGTGACCGACAACGATGGGGCCAGCAGCAACGCGTCCACCACCGTGGCAGTGACCGGCAACGCCCTCACCCGCTGGGAGCTGAGCGGCAGCGTACTGGCCGCCAGCAGCCAGGCGGTGGATGGCGACACCAACGACACCGCGAGCCTCTACACGCCCAACGATACGCCGGCGAGTGCGCAGCCCCTCGCTAACCCGGTGACCCTGGGCGGCTATGTGAACCAGCCGGGCACCGGCGCCGAGGGGCGCTCGCAGGTCAATGGCGATATCGATGACTATTTCCGCCTCGAACTGCTGGAGGGGCAGTCAGTCACCCTGCTGGTGGCAGACTTCGAGGACGCGGATGCCGACCTGTACCTGTACAGTGAAGATGGCGAGGTCGTGGACTTCTCCGTGGAAACCGGCGAAATCGAAACCGTCAGTGCACCGGAGAATGGCAGCTACCTGGTCAACGTAACGGCCTTTGTCGGCGCCACCAACTATATCCTCGCGGTGGGCAGCCCCGCCCTGCCCGGCGCCCGTGTCGACGCGGAGCTGGTCCATGGGGAGGTAATTGTCGAATTCGCGGAGGGCGACCTGCTCGCCCCCGGCTTCTTCCATGCCGACCTCGCTTACCAGATGGGTATGCAAGAGCGCGCCGGTGGCCCGGGGCGTGCCCGCCTTCTGGAAATCCTCGCCGGCCAGGCGGAGCGGCAGCGACTGGGCACGGCGGCACAGCGAGCGGATGATTTCCGCTCCGCGCCGCTGCGCGGGCGGTGGGAGACCCTGATCAGCGTCAAGCAGCTGCGCCAGCAGGCCGACGTACGTCATGCGGAACCCAACTACCGCCTGCGTCCCGCACTGGAACCCAACGACAATGCCTACGGCCTGCAATGGCACTATCCGCTGATCGGGCTGCCCGCAGCCTGGGAGGTGACCATCGGTGACCCCGGTGTCATTGTGGCGGTGATCGATACCGGCATTCTCTCCGGCCACCCCGACCTCGCCGGGCAGTTGGTACCGGGCTATGACTTTGTGCGCGACCCGGCGGCTGACGGCAACGGCATCGACCCCAATCCCGAAGACCCGGGCAACCGGGCCAACCCCGGCAACAGCCGGTTTCACGGCACCCACGTCGCGGGCACGATCGCGGCGCGGGGCAACAACCGCATCGGTGTTGCAGGCGTCGCCTGGGGCGCGCGCATCATGCCCCTGCGGGCACTGGACGACGACGGCGGCACCTCCTACGACGTGGCTCAGTCGGTGCGTTTTGCCGCGGGCCTCGCCAACGACTCCGGCACCTTTCCCGCGACGCCCGCAGCCATTATCAACCTGAGCCTGAGCGGCGAGGGCTTCAGCGAGATCAACCAGTCACTGTACCGACAGCTGCGGGAACGCGACATCATCGTCGTCGCCTCGGCGGGGAACGAAGCCACCAGCACGCCCGCCTACCCGGCCTCCTACGATGGCGTACTTGCCGTGTCGGCCGTGGACGCACAGCGGGAACTGGCCAGTTACAGCAACCGTGGCGCGTCCATTGATATTGCGGCACCCGGCGGTGATGGCAGTACGGATTTCAACGGCGACGGGTATCCGGATGGCGTGCTGAGCACCAGCGGATCCGCCGAGGCCGGAAGTGTGGAGTTCGCCTACACCTTCCTCAATGGCACGTCGATGGCCGCACCGCACGTCGCAGGGGTCATCGCGCTGATGAAAAGCATCAACCCTGAACTCAACGGGCCGCAGGTGGAATCGCTGTTGCAGAGCGGCAGCCTCACGGATGACCTGGGCGCAGCGGGACGGGACGACCGCTATGGCCACGGGCTGGTCAATGCCCGCAAAGCTGTGGCGGCGGCACTGGACAGCATTGGAGAGGTGTTTGCACCGCCGGCCGCCCTGCGCGCGTCCAGCCAGTCGCTGAACTTCGGTGGCACACGGGAGCAGTTGGAGATCACCCTCAGCAATGGCGGTGGCGGCGAACTGCACGTCCTGGAGATCAACAGCGATGCGGCCTGGCTGAGCGTCACGGAATTGGAAGTGGATGCCAGTGGCCTCGGCCGCTACCGCCTTCAGGTTGACCGCGATGGCCTCGCCGACGGCCTCTACGCAGGTAACGTCAGCGCGCGCTCCAGCGCCAACACTCTGCAGATTCGGGCGCTGCTGTCTGTAGGCGATGCGGCAGTCGCTGACGTCGGTGTCGTGTACATCATTGTCTACGACCCGGCGCTGGATGCGGCTGTCGCACAGAGCGTGGCGCGGGCAGAAGCCGGGCGCTACGCGTTCCGGTTCCGCGATCTTGCCGCAGGCAACTACCAGCTGTTTGCCGGTACCGACGCCGACAACGACCTGTTCATCTGCGATGCCGGCGAGGCCTGCGGAGCCTGGCTGACAACGGATGAGCCAGGCCTGATCGTGCTTGACCGCGACCGCGACGCCATCGACTTTCCCGTGGAACACTTCATCAGCCTGCCGAGTGGTCCCGACACCAGTACGGGCACACGGGACACACAGCGGGGAATAGGCAGGATGCGCTGAACCGGCAGCGCAATGGCTTGATGCAGGTCAACAGCAACCGGGGTAGCGCGCATTACACTGCGCACTGCTCCTGTAACAGGCCTCTCGCCATGACCGCACTCTCCGTGCCCACCCCGGGGTTGACCGGGTCTTCGCTGTGGGACCCGGCCCTGATCGCGCGCTACAACCTCGCCGGGCCGCGCTACACGTCGTACCCCACCGCCGCACAGTTTCAGGACGATGCCAGCGACACGCTGTGGCGCGAAGCCGTAGCTGCCAGCAACACGGCGGGCGCGCCGCTGTCACTGTACTTCCACATCCCGTTCTGCAACACCGTCTGCTACTACTGCGCCTGCAACAAAATCATCACCGCAAACCGGCAGCGGGCCACGGACTACCTGCAGCTGCTGTACCGGGAAATCGCCCTGCAGGCCGATGCTGTGCGGCCCGGACGCATTGTGCGCCAGCTGCACTGGGGGGGAGGCACACCGACCTACATTTCAGATGACGAAATGCAGGCGTTGATGGCGCAGACCCGGCAACACTTCCAGCTTGCGGATGACGATAGCGGTGAGTTCTCGATCGAGATACATCCGGGCGGCATGGAGCCGGCACGCATTGCGCACCTGCGCGGGCTGGGTTTCAACCGGGTGAGTATGGGCGTGCAGGATTTCGACCCCGATGTACAACAGGCGGTAAACCGATTCAACAGCGTGGAAGAAGTGTCTGCACTGGTGGCGGCGATTCACAGAGAACGCTTCAAGTCACTGAGCATGGACCTGATCTACGGCCTGCCGCGACAGAGCGAGGGCTCTTTCGCACGCACGCTGGACCAGGTGATCGCGCTGCGGCCGGACCGCCTCTCCCTGTTCAACTACGCGCACATGCCGCAAATGTTCAAGACCCAGCGCCAGATCGACGAGCGGCAACTGCCCGAGCCCGCCGTGAAAATGGCCATCCTGCACCAGAGCATTGAGCAATTGCTGGCGGCGGGCTATGAATACATCGGCATGGACCACTTTGCCCTCCCCGGGGACGAGCTGGCCCTGGCCCAGATGCAGGGCACACTGCACCGCAATTTTCAGGGCTATTCAACACATAAGGACTGCGACCTGCTGGCCTTCGGTGTCTCTGCCATCAATGCCCTCGGCAACAGCCACTTCCAGAATCACAAGGATGTGACCTCTTACGCACAGGCTATCGAGTCCGGACAACTGCCGCTGGCGAAACACATCAGCCTCAGTGACGATGATCTGCTGCGCAAGGCAGTCATCAACGAGCTCATTTGCAATTTCGGCCTGGACTACGCCGCTATCGAGACAGCGTTCGGTATCGACTTTCAGGACTATTTTGCGCCCGAACTGGCGCGCCTGCCTGCCCTGGCGCGCGACGGCCTGATTGAACTGGATGCCGGGGGCATTCGTGTGATGCCCGCGGGTCGTCTGTTGGTGCGGCGGCTCTGCATGGAGTTCGACGCCTACATCGATCACACCAAGCTGTCAGGCAACCGGTTCTCGCGCATCATCTAGCGCGCTCCACACCCGTATCAGGCGCTGGCGGGGCGCGCCTTGCTGATAACGGCGAACAGCCAGCCGCCGAGCGCGCCGGCAAGGCATTGCAGCAACAGTCCGTCCCACTCCCGCGCCGCAGCAACTACCCAGATACCCAACACCTCGCGCATGATCAGGTGCAGTGCCAGCATCCCGCTGAAACCTGCCAGCGTGAACCAGAACAGGCGCGACCCCGGCGCCCTGTGCGCCCGCACAAGGCCTGCCGCCACCGGCATGGCCAGCACAAAGGCCAGCAGAATCAGCAGCAGGTAGGCCGTCATACCCATCAGGTCGTGCAGGCTTGCCTCCAGCCGTACCGCCATGGGCACTGGCACACCCAGGTCCCCCAGATTGGCCAGCACCGTCTGGGTGGCGAACAGGCTTGCAACGACATAGGCGAGCAATACCGCAGGGAAAAAAGCTTTCAGGACGCGAATCATGGGCGACTACCGGTAGTGCAGGGAGTGTTTATAATGAACCGGCGCACCGCAAAGGAAAAGCCCATGCCTGTTCTCGCCGTCACACTTCGTTTTCTCGCCGCTGCCGGCCTCAGCCTCAGTCTGCATGCCGGGTCAGCCCAAGCTGCGGCAGCCGACGCCGCGGCAGCGAGTACCTATCGTCTTGAAACCCTGGCGGAGGGTCTGCAACACCCCTGGTCTGTCGCTCAACTGCCCGATGGCAGTTTTCTTGTCACTGAACGCAACGGTGCCTTGCTGCACATTCAGGCTGACGGCACTGGCCGTACAGCGCTGGAGGGCGTACCAGAGACCTTCGTTGCTGGCCAGGGCGGGTTTTTCGATGTCCTGCTACACCCGCAGTTTGCAAGCAATCAGCTGGTCTATCTGAGTTACGCCAAGGGCGATCAGTTCGCCAACGGTACCGCGATCTTCCGCGCGCGCCTCAGCGGCAAAAGGCTGGTGGGCGGAGAGGATATTCTCTGGGTCGCTGACCAGAAAAACACCGCGCAGCACTACGGTGGGCGCATGCTGTTCCTGCCCGACGGCACGCTGCTGCTGGCGACCGGAGACGGTTTTGACTTCCGCGAGAAAGCGCAGGATGGCAGCAACGAACTGGGCAAGGTGCTGCGCATCCGCGAGGACGGCAGCGTACCCGATGACAACCCGTTTCGGGCGCCGGGCAGCGAGCGGGTCTGGACGCTGGGCCACCGCAACCCGCAGGGGCTCGCACTGGATCGCGCAAGCGGCACAATCTACCTGCACGAACACGGGCCCAAGGGCGGGGATGAGGTGAACGTTCTGCGCGCAGCCAGCAACTATGGCTGGCCGGCGGCGACCCATGGCGTGGACTACAGCGGCGCCTACGTTTCTCCCTACAGTGAGCTGCCGGGCATGACGCCACCGCTGCAGGTCTGGGTACCGAGCATCGCACCCTCTGGCCTGGCGTGGTATGGCGGCGAGCAGTTTCCCGCCTGGCAGGGCAAGCTGTTGGTCGGCGCGCTGGTCGACAAGGAAGTACGCCTTCTCACACTGCGCGATGGTGTGGTGATCGATGAAATGCCACTTTTCGCAGAACTCGGTGCGCGTATCAGGGACGTGCGGGAAGGGGCTGACGGTTTCGTTTACCTGCTGACCGACGCGGAAAACGGCGCCCTGATCAGGGTCACGCCAACGCGTTGACCCCCGCCACGCCGGGCGCGACGGAACGGGGATCAGAAGGCCATTTAACTGGCGCTGGCTTTCTTCGGTGCGCGTTTCGCAGCGGCTTTTTTCGGCGCAGCTTTGCGGGCGGGTGCTTTTTTGGCCACCGCTTTTTTCTTCGCCGGGGCCTTCTTCACCGTCGCTTTTTTCGCTGCCGCTTTGCGTTTGGCTGGTGCCTTGGCCTTTCCGCCGGACGCTTTCTTTTTCGCCGCCGGCTTACTCGCTGCCTTACGCCGCGCAGCCGCTTTCTCTACCATGGACGCTGCTTTATCGGCAGCCTGCGCCCGCCGTGACTCCAGCGCGAGATCAGCCTGGATGGGCACCAGCTTTTCGAAGGAGGCATAAGCGGCTTTGGCCATTTTCGCCACCGACTCTGCCAGCTCCTGCACCTGCTTCACCAGTTCTTCCACACGCTTCTGGCTTGCCGTGCTGGATTTGCCGCGCAATGCACTGCGCGCCTTTTTCAGGCGGGTATTGGCCGCGGTGTGTTTTTTACGCGCCGCGGTCAGGTCTGCCTTGACCTTGGCGTGCGCCTTTTCCGTTTCGGAAAGCAGTTTCTTCTGCAGCTGCTCAACCTTCTTATTCGCCTGCTCAGCCATTTTTACGGCCTGCGACATTTCTCTTTCCAGCATGGGCATTTCACTCTAATGAATAAACGGGTACCGCTTCTTCAGTGTAGGCGGAATTGCTCTGCGCGCAATGCCTATTTATTGATCTGTCTCACGCCACCGTGAATCGGCACACTGGACCCGCAGGCCGCCACACTGCGGGCTCACTCTCCCTGACTGCGGATGTAGGCAATGACGTCCTGCAGCGCCTGCTCGTCGTTCAGCATCGCCGCCATGTTGCGCATTTGCCGGCCGGTGCGGTCTTCCCGGTGTCGACCCCGCTGGCCCTCGCGGAACGCGTGCAGCTGGGCGAGCAGATACCAGTCGTCCGCGCCCGCCAGGCGAGGCGCGTTCAGCGCCACATTGCCGTCCGCGTTCGCGCCGTGGCAAGCCCCGCACAAGCGCATGAATGTCCTGCCGCCCGCTATCGCATCGCCGGTAGCCAGTGTGGACGGCGAGGCGCCGCTCTCCAGTTCGCTGATATAAATGGCCAGATCTGGCAGACGCTCCACCGGCGGCAACAGACCGGTGGACGCCGCCATCTGCTGCGCCGCCAGCGTGGCGTCTGCTCCACCGCGCAGGCCACGCTGGAATTTGTCCAGCTGGGCGAGGATATAGACGGGGCGCAAGTGATTTAGACGCGGTGCCCGCAGGGCGACATTACCCTCTGCCGATGCCCCATGGCATGCCGCACAGGGGGCGTACAATTCAGCAGCGTCAGGCACTTCGGCCTGGGAGGCGAACGCAAGGGTCGCAAGCATTAAACCGAGCAGCGACAGGAGAGAAGCGGGCATACGGGTATCCTGTGAAACCGGACAAACGCGGCAAATCTACCAGCTTTCGCATCTCACGAGTATCGGGTGCGCAGCATCTGCGTCACGACAAAAGGGGGACCAACCGACAGGGGACAAACAAATGATGCTGCGCTAGACTCATCGACACGCTTTTCCCCCAGTACCGCCCGGATGCGGTACGCACCGTCTTGAACAGGAACCGCCATGGAGTACGACCCGAACCAACACAGCCTGAGATGCCCCAAATGCGGCCACGGCATGAACGAGGTGAGTTACGGGAACATCACCATTGATCGCTGCAGCCACTGCCAGGGCCTCTGGTTCGATAGCGGAGAAGCCGACCGGTTGAAAGCACGCTGGATGGGAGACGCACTGGATGTCGGCCTCCCTGCAGAAGGCCGCAAGTGGGATGCGGTGGAAGACATTGCCTGCCCCCGCTGTCAGCGGGACATGGAGAAGACCTGCGACCCGGAACAGCCGCACATCTGGTACGAGACCTGCAGTGAACATGGCCTGTTCATGGACGCCGGCGAGTTCACCGACTACAAGCATGAAACACTGGTTGACCGCTTCCGCAGCCTGATCAAGGGGGCGCGCTAGACAGAGCAGGCAAGGCGCAAGCCAGATGACGACCTCACTCGGTACCCGCGTTCTGTACGGCGCTGGCGGCGCTGTCGGCGCAGCCAAGGAAGCGGCGTACACGATGTTTATCCTGCTGTTCTACACGCAGGTGCTGGGCCTGAGCGGAACCATCACGGGTTTGATTATCGCGGTGAGCCTGATCTGGGACGGTATTTCCGATCCACTCGTCGGTTCCCTCTCCGACCGGCTGCGCAGCCGGCACGGGCGTCGTCACCCTTTCATGGCGCTGAGCATCATCCCGCTGGGGCTGGGTTTTGTCGGCCTGTTCACCCCGCCGCAAGCAGTGGTCGACAACAGCACCTGGCTTGCAGGCTGGCTGCTGTTCTGGTCGCTGTGGGTGAGGACCTTTGTCACGACCTTCGCCATACCCCATCTCGCGCTGTCGGCGGAAATCACCAGCGACTACCACGAACGCAGCCAGGTGCTCGGCGCGCGCATGGGCTTCATGTTCCTCAGCGCCGTGCTGCTGCCCGCCGTGGCCCTGACCGTCATCTTCCCCGAGCAGGATGGCGTGGACGGACGCTTTGATCCCTCGCGCTATCCGCTGTATGGCATGCTGTCCTGCGCGGTGGTGTGGGTCATGGCGACACTCAGCACCCTGGGTACGCGGCGCCATATACAGCCGGAGGTGGCCCAGCCCGGGGGCAACAGTCGCACCACACTGCGGACCCTGTTCAGTGATCTGCGGCGCACCCTGGGCAACCGCAATTTTCGCCTGCTGATCGGCTACGACATCGCAGCCACCTCGGCCTACGGTGTCATCAGCACGCTGAATATTCTGGTATGGACGTTCTTCTGGGCATTTTCCGCTGCCGAGATCTCCATCATCCTGTCCCTGCCAACGCTGCTCGGCGTGGCACTGGCCATGTTGACGCTGGGCCCCCTCGGCCGCCGTTTTTCCAAGCAGCGCCTGGTGCAGCTGTCACTCTCCTGCCTGATTCTCAATTGCCTGTGGCTCTACCCACTGCAACTGTTCGGCTGGTTGCCAACCGACAGCAGCAGCCTGACCTTCATCCTGAACTTTATCTTCATGCTCATCTTCATGTACCTGTTCATGGTGCGCATCGTCAGCAGCACCTCCATCGTGGCCGACCTCACCGACGAGCATGAACTGGACCACGGCATGCGGCAGGAAGCCGGGTTTTTCTCCGTCATCAACTTCGTCAGCAAGCTGGCAACCGTCGCCGGGCCGCTCTACGGTGGCCTGGCACTGGACATCATCGGCCTGGAAACCGGGATGCGCCCCGGTGACGTACCTCTCGCCACGCAGCATGGCCTGGTCTACGCACTCGGCCTCGGGGTCATTCCACCCCTGCTGGCCGCGCTGTGGATTATTTCGCGCGTCAGCAGCAGCCAGGCCCATGTTGAGGCGGTGCAGGCGCAGATTGCCGCGCGGCGACAGACCAACCCCGAAGGCTGACACCAGCAGGTTGCCTTGTCGGCCCGGCAGCCGTGCGCGACAATGGCCGACCACATTCCCGAACGGCACCCCAATGACCGACCACAACCTGCCAGACCTCACGGATGACGTGCGCATTCACGGCGCACAGCCGTTAATCACGCCCTGGGTATTGGCCGAGGAGTTGCCACTACCCGCAGCACAACGTGGCGCCATTGCCAGTGCGCGGCGGACCATCGAGTCCGTACTCGCTGGCGAGGACCGCCGCCTGCTGGCGATCGTGGGCCCCTGCTCTGTGCACGACCCGGTTGCGCTGCTGGATTTCGCCAGTCAATTGCAAAGCGCCTGCGCACCACTTGAGGATGCGATTCTGCCGGTGCTGCGGGTGTATTTCGAGAAACCGCGCACGGTTGTGGGTTGGAAGGGACTGATCAACGACCCCGACCTGGACGGCAGCTTCCGCATCAACAAGGGGCTGCGCCAGGCCCGCCGTGTGCTGCTGGACGTGGCCACACTGGGCCTGGCCGCCGCCAGTGAATTCCTCGACACCACCTTTGGCCAGTACTACGCCGATCTGGTGAGCTTCGGGGCCATCGGTGCGCGCACGGTGGAAAGCCAGATTCACCGCGAACTGGCCTCCGGCCTGTCCATGCCGGTGGGCTTCAAGAACGGGACCAACGGCAACATCGATGTCGCCATCGATGCCATTCGCTCCGCGCGCCACAGCCACTGGTTCCCATCGCTGACCAAGGAAGGCACGCCGGCGATACTCCACTCCACCGGCAACCCTCACGGTTACCTGATCCTGCGTGGTGGCAGTGCCACCGGCGCCAACTACCACGCCGCTGCGGTGCAGGCCGCGGCAACAGCGCTGGCACAGCACGACCTGCCTGCATCCCTGATTGTGGATTGCAGCCACGGCAACAGCGACAAAGACCCGGGGCGCCAGGCCGTGGTGGTATCGTCGCTCTGCGATCAGATGGAGCAGGGGCAGCGTGCCATCCGGGGTGTGATGCTGGAAAGCCACCTGCTGCGTGGCAACCAGCCAATCGCCGAACGCGAGACGCTCAACTACGGCCAGAGCATCACTGACGCCTGCCTGTCACTGGCGGAGACGGTGCCGCTGCTGGAGCAACTGGCGGCGGCCGTGCGCCGCAGCCAGTGAAGCCGGTCTACCAGCTGTAACCCACGCGGAAACGGTAGGTCTGGTCCATTTTGTCCACCTCGGGTGGCAGGCCGGAATCGTACTCGAGCAGGATCTCCGCAGCGCCTTCGATGTTGAACATCAGCGGGAACGACAGGCCCAGGGTGAGGTCGAGAATAACATCCTCCAACTGGTCCAGGTTCCAGATGCCGGTGTGTTTCAGGTATAGCTTGGACACATCGCTGATATAGTTGCTGGAGGCATCGACCGACCAGTTCATACCCAGGTAGTCCTGGTCTTCCGCGACAATGTAGTCCTCATTGACATAGACGCCGCCCACTTCCGCGGAGAGGGTCAAGAGGGGACGCTCATGGAACTGGCGACCGATGTAGGGACCGACGTAGTAGCGCAGGTCGAGGTCGGCAAACTTGTCGTGCTCTGCCGATGCATTCACACCCCAGTAGAGGGGCCCTTCGAGGAAGCGGTCATACTTGCCAAGCGCTGTCCAGTTTTGGGCATTCTTGACCTCGTTGGCCTCATCGTTCTCGCCATTGACACGCACCGTGTAGCGGTCCTGAAGGCTGCGCCAAACGCTCTCCAGGCTGTAATCCAACTCATCCGTATCGGTATTGCCGCGCTGCATCTCCAGCGCCAGGCTGGCCAACCCGGTCCAGCGGTAGCCCATGCCCAGCTCCCAGGGCTGCGGGTTGCTGACGGCAAGTTCCTGCAGCGGATAGGTCGCCGCGGGCGCTCCTGCAGATGCCAGCAGCAGGGTTTCGTCCTCGACACGCAGCGCCGGCTCCTCAACCACCGTGCCATCAGCGAGCTTGAGCACAATCGGCTCGCTGGCCGTAAGGCTTGCCACCTGATCCTGCTGTATCTTGAGCGTGCCTGCAAACTCGGTATCCACAGTAACAACACCATCGCGCACGCCAGTGACTGTTCCCAGAATACGAGAGCCGTTTTTGAGAACGATTTCGTCAGCAGCAAGTGCGCTCCCCGCGAGCATGCCTGACGCCAGCGCTACGGCGGTCACCGCCGGGCGCAAAGAGTGAATAATCCGCTTCATGTTCCCCAGTTCCTTGAATTCATCGAGCACCGCCTATAATACAGGATTTGCCTCGCCTTATGCGCATGCTCGGCGGCTGGTAGACTGGCCCCTTCAATCTGGGAGATCACTGTGAGCGAGAAAGATTACGACCTGTTTGTCATCGGCGCCGGCTCCGGCGGCGTGCGCGCCGCACGCATGGCGGCGAGCTTCGGCGCCCGTGTGGCAATCGCCGAAGACCGCTATATGGGCGGCACCTGCGTCAACGTGGGATGTGTGCCAAAAAAACTCTATGTCTACGCATCTGAGTTCGGCAAGGCATTTGAGGACGCCCGGGGATTTGGCTGGGACAGCAGCAAACCGGCGTTTGACTGGGCAACCTTGCGCGACAACAAGAAAACGGAAATTTCCCGACTGAACGCGATCTACCGCAAGATGCTCAAAGGGGCCAACGCCGACGTCATCGACGGCCGGGCGCGCATCGTCAACGCGACGACCGTCGCCGTGGGGGACCGCGAATACAGCGCCGGAAAGATCCTCATCGCCACCGGAGGCTGGCCGCATATTCCGCAGTTTCCCGGCAGCGAACTGGCGATCACCTCCAACGACGTGTTTGACCTGGACAGCTTTCCCGAGCGCCTGGTGATCGTCGGTGGCGGCTACATTGCCGTGGAGTTCGCCGGCATCTTCAACGGCCTGGGGTCGCACGTCACACAGCTGTATCGCGGCCCGCTGTTCCTCCGCGGCTTCGATGCCGATATCCGCGCGCACGCGGCGCGGGAGATTGCCAAAACCGGCGTGGATCTGCGCTTCGAGGTTAACGTCGAATCCATCTCACGCGGCGCTGACGGCCTGGAACTGGAGCTCACGGATGGGTCACGGCTCACCGCCGATGCCGTGCTGTATGCGACCGGACGCAAGTCGCACCTCGACGGCCTGGGCCTGGAGCAGACCGGCATCAAGCTCACCGAGTTTGGCACCATCGCCGTGGACGAGCATTTCGAGACCGATGAGCCCGGCATCTTTGCCCTGGGAGACGTGATCGGTGGCATGGAGCTCACGCCGGTCGCGCTGGCGGAAGGCATGGCCTTCGCGCGACGCCAGTTCGGTGAGGCGGGCCAGCAGGTCGACTATGACTTCATACCCACCGCCGTTTTCTGCCAGCCGAATATCGGCACGGTAGGGTTCACGGAGGAGCAGGCGCGGGCGAAGTTCGGCCATATCCGCCTGTTCAAGGCAACCTTCCGCCCGATGAAGCACACCATCAGCGGTCGCGACGAACAAACCTTCATGAAACTCGTCGTCGACAAGGCCACCGACCGCGTGGTGGGCCTGCACATGATGGGGCCCGATGCCGGAGAAATTGTTCAGGGTATGGCTATCGCACTGCGTGCAGGTGCTACCAAGGCACTGTTCGATTCCACCATCGGCATCCATCCCACCGCTGCCGAAGAGTTCGTCACCATGCGCGAACCCTGGCACGAAGACTGAACAGACCGGCGATTTCCGCATGATATCTGTCGATTCGCTGTCCAGACGCTACGGCAACACACTGGCCGTGGACAACGTTTCGTTCGAGATTGGCGCCAACGAGGTGGTTGGTCTGCTGGGGCACAACGGCGCCGGCAAGACCACAATCATGCGCATGCTCAGCGGTTATCTGGAGCCCTCCACCGGCAGTGTGACTGTCGCCGGCGTCGACATGGCAGAGGGTGCCCGCCAGGTGCAGGCGACCCTGGGTTATCTTCCTGAGCACCTGCCGATCTACCCCGAAATGCTGGTGGCGGACTACCTTGACTATGTGGCGACGCTGAAGGGCATCCCGCGGCGTGAGCGCGCTCTGGCGCTGCAGGAAGCCATTGCCGCAACGGCACTGGGGGAACGCGCACTGGACCCGATCCACCAGCTTTCCCGCGGGCTGCGCCAGCGCGTGGGGGTGGCGCAGGCAATCCTCGGCCAGCCACAACTGCTGATTCTGGATGAACCCACCAATGGCCTGGACCCCGGGCAGACCAGCCAGATGCGCGACCTGCTGCGGCGGCTGGCGCGGCGCGCCACGGTAATTCTCTCCACGCACATCATGCAGGAGGTTGAGGCGGTCTGCGACCGGGTGCTGGTGATGGCCGCTGGCCGTCTGGTACTGGACGCACCGCTGGCCGATCTGCGTAAAAGCCGCACCCTGGTGCTGCGCGCGGGCACCGAGGAGCCCGATCTCGAGCGCTGGCTGCGCCGGCTGCCGCAGATTGCGGCCGTACATCCGCGCGCCGACATCGCCGGAGGAGAAAGCTGGCTGCTCACACTGCGTGAAAACGCAGACGCCGACACCGCGGCAAACAATATTGCCCAGTGCGTGGTCCGGGCCGGCGCCAGCCTGTTCCAGTTGCAGCCCCAACTGCGCGACCTCGACAGCATCTTCCGGGATGCCACATCCGGGAAGGCCGGCACGTGACCACCAACAGCGTCATTCGTCGCGTGGCACAGAAGGAGGTGCGGCTGTTTTTCGGCTCACCTGTCGCCTGGCTGTTCCTGGCCGGTTTTGCGGCGCTGACCCTGTTCCTGTTTTTCTGGGTGGAATCCTGGTTCGCGCGCAACATTGCCGATGTGCGGCCGCTGTTTGAATGGATGCCGCTGCTGCTGATACCGCTCAGCGCGGCCCTGACCATGCGCATGTGGAGTGAAGAACGCCGCACCGGCACCCTTGAGCACGTGTTGGTGCAACCGGTAGGCATCTGGCGCTTCGTGCTGGGGAAATTCCTCGCCTGCACCGGCCTGCTACTGCTGGCGCTGCTGGCAACGCTGCCCCTGCCAGTCAGTGCCGCGCTCATGGCCGACCTCGACTGGGGCCCGGTCGCTGCGGGGTACCTGGCCTCGCTGCTACTCGGCGCGGTATACATCAGCATTGGACTGTTTGTGTCCGCACGCACGGATAACCCCATTGTGAGCCTCATCGGCAGCGCAGTTCTGGGTAGCCTGCTGTATCTGGCGAGCAGCAGCACGCTGACAGCCCTGGTCACCGACAGCAGCGCCGAAAGGCTGCGCCTGCTGGGCAGCGGCGCGCGCTTCGACAATATCACCCGGGGCGTGCTCGACATCCGCGACCTGGGGTGGTGCCTGAGCCTGATCATCGGCTTTCTGGCCCTGAACGTGTTCAGTCTGGAGCGCGAGCGCTGGGCCCGCGACATACGTAGCCGCAAGCAGCAGCGGGCGACCGCCGCGATCTTACTGCTGCTAGCCAACCTGCTGCTGGCCAACCTCTGGCTGCAGCCGCTGTCCGGCATGAGGCTGGATGTTACCGAAGGCAGACTGTACTCACTCTCGCCCACCACGCAGCAGATCCTTGGCCAGCTGCAGGAGCCCCTGTTAATCCGGGGCTATTTCAGCGATCGCACCCATCCCCTGCTGGCGCCCCTGGTGCCGCAGCTGCGCGACCTGATTGAGGAGTATGCCAGCGCGAGCAGCGGCAGGATCAGGGTTGAGTTCATCGATCCGGCGGAACACCCGGAGCTGGAGCGCGAGGCACGGGACCGCTTCCGCATGAACGCCACCCCGCTGCAGATCGCGGATCGTTACCAGTCAACGCTGGTCAATGCCTGGTTCCACATCCTGGTGCGCTATGGCGATGAGTTCACGACGCTCGGCTTCACCGACCTGATCGATGTGCGCAGCGCCGGCAACACGGAGGCGGAGGTGCGCCTACGCAATCCGGAGTTCGACCTGACACGGGCAATCCGGGATGTACTGCAGCAGTACCAGCTGGGCGATGACCTGTTCAGCACCATCGAACAACCCGTGCAGCTGGTGGCGTATGTTTCTCCCCACGCCCTGCTGCCGGAGCGGCTGCGCCAGTACCGCGACGCCATCCAGGCGCAACTGGATGCGCAGGTTGCCAACTCCGGTGGCAAGTTCAGTTACCGCTTTGCAGAGCCCGAAGCCAATGACGGCGCGCTGGCGCAACACCTGGCCGACACCTGGGGCTTTCAGCCGATGATCGCCGGGCTGGGAGAAGAGCAGCGTTTCTGGTTCTACCTCACGCTGGAAGACGAGCGCCAGGTGGTACAGCTGCCCACCGATGCCTTCGATCCGGACGACTTCGCCACCGTGCTGGAGGCGGGTCTGCGCCGCTTCGCCGGTGGCCTGACCAAAACCGTGGCGCTGGCCGTGCCGGAGATGAATGAGCAAATGGCACGCTTTCACCTCGGCGCGCCCACCTTCGCCAATCTTGAGCAGGCCATCACCCGGGACTACACCATTCGCAGCGAACAGCTCAGCGATGGCAGTGTCGACCCCGACGCGGACATCCTCGCCGTCGTTGCACCGCGCGCGCTGGATGCCGCCAGCCTGTTTGCCATCGACCAGTTCCTGATGCGGGGTGGCACGGTTGTACTGGCAACCGCTCCGTTCAGCGTGGAGCTCAGCAATGGCGAGATGCGATTGCTGGACTATCCCAGCGGCCTCGACACATGGCTGGCAGCACACGGACTGCACATTGCGCCTGAACTGGTGCTCGATGAACAGAATGCACCATTCCCGGCGCCGGTTCTGCGCCGCGTGGGTGACTACGAGTTCCGCGATGTACAGATGATCGACTACCCCTACTTCCTCGACATCAGGCCACCGGCACTGAACCCGCAACACCCGATCACCGCCAACCTGCCGCAGCTGACACTGGGCTGGGCGGCGCCTATCGAGGTGCAGCCCGTTCAGGGCCTGCGCAGCATCACACTGCTGCGCAGTTCAGAGCGGGCCTGGACGTCGGCAAATCGCGATATTCTGCCGCAGCAGGAAGGTCAGGCCGGTCCCCGCTTTGTCGTCGAAGGGGAAACCGGCAGCCAGGTCCTGGGCGTTGTGCTGGAGGGCCGCTTCCAGTCGGCCTTCGCGTCCCGGGGGGCGCCAGCCATCGGCGCAGAGAACGGGCGTGAACCACGGGGCCTGCTCCGGCGATCCGCGGAATCCGCACGGTTGGTGCTGTTCAGTTCCAACGACTTCATGGACGACCAGATGCTGAACGCCATGGTCGCTGCAGCAGGCACACAGTACCTGAGCCCCCTGGAGCTGTTCATGAATACCCTGGAGTGGTCGCTGCAGGATCAGTCACTGCTGTCCATCCGCAATCGGGCACATTTCAACCGCACTCTGCCACCGATGAGCCGCGAGGCCCAGCAGTGGATCGAGTACCTGAACTATGGCCTTGCGGTCGTCTGGTTGCTGATACTGGCTGGCGTGCACCGCTTGCGCACCTCGCTGCGCCGGCGCGCCTACCGGCGGAGGCTGGGACTGTGATTCGCGTGCTGCTGCTGATACTGATGATCCAGTGCGCCATCACCGCCGCCGTCTACTGGCCGCAGGAGCACCTCGCGGCAGAGAACCCGGGCGAAGCGCTGCTCAGCGTTGCAGCGGAAACCGTCACGCGGATCAGCATCGCCGATGCACAGGGCGCGGAGGTTGAGCTGCTGCGCACCCCCGCGGGGTGGACCCTGCCTGAACTGGCGGGTCTCAGCGCCGATTCGGCGCAGGTCGATCGCCTGCTGAAGGCGATAACAGAGGTCAGGCACGGCTTTCCCGTTGCCTCCAGTGTGCCGGCACGGCAGCGTTTCGAGGTCGCGGACTACCACTACCAGCGGCGTATCCGCCTTTCCACCGCGGAGGGCGAGGAGAGCACGGTGTTCCTCGGCACGGCGCCGGCCTTCCAGCAGGTTCATGCGCGCCATGCAAACCGGGACCCCATCTACAGCCTGCCCTTCAGTGCGTTCGATGCACCCGCAAACGCCGGCGGCTGGCTTGACCGGACTCTGTTGCGCGTAGCGGACCCGCAGCGGGTGCGGGGTGACGGGTTCCAGCTCACCCGCGAGGGCAACCGCTGGCAGTCGGCCACAGGTGCATCACCTGAGCCGCGGGAGCTGGAGGCGCTGCTACTGGGACTGGCCAACCTGCAGGTAGACGGCGTGGCCGATGAAGATCAGCGACGGCAGCTCAGTGCCCGCCAACCGGCCTTCAGCCTTGCAACCGGCGACGCCGAAGGCGAGCGGCAGCTGGCGTTCTATACGCTGGAGGACAAACAGTTCGTGCGCGATGCCCGCTACGACCTGTTTTTCACCCTCAGCGCCTACGACTTCGACCGGCTGCGCACACTGGATGTGGACCGCCTGAACGGTGGTCCATGAGCACCACCTCGAAGTGGCCGCTGCCCGCTGAAGGTGTGCGTTTTTTGACGCCCGCCTTCATGCTGGAGAAGCTGCATCGGCATCCCCTGACACGGGACTGCTACCCCACGGCCATGGGCTACTATCCGCAGGCCCGCGGCCACCGGATGCGCAGGCTGCGGCATGATGACAACCTGCTTCTCTATTGTGTTGATGGCAGCGGCAGTCTGCGTCTTGGGGAACAGCGCCACACGATCAGTGCGGGCGACCTGATACTCCTGCCCCAGGGTGTCCCGCACAGTTACAGCGCCAGTCGCGACACACCCTGGAGTATTTACTGGATACATTTCCAGGGAATCAGCAGCGGATTGTTCATGGAATACCTCGGCTACCGCGAGGGGCGACCCGTCGTACAGGCCGGCATCGCGCCCAGCCTGATTGCTGCCTTCCACAACCTGTTGGCGGTGAACCGCACCGGCTACAGCAGTTCAGCGTTCGTGAATGCCGCCAACCAGTGCCGCCACCTGTTTACCCAGATTGTGCTGGAGGCCACACAACAGCGGGCCAGCCACCCCGCCGGGCTGGATCTCGACGCCATTCAGTCGACGATGCAGGACAACATTCACACCAGCCTGGAGCTGGAAGAACTGGCCAACATTGCGCACCTGTCGAAATACCACTTCGCCAGTCGCTACAAGGCCCTGACCGGCTATTCACCGATCAAGCACTTCCTGCACATGAAGATAGAATACGCCTGCCAGCTGCTGGACAGCACGGAAATGCGCATCAAGGCAATTGCGGCGGCAGTGGGCTATGAGGATGCGCTGTATTTCTCCCGCCTGTTCAAGCAGACGGTGGGTCTGTCGCCGCGCGCTTACCGGAGTTCTGTGCGCAAGTGACTCAGCGCGCGTAGACCTCGGGGTTGGCGCAGTGCGGCATCGGCTCCCCCCGCAGCGCCGCGATGGCGTTGGCGGCGGCGATATCCGCCATGCGCGCCCGGGTGCGGGCGGTCGCGCTGCCGATGTGTGGCGTCAGCACGACGTTGGGCAGCGACAGCAGGGGGTTGTCAACGGGCACCGGCTCTTCGGCGAAGACATCGATACCTGCCGCATAGAGCCGGCCGCTGGACAGCGCCTCCGCCAGCGCCTGTTCATCGACGATGCCGCCGCGGGCGGTGTTTATCAGCACCGCGCCGGGCTTCATCGCGGCGATACGTGAGGTGTTGAGCAAGCCCTGTGTTTCGGGTGCCAGCGCCAGGTGCACGGAAAGAAAGTCGCTCTCGGCCAGTACGCTTTCCAGACTCTGCAACCGCACGCCCGGTACCGCCTTCGGTGTGCGATTCCAGGCAATGACACGCATGCCGAAGGCCTGTGCACGGCGCGCGACAGCCTGACCAATCTCACCGAGGCCCACCAGGCCCAGGGTGGCGCCACCCACATCCTTGCCGGTAAAGAAATCCGGAGACCAGCGGTTTTCACGGCGCCATTCTCCCTGCCGCACAAAGCGGTCGGCCTCTGATACGCGCCGTGCCGCAGCCAGCAAAAGGGCGAACACCGTGTCTGCTGTCGTCTCCACCAGCACGCCCGGTGTGTGGCCCAGGGGTATACCCCGGGCAGTCAGGGCCTGCACGTCAATGTGGTCGACACCGACTGACATGGACGACACAAAACGCAAACCGGGCAGCGCCTCAACGAGCTCGCGATCGATGCGGTCAGTGAGCAGACAGACTACCCCGTCGCAATCAGACAACTCCTCGCGCAAACCCGACGCCGGCAGCAGGCCCGGCCCCAGCCAGACATTGACATCACACAGCCCGGACAACTGGTGGATCACCTCACCGGGCAACTCATGGGTCACGAACACTTTCTTTTCCATAGGTTGAGCATACCCCAAAGACTGTGACAGAAAACAGCGCAGCGGCAACCAGTCGAGGGCGGCCAGCCTGTCCGGACGGCCTATCCGGACACAAACAGAGTTTGTGTCCGCCGGCAATCCGATTATCATATGCTGAGGAACCACGCCCTCCCAATGCAGTCGAATAGCCTGCCGGCGCACATCCCCCTACTGCTTACAGGTAACAAGATGTCCGATAACCGCGTTGCCCTGAATGGCGACCTCTCCCTGCGCACCGTGGTAGACCCAGGCACCCTGGAGTGGACGCCCAGCCCTGGAGGACACGTGCTGCGCAAACGCCTGCACCGGGTAGGCCAGGCGGAGTCAGGTCAGGTGACGTCGCTGGTTCGCTACGAAGCCGGGGCCAGTTTTCCCGCGCACGATCATCCACAGGGTGAAGAGATCCTCGTGCTGGAGGGCGTATTTTCCGATGAGCATGGCGACTGGCCTGCAGGCAGCTACCTGCTCAACCCCGAGGGCTTCAGGCATGCGCCTTTCTCACGCGACGGCTGCCTGCTCTTCGTGAAGTTGCGCCAGTTTCCGGGTGCGGACCGCGAACATGTCGCCATCGCCACGCAGAACACCCCGTGGCAGCCATCGATCCGCAAGAATACCAGCTGGAAGAAGCTCTACGCCCAGGAACCCTACACCGATTTCATGCGCCTGGAGAGCTGGGACGAGCCGTCAGCCATCGGCCAGATCAACTTTCCCCAGGGTGCTGAAATCCTGGTACTGCGGGGCAACTTCGCGGACGATTACGGGCACTACGGCACCCACTGCTGGCTGCGCATTCCCGCAGGCGGTGCGATCAACCCGACCAGTAACAACTACTGCGAGCTGTACATCAAAGAGGGCGGCTTTACCTACCTACGCAGCGCGTAACGCCGCCTAGATCGTCAGGCCACCGTCCACCACAATGCATTCACCGTTGGTGTAGCTGGCGGCATCAGAGACCAGGTAGAGCACGGCTCCAGCCATCTCTTCCGGCTCCGCGTGGCGCTGCAGGGGAATTTTCTCAATGGCCGCCTGGTAGATGTCCTCATTGCTGAACAGCGCACCGGCAAACTTTGTTTTGGTCAGGCCTGGCAGCAACGCATTGCAGCGAATGCCCAGGGGGCCGCACTCCTTCGCGAACACCTGCGTCATGTTGACCACAGCGGCCTTGGTGATCGAGTAGATGCCCTGCATGGGGCCCGGCTGCAGTGCATTGACCGAGGCCGTGTTGACGATGGCCCCCTTGCCCTGCTCGCGCATCAGCTTTCCAGCCTCGATGGACATGAAGAAGTAACCGCGTACGTTCACATCGACGGTTTTCTGGAAGGCACCCAGGTCGGTGTCCAGCACATGTCCGAAGTACGGGTTGGTGGCGCCGTTGTTGACACAGATATCGAGGCGCCCGTGCGCGTTGCGGATGTGGGCAAAGAGGGCCTGGATGTCACCCATGTCCCCCACATTACAGGCGTGGGCCTCGGCGCTCCCACCGGCGTCACGAATGGCATCGGCCACCGGCTGGCAGCCCTCCAGCTTGCGGCTGGACACGATAACATGTGCCCCCTGCTCCGCCAGCAGGCGGGCAATAGCCTCACCGATACCGCGGCTGGCGCCACTTACCAGCGCTATGCGCCCATTCAGGTCAAACAGTTGGGTAGTCATGAGAAGGCGTCTCCTCCGTTGATGATGCTTGTGAAACAAGGGGGGCTGGATGCGGGCTCAGCGCCCAGGCCAGATACATGCTGACCAGCACGATACAGCCCAACCAGGCCCCGGTATAGCCGAAGGCCGCGAGGTTGCCGCCGGCCAGCAGTGGGCCGACCACGCGGCCCCAGGATGCAGCGGAAGCGGTGGTACCCAGCATTTGTCCGCGCAGGTCCGCGGGTGTGCGGTGGCTGGTAATCGTGTTCAGCAGCGGCATGCACAATGTCGAGCCTGACATGGCAATGTACACGGCAGCCAGCATGAGGGGCATACCGCCAGCCAGCACCGCCAGACAGAGGCCGGCCATGAAGGCGGCAACCGACAGACGCAGGAGCTGCCACTCGCCCAACAGGCGCACCAGCGTGCCCAGCAATCCCCCCTGCAGCAGCACCATGATGGCGCCCTGTACGCCGAACACCAGCCCGACTTCCCGCGCACCCCAGCCCAGCACATCCCCCAGCCACAGCGGGACCAGATACGTCACCGAGCTTATCGCCGCGGCGTGCAACACATATTGCAGCACCAGCAGGCGATTGCCTGTTGCGCGCAGCATCGCCCGCGTCGACTGCCGCGACCCGTCGCGATGTGCCTGGCGGTGGGCCGCACGGCGCTGGGCCGTCACCGACTCCGGCAGAAACAGAGCCGCGGCAAGGATCGCAAGCATCGACATACAGCCCGCCACCAGGCAGGGCAGAACAAAACTGCCGCTGCTCCCCGCCAGCAGACCACCCAGCAAGGGCCCCAGAACGAGACCCAGGCCAAATGCCGCGCCGATCATCCCCATCCCTTTGGCCCGCTTTTCCGGCGCGGTAATGTCACTCATCATCGCCGAGGCGACACCAAGATTGCCCGCCATGATGCCGGCGAAGGCGCGCGCGGCAAATATCATCCACAGCTCACTGGCGAGGGCAAGCATGACATAGGAGGCGGCCGCTCCCGCAAGACAGATCATAATGACCGGCTTGCGCCCTCGACGATCCGACAGGCGCCCCCAGAAGGGGCCCGATATGCCGGCAAACACGGCATAGGTGACGATAATCAGGGCAATATCGATCTTTGTTGCACCGAGCTGCGGTGACAGGAACGGCAAAATCGGGATAACGATGCCGAATCCGATCAGGTCGAGCAGCACCACACCGAACAGAATGGGCATCAGGCCGCCACAGCCGGCTGCGGACGTGATGTGTGCAAGGCGTTCACTCGCCCTGCCAGCGCCTGACCTGCCCCGAATCGATATCGAACAAGTCCAGCAGTCGACCCACAGTCTGGGTGACCATCGCATCGAGGGACTCCGGCTGCGCATAAAACGCGGGCACCGGCGGTGCGATTACCGCGCCCATTTCCGACAGCTGGGTCAGTGTGCGCAGGTGCCCGGTGTGCAGGGGCGTTTCGCGTACAACCAGCACCAGCCTGCGGCGCTCCTTGAGCACCACGTCCGCCGCCCGGGTCAGCAGTGTTGAGGTCACGCCGGTGGCTATCTCTGCCATGGTGCGCACCGAACACGGCGCAATCAGCATGCCGGCCGTGCGGAAAGAACCACTGGCAATGGAGGCACCGACGTTACGAATGGGGTGGACTTCGGTGGCCAGCGCCTTGATCTCATCCAGGGACATGTCCAGCTCATGGTGCAGCGTGAGCTCTGCAGACTTGGTGATCACCAGGTGCGTTTCCACGCCACAGTCGCGCAGCATTGCGAGTGCACGCACTCCATAGACGATGCCCGAGGCGCCGCTGATGCCGACGATGATCCGCTGTGCCATGCTCTGCCCTGCCGCGCCGAAAGACCTCGCACTTTACCAGCACGGCGCTGTGATTTCACTGTCGTACGGTGCTGGCGGGGCAGCTGTAGTACCCTTGTCGACTCTGTTGCCGAGGGATACCCGCGCCATGCTGCATACGCCGCGACTGCTGATCGACCCGCTCACTGAAGACGACGCGCCCTTCATGCTGGCATTGCTGAACGACCCCGATTTCATCCTGCATATCGCCGACCGCGGCGTGCGCAGCGTGGATCAGGCTCGCCAGTACCTGCGTGACGGCCCGCTGTTGAGCTACCAGGAGAACGGCTTCGGCCTCTGGGCGGTGCGGCCAGGGGAGGGGGGTGAGCCAATCGGCATCTGCGGACTGGTGAAACGCGCCACACTGGCCGATGTGGATATCGGCTACGCCTTCCTGCCCGCAGCCCGCGGTCGCGGGTTGGCACTGGAATCGGCGCGCGCGGTGCTTGACCATGCGAGGGACGAGCTCGGGTTGCGCCGACTGGTGGCCATCGTCACCCCCGGGAACCAGCCCTCACGCCAGTTGCTGGAAAGCCTCGGCTTCGCGTATGAGTCGATGATCCAGCTCACACCCGAGGCCGAGGCCCTGTGCCTATACGCCTGGGAGAACCCCTAAAAGCGGTAGCGTACACCCGCCTCGACGGAGCGCCCGGCCTCCGGCGACACATCGCGCAGGAAGGAGGTGCTCAGGCGAATTTCCTCATCACCCAGATTGCGCGCCGCAAGGAACAGGGTGAGCTCTGAATCGCCCAGTGGCAGGCGGTAGTCAGCCCCCAGGTCCCAGCGCGTGTAGCCAGCCGTCGACTCCTCGTTCGGACCCGGTCGATTCTGGCTTCCGGCGTCCTGCACCCGTGTCCACAGTTCCAGCACGTCCGTGGACCAACTCAGGCGGCCACCGATGCGGTGTGGCGGCAGCCGCGGCACGTCGTCGCCATTATCCAGCTCGCCGCGTATCACGTCACCGAACAGACCCAGTCGCACATCGCCGCCGACAAAGGTACCGAAGCCGAACTCCGCGTTCACCTCTACACCGTAAAAGGTGGCGTCACTCTGCACGTAGGCCAACACCGGGAGTTCATCCACTTCCGCGCCGGTATTCATCAGGGTGATGTAGTCGCTGAAATCGTTGTGGAACACGGTAACCTCGAGGTCATTGTTGCCGTTGTGCCAGTGCAGCGAGAGATCCACGTTGTTCGAAACCTCCGTGTCGAGATCGGGATCGCCCAGTTCGATCGCCGCCGTCGCCGCATGCGGCACCCAGTTTTCCGGCCCGGTGCCATCGACATTGGAGAACAGTTCTTCGATCGAAGGCGCGCGTTCTGACCGCGCCAGGAAGAGGCGCAGCTGCCAATCCGGTGTGACGTTGAAGATCGCCGAGCCGGATGCGCTGATGGCCGTGAAGTCGCGCTTGCCCGCGGTTTGCGCTGCGGGGTCACGCTCATCCCGGTCCACGCGCAGGCCCGCTTCGAACAGCCAGTGGTCAGTGCGGTAGTCCTCGATCAGAAACAGGCCGAGGTCGGTGCTGTCAGTGACCGGGATAAACGCTTCCTCGCCCAGAGCGCTGAACTCACCACTGCGCGCCTGCAGGCCAATTGCGCCGCGCAGCCCCGCTACCTCGGCATGCACCATCTCCACCCGGGTCTCCCAGGTTTCATTGCTGTACAGGGTGCCCACCTCACCGTTCCCTTCAACTTCTGCGTGCTCATAGTCGGTGTAGGTCACCGTGCTGCGCAGGGACTCGAAGCCGGGCAGCGGCTCGCTGAGTTCGAACACCAGGTCGTAGCGGGTCTGCTCCACATCGAGTTTTATACCGCCCTCTTCCTCCTCGTGCGCCTCATGATCATGATCGTCATGCTCCATATCCTCGTCATGATCATGCTCATCCTCTTCATGGTCGTGATGTTCGTGAGCGCCAGACGGTATCCCGTACTGGTTTTCCAGCCTGGCCACAGCAAGGCCGACCAGGCCACGGTCGAAATGGTAACTCGCACCCAGGGTCACATTGCGCGTGCGGCCCCCGGTGTTGTCAACGTAGCCGTTGGTCGTCTCCTCGTCACCGTGCTCGTCGTCGTGGTCGTCGTGGTCGTCGTGGTCGTCGTCCACGTCCCTGGCAGCCAGGCCGGGGATACGCAGGTTGTTCCAGTCGCGATAGAGTGCGTCGAGGTGGAAGGCAAAATCACCGGTACCTCCATCCAGGCGCAGTACTGAGGTATCCATATCGGATGCGCCGTCGTGGCGCAGCTCAACGCCACCTTCGACCCCCTCGACACGCGATCTGGGTACGCGGTTGTCAATCACGTTCACAACCCCGCCGATGGCGCCAGCGCCGTAGAGGAGGGTTGCGGGGCCACGCAACACTTCAATGCTGTCAGCGAGCATGGGTTCAACGGACACCGCGTGGTCAGCGCTCACCGCCGAGGCATCGGCGCTACTGGTACCGTTCTGCAGCACCGTGACCCGAGGGCCCTGCTGGCCGCGAATGACCGGCTGACCGACGCCGGGGCCAAAGGAGGCATTGGCCAGGCCGGGGATATCGCCCAGCGTATCGCCAATGGTCGCGCGCGCGCTGCGACTGAGGTCGTCGCCCGTCAGCACCGTCACCGGCAGGGCGGTCTCCGCTTCCTGTTTGCTCAAGGGCGCCGTTACCAGCACATGTTCAACCGGCAGCGACTGCGCCGCCGCGTTTGCACTGGCCACAGCCAGCGCAAGAGGCATGAAACGTTTCATGAACTACTCCTGAAAATAGAAAAAAAGGGGTTCTGTCAGGAGTACTGCGGGGGGCCTCGGGCCTGAAGGGGAAGGTAGCGGGGAGCGATGTGCACGGGGCGCAACGCGGCGATAAGGCAGGCTGCCAGCACCAGAAACAGCGGCAGGGCCGGAGCCGCCGACAGAGCGGCTGGCGCCGAGGACTTGCAGAGCAGACACTCCGCCTGTACATCGGCACTACCGTGGGCGTGGCTGGCCTCCAGCACCTGCACACCGCTCAGACACAGCAGCGCCAGCACCGCGATCAGGCGCGCGGTGCGTCGAGCTTGTGTTGTCAGTGCGAACTGGAATGCCATGATACTGTTACACAATCAGGGTCGCGCGAGTATAAACGCAGTGATCGGCACAGGCCATCGTTATTGCCCGGCGTCGGCGCTGTCATCAAGCGGCTGGAACACCGCCACCGTTGCGGCACCTACTTTGAGTTGCAGGCGGCTTTCCAGCAGGCTGAAACCGTCGACGCTGCGCAGCGTCGACAGGTAGCGCTGCTCCAGATCTGCTCCATCCATGCAGGCCATGCGGGTGACCGCCAGTTGCCCCAGCGCCAGCACGCCGGCCTCCAGCGTGTACGGGCCGGTATAGCGGTTGCAGCCCGAGAAGCCCGCCACGCGGGACTCCAACTCATCAATCACCAGCGTCAGGGGTTTGTCCCCAGCGCCCGTATCGGCAGGCTCACCGTGCAACGAAAGCAGCTGCCACTGCCCAGCGGGCAGACCGCCTGCCGCTGCGGTCGGCGCCGGGGCGCTTCGGGGCACACGCACCAACACGATTTCCGGCGCATCCTCGGCAAAAGCGTCGACGAAGCTGTCCGAGGTGAACACCAGCTGCCCCTCATGGCGCACGGTGGCACGCAGGCCGTAGCGATGCCGCGGATCCAGTGTCGTCGGGTCGTAGCTGATTCGGAACGGCCAGGGCGGCGCAGTTGCGGTCGCCTGCGTTACCACAGCCAGCACGGTGGCCGGTGCATCGGCGCGTGACACATCCTCCAGCTGAATCTCCAGCTGGGCGTCCGGCGGCAGCATCATGCGCTCGCGGTACAGCACGGTACCTTCAATGACGCCCGCTGCCTGATCCATCGCCACATCCCCTGTCTGCTGCCCGCAGCCGCCGAGCACACCGGCCAGCAGGCATGTGACCGCCAGCACACCACCTCTCGCAACCACCATTGCATTGCTCTTCATGCCGATAAGGTCTCCAGCATTGCAGCCATTTTTGCGTGCAGCAGGTTTACGCCCTTCAATGGCCGCACCATCACCTTGAACTCGATAATCAGGCCTTCTGGATTCACCGTGATGATATCAACCCCGTTGATGGTGATGCCGTCAATGTCACACACGAACTCCAGCACCGCATGCGGCGCTGCCACCACTTCCTTGACGTAGCGAAAGCTGTCGTTGAATACGGACATGGCGCCGGTGAGGTACAGCTGCGTGAGGTCGCGCCCCGCCTGGGGGCGATGCACCACGGGCGACCAGAATACACAGTCTTCGGCCAGTATCTCCGCGAGCCCGGAGGGATCTCCGCTGCGCACAATGTCATGCCAACGTGACAGTACCTGCATACCCGAACCTTGCGCTGTGTCCATCCCGCCAACCATGCCACCAAGCCGGCGTTCTGTCCACGGCTGGCGTCAGGCGGGAATAGCGAGGAAGGCGTCGATGGCCGCGCGGGCGTCGGGTTCATCCAGTGTGGGCGCGTGGCCGCGGTTGGCGATCTCGGCGATCACCAGGTCAGGTTTGCGCGCGCGCATGGCGGCAAGCCCCGCCGCAGACAGAATGTCTGAATGCTCTCCGCGCAGCACCAGCACCGGCAGAGCGGACAGGGCCCCGAACACCGGCCACAGGTCAGGGGGCACGGCGTTGTCGGCGGCGGCAGACAGCGGCGTTGAGATGGCAGGATCGTAGGCGAGTTCAAGTCCCCCACCCTGGGCCCGGGAGCGATAGAGTCCCCGGGCGAAGTGCAGCCAGTCCTCGGGCGAAAAGTCGGGAAAGGCAGCCCCGTTGATGGCACGGGTTTGCGCCACGGCAGCCGCCCAGTCCGCCACAGGCTCGGCCTTGCCGACATAGGCCTTGATGCGCGCCAGGCCCGCGGGATCGACTTCTGGACCGATATCATTGAGTACGATCGCGCTGACCCGCGCAGGCTGCATCGCCGCCATCATCATCGCCATCAGCCCACCCATGGAGGTGCCGACCAGAACAGCGCGCTGTATCGCCTGGCTGTCCAGCAAACGGAACATGTCCTGCACATAGGTCAGGGGCTGGTAGCGTGTCGGATCAGGGTCGTAGTCGGAGCGGCCGCGGCCACGCTGGTCGGCAACCAGCACACGGTAGCGTTGCGCCAGGTGTGGGGCGAGGCCGGCAAAATCTGCGGCGTTGCGGGTCAGGCCGTGCATGCACAGCGCCACAGGCGCGTCGCCGCCAGGGCTCGCGTAGTCGCGCGCGTACAATGTCAAACCGTCGTCGCTGCGATACCAGAGGTCGTCAAATCCACTCACAGGCTCACTCCGCAAACTGCAGTCGCAATTCCCGCTTCAGTATCTTGCCATTGGGATTGCGCGGCAAGGCGTCGATGAATTTCAGGTCAGCGAGGCGCTGCTGCTTGCCCAGCCGCGCGTTGGCCCAGGCCAGCAGCTCGCCCTCGGCCACCGCAGCCCCCGGCGCGGGGACCACCAGCGCCAGCGGAGACTCACCCCAGCGCGCGCTCGGCACGCCGATGACCGCAACATCGCTGACACAGGGGTGTTGTACCAGCACCGCCTCGATATCCTGGGGGTATATATTCTGTCCACCGGAGAGAATCATGTCCTTCTTCCGGTCCACGATGTACAGGAAGCCCTCTGCGTCCACGTAGCCGATATCTCCGGAGCGCAACCACTGACGCCCATTTGCATCGATGTACTGCGCCTCGGCGTTGGCATCCTCCCGGCGCCAGTACCCGGGCATGCTGATGCGACCACGGGAGACAATCTCGCCGGACACGCCGTGCGGCAGCTCCCGGTTGTGCTCATCAACAATCCGCAGGTCTGTTCCGATCAGCGGCCGCCCCACCGACGCCCATCGGCCTTCCGCGTCCTCCGGGTCCAGGGTGGTAATGATGCCCTCGGTAAGCCCGTACAGTTCAATAATGCCGCAGGGAAAATGGGCAAAGATGTCGCGCTTCAGCCCTTCACGCAGCGGCGAACCACAACTCATCATGGCCTGCAGGCTGCTCACATCGCCGCCGTGCGCCTGCAGGTGTTCCACCACCCGCTGGAACTGGATGGGCACCATGGCGGTGTGCGTGATGCGCTCGCTGGCCGCCGTGGCGACGAACGCGGCAGGGTCAAAGCGCTCGTGCAACACCAGAGTGCCGCCGGCCAGAACCGTGCAGAGCATGGCCACCCAGGAAATATTCGAGTACAGGCCGATGGTCAGCAGGGTCCGCGCCGCACCGTGATAGCGCAAGGCAATAGCCAGGTCATAGGCCCAGTCGCGCCGGGTGCGCTGGGTATGCAGAATGCCCTTGGGCAACCCGGTCGTACCGGAGCTGTAAATGATGTTCAGGGGCGCATCAGGATCCAGCGCACGCACGACATCCGGCAAGGTATCAGGCTGCCCGGCACAGAATACGTCCAGGGACTCCCAGGCGTCCTCACCCGGACCACTGGTGACGGTGACGCGCAGGGCGTCGGGCAACTGCTGGAGCAGCGGTGTCAGCCGGTGCTGCTGGTCCGCCGAGACCACCAGCGCGCGAATGCCCGCATCCACCAGCATGGCGACCAGCGCCTCATCGCTGACCGAGAGGTTTATCGGCACGGATACGGCACCGGCTGCCAGGCTGCCAAACAGCACCTGCACCATCGGCAATCCGTTGGACATCACCACGCCCACGCGGTCGCCGGCGGCAATACCGCGACTTGCCAGGGCGTGTGCAAAGCGGTGATTGGACGCCGTGAACGCCCGCCAGTCGAGCGTGGTGTCGCCACAGATGACGGCCGCCCTGGGCGCCCGCCACTGACCGTGCAGAGCAAGAATTTCCGGCAACAAGGGCACCGGGGCCTCAAATCCAGTCACAGTGTCTATCCCTGTCATGCTGGCAAACGCCCCGGCCCAAGGCCGGGGCAGGGAGCTGGCTCTAGAAACGGTATTCCACTGTCGCCGTCAGCGTACGCGGGGGGGCATAGAACACGGTGGTGTTGTTTTCCAGGCCGAGGGTCGAGGGACAGCCACCTTCACCGAAACAGTACCCGGCTGTCTTGATTTCCTCGTCACCAAGGTTCTTGGCGTGCAGGCCCACCAGCCACTGTTCGTCACCGCTCATCCAGACCAGACTGGCGTTGATCACGTCGTAGGCGTCCTGATCGATCACGGGAACCGGCGCCTCGAACTGCGTCACATCGCCCTTGTAGGACCAGTTCAGGTTGGCGGTCAGGTCACCCGCAGCGAAATCCGTGGTGTAGGTGACGCCGAGGTACAGCATTTCCTCCGGCGTGTTCTGCACCGCGCGCTGATCGGCAACGTTCACGCCGTTCAGCAGCCACTCCTTGATCTCTGCATCGAGCAGGCTCATCGCCAGCTGCACGCTGAAGTGCTCGCTCAGCAATACGTTACCTTCCACCTCGATGCCGGAGATTTCCGCCTGGCCGGCATTGGTGACCGTACCGACAAAGCCGTCATTGATGCCGTCACCGTCGCTGTCTACGCCCACGGAGCCGGGAATCTGCATGTCCTGGTAGTCGCTGTAGAACACCGCAATGTTGGTGAGTGCGCGACCATCCAGCCAGGTAGTTTTCAGGCCCAGTTCCCATGAGTCCAGCGTTTCCGGGTCGAAGCCGCGCTCGACTTCAGGGGTGGCGAAGTTGGCGCCGCGCGGGTCGAAGCTGCCAGCCTTCCAACCCTGGCTGTAGCTGCCATAGACCGTGGTGTCATCATTGATGGTGTAGCTGAGGTTTATCCGCGGCGAGAAATCGGTGTAGGTTTTCTCAGCCTCGTAATCACTGGTTGTCGCCAGGAGCAGGGCGGTGTCATTGCCGAAGAACGGCGAGCCGAAGCCGAGGTAGGTACCGCGGAAAATGTCCGCGCTGCGCTTGTCTTCGGTGTAGCGGCCGCCTACCGACAGCGCCAGCGACTCAGTCAGGCGGTAGGTAACATCTGCAAACACCGACCAGGCCTCGGTATCCACGGTGCCGCCGGTGTAGGCGGTCACCGGGCCGATCTGGCCCAGCACCACGTCAAAGTCGTTGGAGGCCGTGGCGTCGAGGTAGTAGAAGCCGGCCACCGCATTCCAGCGATCGGCGTTGTACAGCATCTGGAATTCCTGGCTGAACTGTTCGTTGTCATAGACAACCGGTGCGTCAAAATCGATGACCTCCAGGCCGTCGAAGTCGATCACGGACTCCGTGTAATCCTCACGCCAGGCGCTGATCGAACGCAGCGTCGTCGTGTCGCTTAGGTTCCAGTCCACCGACAGCATGGCGCCTTCGCCATCGATCTCGTTGTTGCCGTTGATACCTGCAGTGGCGATGGAGTCCTGGGCGCCGGCAGTGGTGTCGTAGCGGTCAGACAGCACCGGTACACCGCTAACCGCACCGGGGAAAGGCCGGTAGCCCGCCACTGGATTGGTCTTGTCGTTCAGCTTGTCGTAGGCCAGACGCACCAGCCAGTTTTCGCTGGGCAACCACTCGGCGCTGGCGCGCCAGGCAAACAGGTCCTTGTCGTAGTGCTCGTCGCCAGTGGTCAGGTTCTCCCCGTAGCCATCCCGGGTGAGCGAGGCAACCGTCGCTCCCACGCGGAATGTATCGGTCACCGGCGTTGACGCAGTGCCCACCAGGTCGAGCTGGCCATAGCTGCCATAGGAGGCCTTCAGGCGCACATCCGTTTCGTCGCTGAGGCGACGGGTCACATACTTGATCGCCCCGCCAACCGCATTGCGGCCATACAGCGTACCCTGCGGCCCGCGCAGTACCTCCACACGCTCCACATCGTAGATATCCAGCAACGCGCCCTGCGGCCGCGCGATGTAGACGTCGTCAAGGTACAGTGCCACGCCCTGCTCAAAGCCGGCGAGGGGGTCCTGCTGGCCGACGCCGCGAATGAAGGCCGTCAGCGTGGTACTGGTCGCCCGCGAGGGCTCCAGCGTGACGCTGGGAATAATCTGCGCCAGTTCGCTGATATCGGAGGCGCCGCGCAGACGCAGGGCATCGCCGGAGAGGGCCGTAACCGCGATCGGGACATCCTGTAGATTCTCCGCGCGGCGACGGGCAGTGACGACCACCTCTTCCAGAGCCAGGGCAGGACCGTCCTGCGCCTGAACGGTGGACAGGGGCAGTGCGTAGGCCAGGGAAACGGCGAGCGCGACAGCGGAGCGCGGAGCAAATGCTTTCATGAGGTTCACCTTGATCGTTATCTTATCGTTTGTCTTGAGCCGGATGTCTGGCCGGTTCAACACTTGTTGAATTACGCGTGAAACATATTCAACGTTTGTTGAAATGTCAAGCGCGATCACCTCATTCCGTCACAGCGTCTGCATGCCGGGTGCGCTCCCGGGTGCACCAGAGCCCCAGCAACCCGTAGGCCAGGGAGAGCAGGATCGCGTAGCTCGCGGACACCGCCGGGTTGACCACCGCACCTGACAGGTTCAGCAGCAAATGCCCGCCGAGGCCAATCAGCGCAGCGCCCACCACCACCCACAGCGGTATGTGACGACGCACCAGCACACCGAACAGCACCGGCACCAGGGACGCGGCCGCCAGCCCGTAAACGCCTTTCTGCGCAAACAGCCCAATCAGGGGCGGCGGATTCCAGGCCAGCACAACGGCAAGCAGGCCCACGGCCACCAACACGTAGCGCGACAGGGCAAGCGCGTTGTAACGCTCCCCGTACAGTGGCTGCACGATGTCGTTGACGACCATCGCCGAAAGCGACACCAGTATTCCATCCAGTGTGCTCATACCCGCCGCGAGCAGCGTGAGGAAAATGAACACGAGGACATACTCACCCCACAGCGATGTACCGAACTCGAACAGCAGGTATTCACGCACCACCGTGTCCTGCTCGGGAATATCGAGCCCCGCCAGCCGCGCATAGAAGCCGATCATCAACATCAGTGTAAAGACGCTGCCGACGACCACGGTGGTGCCAATGAACTTGCCAATGTCGCGCTCACTGCGCAGATACAGCACTTTGGTCAGGATGTGGGGCTGCAGCATGAGGGCAAAGGTCACGACAAACCCGCTGACAAACACGGAAAAGAAGTCCGAGTAAAGGTCACTGCCCGCGTTGAAGGCGTCGGCATAGCCCGTTCCCACGGCGCGCAGCGCTGCCAGCGGTGCATCGCCAAAGTACTTCCAGCCCTGCACTACAAGGATCACGGTGATGGCCAGCATCATCACGCCCTGCAGCGTGTTGGTATAGGCGTGCGCATAGGTTCCGCCCATCAACACGTAAGCGAAAACAAACAGCAGCACGAGGACCAGCGCGGTTTTCTGTTCCACCGGGAACAAGCCGGTGAGCAGCAGGCTGCAACCCACCAGAATGAGCACCACAAAGGTAATCGACAGGAGATTGATGAAAGCGAAAAACAGGCTGAAACCGCGATGGTTATAGCGGTAGAAGATCCACTGGGGGATGGTCAGGGCGTTGTGACTTTCGCCGAGGCGCAAAAAGCCCCGGGTCAGCACCAGAAACGCGCTCAGAATTCCCAGCGAACCGGCAAGGCCGTAATGCAGATAGGCACTCAGGCCGTGGCTGTACACAAACCCCGGGTTGATCACGAAGGTGGCCGTGGAGGCGATGGACGCGGCGAGCGTGATCCCGATCAGGTAGGGGTTCATATCCTTGTTGCCAATGGAGAACCCGCGAATATCCCGGGTTCGGCGCATACCCACCCAGGACAGCCAGAACACCAGAATCACATAGGCGAGGGACATGGCGTACTTGAACAGTTCGGGTGTCATGGGCGCGGTCTCGCTGCATCGTATTATTGGAGTGCGCCCGATTCTGACGAAAGCCCGACCGCATTTCAACAAGCGTTGAAAAATATTCTATGCTATTGTCCCCGCGATTTAGGGCGGATTCCTGCATGACGAAATCCCGGCAAGCACCAAAACGAGAGCGGATTCTGGATGTCGCCGAGGAGCTGTTCGCCCTGCGCGGCTATGACGGCGTTACCCTGCGCCAGATTGCCAAGGACGCCGGCGTCGATGTCGCCCTCGCCAGCTACCATTTTGGCAAGAAGCTGGACCTCTTCAACGCGGTTTTCGAGCGCCGCGCCGCACATCTGAACAGCGCCCGACTGGATGCACTGAAAGCCTGCCAGGCCTCGGCCGGCGCCGCGGGCCCCAGCGTCGAACAGATTATCGAAGCCTTCCTGCGCCCCCTGGAACTGGCCCAGGAAACCGGTGACCCGGGCTGGCAGAACTACCTTGCACTGATCGCCTACATCAACAACTCTCCCTACTGGGGCCCACGCATGATGTCCAAGCTGTTCGACAGCCTGGTGAGTGCCTTCATAAGCGCCCTGCGCGACGCGCTGCCCGGCGCACGCGACGAAGACATCTACTGGTGCTACCACAACCTGTCCGGCGCCCTTACCCTGACACTGGCGCAGACCGGCCGCATCGACAAACTCTCCGGCGGCAAGTGCCGGTCAGCCGACTTCCAGGCCGCCTACGATCATATGATTCCCTTTGTCGCCGCGGGCTTTCGCGAGGTATGCGGACGCGCGAACGGGCGGTGACAGGGGGCCACCGGATGCCAGACGACACAGCGCCATAAACACAGCGAGGCCGGACCATGATGCAATGGCTTGAAACCGCGGTAGCCCTTTTCCCGGCCGGCGTGGTCGTGGCCCTGACGGGGGCGCTGATCGGTGCCGGCTACTGGCTCGCCAGGCGCCAGGATGCGGGCACGGAGACCCTGCTGTTCCAACTCGGTGTGTGGCTGACAGGCTCCGCCGGCATCATTGCCTGCGTGGTCGTGCTGCCGATCAGCGATGAGACCCAGGGACAGATTCTGGGCTTGCTGGGGGTTCTGCTCACCGCGGTGATTGCGCTCTCATCCACGACCTTCGTTGCCAACGCCATGGCGGGAATCATGTTGCAGACCACGCAACCCTTCCGCCCGGGCGACTACCTGCGGGTGGGTGAGCAGTTTGGCCGGGTCACCCGGCGCTCGCTGATCAACACCCAGTTGCAGACCGAAATGCGTGACATGACGACATTGCCGAACATGTTGCTGGTCGCGAATCCAATCACCGTTATGCACCGCGACGGCACCATCATCTCCGCAGAGGTGTCATTGGGCTACGACATACCCTACACCGACGTTCAGGACCTGTTGTTGCAGGCCGCGGAAAACGCCGGCCTCAGCGATCCCTTTGTCCTGCTGCTGGAGCTGCTGGATCACGCCGTGCTGTACCGGATATGCGGGTTCCTGACCGAAAGCAAGACGCCGCTCACCGCACGCTCCAATCTGCGCAAGAACATGCTGGAACAGTTGCACGGACACGGCATCGAGATCGTCTCGCCGAGTTTCGTCAACCAGCGCCGGCAGGACCCGGCCAGCAAGGTCATCCCCGCCACACCGGTGATGCATGCCGGCACATCCCGCCGCGCAGAGGCGGCACCCGAGGAGCGCATTTTCGACAAGGCGGAGGAAGCTGCCACACTGGAGCAGTTAAAGGACGAGCGCGGCGCCACCAAGGAAGCACTGGCCGCCGCCATCGACCGGCGCGAAGCCGCGGCAGACCAGCAGAAACCTGCGTTGGAGGAGGAAGTTCGTCAACTGGAGCTGCGCGATGCCTGGCTTCAGGAGCGCATTGAGCAGGAAGAGGAACCGAAGAGCAAAACCTCGTAGCCAGGCGCGCTACAAGTCCACCTCGCGCTGAAAGTCACGCTCGATACGTTGCTGCTGCTCAAAGCGGGATACACCGTTGAGACGCACGCTGTCGCGCATGCGCTGCTGGAACCGCTGCCGGCGGTAATCAGCCACCAGCCGCGGAAAGCGCTCCGCCTCCAATTCCCCGGCAATCAGTGCCTCGATGAACGCAATATCAATACCCACGCGATAGGCAATACGACTGGGACGGATCTTGTGGGCATGGAACTCCGCGACAATATGCAGCTGCCGTTCCCTGCTGTAGTGGCACTCCCGCGAGTACCCGTAGGGGGGCGACGGGGTGCGCGTGTCCACCGCGGGTGACTCGGTGGCGTACCCCGGGCTGGCGTGCCCCGGAACCGCAGCGAACGGCCGCGTGCTGTCAGTGTCTCTGCTCATGGGCGTGTTGTAACAGGCGCACCGTACTTTGCCAAGCCCGGACAACAGCGCGCGGCCGTACAGTCCGGGTTGCGTCAGGCTGTGGTGGCCACAATAAACCCGTTGCTGCGGTTATCATTGTCTCCGGCGCCTTCTATACTTGAGTGTTAGGTCAGGCCGACTCGAGGATAAGAGCCATGAATGCACCACAGAGTATTGGATCCATAGAGGACATCGAACAGCGCATGCAGCAGGTCCTTGATGCGCAGCGCCAGGATTACCTGCGCGAGGGCGTGGTCTCTGCCGAGACGCGCATCGACCGCATCGACCGCGGCATTGACGTGCTGCTCAAGTACCAGGGCAAAGTGGTCGACGCGCTGAACACCGATTTCAGCTGCCGTGCGCGCGAGGTCAGCCTGCTGACCGACGTTGCCGCCTCGGTCACGCCCCTCAAGCATGCACGCAAACACCTGCGCAAATGGATGAAGCCGCAGCGACGGCCCACCATGTTTCCGCTTAACCTGCTCGGCGGGCGCTCCCGCATCGAGTACCAGCCACTGGGTGTCGTCGGTGTCATCTCACCCTGGAATTTCCCGGTCAACCTGACCTTTGGACCGCTGGCCGGCATACTTGCCGCAGGCAACCGCGCGTTGATCAAGCCCTCGGAGTTCACTCCCGCCACCAGTGAAGTGATGGCCGAGATGGTCGCCGAAGCCTGGGATGAAAAGGAAGTCGCGCTGTTCACCGGGGGGCCGGAGGTCGGCCAGGCTTTTTCCGGGCTGGCCTTCGACCATCTGCTGTTCACCGGCGCCACCTCGGTTGCGCGGCACATCATGGCCGCCGCCGCACGCAACCTGGTACCGGTAACGCTGGAACTGGGTGGCAAGTCTCCCGTGATCATCTCCCGCAGTGCCGACATTGAGAAAAGCCTGGAACGGATCATGCTCGGTAAAACCCTGAATGCGGGACAGATCTGCCTGGCGCCGGATTACCTGATGGTGCCCGAGGAAAAACTGGACGAGGTTATCGCCGCCGCCCAGAAGGCGGTAAGCGCCATGTATCCCACCATTCTCGACAACCCGGAGTACACCGCGGTGGTCAACCAGCGCCACTATGAGCGTCTGACAGGCTACCTCCGCGAAGCCGAGGAGCGCGGTGTAAAGACGATTCCGATCAACCCGGCCGGCGAGAACTTTGCATCGGGTGAAGGCAGCCGCAAGATTCCACCCACACTGATTCCACAGCCGGCGGAAGACCTGAAAGTCATGCAGGAGGAACTGTTCGGCCCGCTGTTGCCGATTCGCACCTACAAGGACTTCAACGAAACCATCGACTACGTCAACGCGCATCCCAGGCCCCTGGCCGCCTATTACTTCGGGCAGGACAAGAGCGAGGAACGCGCGGTGCTGACGCGCACCACCTCCGGCGGTGCCTGCATCAACGACGTCATCATGCACATCATGCAGGAGGAACTGCCCTTCGGCGGCGTGGGTCCCAGCGGTATGGGTGCCTACCATGGCGAGGAGGGGTTCCGCACCTTCAGCCATGCCAAGTCGATCTATCGCCAGGCGGGCGTGAATGTGGGCAAACTTGGGGGCATGCTACCGCCCTATGGCAAAGCCACAGAGAAAACCATCAGTATGCAGGTCAAGAAGTAACGGGCGAGGCGGGATGAGGCGCCTGCAGCGGCTTCGTCATCTCGCCCTGATCAGCGCTATCCTGCTACCATGGGCGGCTATGACAGCCGCCGCTTCCCTTCCCATCGTGATCGCCCACCGCGGCGCCAGCGGCTATCTGCCGGAACATACCCTCCCGGCCAAGGCCATGGCCCACGCGATGGGTGCCGATTTCATCGAACAGGATGTCGTGCTGACCCGCGACGGCGTGCCCGTGGTGCTGCACGACATCCACCTGGACGCCACCACCGACGTCGCGGCGCGCTTTCCCGACCGGGCGCGGGCTGATGGGCGCTACTACGCGATTGACTTCAGCCTCGACGAGATCCGCAGCCTGCGCGCGCAGGAACGACTGGGCAGCGACGGGCAAGCGGTCTATCCGGGTCGCTTCCCGGCGCACACGGGGAATTTCCGGGTGCCGACACTGGCCGAGGAGATCGACCTTATCAGCGGCCTCGACCACAGTCGCCAGCGCCGCACCGGGCTCTACATTGAACTCAAGGGCCCCCGCTTTCATCGCAACGAGGGCCAGGATATTGCCCTGCGGGTGCTCGAGGTATTGCGGGAGAAAGGCTACGACCAACGCACGGGGCAGGTATTCCTGCAGTGCTTTGACGATGCCACGTTGCGCTATCTGCGACACGAGCTGCAAACGCCCCTGCCCCTGATCCAGCTCATTGCCGACCCGGGCTGGGGCGAGGACAGCGCCGTCGACTATGCGTTTCTGCAAACTGCCGCCGGGCTCGACGACGTCGCCCGCTATGCCGACGGCATCGGTCCGTGGCTGGAACAGATCTACCTGGGCCGCGATGCCAACGGCGAGCCGCTGCTCAGCGACCTGGTTGCGCTGGCCCATGCCCGTGGCCTGCAGGTGCACCCCTATACGTTCCGCGCCGATGCATTGCCCGAGGGGATCGACAGCTTTACCGCCCTTCTCGACCTGTTCTTCAATCAGGTGGGCGTGGACGGGGTCTTCACCGACTTCCCCGACCTCGCCCGTGATTTCTTGCAGGATCACCGCCAACACAGGAACCAACAGTGACACCCAAAGTGAATCGCCGCACCAAGATCGTGGCTACGATCGGCCCCGCCAGCGAGTCGGAGGACATGATCGCTCGCCTGATCCATGCCGGCGTCAACGTTTTTCGCCTGAATTTCAGCCATGGCTCGGCAATGCAGCACGCGCGGGTGGCAGAGCGCATTCGCAAGCAGGCCGCGCTGGCCGGACGCTATGTCGGCATTCTCGCCGACCTGCAGGGCCCCAAGATTCGCATCAGCACCTTCCGTGACGGTTCCGTCAAACTGGAAAACGGGGATCGCTTCCGGCTTGACCTTACCGTAGGCGAGGGCGAAGGCGACGCCAGCTGCGTGGGACTCGACTACCGGGAACTGACCCGCAGCGTATTCCACGGCGACACCCTGTTGCTGGACGACGGCCGCCTGCGGCTGCGGGTAGATGAAGTACTCGATAGCGCCGTGGAGTGCACTGTACTGGTCGGTGGTACGCTGGGCTCGCGCAAGGGTATCAACCGTCTTGGCGGTGGCCTGGCTGCGCCGGCACTGACGCCCAAGGACATTGCCGACATCGATAGCCTCGCCGAGGTCCGTCCGGATTTCGTCGCCGTGTCTTTCGTCTCCAGCGCCCAGGATATTTTCCAGACCCGCGAGTTACTCCTCGCGCACCAGTTGACCTCCGCCATTATCGCCAAGATAGAGCGCGCCGAGGTGGTGTACGACGATGCCACGCTCAACGGTATCATCGATGCGTCCTTCGGCATCATGGTAGCGCGCGGTGATCTGGGCGTGGAGGTCGGTGATGCAGAGCTCATTGGCCTGCAGAAGACGCTGATCTCCCGGGCGCGCAAGATGGACCGGGTGGTGATCACGGCAACCCAGATGATGGAATCCATGATCAACAGCGCGATGCCCACACGCGCTGAAGTGTTCGACGTGGCCAATGCCGTGCTGGACGGCACCGATGCGGTTATGCTCTCGGCCGAGACCGCGGTCGGCAGCTTTCCGGTCGAGGTGGTCACCGCCATGGCCGAGGCGGCACTGGGCGCCGAGCGACACCCGGTGGCCCGCACCTCGCGCTACCGCCTGGACAAGCAGTTCGCCAGCGCCCAGGAAGCCATCGCCATGTCCGCAATCTATGCGGCGAACCACTACAGCGCCGTGCGCGGCATTGCCTGCCTGACGGAGTCGGGAACCACGCCGCTGCAAATGTCGCGCCTGTCATCCGGTCTGCCGATTTTCGCACTCAGCCACCGCAGCGAAACCCTGCAGCGTCTCTGCCTCTGCCGTGGCGTTGTTCCGCTGTTCTTCGATGCCAGCGTATTCGACCCCGAGACCATTGAGGCCAGTGCAATCGAGTTTCTCTGCGACGAAGGCCAGCTGCACAAGGATGACGCCGTTCTCCTGACCAAGGGCTCTGTGATGGGCCGCCCGGGGTCGACCAACATCATGAAGATACTGTCGGTGCCGTGAACGGAGAGATCGCGGGATTGCGACTGGTAGCCGATGTGGGGGGTACCAACAGCCGGGTCGCCCTGTTCAACCCGGCTGACGGCAGCCTGCACGCGCTGCGCGACTACCGGAACGCAGACCACAGCGATTTCGGTGCCGTGCTGGAAACCTGGTTTCAGGACGCACGCGCGGCGTCGCCGGAGGCGGCCTGTATCGCCGTAGCGGCACCGCCGAGCGGCGATACCGCACGGATGAGCAATATCAACTGGGTTTTGCACGGCCCGCAGCTGGCGCGGCAGTTCGGTATCGGCAGGCTGCGACTGATCAACGACTTCCAGGCCAATGCCTTCGCCCTCCCGCAGCTGCGGCGGGAGGACTGCTACACCCTGCAGCTAGGCGACACGGCCGTGCCGCGCCGCCTCGCCGTACTGGGGCCGGGTACCGGCCTGGGCGGCGCTGTTCTGGAAATGCGCGCGTCCGGACCCCACGTCATTCCCTGCGAGCCCGGGCAGATGGATATCGCACCGCGTGACGCACTACAGGCAGCTCTGTGGGCGGTACTGCAGCGGCAGCACCCGCGCATATACGCAGAGCTGCTGCTGTCCGGTGCAGGGCTGCAGCGGCTCTACCGTGCGCTGGGGGAGGTCGAGGGCCGGGCTACGCACAACCTTGAGGCCGCCGGGATTACCACGGCCGGACTGGCCGGGAGCGACCCCCTGTGTGTGGCGGCGCTGGAGCAGTTCTGCGCCCTGCTGGGGGCCGCCTGTGCCAACTTCCTGCTGGCGAACGGCTGCTATGAGGCCCTGTATCTGGCGGGTGGCATTTTACCCCGCATGCTGGCGTTCCTGCAGGAAAGCCCCTTTCTGGCCCGCTTTCACGATACCGGGCCCCTGCAGGCGACGCTGCAGCGCACCGCGGTGAACGTCATCACCCACCGCCATCCCGGGCTTCTGGGGGCGGGGTATGCGCCGCTTGCCGATGCAGGCGACTAGCGGCTGCAAACACGTAATATTGCCCAAAATATTTCGCTGGCAGCGGATACCAGCTTTAAAACCCGGTGCTAAACTCTTGGGAGCTGAGCAATCAGTGGTATTTATGCGCGTGGTCGAAGTTCCCTTAAGTTCCTCGGTACGTTGAACATAAATAGTGACTAACCCCTGGAGCCCCGAACCGGGCTTTCCCATGTTATACAGGTAACACATATGTCTACAGAAACCGGCACCGTTAAGTGGTTCAACGAGACCAAGGGATTCGGCTTCATCGAGCGCGAAAACGGCCCCGACGTATTCGTACACTTCAGCGCAATCAAGGGCGATGGCTTCAAAACCCTCGCGGATGGCCAGAAGGTACAATTCACCGTCACCAACGGTCAGAAAGGCCCCCAGGCAGAGAACGTTACACCGATCTAAGCCAGGGTTTTCCAGACCACAAAAAAGGGAGCGCCTGGCGCTCCTTTTTTTGTGGGGCGGATCGCGCCGCCCTAGCCTTCCTGCAGCTGACGCTGCCGATCCAGTTCGGAATCCATGTACTGGATCCACTGGGAGGCGTACTTCGCTGAACGCTCATCGCGCCCGGCGGCCTTGAAGGCTTCACGGGCCTTCTCGTACTGCTTGTCGTTGAAGTAGGCCATGCCCAGCACCAGACGCGCTGTATCCGGCCGCTTGACGCCGCCGCGGGCAAGGCCCTTGTTGATCGCATCAATGGCCTTCTTGAACTCGTCGCCATCCAGATAGATGTTGCCGAGGCGCGCATACAACTCGCCGTCCTCGGAGCGCGCTGCCGCTTCAGCCATCGCCGGGATCGCCTTGTCGATTTCCTGGGCCTGACGGTAGGCGTTACCGAGAATTTCGTAGTTGCGCGAGGTCGCCTCTATCGACTTGTTGCCCAGCCCTTTATCGATCACCTTGGCCGCCTTGTAGGGCACCTCGGCATTCAGGTACAGGTAGGCCATGGTGACCTGCTCAGAACCCTTGTCGAGCATGTTCTGGACGTAGGCAGCCTCCATGGCAGCGAGCTGCTCGCTGTCACGCTTCTGCTCGCCATACATATGGGACAGCTGAACCCAGTACTGTTTGTCAGGATAGTGCGTCAGCAGCTCTTCCAACACTCGCACAGCGTTGGTGACGTCGTTCTTGTCGAAGTACAGGAAGCGCGCCAGGTTATACCACTGCTCCTTCGGTATCTTGCCCTTGTCCTTGTACATGCTGATCGCTTTCTCAACATTGTTCAGGGATTTCGGGTAGTCGTTGAGCTGATAGTAACCCTGGGCCAGCAGGACATAGGCGTCCTCCGGCGGGTTATCGGTCATGGCAAACCACGCAAGCAGGGCGTTCACGCCCTGTTGCCACTGCTCCTGCACGAAGTACAGCTGGGCGATGGTATACCGGGTGTTGATTTCCATCGCCAGCGGAATGTCAGGCTGACGCACGACATTCTCATAGGCCTGCAGGGCCTTGTTGTAGTCTTCACGGGAATAATGAATGAAGGCATACAGGTTGTAGACGTTCGCCAACTCGTAGCTGTTCAACTCATTCTTGCCGCCAGCGCCGAGCATTTCGTCCAGCACACGGGCGGCTGTGCCGAGATCCTGTGCCTCTGCTGCGGCCTGCGCCTCGGAGAGTTTTTCATAGACCGCGTTGCGCAGCGCCGGGGTTCGACGTGTCTCACGCTGGTCACCGCCACCTTCCTGGGCAACGGCCGCTGCCAGGGGAGCAAGGCCAAAATCAGCAGCGGCCCGATCCAGCAGGACCGGGGTTGCGGCGAGGGGTAACGCCAGCATCGCAGAGCGCAGCCAGCGTGTGGGATCGTACAGTTTCATAACGCTCACTGTTCCAGCTCGTAGGTGAATTTGTTTTGGACGCCGGCGACCTCAATCGGTTCGCCATCGACCACCCGCGGCTTGTACTTGAACTTCTCCGCTGCCTTCACCGAGGCTGACTCGAATACCCCTGAAGGCTGGCAATCCACCGGCCGTGGATCGCGGATTGAACCGTTCCGGGTCACCGTATATTCCACGATGCAGTAGCCGCTGATGCCGCGGGTCTGGGCGCGACGCGGATAGACCGGCGCAACCTTCACGATCGGCAGGTATTCGCCGTCACCACTGGACATGCCGGTGGAGCTGATGGATACGTCCACACTGGCGCGTGGCGCGGTATTCACCACATTCATGTCCATGTCCATGTCGATATCCGGGGTATCCAGCTCTGGTGGCGGCTCCTCGGGATCCTCTACTTTCTCTGGCTTCTTCTGCGCCACATTAACTTCGATTTCAGTCTCGGGAACGACGATATCCGCAATCTTGCGATTCTCGATCTCTTCCTGCTGGTATTCCCGGCTGATCAGGCTCTGCATGACGAAAAACAGGCCGATCGCTACAGGGATCGCTACCAGTGCACCCACCAGTACCCTAACAAAGCTGCTGCCCATTTCGTTTACACCTCGTCGTCCGTTGAAATACAGGGCGGAGCCGTGAGCAGCGGACGAAGCTCGTCAACCAGCTGTTCAACCGCAAAGGCGGGCGTATCGCGATCCACCTGTACCACAATGTTCGCCTGAGGTGCCTCTTTCTTGGCACCCTCTGCCAGGCGCGCCGCGCGATCCAGGGACACGCGGTTCTTGTCGTAGTAGATATCCCCACGGTCGTCGACCGCGAAGATAATCGTGCCCCGCACACAGGCTTCCGTAGTTGTCGCCTGTGGCTTGAACAACTCCACACCCGGCTCCTTCACGAAGGAGGACGTCACGATGAAGAAGATGAGCATAATGAACACGACGTCCAACATGGGCGTCAGGTCGATATTGCCCTCGTCCGCCGCAGTCTTTCTGGCTGCGTTATCTCGAATGCTCATGGATCCTATTTCCCTTCGCTGGCCCAGTTGACCGCGCCAGCACCGGCTTCACGTGCAGCGTCCGCCACATCCACGACCGCTCCGGCCTTGGCACCTTTTTCGACCTTGATTGTGACCGCTTGTTCCGGGTCATTGGCGAGCAGGCGCTGGATATTCGCCCGCACCGCCCGGGCGTCAACCCGCCGGTTTTCCATCCAGATCTGGTTGTCGCTGCGAATGTTCACCAGAATACTGGTGGCGTCGCTCGGGTCCGACTTCGCGCTGTCCGGCCGGCTTACTTCAATGCCGGCTTCCTTGATAAACGAAGCGACAACGATGAAGAAGATCAGCATGATGAACACAACGTCCAGCATCGGCGTCAGGTCGATTTCTGCCCCTTCTTCTTCCTGCTGTTTTGCAAGTCTGCGCATCTGATTGTTACCTGTCAGCGCCCGATCAGTGATCGGACGTCAAGTTATCCTGTAGGAATTCCTGCTCCCGCGCAGCCACGCGGTTCAGATAGGTGTTCGCGAACAGCCCGGACAGTGCAGCCACCATGCCTGCCATGGTGGGGATCGTGGAACGCTCCACCCCGCCCGCCATGGACTTGGCGTCGCCACCACCCGTCACCGCCATCACGTTGAACACCTCGATCATGCCGGTCACCGTGCCCAGCAGACCCAGCAGCGGGCACAGTGCGACCATGGTGGTGATCACCGGGAGGTTGGCGTTGATGGCCTCGCGACTTTGGGACAACAGCCGGGCGCGGATCTGCTTGGCATTCCACGACTTGCGCTCGCCGCGACCCTCCCAGGTGTTGATGATGGCGCGAGCTTCCTTGCGCCAGGCGAACGTGAAGTACCACAGCCGCTCGAAAATCAGCGTCCACATCACGAACACCAGGATGGCGATGAGCCAGAGCACATCCCCGCCCTTGTCCATAAAGGCGAGAACACCGTCAAAAATTCCTCCCGACATGGTCGAACCTCTGCTTATTTGCCGCTGGATTCAGAGTGCTCGGCTACAATCCCGGTCGCCTGCTCGTTCAACACGTGGATGATGCGCTGGGCGCGGCCATTCACGATGGTGTGCAGCAGTACAGTGGGGATGGCAACCAGCAGACCCAGTACGGTGGTGACCAGTGCGGAGGAGATACCGCCTGCCATCGCCTTGGGATCGCCCGCGCCGAAGATGGTGATCGCCTGGAAGGTGATGATCATACCTGTCACCGTACCGAGCAGACCCATCAGCGGTGCCACCGCGGCGATGATCTTCAGCAGGGTAAGGCCGGACTCCAGCTTCGGCGTTTCACGCATAACACCCTCGGACATCTTGAGCTCGAGTGTTTCTGCATCCATGCCCGGGTTGTCCTCGTGGATTTTCAGCACGCGACCCAGCGGGTTGTTGGTGTTGGCAGTTTTGTTCTTCAGCTGGCTGCTCACCTTGGCGCCGACCGCAGACAGCACGATCAGGCGGAAGATGGCCAGGATGAAGGCGAACACACCCACTGCAGTGATCGCGTAACCGACATAGCCACCCTGGTGCCAGCGCTCTTCCAGCGTCGGGCTGTCGATGATAGCCGCGAGGAAGGAACCGCCCGTGGGGCCGGTGGGATCGATGCCGAACTGGTGGATCCCGCTGTCTGCGTTGGCCAGCTCTTTCGCCCAGGCGTTGTAGCGCCCGGCCGGCTGACGCGGCAGCACGCTGAGATTGCCGTTATTGAAGGCCAGGTAGTTGCCATCGGTGTCAATCACGTTGAACGCACCGATCCGCACCACTTCGCGGTCCGCGCGCTCGCCGGTTGCCGTGGCCACTTCGGTATTGAAGCGCACCACGTTGCCGGTTTCAGTGATTTCGCGCAGCATTTCGTACCACACGCGCTCGATTTCCTCGATGCGCGGCAGCTTGTCGGAACCGCTCATCTTGGCGATCAGCTCTTTCAGGAACACTTCACGGTCGGGGTACTGCGAGGATACGAGTGACACCTCGATGTTGGAGGACAGGTCGCCCGCCGCCGCAGTCAGGTGACCGAACAGCTCGGTCAGGGACCCCAGGCGCTCACGCAGCTGTTCCTGCTTGGCGGCGACCAGCAATTCGTTCTCTTCGAACTTGGCTTCCAGCGTGCTGGACAGCTGCTCCTGACGTGTACGTTCCGCTTTCGCGTCCTGCAGGGCCTTGGCCTGGTTCGCCTTGTCAGCGGCGAAGCGACGCTCACGCTCGGCATTTTCGCGGGCTTCCTGTGCCTGGCCCTGTTTGACCAGGCCCAGCAGCTCCTCGAGGCTGGCGGCGTCACGCGCAGGCGCATCCTGAGCCATGGCAACGCCGGATACTGCCAGCGCTCCGCCCAGCACCAGGGCGGAAAAAATCGTGTTAAGCGCTTTCATTATTGAGCCTCCGGTGCAGCAACGGGCATGTTAAGAAGTTCGATGGTCGCCTGACGCTTGGCAATGCGGACGCCTTTGCGGATAGCGTTGGCATAGTCGCCAGAGTCCAGCGGCTCCCAGCTCCGGGTTTCGTTGTTCCAGACACCGCTCTCGGTACCGTCAGTGGTCTGGTAAACCAGGGCGAGGCGCCCGATGCGCAGGAAGTCCACATCGCGCGTGGTGCCATTGATGTCGATGGCGGCGCTGTAGCTGTCGAAACCGCGGCCATACTGCAGCTCGATGTTGTAGGCTTCCAGCACCTGGCGGAATTTCTCGGCAACCGTCAGGTCAGAGCGGTCCACATTGCTGCGCAGGAAGGCAATGCGCTCACGACGCTCTTCGAGGTTGAACGGCACATCCAGTTCGATGAACTGCTCAAGCCCGTCGATCATGCGAATGACCAGCGGGGTCATCTGGCGCTGGATCACCGTCACTTCATTGATCGACTCCTCAATGTCCGCAATGCGGGCCATCTGGTTGTCAATCTGGCGCTGCAGCCGCGCATTGTAGACCTTGAGGCCGTCCACCTGCTTCATGACTGACTTGTAGTCGGACAGGAGGTCGCGCGTCTCATCGGCCAGGCGGTCGATTTTCTGCTGCGACTTGCGCGCCGCCTCGTTGCGGGCTTCCCCCACCTCCAGAACGGAGTCGAGGGTATTGGCTTGCACTGCCGCTACGCCACCCGCGAGGGCGCCGGTCGCAACAAGCGCAGCGATCAATACGTTCTTCAATCGATGCATAGTCATGGGAATTGTGCTTCCTATTTCCGACAAGAGTGATTCAGTGCTGAGATAGCATGGTTCGTTACTATTCAGGTTGCTGTTACGTTTATAGTGAAAAATTAACTAACGGTAAACCGAGGCGGAGACTTTAAACCCAATACCCCGGTATTTTCAATCAATCAAGAGCGCGCCCGCAGGCATTTTTCTCAAACGTGTAGATCGGTGACAATCCAGGCGATGCAAAACGCCTAAAGTAACACTTGTTCGAGTCTGCTAACTATCAGAGTGCGTGCCCCGGCGCTCAAAACAGACGAACGCATAGGCGTATGGGTTATCTTCCGACGCGGGCAGCTCTTCGCGCTGTATTTCCTGCCAGTCAGCCCGGTCGACGGGAGGAAACCAGGTATCACCCTCCACGTCCGCGTGCACTTCCGTAACATAAAGTCGCTGGGCCAGCGGCAATGCTGCGGCATAAATCGTCGCTCCGCCGATCACCACCAGCTCGTCCACACCCTCCGCGCGCGCCAGCTCACGCGCCAGTTCCAGGGCGGCCGGAACCGAATCGGTCACGGTCACACCCTCGACCTGCCAGCCAGGCGTGCCCGTGACGACGATATTCGGCCTGCCCGGCAAGGGCCGGCCGATGGATTCGAAGGTCTTGCGGCCCATGACCACTGGTTTGCCGAGGGTCGTGCGCCGGAAATGCCGGAGATCTTCGGGCAGGTGCCAGGGCAGGGCGTTATCGCGGCCAATCACGCCGTTGGCGGCCACCGCCACCATCAGTGCCACGCGTATGGCCACCGCTAAACCGCCACCGGTGCCGGAATATGCGGATGGGGGTCGTAGCCCACCAGGCGGAAATCCTCGAAGCGGTAGTCGTAAATAGTCGGTGGCCGGCGCAGGATCTCCAGCTGCGGCAGTGCACGCGGCTCACGCGCCAGCTGCTTACGCACCTGCTGCAGGTGATTGCTGTAGAGGTGCGAATCCCCGGTGGCGATAATGATTTCCCCGGGCACCAGATCACACTGCTGCGCCAGCATCATGGTCAGCAGGGCGAGGCTGGCCATGTTGTAGGGCAATCCCAGGAAGGAGTCGCTGGAGCGGATGTACAGCTGCGCCGACAGACGCCCCTCGGCGACATAGAACTGGTACAGGAGGTGGCAGGGCGGCAGCGCCATACGCCCGGCGCGGGCGTTGTCCTGCGGGCTCAGGGTTTCATCGGGCAGGAACTCCACATTCCAGCCGTGAAACAGAATACGCCGGCTGTCCGGGTTGTGCCGCAGGCACTGCAGCACGTAGTCGATCTGATTGATGGTGCCGCCGTCCCGGGTTGGCCAGGCGGTCCACTGGGCACCGTAAATCGGGCCGAGATCGCCACTCTCTGTTGCCCATTCATCCCAGATGCTGACACCGTTTTCCTTCAGCCACGCGATATTCGTATCACCGCGCAGAAACCACAGCAGCTCGTTGACGATGCTCTTCAGGTGCAGCTTCTTGGTCGTCAGCAGCGGAAACCCGTCCGCCAGGTTGTGCCGGAACTGGCGGCCGAACACGGACAAGGTCCCGGTGCCGGTGCGGTCGCCCTTGGCGACCCCGTTGTCGAGAATATCCTGCAGCAGCGCGTGGTACTGCTTCATGCGACTTTCCTCCCACTGCCCGCAGGCGTCTGACGGTGATAGGCCCACCACAACAGGAATAGGCCCAACGCAATCATCGGCAGGCAGAGCAATTGGCCGCGGGTCAGCCAGCCAAAGGCCTGGAAGCCGATGTGCGCGTCCGGCTGGCGAAAGAATTCCGCGACGAACCGCAGGCAGCCATAGCCGACCGCGAAGAGTCCGGAGGTTGCCCACATTGGCCGGGGCCGGGCACTGAACAGCAGCAGGATAACAAACAGCAACACCCCTTCCAGGGCAAACTGATACAGCTGCGACGGGTGCCGGGCCAGCTGCAGTGGGTCCGCCGGGAACACCATGGCCCAGGGCACGTCCGTCGGGCGACCCCAGAGCTCCTGGCCGATAAAATTACCGAGGCGGCCCAGCGCCAGGCCCATCGGGGTCAGCAGCGCGGCGAGATCCAGCACCGCACCGAATGCGAGGCCGCGACTGCGGGCGAACCAGGCGACCGCAATGATCACCCCGATCATCCCACCGTGAAAGGACATACCGCCCTGCCAGACCCGCAGCAACCACAGCGGATCCTGCATCAGGCGCTCACCGCCGTAGAACAGGGCGTAGCCAATCCGCCCGCCCAGAACCACCCCCAGGGCGCTGAAGAAAATCAGGTCGTCCACCTGCGCCCGGGACAGGGGCACGTCCGGACGCGCGCTGCGCCGCACGCCCAGCCACCACGCAAAGGCCAGACCAGCGAGGTAGGCCAGCCCGTACCAGTGCACCTGGATCGGTCCCAGAGAAACGGCGACGGGGTCGATATCAGGGTAAGGCAACATGGCGTTGTTCCCGAGTAAAAAGATGCAGAGTATGACAACGGTCCAGCGCTGTCGCGCGCCGGGCGAGCGAGCGGGCATTATCCGGCACGCGCGCGCGATTCACAATTCTCACCGCGGATGGCACGATGGTCAGCCGGATTAGGGAAGACACGGCATGTGCCTGATTGCTTTTGGCTGGAAAGTCCTTACCGATACACCGCTGGTGCTGGCGGCCAATCGGGACGAATTCTACCGCCGGCCCACCGCCGCAGCCGGATTCTGGCAGGAGCACCCGGCAATGCTGGCAGGGCGCGATCTGGAGGCTGGCGGCACCTGGATGGGCGTAACGCGCAACGGACGCTTTGCCGCGGTCACCAACTTCCGCGACCCCGCGCAAACCGCACCGGCCGCACGCTCCCGCGGAGAACTCGCCGTCAATTTCCTCACGGGGGAAACCACGCCGGAGGACTATCTGCGCAGTCTGGCCGCTGCCGCGGACGACTACGCGGGGTTCAATCTGCTGGTCGGGACCGTGGGGGAACTCTGGTATTACAGCAATCGCCTGGGCGACGAGCCGGCAAGGCCCCTGCCTCCCGGCATTTACGGCTTGAGCAATGAACGTCTGGACACGCCCTGGCCCAAGCTGTTGCGCGCCCGCTCACGGCTGTCGGCGCTGATTGACGCCGGCACCCTGGACCACGACGCCCTGCAGACCGCCGTCGCAGACCGCAACCTCGCGCCCGGGCACGCCCTGCATCCGTCGGAGCACGGGGCGCGCATGGACCGCAGGCTTTCCGCGCAATTCATCGTCACCCCTGACTACGGTACCCGGGCCACCACGACACTGACGATACAGCGTGCGGGCAACGGCGCCGAGACCACTATCGCCTGGCGGGAAACCCGGTTTGACCACAGCGGCCAACAGGCCGGGCGCACTGACTACCGGTTCGTTGCGGCACTCAGCCCAGGGGGGCGTGGATAAACTGTTGCAGGCCATGCGCAGCCATGAAGGCCTGCAGACGCAACTGCACCGCCTCGGCGTGCTCCAGCAACATGATCTCCGCCAGCAGTTCGCGCGCCTCGGCGTGGGTCAGGCTGCGCAGGGACTTCTTGACCCGCGGCAAGGCCGTGGCATTCATGGACAGCACCTCGTAGCCCATGGCCATCAACAGCACGGCGGCCAGCGGGTCGCCGGCGAGTTCACCGCAGATGCTCACCGGCTTGCCCTCTGCGACACCGGCATCCGCGACCATACACAGCGCCTGCAGCACCGCCGGGTGATAGGCGTGATACAGGCCGGCGACGCGGGCGTTGTTGCGGTCGACAGCGAGCAGGTACTGCGTCAGGTCGTTACTGCCCACCGAGAGAAAATCGGCGCGCCGTGCCAGGGCCCGCGCCTGGTACACGGCGGACGGCACCTCCACCATCACGCCGATGGGTGGCAGGGCCACCTCGGTACCTTCCTGCACGATCTCCCGGTGACCGCGGTGGATCAGCGCCAGGGCCTCTTCGAATTCCGCGATATTGCTGATCATGGGCAACATGATGCGCAGGTTGCCGTAGCCGGCATTGGCCTTGAGCATGGCGCGCACCTGTGCCAGGAAAATCTCCGGGTGGTCCAGCGTGACGCGGATGCCACGCCAGCCCAGAAAGGGGTTGTCTTCGGCGATCGGGAAGTACGGCAGCGCCTTGTCACCGCCGATGTCCAGGGTGCGCATGGTGACCGGACGCGGGGCAAAGGCGGCAAGCTGCTCCCGGTAGATCTGCCGCTGCTCTTCCTCACTGGGGAAACGGTCCCGCAGCAGGAACGGCACTTCGGTGCGGTACAGGCCGACGCCCTCCGCGCCCTGCTCCAGTGAACGCGTCACATCGGCCATCAGCCCGGTGTTCACCCACAGCGGCAGGCGGTGACCGTCCAGAGTCTCGCAGGGCAGGTCGCGCAGGGACTCGAGATCGCGGGAGACGGCGCGGTCCTGGTCCACCACCTCCTGAAACCGCGCCCGCACCTCCGGCAGCGGGTTAAGGTGTACGATGCCGTTGTAGCCATCGACCACCAGCTCCCGGTCCTGCAGGCGGGTGTAGGGCAGGTCGACAGCGCCCATCACCGTGGGCACACCCATGGCCCGGGCGAGAATGGCGACATGCGAATTGCCTGAGCCGCGCACCGAAATCAGCCCGGCCAGCTGCTCCCGGGGCACCTCGCCCAGGGAGGATGCGGTCAGTTCTTCGCCCACCAGGATCGTCTGTGGCGGGTACACCACCTGCTCAGAGCGGGCCGCGTCTTGCAGGTAAGCAAGCACTCGCGTACCCAGATCCTTCACATCCACCGCACGCTCGCGCAGGTAGCTGTGCTCCATGCGCTCGAAATGGCGGATGTGGCGAATCATCACTTCGCTCAGGGCGCCCTGCGCCCATTGCCCGGCCTTGATCAGGCTCGCCACCTCGCCGCCGATGGCCGAGTCGTCGAGGATGCCGAGGTAGACGTCAAACAGGGCGTGATCCTCGGCGCTCATCTCCCCGCGCAGGTTATCGGAGACGCCCTGGATATCGGCGCGCACACTGGCCAGTGCCGCCTTGAACGCGCGCAGCTCCTGGCGCCGGTCGCTGGCGGTCTTGCGCGGTACCGCATACAGGTCGGCCACCGGCGAAACCACCACTGCGGTGCCGATCGCCACACCCGGCGCACCGGGTATGCCGTTGATCCGCGCCGGGGCCGCAGCGCCCCCGAGCAATTCCTCCTGCACCGCACCGGTAACCCGGGCGTGGGCAATGACCGCCGCCAACTGCGCGGACATGGTCACCAGGAAGGCTTCCTCGCTTTCGTCAAAACGGCGCCGTTTGGCCTGCTGAATGATCAACACGCCCAGTACATCGCGCTGGTGAATGATGGGCACACCCAGGAAGGCGTGGAACGGCTCTTCGCCGAGACCTTCCAGCAGCTGGAAGCTGGGGTGGCTCTCTGCGTCCTCGAGGTTGACCGGTTCTTCCCGCTGGGCGACGAGGCCGACCAGCCCCTCACCCGGCGCCAGGCTGGCCTCGCCCACCTGCAGTGGGTTCAAGCCTTCCGTGGCGCGAAACACAAAACGTCCGCTGGCCTCATCGCGCATGTAGACGCTGCAGACCTCGGTCCCCATGGCATCGCGGACCCGCTTGACGATGATCTGCAACGCATCATTGAGCCCCTCGGCGGCGTTCACCTCCTGCACAATGTTGCGGAGCGTCTCAAGCATCATGGCTGCCATCAGCTGTGCGCATCCGTGAGACGTGCGAGCGGCGGCGCCAGTTCCTTCAGTGCGCGGCGATAGACTTCACGCTTGAACGACACCACCTGGTTCAGGGGGTACCAGTAACTCACCCATTGCCAGTGGTCGAACTCGGGTTTCTGGTTCGCCGTGAGGCACACGGCCTCGTCGGCAGCACGCAGGTGCAGCAAAAACCATTTCTGTTTCTGGCCAATGCACACCGGGTTCTGATCCTTGCGCACAAAGCGCCGCGGCAGGCGGTAGCGCAGCCAGCCCCGGGTGGCTGCGACGACATTGACTGCTTCGGGGCCGAGGCCGACTTCTTCGTGCAACTCGCGGTACAGAGCTTCTTCAGGCGTTTCGCCGGGGTTGATACCCCCCTGGGGAAACTGCCAGGCATCGCGGCCGCCAATACGGCGCGCCCACAGAAGCTGGCCCGCGTCATTGGCCAGTATGATCCCGACGTTGGGCCTGAATCCCTCTGAATCGATCACCGGATACCATCCTTATTATGCGACCGACTATTGTTCCATACTTTCCGGTGTCTGAGAAATTTACTCTGCCGGCACAGCACGCTATTCTCGCGCCCTGCCTGGAGCGCGCCATGACACTTGCCATTTTCGACCTCGACAACACCCTCATCAAGGGTGACAGCGACCACCTCTGGGGTCAGTTCGTCTGTGAACAGGGCCTGGTGGACAGCAGCCGGTTCGCCGAGGACAACGAGCGCTTCTACCGCGATTACCAGGCCGGCACGCTGGATATCGAGGCCTACCTGCGCTTCGCGCTGGGTCCGCTACGCGGGCGCTCACCCGAGGAACTGGCGCCGCTGCACCGGCAATTCATGCGCGAGAAAATCGAGCCCATCATGCTGCCCCGCGCGCGCGCCCTGATCGCCAACCACCGCGAACAGGGGCACCACCTGCTGGTGATTACCGCGACCAACCATTTCATCACGCGGCCCATTGTGGACGCCCTGGGTATCAGCGATCTGCTGGCCTGTGAAGCCGAACTGGAGGAGGGACGCTACACCGGCGAGCCCACGGGTATTCCGTCCTATCACCAGGGCAAGGTGCTGCGCCTGCAGGCCTGGCTGGAAAGCAGGCAGCTGGACCTCGCAGGCAGCTGGTTCTACAGCGACTCCCACAATGACCTGCCGCTGCTGGAGTGCGTCGACTTCGCCGTCGCCGTGGACCCCGATGCGACCCTCAGGGCCCACGCGATAGCCGCCGGCTGGCCGGTTATATCGCTGCGGGACTGAGCCGCCGGCAGAACACCGACTTCAGGTATTCGGTTTCAGGGATCAGCGGGTGGACGGGATGATCCGGCCCCTGACCGCCCTGCTCCAGCACGCGCACGTCACACTCACTGCGCCGCGCCGCGCCCTGTATGGCCAGCAGCAGGTCTGCCCGTGACAGGTGCATGGAGCAGGAGGCGGACACCAGCACGCCGCCGGGGCTGAGCAGGCCCAGACCGAGCTCATTGATCCGCTGGTACGCCTTGATACCTTTCTTGATATCCCTGCGCCGCTGGATAAACGCCGGCGGATCAACAATCACCAGATCGAACTGCCGGCCCTCGTCGCGCAGGGCCTGCAGCACATCGGCGGCCTGCCCCTGGCGCACCGCCACCCTGCTTTCCAGGCCGTTGAGCCGGGCATTCGCCTCCACGCCGGCCAGGGCCGCCGCCGAACTGTCGACACAGAGCACGGCGCTGGCGCCGCAGGCCGCTGCCTGAATTCCCCAGCCACCTATGTAGCTGTAGACGTCCAGCACCCGCTGACCGGGTGCATAGTCCCGCAGGCGGGCCCGGGCCATGCGGTGATCGTAGAACCAGCCGGTCTTCTGCCCCTGCAACACCGGTGCCGCAAACGCCACACCGTTTTCCTGCAGAGGCAGCACCTCGGGCACCTCGCCGAATACCACCTCCACCCGGTCTGCAAGGCCCTGCTCGCGACGACTGCGACTGTCTGCCCGCAGCAGGATGCCGGCGGGCTGCAGCACACGGGCCAGCGCCTCAATGACTGCGGCCTCATGCTGCTCTATTCCTGCATTGTGGAACTGCATGACCAGGTAATCGCCGAAGCGGTCGACCACAAGGCCGGGGATGCCGTCACTGTCGCCGTAGATCAGGCGGTAGCACTGCCCGGGCAGCAACGCCTCACGACTGGCGAGCGCGCGCGCCACCAGGGCGGAGAGCCACTGGCTGGACAGCGCCTGCTCACGGCCGTGGGCGTACAGCCGGGCACATATCAGGGATTGCGGCTCCATGTAGGCAGAGCCAAGCAGGGCGCCGTTGGCGCGACGCACCTGCACCAGGTCACCCGCGGCAAAGGACTGCAACGGGCTGCGCTGGACATCGACTTCGTTGGAAAATACCCAGAGGTGCCCCGCGGCCAGGCGCCGGTCGGCCCCAGCGCGCAGGAACAGGTCGGTGTTCACTCGTCGGCGCAGTGGTTGGCGTAGTCCTCGGCACTCAGCAGTTTCTCGAGTTCACTGGTGTCCTCGGGCTGCAGGCGGAAAAACCAGCCGTCGTTGTACGGGTCGGAGTTAACCGTCTCGGGCTCGTCTTCCAGTGCCTCGTTCACCGCGATGACTTCACCGCTGATGGGCGCATAGATATCCGATGCGGCCTTGACGGACTCCACGACGCCGGCCTCGTCGCCGGCCGCCAGTCGATCACCCACACCGGGCACTTCAACAAACACCACATCGCCCAGAGCCTCCTGCGCGTGGTCGGTGATACCGATCGTCACGGTGCCGTCCTCTTCCAGACGCGCCCATTCATGGCTGCTCGCGTACTTCAATTCACTCGGGGTCATGCTCATGGTGCGTCCTCTCGTACGGTGATCGGCGTCGGCCGACAGGGGAAACGCGCATTCTACCGGGAGACCTCTGAAAAACAATCTGTCCCCGTATCGGGTACCGCCGACAGTGCGCTACTCGAGGGCGCCTGATTCCGTCAGCCCCATGGCCTGGCGCATCAGCTGGTGCTTCAGCGGTCCGGCGCGATCAACACCGCGCATGCCGGCATTGCGCAGCCAGCGCAGGGGCAGCGCAGGCTGCTCGAACAGGCGTTTGAACCCCTCCATCGCTGCCATCATCGCCAGGTTCTCGCCCTTGCGCCGACGCTGGTAGCGGCGCAATACCGCAATACTGCCCGGCTGCTCGCCGCGCTCCCGTGCACGCAAGACTTCTTCCGCCAGTGCCGCCACATCCTGCAGACCGAGGTTGATACCCTGTCCCGCCAGCGGGTGGATGGTGTGCGCGGCATCGGCCACCAGCGCGGCGCCGGGCTGCACGTAGTCCACCGCGTGGCGTTGGCGCAGAGGGAACGCGAAGCGCCGCGAACAGCCCACTACCCGCCCGAGGCGCCCCTCGAAGGCGCGCTCCAGCGCGACGCAGAACTCCGCTGCCTGCAACGCCTGGATACCCTCTACGCGGGAGGAATCCAGCGACCAGACAATCGAGCAGTACTGTGCGTCGGGGGTGGACGGCAACGGCAGGAACGCCAGCGGACCGGTCGGCAGGAAGCGCTGCCAGGCGGTGGTCTGGTGCGGTCGCTCGACCTGCACCGTCGCGACTACGGCGTGGTGGCCGTAGTCCCACTCCCGGGTACGGAAGGCGAGCAGCTCCCGCAGGCGCGAATGCGCCCCATCCGCGGCCACCACGAGTTCAGGGCGCAACTGCGCACCCGAGGCCAGAGTCAGGGTCAGGGTACCATCGGCGGCGCGCTCGCAGCCGGCGAGGGATTCGGGGGCCAGCAGGCGGACATCGGGGCACGCCGCCAGCCTGCCCAGCAGCGCGCGCACCAGGGCGCGATTCTCCACAATGTAACCGAGCGCTGCAGCACCGACATCGGCGCTGTCGAAATCAATGGAGCCGGTGCCCTCGGCGTCCCAGACCGTCATGTGGTCGTAGGCACAGAGCCGGTAATCAGCCACCGCCTGCCATGCCCCGAGCTCATCGAGCAGGCGGCGGGAGCGGGGGTTCAGCGCGACCACGCGAGGATCGAAGCTCTCCAGTGCCAGGGCATCCGGCAATACCGCGCGCTCATCTCCCTGGGCCTCAATCACCACAATCTGCAGCCCGCGGCCAGAGAGCGCCGCCGCCAGCGCCGAACCGGCAATGCCAGCGCCAACAATGGCCACATCACAGGGCGGCAGCTCAGTCATGCGCGGCCTCCAGTGCCTGCAGGCCGGCGGCTTGTGCCACAAAGGCACGCTTCAGCGGTGCCACCCAGTCCAGGCCGGACAGGGCGAGGTCGCGGGCCAGGGCCAGCATCGGGTCGTTGTGCATGAACAGCGCCGGCAAGCGGTCGCTGAACTCGATCGTGCGCCGCTGATCGGCCTGTTGCCGCGCACGGTACTGCTGCAGCAGGCTCAGAGCGCCGGGGCTCTGGCCGCGCGCCACACCCGCTGCCAGTACATCACAGAGCGCCCAGATGTCGCGCAAGGCCAGGTTGAATCCCTGGCCCGCTACCGGATGCAGGGCGTGGGCGGCATTGCCCATGACCGCGATACCGGCACGCACCTGCTCGTCGCAGTGGCGCAGGGTGAGCGGGTAGGCGTGGCGCGCCCCCACCTGCTGCAGGCGCCCCAGCCGGTAGCCAAAACGCTGCTGCAGGGCGGCGAGAAACGCGTCCTGCGGGCACTCCAGTAGCTGCGCCGCGCGCTCCGGTGGCAAGGTCCAGACCAGCGCGCTGCGATGCTGGGCACCCGCCGCGGGCAGCAGTGGCAACAGGGCCAGCGGCCCTTCATCCGTGAAGCGCTCGAAGGCGCAACCGGCATGAGGCTCCGCGGTCGCGACATTGCAGATCAGTGCATGCTGGCGGTAGGACTTTTCCGCTGCGGCGACGCCCAGGCCTTCCCGCAGGCCGGAGTCGGCACCGTCGGCAACCACCAGCAGCGCCGTGGTCAGCGTGGCGGGGGCCTCCCCGTCCAGCGACAGCACCACACCCTCGGGCGTCGGCCTGGCTGCGGTCACACGCGCCGGATTCAGCAGCTCCACGCGCTGCTCGCTGCGCAGCGCATGCAACAGGGCCTGCCCCAACCATGCGTTCTCGACCACATGGCCCAGGGCACCCCAGCCATAGTCCGCCCCGCGCAGAATGCTGCTGCCAAAATGGCCCCGGCTGGAAACATGAATAGTGCTTATCGGACACAGCCAACGCTGCAACAGCGGCCACAGCCCCAGGGACCGGTAAATGCGCTCGGAACTGTAGCTCAGTGCCGTGGAGCGTGCGTCAAAGGCGGGGTGATAGTCGGGCGCTGCAGCAGCCGGCGGTGGCAGTGTAAAGCCCTCGACCAGCGTGATGCGTACCTGCTCGGGCAGCTTTCGGGCAAGGGCAAGGGCCAGGCTGATGCCCACCATGCCGCCGCCGGCGATGACGACATCCCGCGCGCTCATCGCCGCCCCGCCGCCATCAGTTCCTCAATCGCGTCCGGCTCTCGTGGCACCAGCCCGGTGAGCAGCTCACAGCCGTCCTCCGTGACCACGACATCGTCTTCGATGCGCACACCGATCCCGCGCCAGCGCGGTGCCACGTCGCTGTTGTCCGGCGCAATGTAGATACCGGGCTCAACCGTCAGCACCATCCCGGGTTCCAGCTGCCGCCAGGTGCCGGCCACGCGATAATCTCCCACGTCGTGCACATCCAGCCCGAGCCAGTGACCCGCCCGGTGCATGTAGAAGGGGCGGTAGGCCCCCGCGGCCACCAGGTCGGCGACGTCGCCGGCGAGCAGCCCGAGGTCGCGCAGGCCGCGGGTAATCACCTCCACCGTGGCCTCGTGCGGCGCGTTCCAGTGATTGCCGGGGCGCACCGCGGCAATGGCGGCCTGCTGCGCTTCCAGCACGATGTTGTAGATCGCCCGCTGCTGCCGCGAGAAACGGCCGTCCACCGGGAATGTGCGCGTGACATCGGCGGCGTAGCCCTGGTATTCACAGCCCGCGTCGATCAGCACCAGCTCCCCTTTGCGCATCGCGCGCGCGTTCTGGGTGTAATGCAGAATGCAACTGTTCGGCCCGCTGCCGACGATGGACGGATAGGCCGGAAAACGGGCGCCGCCCTGCGCGAATTCATGCAGCAATTCGGCCTCCAGCTGGTACTCATACACGCCAGGCGCCGCACTGCACATGGCGCGGCGGTGGGCCCTGGCGGTGATCTCCCCCGCCCGGGCCATCAGGCGCAGTTCGGCGGCACTCTTTTTCAGGCGCAGGTCGTGCAGCATGTGGTCGAGATCGGTGAATTCACCCGGTGGCACCGAGCCGCTGGCCTCTTTACTGCGGATCAGGTTGACCCAGGCCATGATGCGGCGGTCGAAGTCCGCGCTGCGCCCCATGGAGTAGTACACGCGCTCGCGGCCCTCGATCAAGCCGGGCAGAATGTCATCGATATCGCCAATCGGAAAGGCATCGTCGGCGGCGTAGTCACTGCAGGCGCCCTCAGGGCCCGCGCGATAGCCGTGCCAGAGCTCCAACGTCGGGTCCCGCTCGCGGCAGAACAACACGTATTCGCCATGTCCGCGGCCCGGAATCAGCACCAGCACCGCCTCCGGTTCCGGGAACCCGCACAGGTAGTGGAAATCGCTGTCCTGACGGAAGGGATATTCGGTATCGCGGCTGCGCAACTGCTCGCGCGCGGCGGGTATGATCGCGATACTGTTCGGCTCCATCAGGGCCATCAGCCGCTGGCGCCGCCGCGCGAATTCCTGTCGACTGATTTTCACGCCGTGATCCCCTCGCCACTGCGCTGCGCAGCGTTCCATTCAATGCAGCGCATCGGGCTTGCCCTTGAGCGCGCGCTCGCGATCCTCCTGGCGGGCGCGCGTGTCAAGAAACACGTTCACCGCGGCCACGCGCAGGTATTCGACCAGCGCGAAATAGGCATTCTCCGCGTCCTCATCGTCTTCATCCTCGTCCTCGGCGCTGGCCTGGGCCATGGCGGCGAAGTCGCGCAGTATTTCCGTGCTGTCACCGGGCAGTGTTTCACCCCCGGTGCCACTGGCGGCCACCGTCCGGGCGAAGCCGGTAAGAAAGCCCCGGCACCAGTCGGCCAGGGCTTCTGTGCGCACCGCGAGATCGTGACTTTCATCCGCCAACAGCGGCGTAAAATCGAACAGGTCCTCTCCCAGCGCCTCGCTGCACTGCGCATACAGCTGCATGACCTCATCCGCGAGGGCGCCGTGCAAATCGAGATCCAGGGCCTGGTTCAATGCATTGAGCCCCGCACCCGGTTCCGCGCTGTGGCCCGCGGCGAGCAGCCCGACCAGGCAGCCGTGCACCTCCGCTGGTGACAGTGACACGCCCTGCTCCAGCAACTGGTCGGCGACGTCGTCGAAGTCAAACAGCCCGGTATCACCGGGTAGCCTGTCGAACATCCAAGTTACTCCCTGTTGCGCCCGTTTTCGGCGTAAACCACCACCGCAGTTCCACCGGATACTACGAAAAGGTCGGCAGGCCATTGAAATTTAAAAACTTTTGCTGCGTTGACCTGTCACACAGCCGGCTCTATAGTAAGCGCTATATCCAGACAGCCCAAGTAGCACGTCATGGCAGATACCCAGCTCCAGACTCTGGAGACCAGAATCGATGAACTGATCGCCCTGTGCCGGGATCTTAACCGGGAAAATCAGCGCCTGAAACGCGAGAATGACGGCTGGCGCCTGGAGCGTGAGGACCTCATCAGTAAAAACAACCTGGCGCGTAACAAAGTCGAAGCAATGATCGCCCGCCTGCGGTCCATGGAGCAACGCCAGTGAGTACGGTCAACACCGTTTCGGTGCATATTCTGGACAAGGAATACCAGGTCGCCTGCCCCGAAGACCAGCAGGCTGAGCTTATCATCTCAGCCCGCTACCTCGACAAGCAGATGCGCGCGATACGTGACACCGGCAAGGTCATCGGCCTGGAGCGCATCGCGGTCATGGCGGCACTCAACATCAGCCACGAACTGCTCAAGGCCTCCGGACAGGGCACGGTGCCTGCGGTGGCGGATGAAGCGGTCGACACGACGGCAGTCGCCAGCCTGCAGCGCAAAGTGGATGAGGCACTCTACCAGCTGCGGCAGCTGGAAATCGGCTGATCGCAGCCAGCCCGACCTCCAGATCGTGTATACTGGCCGCTGGATCCCTGGCATGGGCGCCAGGCAGACAGTCCTCGAGCCGATAAGTCTATACCCGGAGGTTCCTCGTTGTTGTTGGTGTGCATGTCCGGCGCTGTCCGGAAAGCCTGATACAGTACAGGGCCCTCCTCCTTGAACCGTCGGGTTCAGGGCAACTCTGTCAACGTCATGCCGGGAATCCACCTCTCTCATGCCATCTGAACCGGACGCACGCGACGTCCTGCGGCGCCAGCTCCGCGAGCGACGCAAGGCACTCCCAGCCGAACAACAGGCCACAGCCGCACGCGCCGTTGCCGAGCACATCCACAAGCTGCCCGGCTGGGACGCTGCGCGGCATATCGGCCTGTACTGGCCCAACGATGGCGAACTCGGCACGCAGCCTCTGGCACAGGCCTGCCGGGCACAGGGCAAGCGAACCTATCTCCCGGTCCTGACGCAACAGCGCACGCTGGTCTTTCGCGAGTGGCTGGACAATCAGGCAATGCAGGCCAACCGTTACGGCATCCCCGAACCCGACAGCAGCCACCGCAGCCGCACCGCGGGGGAACTGGACGTGCTGGTTATGCCGCTGGTGGGTTGGCAGCGTGACGGCTACCGTCTGGGCATGGGTGGTGGCTTTTATGATCGGACCCTGGCGGACGCCCGGGGTCTATTGTGTGTGGGCCTGGCTTACGCATGCCAGCAGATTACCGGCTTGAACGGAGCAGCCTGGGACATCCCAGTACACTGGGTTTTGACGGAGTCGGGCCTGACAGCCTGCGACGTGCAGGAGAGGGCGCCTACTCGATGATAACGCCGGCCTGTAACTCGGAGGCGGGTGCGGCAACCGAATCGCTCGCGGACAGGGGCAACAACATGGTCACCAGCACGCCGATGCCGAAGGCGGCAGCAATCAACAGGAAGAAGTCTGGCTTATTCTTCACAACGACACTCTTTGTACACAGTTCTCGCAATCCAAGACGGCAGGCGGCTTCGCACCTGGCAAGCCACCCTACCGCACCCCCGGATGACGCCGACACAGACCGCCGGCGCCCTCCACTTTCCCAAGGCTCTTTTCGGCCCTGCACTGAATCTTTTTGGCAATTTTTCACACTATTTTTTGAAGTCTAGCTCAGCGTTTATCGAAAGAAAACCCCGAAACTATTGAAATCTCGACATTTTCCTTATCAACGGGGCATTACTGCCCCATTTGGGGTTGGCCGAGGTACAACTGATAGGCGCGATTATCGGATTCATCCCACCACGGGTAACCTACCGCATCGAGCACGTCGCGAAACGCCCTGCGCTCCGCGCGCGGCACCTGCACACCGAGCAGGATGCGGCCATAGGCCGCGCCGTGGTTGCGGTAGTGGAACAGGGAGATGTTCCAGCGCTGCCCGAGGCCCGACAGGAACTTCAGCAGCGCACCCGGCCGCTCGGGGAATTCCACGCGAAACACCGCTTCATCCGTCAGGTCAGCGGGCGCTCTGCCGCCCACCATATGCCGGATATGCAACTTGGCCATCTCGTTGTTGGTCATGTCTTCTGTGGCGTAACCCTGCTCGCCGAGGTCCTGCAGCAGGTCGCTCAGGTCACTGCCGCCAGGAATCACAGAGAGGCCCAGGAACACCAGCGCAGACCCGGCATCGGAATAGCGGTAATTGAACTCGGTGATATTGCGCCGGCCGAGGGCACTGCAGAAGGTGCGGAAACTGCCGGGGCGCTCGGGAATCGTCACGCTGATCACCGCTTCGCGGTGCTCGCCCACCTCGGTGCGCTCGGAAATATAGCGCAGCCGGTCAAAGTTGGTGTTCGCCCCGCTGACAATCGCCAGCAGGTCCTGGTCGCGCACTCCCGTTGTTTCGACATATTTCTTCAGGCCAGCCAGCGCCAGCGCGCCCGCAGGCTCGGCAATGCCGCGGGTATCCTCGAAGATATCCTTGATAGCGGCGCAGATCTCGTCCGTGGTGGCGGTGATCACCTCATCGACCGTGCTGCGGATAACGCGGAAGGTCTCCTTGCCGATCTGCGCCACGGCACAGCCGTCCGCGAACAGGCCGACTTCCGGCAGTACGGCGCGGCGGCCCTTGCGCAGCGCCAGTTGCAGGCAGGCGGCGTCCTCCGGCTCCACGCCGATCAACCGCGTTTCGGGCCAGACGTACTTGATATAGGCGGCGACGCCGGCAAGCAGGCCACCGCCGCCCACCGGCACGAAGATCGCGTCCAGCGGCCGCTGCAGCTGACGCACGATTTCCATGCCAACCGTGCCCTGCCCGGCAATCACATCCGGGTCGTCGAAGGGGTGCACGTACACCATGAATTTTTCCGCCACCAGCTTCTGCGCGTAGACCGATGCCTCGTCGAAGGTGTCTCCGTGCAGAACCACCCTCGCGCCCCGGTTGCGCACCGCATCGACTTTGATCTGTGGGGTGGTGCGCGGCATCACGATGGTGGCCTTGACGCCCATATGCTGCGCCGCCATGGCCAGGCCCTGGGCATGGTTGCCGGCAGACGCGGCCACCACGCCACAGGCGCGCTGTTCGGCGGACAGCTTCTGCATCTTGTTGTAGGCGCCACGCAGCTTGAAGGAAAACACGGGCTGCAAGTCCTCGCGCTTGAACAGCACGCGGTTGCCGAGGCGACGCGACATCAACATGGCTTCATCGACCGGGGTCTCGCGCGCGACGTCGTACACGCGAGCATCGAGAATGCGCTTGATATACGAGGAGGGCATATGCGTGATCCAGTAAAAAGCCAGCCCGCCATGGTAATGGAGCTGACGCGGATTTTCAGCACTGATTGCAGGCGCGGTGCGGGTTTTTTCGATATCCGCCGGACACGCCCCGTTATGCTTTATACTTTCTCTTTTGGCATGAAGCGGGCAGGCGAATATGACACAGGACGCGCTCAAGCAGGCGGTCGCACAGGCTGCGCTGGATTTCATCAAACCCCATCTGGAGCACGACACCGTGCTCGGCATCGGCACAGGCTCCACCGCCAACCTGTTCATCGACTTGCTCGCCGCACTGCGGGGTGACTTCCATACCACCGTCGCCAGCTCCGAGGCCTCTGCAGCCAGACTGCGCCAACACGGCATCCAGGTGAGCGACCTGAACAGCGTCAACCAGGTCGACTTCTATATTGATGGTGCGGACGAAGCCAATGCTGCGTTGCAACTGATCAAGGGCGGCGGTGCGGCGCTGACCCGTGAGAAAATTGTCGCCGCCGTGGCGCGCACCTTTATCTGCATTGCAGACGAAAGCAAGCGCGTGCACACCCTGGGTCAGTTCCCGCTGCCCGTGGAGGTTATCCCCATGGCCCGCAGCCACGTAGCGAGGGAGCTGGTGAAGCTGGGCGGCGATCCGGTCTACCGGGAGGGCGTGGTCACTGACAACGGCAACGTCATCCTCGACGTCCACAACTTCTCCATCCCGCAACCGCTGGCCATGGAGGCGAAAATCAACAATATCACCGGCGTGGTCACCAACGGCCTGTTCGCCCTGCGGCCGGCAGATGTTCTGCTGCTGGGCACAGCGCAGGGTGTGGAAACCCTGCGCGCCAGCTGAGTCCGCGCGCCTACAGGTCGAAAATCTTGCCCGGGTTCATAATGCCCTGGGGGTCAAAGACCTGTTTGATCTGTTTCATGATCGCGATTTCCGCCTCCGAACGGCTGTAGTGCAGGTAATCCTTCTTCAACAGGCCAACACCGTGCTCTGCTGACACACTGCCTTCGTGGCGCTGCACAATCTCAAACACCCAGCGGCTCACCTCTCCACAGCGCTGCTGGAACTCGGCCATGGGCAACTCATCCGGCTTGAGCACGTTCAGGTGCACATTGCCGTCGCCGATGTGCCCAAACCAGACGATCTCGAAGTCGGGATAGGCCCGGTTGACCACGGCTTCCACCTCTGCAAGGAAGTCGGGCACGCGCACGATCGTGGTGGCGATGTCGTTTTTGTAGGGCGTCCAGCGGGAGATCGTTTCCGAGATATCCTCGCGCAGCCGCCACAGGGCCTGCGCCTGGGCCACGCTCTGGCTGACCACGCCATCCACCACCCAGCCCTGTTCCACACAGTGCTCAAACAGCGCCATGGCCTGATCGAGTTCCGCCTCGGTGTGCTGCTCGAACTCCAGCAGGGCATAAAACCCGCTGACGGTCTCGAATGGCCGCTGCAGACCCTGGTGCGCGACGACCTTCTGCAGCGCCAGTTCGGAGAAGAATTCGAAGGCCTGCAGATCCATGGCACCCTGCCAGGTTTCCAGCACCTGCATCACGGCGGCCATATCCGGCACTCCGAGCACCATCACCGTCAGGTTCTGCGGGGGCCGCGCCAGCTGCATGGTGGCCTCTACAACGATGCCCAGGGTGCCCTCGGCCCCGATGATCAGCTGGCGCAGGTCGTAACCGGCATTGTTCTTGACCAGGCCGCGATTCAGGTCGAGCAGTTCGCCACGACCGGTCACCACCTTCAGGCCCGCCACCCAGTCACGCGTCATGCCGTGGCGTATGACCTTGATACCACCGGCGTTGGTGGAAATGTTGCCGCCGATCTGGCTGGACCCGCTGGAGGCAAAATCCACCGGGTAGAACAACCCCTGCTCCGCAGCGAAAGCCTGCAGCTGGGCTGTCACCACACCGGCCCCGCAGCGCACCGTGCGGTCAACCGGGTTGAATTCGTCGATCCGGTTCAGGCGGTCGAGCGCGATGACCACCTCTCCCTGGCAAGCCACGGCCCCGGCACTGAGCCCGGTGCGACCACCGGAAGGCACCAGCGCCAGCTGCCGGGCCAGCGCGACCTCGACCAGGGCCTGCACCTCCTCGATGCTGCCGGGTAGCACGACGGCGGACGGCGCGGGGGTGTGCACCCGCGTCCAGTCGCGACCGTAGCGCTCGAGGGAGTCTGCGTCGGTCAGGACACGGGACTCGCCAACACAGGCTTGCAACGCCTGCAACACTTCCGGGCTGATGGTGGACACAGGGATACTCCGCAGTCGAGTTAGTCGAGGGACGCAAACAGGGCGCAGTATGGTAGCATACGCGCCCGCTTATTCCCGCCCACTACACACCGTTCAGGGAGCACCACCGCGTATGGCGCCAAAGTCGCTTGAAAAAAGCAAAATCCGCTTCCTGTTACTGGAGGGTGTCCACCCGTCCGCGGTCGATACCCTGCGCAATGCCGGCTATGACAATATAGAGCTGCATCAGAAGGCGCTGGCGCCCGCCGACCTGAAGAAGGCCATCGCAGACGCACACTTCGTCGGCATCCGCTCGCGCACGCAGCTCACCGAGGACGTGCTGGATGCGGCGCGCAAACTGGTCGCCATCGGCTGCTTCTGCATAGGCACCAACCAGGTTGACCTCCCGGCCGCCACACGCCGCGGTATCGCCGTGTTCAATGCCCCCTTCAGCAACACCCGCAGCGTGGCGGAGCTGGTGATCGCCGAGGCCATTCTGCTGTTGCGCGGTGTGGCGGCCCGCAATGCCGCTGCGCACCGCGGCGAATGGCAGAAAAGCGCCACCAACGCCTATGAAATCCGCGGCAAGCGGCTGGGCATCGTCGGCTACGGCAACATCGGCATGCAGCTCGGCGTGATCGCGGAGGGCCTGGGCATGCAGGTGCAGTTCTGTGACGTGGTGAGCAAGCTGCCCCTGGGAAACGCCCGTCAGCTGCCCTCCCTGGAGCAACTGCTGGCGCAATCGGATGTGGTCAGCCTGCACGTTCCGGAGACCCGCGGCACGCGCAACATGATAGGCGCCGCACAACTGGCACAGATGCCCAAAGGCAGCATCCTGCTGAACGCATCGCGGGGCACCGTGGTGGATATCGACGCCCTGGCCGCCAGCCTGGAATCCGGTCACCTGGGCGGTGCGGGTATCGATGTGTTCCCGGTTGAGCCACGCGCCAATGACGAGGAGTTCATCTCTCCGCTGCGGGCTTTCGACAACGTCATCCTCACCCCGCACATCGGCGGCAGCACCGTGGAGGCACAGGCCAATATCGGTGTTGAAGTGGCCGAAAAACTCGCCCGTTACAGCGATACCGGGGCCACCACGTCGTCCGTCAACTTCCCCGAGGTGTCCCTGCCGGAGCACGAGGGCAGCCATCGCCTGCTGCACATCCACCACAACGTCCCCGGGGTCATGAGCGCCATCAACCGGGTGTTTTCCGAGTACGACATCAACGTGTCGGCCCAGTTTCTGCAAACCAACGAGGCGGTGGGCTACGTGGTGATCGATGTCGACGCCGAATACTCGGACGTCGCGCTGGCAAAGCTGGCCAGCATAGACGGTACAATCCGCAGTCGCGTACTATTCTAGGCCACGCCCGCTGGCATACCGCGCTACCACGAGGGATTCGCCATCACTGTCGTAGCAAACCGCAAGAATGCGTTCCTCGCGCGCCTGGTCAACGACCATGGCGGCGCCCTGGAACGCTATCTCGCCCGCAAACTGGACAGCCCGGAGGACGCCGCCGAAGTCGCCCAGGAGGCCTTTTTGCGCCTGCACCGGCTGGAGTCGCCGGAAACCCTGGACAACGCCCGCGCCTTCCTGTTCCAGGTGGCGACCAACCTCGCCGTCGACCAGTTGCGGCGGCGCAAGCTGCATCTGCAGTTCATGCACGGCGAACGGCAGCAGTCCGAAGACGGCGAGGCACCGGACATCAATGGCAGCGCGGCGTCCCCCGAGCACATCCTCGGCGCGCGGGAAAAACTCGGCCTGATCATGGCGGCCGTGGAGGAATTGCCGGTCAATGTGCGCCAGGCCTTCCTGCTGCACCGGCGCAACGGACTCTCCTACGGGGAAATCGCCGATGCCATGCAGGTTTCCGTGTCCAGCGTGGAGAAATACATCCTGCAGGCGCTGCAGCACTGTCGCAAGCGCCTGGCCGCGTTGTATCCGCCGGGCGAGAATGGTTGATTGAGACAAATTTACTTGAGGGAACTTTGTGTTTCCTCGTTACACTAACAGGACATAAGACAGGCAAGCGCCCCTGAGGGGTAGCGCCGCACCCCGGGAAGCAACAACCGGCGGGCGTTGGGGACACGATGAGCCAGACCTTGACACAAGAATTCGAGCGACATTGCGACACCGCACTGGCGTGGATCGCTCGTTTCCGTGGCGAGGCGACCGACCAGGATCACCGTGAATTCGCCCTGTGGCTGGCTGCCGATGCGGGTCACCGCCAGGCCATGGACCTGATGCTGGAGCTCTGGGATGACCTGGGCAGTGTGCAGCACCTGCCGCTCGAGGTGGAGCAGCCAGAGCCCACGGCCCTGCACAGCGGGCCAACCCGCCGCCAGTGGCTGGCCGGGGCCACAGCGCTCGCCGCCAGCCTGGCCCTGGCTGTCGTGTTGCTGCCTCTGGATCGCGGCCCGGACGTCGTTGAGTCACTGCGCACGGCCCAGGGGGAGCGGACCACCTACACACTCAGCGACACCTCGCGCGTCACCCTGAACACCGACAGTCAGCTGGATGTGGCGTTCAGCCGCGGCAACCGCCAGCTGACCCTGGTGAAAGGCGAGGCCTATTTCGACGTCGCCCACGATCCGCAGCGACCCTTTGCGGTCAGCACCGGTGACGCGACAGTGACCGCCATCGGAACGGCCTTCAATGTGTACCGCCGCGCCGGATCCACCGAAATCACGGTAACCGAGGGCAGGGTGCGGGTGAGCAACCCGGCCGCCAGCGGCAGCGCAGTGGCCAGCGTACTGCTGGATGCCAACGAGCATCTGGAGACCTCACGCAGCAGTGGCATCGGCACCCGCCAGACCGTGGATACCGCACACTACACCGCGTGGCAGCGCGGAGAGATCGTCGCCGACGCCCTGACCCTCGCAGAGCTCGCCAGCGAACTGGCCCGCTATTCGGATACCCGCATTCTTATCAGCGAGCGCGAGGTCGCCAACCTCACCGTGTCCGGCGTCTTCAGTCTCGACCACCCGGACACTGTCATCCAGGCCCTTGAACGCAGCCTGGGGCTGCGTGTTGTACGCCTGAACAAAGGCTCCGTGCAGTTGCTGAAAGCCCCGCAGTAGGATATAACACCTTCTTGCCTGGCCAGCTCCCCTGGCCGACAAACTCTCCTGAATTATCAGTGCGTTGCGACCATCAATCTGGCAGGGTGAGAACATGCTTGCCGCGTCCCGGGCGACAGGGTTTTTCGCGCAGGGGATCGTTTCGGCGTGGCTGGCGATCTTCATCGTCTTCGGCTGGACTGCGAAAACCGCCGCGGCGGAACCCCTCACGCATTACGACATCCGCGAGAGCTCGCTGTCTGCCGCGCTGATCCAGTTCAGCCGCCAGAGCAATACCCCGATTGTGTTCTCCGACCGGCTTACCGGACACCTCTCGGCACCCGCCCTGGTCGGCGACATGGGCCGGGACGACGCCCTCAGCCGCCTGCTGGCAGAGAGCGGACTGGGCTGGGAGCTCATCGATGACCGCATCGTGGCGATCTACGCCGAAAACTGCCCGCGCGAACGCTGCGATGATCCGCTGCAGACCGAGGCTTTACTGCCCGTCTATGAGCCGGGCATGGAGCAAACCTACGTCTATGGCAGCCGGATGACCGGCTCGCGCATACGCCGGGACCCGAATCGCTTCAGCGCCCCGGTGGAGGTGTATGCGCGCTCCGACATCGAGCGCAGCGGTGCCCAAACGCTTGGCGAACTGCTGCGCTTCGTCCCGGCGGTCATCGGCAACTCGACCAGCACCGCCATCTCCAACGGCGGTGATGGCACAGCCACTGTCACCCTGCGCGGACTTCCGGCCAGCAACACGCTCATCCTGATCAACGGGCGCCGCATCGCCAACGACGGGCTGGCTGGCGAGTCCGTGGACCTGAACAGCATTTCCCCGGCCGCCGTGGAGCGGGTGGAGATACTCAAGGACGGCGCATCTGCGATCTACGGCTCGGATGCAATCGCGGGCGTGGTCAATATCATCATGAAGCGCGATTTCCACGGGTTTCTGGCGGAATCGTACGTCGGTGAAAGCAGCCGCGGCGACCTCACCACCACGACACAGACGCTGCAGTACGGCACCAGTTTCCGGGACGGCGGACTGTTTATCAGCGCCTCGCACTACGAGCAGGAACCGCTGTTCAGCCGCGACCGGGTGGTATCACGCAGCGCAGATACGCGGACGCTGGGCGGTACCGATCTGCGCTCCAGCGCCACCCCCGATGCGCGCGTGGTGCTCCCGGATGGCCGCTCGTTGATCGCCGACGGCGCCGGCTACCGACCCGCAGGCAGTGAGGATCTGTTCGACTACGCGGCATTTACCTCCGCTGTTGTCCCGCTGCGCCGCAGCAGTGTTTATGCGAGTGTCACCCGGGACCTCAGCGAACAGGTGACCGCCCTGCTCGAAGCAACCTACCTGCGGACCAACGCCCGTGCCAACCTGGCACCCACCCCATTGTTCACCGGCTTTGAGCAGGAGCCGATCAGCGTTGCCGCAGACAACATCTACAACGACTTTGCCCAGGAAATAACCGACGTCAGGCGCAGATTAATCGAATTTCCCGGAAGATTGCAGCTGAACGAGTCTGAAGTCGGCCGCCTGAGCGCCATCGTGGAAGGCCTTTACGCCGATTGGCACTGGGATATCGGGGTGAACTGGAGCCGCAGCCAGGCCCGGGAAACCGCCACCAACCTGGTCGATGCCAACCGCCTGCGGCGGGCACTGGGGCCGGCCGCCGGTTGCCAGGGGGCCGATGTCGACGGCTGTGTACCCGTGGATATCATGGGGCCGGCGGGCAGCATCAGTGCCGAGCAGGTGGACTACCTGCGCCTCGACGGGCGCACCCGGGGCGATACCACCCTCTCCAGCGCGGCGCTGAACCTCAGCAACGCGCTGCTGAACCTGCCGGCGGGGCGGGGTGACCTTGCGCTGGGCCTGGAATTCCGCCACGAATCGACGTCCAAAGTGCCCGACGAGCGGCTGGCCTCAATCGGCACCATCGGCGCCACCAATTTCCAGCCCACCCGCGGGGAGCGCAAGATTCTGGAACTGTATGCCGAGAGCCGCGTGCCGCTGTGGAGTAACGCCAGCGGTGGCCGCAACCTGCAACTGGAAGCTGCCATCCGCCACTCCGCCTACAGCGACTTCGGCAGCAGCACCAACCCCAAGGTCGGGTTGAAATGGCAGCTCGGCCCCTCGCTGACGCTGCGCGGCGGCTATGCCTTCGGCTTCCGTGCCCCCAGCCTGAGCGAGCTCTACGAGGGCAGCAGCGAGCAACAGGCCTTTATCGCTGACCCCTGCACCATCGCCGCCAATGTGGGCCAGTTGCCGGGCTGCACGCAACTGGCTGACGCCACCCGCAATCAGTTTCTCACCGTGAAGGGCGGCAACCCGGATCTGGACCCGGAAACCTCCGAATCCGTGAGTGCCGGGGCCATCTGGACGCCGGTCGTGATACCCGGCCTGCGGGTGTCACTCGACTACTTCGAAATCCGCCAGGAAGACGTGGTCAGCTCCAGCGCGCAGTCCCTTGTCGACCGCAACGCGGCCACCGGTGCCTTCGCCGACCAGGTCAGCCGCGACGCGCTGGGCAATCTCGTCCGGGTCACCGCGAACAATATCAACTTCGGCAAGCGCCGGGTGCGCGGTGCCGACCTCAGCCTCGCCTATTACTTCCCGGATCAGCCCTGGGGCCAGGTCTCGGTTACCGGCAGCGGAGCCTGGATTCACGAGTACCTCTCCCAGCCCGGCGATGGCGGGCCGCAGATAGACCTGGCCGGCACCTTCCGCGACGAGGCCTCCGAAGGCCTCGGCGGCATACCCGAGTGGAAGGGCCAGCTCGGCCTGCGCTGGAAACGCGATCGCTGGCTCGCCAGCTACGAGATGCACCACGTGAGCGCCATGGACGAAGTCCTCCCCGGAACCACACAGACCCGGGGAATTGACAGCTGGACCGTGCACGACATGCAGGTCAGCTACGTGTTCGATGTGCTGTCGGGGCTGCGGTTGACCCTCGGTATCGACAACCTGTTCGATGCCGCGGCGCCTTTGGCGGCGTCCGCATTTAACGATAACATCGACGCCCGTACCCACGAACTGAGGGGGCGCTTCTGGTACACCCGTATCAGCCAGCGCTTCTGAACCCGGAGTAGACCATGCGCAGTACCCTGCTTTCCCTGCTGTTCCTCACCGTTGCCGGCAGCATGCCTGCCCTGGCTGCCGGGCCGGAAGGCGAGTTTCCCGGTGTCGAGAAACTGATGTCCAGCGAGGAGTACCGGGCCGCCGGCCTCGACAAACTCAGTGACGTCGAGCGCGCAGCGTTGAACCGCTGGCTGGTCACCTACACCGCCGCGGAAGCCCCCACCCTGCTGCGCAGCAACCCGGAAGTGATCGCGGCCGACGAGTCCATCCGTATCGAGGCCAACATCAAGCCGCCCTTCGAAGGCTGGTCGGGAGAGACCCTCTTTTACCTGGACAACGGGCAGGTCTGGCGGCAGCGGCTGCCCGGGCGCTACCTGCACCGCGGCGACGACACCGCGGTGGTCATCGACAAGAACTTCCTCGGCTTCTACCGGATGACGGTAACGGCCACCGACAAGACCGTGGGGGTGAGCCGCGTACGCTAGCACATCGCTCCGCCACCGCCGCTGAAAGTACTTGGATTTCAGCTACCTGCTCGTGTTAGGTCAGGTAATTTCTGGTAATTTGCCGAGTTCCCCGCGTTTTTTGTGAATAAGTCACAAAAGTGGCAGGGAACTCTGAGGAACCTGCCGCTGAATTCGTTTAATGTTCGTCTCCAGTGGCATTGGCCACCGGATTAGCATGCTTACAGTCAAGTACAGGGGTATTGATATGTTAAGGAAAAATCGTCTGACCATGGCAGTTTCAGCTGCCCTGGGCATGAGCGCAGCGGCGGTAATGCCGACTGTAGCAAACGCCCAGGACGACCAGCTGATGCTGGAAGAAGTGGTTGTTACCGGTTCGCGTATCCAGCGGGCAAACCTGGTTTCCGCCAGCCCGGTCACGCAGGTCGATGCCGAGGAATTCAAGTTCCAGGGCACCACCCGCGTTGAAGACCTGATGAAGAACCTGCCACAGGTTTACTCCAACCAGAACTCATCCACCTCCAACGGCGCCACGGGTACGGCTACCCTGAACCTGCGCAACCTGGGTGACGAGCGTACCCTGGTACTGGTCAACGGCCGTCGCCTGCCCGCGGGCTCTCCGCTGCAGGGCGGTACCGGCGCCGACATCAACCAGATCCCGGCAGCCCTGATCCAGCGTGTTGAAGTACTGACCGGTGGTGCTTCCGCGACCTACGGTTCCGACGCGGTTGCGGGTGTTGTCAACTTCGTGATGGTTGACGACTTCGAAGGCGTGCAGTTCGACTACCAGTTCAGCCAGTACCAGCACGACAACGACAACGGTGGCATCCAGCAGATCGTTGGCGATGCGGGCTTCCCCTTCCCCGACGGTAGCAACACCGACGGCGAGATCCAGAACTGGTCGCTGGTCATGGGCGGCAACTTCGACAACGGCCGCGGCAACGTGACGGCCTACGCCACCTACCGTGAAATCGACCCCGTTCTGCAGAGCGAGCGTGACTACAGCGCCTGCGCCCTGAACAACGACGCCACGGGCTGCTTCGGCTCCGGCACCAGCGCTGCGGGCACCATCATCCCCGGCGACGGCAGCCAGGGTGTATACCGTGTCTCCGGCAACCAGCTGGTCACCCCCACCGAGGTCTACAACTACGGCCCCCTGAACTACTACCAGCGTCCCGACGAGCGTTACACCGCTGGTGCCTTTGGTCGTTACCAGATCAACGAGCACGTAGAGACCTACACCGAACTGATGTTCATGGACAACCAGACCAACGCGCAGATCGCGCCGTCTGGCTCGTTCTTCCTGACCGTACCCATCGCCTGTGACAACCCGCTGCTGTCTGACCAGCAGGTCGGCGCCATCTGTGGCGACTACGGCCTGGGTGCCGACGACACGCAAACTGTCACGGTTGGTCGCCGCAACGTAGAAGGCGGCCCGCGTAACCAGGACCTGCGTCACACCTCCTTCCGCGGTGTGCTGGGCTTCCGTGGTGACATCAACGACACCTGGCGTTACGACGTGTCTGGCCTGTACTCAGAAGTCAGCATGGAAAACACCTACAACAACGACCTGTCCAACGCCAAAATCCAGAACGCGCTGAACGCCGTACTGGACGACGAGGGCAACATCACCTGTCAGTCCGTTGTTGACGGCAGCGACCCGAACTGTGTGCCCTGGAACATCTGGGAAACCGGTGGTGTAACACCCGAAGCCGCCGAATACCTGACCCTGCCCCTGTTCGCACGCGGTACCACCACGCAGAAAGTGTTCAACGCCTTCGTTGCGGGTAGCCTGGGCGACTACGGCTTCAAGCTGCCTTCCGCCAACAACGGCGTGGAAGTGGTTATCGGTACTGAATACCGCAAGGAAACGCTGGACTTCAACCCGGACGAAGGCTTCCGCCTCGGCCTGGGCGCTGGCCAGGGCGGTGCCACTGGTGCGGTTTCCGGTGACTACGACGTGACTGAATACTTCATGGAAGCCAGCATCCCGCTGGTGGAAGGCGCTGCCTTCGCTGAAGAAATCACGCTGGACCTGGGCTACCGCTACTCCGATTACTCCACTGACGTGACCACCGATACCTACGGTGTGCGCGGCGGCTGGGCAATCAACCAGGACGTGAAGCTGCGTGCCAGCTACCAGCGCGCTGTCCGCGCTGCCAACATCCGCGAACTGTTCCTGCCCCAGGGCTTCAACCTGTTTGACATGGATGTGGACCCCTGTGGTGGCCCTACCCCCGAGCGTAGCCTGGAAGATTGCGCCCGCACCGGAGTCACTGCTGCCCAGTACGGCAACATCCTGAACTCCTTCGCAGGCCAGTACAACTTCCTCCAGGGCGGTAACACCGAACTGGAGCCGGAAGAGTCAGACACCTACTCTGTGGGCTTCATCTGGTCGCCGGCGTTCGTGGAAGGCCTGGTGCTGAGCGTTGACTACTACTCGATCGAAATCGAGAAAGGCATCGACAACCTCGGCCCCGAGTTCATCCTCAACCAGTGTCTGGACGGCAACGACAGCCTGTGTGAAAACGTCCGTCGCGGCCCGCTGGGTGACCTGTGGATCGGTTCTGATGTGAACACCAGTGGCCGTGTATCCGCCCTGCTGGACAACCTCGCCATCGAGGAAGTGACTGGTTGGGACGTGATCGCCGACTACGACCTGACCATCGGCGACATGGGCAGCCTGGCCTTCAACAACACCATGTCCATCATCGACACGTGGGACCAGCAGGAACTCGAAGGTGCACCGGTTGTTGACTGTAAGGGCAACTGGGGCGGTGAGTGCGGTTACCCCACACCGGATTTCCGCAACAACCTGCGCGCTACCTGGATGACTCCCTGGGACGTGAGCGTGAGCGCCTACTGGCGTCACATCAGCTCAGTGACTGACCTGAACGGTAACCGTGACCTGCCTTCCGTCAACTACCTTGACCTGGCCGGTTCATGGGATGTCACCGAGAACGCCTCTGTGCGCCTTGGTGTGAACAACATCACTGACAAAGAGCCGCCGATCGCGGGCAACGCAGCCGGTCCGTCTATCAACGGTAACGGTAACGTGTTCCCCGGCATGTACGACGCACTGGGTCGCTACATGTTCGTCGGCGTCAGCGTCAGCTTCTAAGCTACCCCCCATCAGGCGGCCGGTACCGGCCGCCTGATGGTGCAGGACCCAGCCCGGCCTCGTGCCGGGCTTTTTATTTCATCGTTTTCAGGCAAGTCCACAAACAGCGGATTGACCTGCAGAACGTCACAGTGGAGACTGAACAGTCACTCAGGAGACAGCTATGAAACGTTACCTTACCGTTTGCGCGGCCGGCGCCGCACTGGCCATGCTCGCGGCCTGCTCAAGCACCAGCCCCTCAGCGACCGCCGATGCCAGCGCGCCGGCCCAGGCCGTTGCAAGCACTGACAACCTGACCTGCCGCACCATCATCAAGACCGGTACGCGGCTGGGCACGCGGGTGTGCAAGACCGACGAGCAATGGAAACAGGAATCCATGGACAGCCGCGACGCGGCCACCGGTATCCAGAACAACAGTGCCCAGAGTGCTGGCCCCGGCGGCGGTTGATACGCCCCTGCAACCTATTTGACGCCGCTGCGCCTGCGCTCAGCGGCGTTGCGCCACCAGCACCCAGGCGGCCGCCTGCGCCTGCTCCGACACCCGCAGCTGCGATAACTCGCGCAGGCTGAAACCTGTTGCGCTCAGGCCCTGCGCCACGGCATCCATGCCGGCACGGCTAAAGCCTGCGTCCAGCATAGATTGCATCCTGCCGATGTAGGCGGTGAGTTCTCCGTCCATCCCGCCGAGCCAGTTGCGCACATCTTCGGGCGCATAGGCCGACATGCGCCGGTACATGTGCGCAATATCGGTGTACAGCTGCTGCAAAAGGCCCCCGGCCGCCTGCGGGCCGCGTGTCTGCAACAGCTGTTCCAGCCCCCTCACGGCGGGCGTAAACGCCCGTTCCGCCGCCTTGAAGGCCTCGGGCGTGCCGATCCCCGCATTCAGTGCAAAGCCGGCGTCAAATGCCGCCTGCGCCAGGCCGAGAATGTTCAGCTCCCGCAGCGCCATTACCGTATCGCGGTTATCCGCGCACTCGCGGTAAATCGCCCCGCCCTCCACATGCACCAGCAGGGCCAGCGTGCCGCCGGTAGCGACCAGCCGCGCCGCCTCGTACGGCGCTTCCGGCCCGGCGTACTCGACGCCAAACTGGCTGACCACCAGATCGAAGCTGGCGTCCGCAAAGGGTGTATGACCGGCATCGGCCACCACACAGCGCGCCCTGGGGTAGCGCTGTTGCAGCCCCTGCAGGGCACTGAGCGAGTAGTCACTGCAACAGGGCGCCAGGGACGGTGACACCTGCAGCGCATGGCCGGTCACCGCGCCGTGGCCGCAGGCGAGGTCGAGCAGGGCCGGCGGATTGCCGGTGGCCAATGCCGTCTGGAAAAAACTGGCCCAGAAAGCCGCAAGCACCGGTTCCTGGGGGCCGCCTTCGCGATGGGCTGCATTCTCCCGGGTGCCGCGCCAGTAGGTATCCCAGGCACCGGCGTGGCTGGCAGGGCCCCGCGCCGTCACAGGGCTTCGTAGGCCTTCACGGCCTGCAGCATGGCCGACACCCAGTGCCGCTCGGCTTCGCTGAGCTCGGGTCGCCAGATGTCGAACAACAGGACCACTCGCTCATCGCGACTCTCATTCCAGGCCTCGTGCTCCATGCTGTCATCAAACACCAGCAGCTCGCCCTCCCGCCAGCTGCGCCGGTCGTTGCCCACCCGCAGTTCGCCGCACTGTGGCGGCACCACCAGCGGCAAGTGACAGATCAGCCGTGTGTTGACGGCGCCGTGGTGGGGCTCAATACGCGCACCCGGCGCCAGACGCGAAAACAGCGCCGAGGGCATCTGCCCCGGCACACGGCACAGGGGCACGGCCTCCAGTGCGGCAAAGGTCGCCGGGCAGCGCTCTGCCAGTGCCTCGACACGCACGCCGTCGCGCCACAGGTAGCAGGCACTCCAGTCCATCCTGTCCAGATTGCGGCTGATATTCAGTTGCGGCTGGTCGGGGCTGGACTCCAGGTAGGGCTGAAAGTGACCGTCATCGCGCATGACGGCCAGCAGCTCGTCGCGGATCTGCGCCGTCTGCGCTTCCAGCGCCGCCGCCCAGGGGAACATCTCGCGAGGATAGAAGGTGCGCTGCGGCAGGCCGGGGAAATAGTAGCGGGTGGGCTGCTGCAGCTGCACAGGCGCTTTGCCACAGGCAATATCCAGGGATTCCGCAAAGCGCGGGAACTCGGCGCGGGTAAACCCCGCCTGCTCCAGATTCTCCAGCAGGTAGTTCTCGTAGTGCGCAGCCCAGCGATCGCAGACCTCTTCCGCGCGCGCCAGCCCGCGCCGCACATCCTCGGGTATCTGCGCCATGCTGGCGGCAACGCGCAGGGCACCCTGGTAGAAGCCCAGCGCCGTGCGTTCACGCCCCAGCCGGTCGAGATGATCGGCCTTGAACAACAGGGCGCGAATATTGCGCGGCTCCAGCTGCAGCGCGCGGTCCACGGCCAGCAGTGCGTCCTCTGCCCGATCCAGATTGACGCGGGCAAAGGCCAGTGCCAGCCAGGTCGAGGCCACCGCGTTGCCGCCACGGGTCAGCTCATCAAGCAGCGCTTCCGCCTCAGCCGCACGCCCGGCTCGCAGTGCTTCCAGTGCCGACTGCAGGCGTTGTTGGGGTGCACCGCTCATGCGCAGGCACCGGCGCGTGGAGGCACCGCGCTGCCGCAGACCCCCGATTGCAATAGCTTCATTGACTCCCCCAAGACCGACCCGACTCCAGAAGCGTCCAGTTTACCAGAGGGTCCTGTGCAATTCTGCGCAACCGGCGCAGATCACTGCCCTGCCAGCAGCTCCAGCTTGTGCCGGTAACGCGCCCCGGCCTCGGCATCGGCGTGCGCGAGTGCTGCAGTGAAATGATCAGCCGCGGCACGCAAATCGCCCTGCTGCAGGTCAGTGAGACCCAGCAGACGATAGAACTCATGCTCGTCGGGCTGTTTGCGAATGGCCCGCTGCAACAGACGCTGTGCCGCGGGATAGTCCGCTGACGCATAGGCCTCCCGCGCAAGGTGCAGCAGATAATAGGGGTTCTGCTGACGGAACAGCTGCACGCGGTTCCGATACCAGTCACTCAATGCCTGCTCACCGAGCTGGGCGTAAAGGCGCGCAAGGTTGCTGTTGGCGGCGGCATCATCGGCAAGGTCGACGGCACGCAGATAGCTCGACTCCGCCGCGGCCAGATCGCCGGCACGCCGGTAGAGGGTGCCTAGATTGGTCCACACGTGAGCAGTGCGAGGGCGCAGTGAGAGCGCCTCCCGAAAGTGCAGGAAGGCGCGCTGCCCCTCGTCCTCGGTCATCCAGTGCACACCCATGTTGTTGTGATAGCGCACCAGCGCCTCTTCGTCACTCAGGACGCGCCGGTGCAGACCGGGATCGTAATCCCCGAGGTTGAAGTCCACCACCTGCTCGGCCCCCGGCAGTTTGACCAACGCGTTGATGTGCAGGTTATAGCGCCAGGTGTCGCCCTCCGCAGTCCACGAGGGCGGTATCTCCACCTCCTGGTAATGCACCTTGACGCCCGCCTCGCGTGCCAGGGCGACAAACAGGTTGGTGAAGGACATGCAGTTCCCCTCGCGGCTATAGAACGCCTCCTGCGCCGTGAGGGTGCGGAAATTATCGTAGCGCAGCTGCAGTCCGTCATCCAGAATCGCCTGCAGTATCAACTCGATGGTCCGGGTGGGTCCGAGCCCGGCAGGAACATGCTGGCGCAGAAACTCGCGCATATCGTCGTTTACCGCCGTGAGCGCGGCGGTCGACGGGCGGGCGTTCGCCGCCACGCCCAGCCGCGCGCCGGACAGCAGTTCGGCCTGCGTTACCGCCACGGCACGTTCCACCGGTGGCTGCGCCGCACAGGCGCTGAGCAGCGCAGCAGCGGCGAGCACCGTGCCGCGCAAAAACGCGTTTATCGACTGTGTCACGTTACGTTCCTCCCACAGTGCATGCCTTCAGCATAGCACCGGGACCCGCATGATGCGCCCCTACTGCCGGACGCCCCCCACGGGTTACACTGGGCGCTGCTGCTTCGGAGTTCACATGGATACCATTTCCGCTTTTGTCACCCTCGCCTTCGTGATGGATCCGCTGGGCAACGTGCCCATCTTCCTCTCGGTACTGAAGGATGTAGAGCCGCGACGTCGTCAGTGGGTGATCTTCCGCGAACTGGTCATCGCCCTGATCGTGCTGCTGCTTTTCCTCTATGCGGGCTCCGCCATGCTCGACGTGCTGAACCTGCGACAGGAGTCGATCAGCATTGCCGGCGCCATCATCCTGTTCCTGATAGCACTGCGCATGATTTTCCCCTCGCCCTATGGCCTGATGGGGGACACGCCGGATGGCGAACCCTTTATCGTGCCGCTGGCCATTCCCATGGTTGCCGGGCCGTCGGCGCTGGCCATTACCATGCTGTTGGTGCACAAGGATCCGGACCGGATGATGGACTGGACCATTGCAGTTGTCGGGGCCTGGGGCGTGTGCGCGGCGCTGCTGATGATGGCGCCGCTACTGCTCAAGGCCCTGGGCGCCCGCGGCCTGCTCGCCATGGAGCGCTTGATGGGGATGATCCTGGTGATCATTTCGGTGCAGATGTTCTTTGACGGTGTGCAGAAGTTTCTCAACCTGACGGGGGGTTGACGAGGTATCGCGTAGCCGTGAGGGGCGCTTCGTAGCGCGGGGCGCGAGGCGGGGTGTACGGCGTGCCCTCAAGAGCGCCAACACCCCCAGAGCCGACTTCAGGGCACGCATAATTACAGGCCACAGAACTCAACCCCACCCCAGATACCGATCCACCTGCCGCAGATAGCGCGCACGCAACGGCTCGGACTCGTTCGCCAGCTGGTGCCCGGCACCGTGCAGCAGTTCGATACGCAGCCCGGGAAACAGCTGGCCGTAACGCGGCAGGTTGAAGCGCCAGTCCACCGTACCGTCCGCATCGCCCTGTACCAGCAGCGCCGGCCCCACGCCGAGATCGGCAATGGGCAGCTCCGCCAGCCAGCGGCGCAGGGCACCGACCCAGCTCACATGAATGCGCCGCGACTGCAGTGGATCGGCGCGCACAAAGGCAAGAAAATCCGCGTCAGAGGAATTCTGTGCAAAGCCGCGCGGCACGCTGTCAACAAAGCGGTGGATGAGCGCGTGGGCCGCGCGCACGCGCTGCCAGCCGGCAGGACGCAACAGCGGTGCCAGCAGTACCGTGCCGGTGAAGGGCCAGGCAGCGCACTGCCGGGCATAGGCGACCAGCGCCGCGCCCCCGGTGCTCTGGCCCACCACCTGCAACGGCAGCGGTGGCAGGTCGACGGCATGGAGTACAGCCTGGATGGCATCGGCGTATTCGCTGAAATCATTGATCGCCGTCGGAGTCCCCGTCGACAGGCCATGCCCGGGCAGGTCAAAGGCGATGACATTGCACTGGCGCGCCAGGGCATGCCCGATGATATGACGGTACAGGCCAACGTGGTCAAGAAAGCCGTGCACCAGCAACAGGGTGTGGCGTGCACCGGGCAGCTCCCAGCACTGGGTGGCGAGTGCGTAGGGGCCGGAGGCAACACGCCCTATCCGGTGTCGGCAGGCGCCGTACTCACGGCTGAATGCCAGCCCGTAGAAGGCCAGGTAGCGGTCCAGCCCGGGAACCCGGGCCTCGTCCCCGAAGCGCGGCAAGGCAGCGCGCAGGGCCTGCAGGCTTGCGGCATCCGGCGCCACGTCGCTGAGGGGCATCTACCGCGGCTGCGGCCCCAACTTCCCGGCGTCGTACGCCTCCTGCATGGCAATCAGTGAACGCACCTTGATCTTGTCGGCGTGGCCGGCGGTACCGAAGGCTTCGTAGCGCGCCACGCAGATCTCTTTCATGGCCGTGGTGGTCACCGCGAGGAATTTACGCGGGTCGAATTCAGCGGGGTTCTGGGCCAGGAAACGGCGCACGGCGCCGGTCGATGCCAGCCGCAGGTCGGTGTCGATGTTGATCTTGCGCACGCCGTGGCGGATGCCTTCCTGAATCTGCTCCACGGGAACGCCATAGGTTTCCGGGATATTGCCGCCGAACTCATTGATGATTGCCAGCCACTCCTGCGGTACCGAAGACGAGCCGTGCATCACCAGGTGGGTGTTGGGTATACGTGCATTGATTTCCTTGATCCGGTCGATGGCGAGGATATCGCCGGTGGGCGGCCGGCTGAACTTGTAGGCACCGTGGCTGGTGCCGCAGGCGATCGCCAGTGCATCGACGCTGGTGGCGGCAACAAAGGCCGCCGCTTCTTCGGGATCAGTGAGCATCTGATCATGGCTCAGGGTGCCCTCTGCGCCGACACCGTCTTCCTCACCGGCCTGCCCCGTTTCCAGCGAACCGAGGCAGCCCAGCTCACCCTCGACCGATACGCCGCAGGCGTGGGCCATTTCGACCACGCGACGGGTTACGTCGACATTGTAGTCGTAATCCATGGGCGTCTTGCCGTCCGTGCCCAGCGAGCCGTCCATCATCACCGAGCTGAAACCCAGCTGGATGGAGCGCTGGCAAACGGCGGGAGACACTCCGTGATCCTGGTGCATCACCACGGGAATGTGGGGAAACTCCTCAATGGCCGCCTGGATGAGGTGGCGCAGGAACGGCGCGCCGGCATATTTGCGCGCGCCCGCACTGGCCTGCATGATCACCGGCGAGTTGGTGGCGTCAGCGGCCTCCATGATGGCGCGGGTCTGCTCCAGGTTATTGACGTTGAACGCGGGCACGCCATAGCCATACTCTGCGGCGTGGTCCAGCAGTTGACGCATACTGATAAGTGCCATAGCTCTATCCTCGATGGGTTCTGGTGCAGGTGCGCCCTCAGGCCTCTTCCCCGCGCTGTTGTAAAATGGCCACCGCCGGCAGCGTTTTGCCCTCGACATACTCGAGGAACGCACCGCCACCGGTAGAAATATAGGACACCTGGTCGGCGATGCCGTATTTGTCGATTGCCGCCAGCGTGTCGCCACCACCGGCCAGAGAAAATGCCGGGCTTGCGGCGATGGCGCGGGCCAGTGCTTCTGTGCCCCCGCCGAACTGGTCGAATTCGAACACGCCCACCGGACCGTTCCACAGGATGGTACCCGCCTGGGCCAGAATGTCACTGATGGCTGCCGCGGCCAACGGGCCGATATCGAAAATCATGTCATCGTCGACCACGGCACTGGCCAGCTTGGTTTCGGCGACAGCGGATTCGGAGAAGGCTTTGCCGGTGACGACGTCTGCAGGCAGTGGAATATGCGTCTTGCGCATCAGCGCCTGTGCCGCGGGGATCAGGTCGTGTTCGCACAGCGACTTGCCCACCGGTTGACCGCTGGCGGCGAGGAAGGTGTTGGCAATACCGCCGCCCACCACCAGTTGATCCACCTTGTCGGCCAGGGTTTCCAGGACCGTCAGCTTGGTAGACACCTTGGAGCCCCCGACAATCGCCACGAGGGGACGGGCCGGGTTGGCCAGGGCCTTGTCCAGTGCTTCCAGTTCCGCAGCGAGCAGGGGGCCAGCACAGGCGACGGGGGCAAAACGGGCCACTCCGTGTGTTGAGGCCTGGGCGCGGTGGGCCGTACCAAATGCGTCCATGACAAACACATCACACAGGGCCGCGTAGGCGCGCGACAGCGTTTCGTCGTCTTTCTTCTCGCCCGGGTTGAAGCGCACGTTTTCCAGCAGTGCAATCTCGCCATCGGCGAGGGTCACGCCCTGCTGCCAATCCTGCAGCAGAGACACCGGCTGACCCAGCAGTTGCGACAGACGCCACGCCACCGGAGCCAGGGAGAACTCCTCGGCAAACACGCCTTCCTCGGGACGCCCCAGATGCGACATCACCAGCACCTGCGCCCCCGCCGCCTGTGCCTGCTGCAGTGTCGGCAGGGCCGCGCGTATGCGCGCATCGCTGCTCACTTCGCCGGCTTTCAGCGGCACATTGAGGTCCTCGCGAATCAGCACGCGCTTGCCGGCGAGGTCGATATCGGTCATCCGCTTCATGTCTGCTCTCCTGCGCAATCAGTCAATTCGCAGCCGCCCCAGCAGGCAGCCACATCCAGCATGCGGTTGGCATAGGCCCATTCATTGTCGAACCAGGTGAGCACCTTCACCAGGCGCCGACCGCTGACCCGGGTCTGGCTGGCGTCTACGATACTTGAGCGCGGGTCGTGGTTGAAGTCGCAGGACGCCAGCGGCTCCATGGTGAAGCCCAACACCCCGTGGTAGGCATTCGCCGCAGCATCGCGCAGGATCCGGTTCACCTCCTGCTCGGTGGTATCGCGCATGACCTGCACGGTCAGGTCCATCGCCGACACGTTCTGTGTGGGCACGCGCAGGGCCTGCGCCGTGAAGCGCCCGGCCAGCTCCGGCAGTATCCGCTCGATGCCCCGCGCCAGTGCGGTATCCACGGGAATAATCGACTGCGACGCGGCGCGGGTTTTACGCAGGTCGGTATGGTGGTAGGCATCCAGTACGGGCTGATCGTTCATCGCCGAGTGGATGGTGGTGATGGTGCCGCTTTCCACGCCAAGGGCCCGGTGCAACGCATCGATCACCGGCACAATGCCGTTGGTGGTACAGGATGCCGCCGAGGCGATGCGATGCTCCGGTAGCAGGGTCTCGTGGTTGACACCGAAGACCACGGTGGCGTCCACATCCATCTGCGCGGGCTGCGAAAACAGCACCCGACCGGCGCCGCCCTGCAGGTGCAGCTCCGCCGTTGCCCGGTCGCTGAAGGCGCCGGTGCATTCGAGCACCAGGTCCACGCCCTGTTGCGCCCAGGGCAGGCGAGCGACATCCGGTTGGCTGAGCAGGGCGATGCGATCGCCGTCGATATTCATTTCGCCCACAGCGCCGGTCAGCGGCAGGGTGAAGCGACCGTGTGTGCTGTCGTAGCGCGTCAGGTGCAGCACCGTGCGCGCGTCAGCCAGCTCATTGATGGCGACGATCTGCATGTGCTGCCGCTGCCGCCCCTCATACAGCGCGCGCAGGATACTGCGCCCGATGCGGCCATAGCCATTGATGGCGAGACGCAGCACGGCCTCAGTCTCCCGACAGGACCTCGTCTGCGGCAGCCACAACGGCATCCACCGTGAAACCGAAATACGCCATGAGATCCGCGGCCGGCGCAGACTCGCCAAAACTGGTCATGCCGACGATGCGCCCATCGAGGCCGACAAACTTGTACCAGTAGTCGGCGTGGGCGGCCTCTACGGCGACCCGTGCCAGCACATCGCTGGGCAGTACCGCCTCGCGGTAGGCCGCGTCCTGCTCCATGAACAGCTCCGCACAGGGCAGCGACACCACGCGCACACGACGCCCTGCCGCAGCGAGGCGCTCGGCGGCCTCCACCGCGAGCTGCACTTCCGATCCGGTGCCGATGAGGATCAGCTCGGGGTGCCCCTCACAGTCCACCAGGGTGTAGCCTCCACGGGCGATATCCGCCACCTGGGCCGGGGTGCGCGCCTGGTGGGCCAGGTTCTGGCGAGAGAAGACCAGGGCAGTGGGGCCCACTGTGCGCTGCAGGGCAGCGCTCCAGGACACCGCGGATTCCACAGTATCGCAGGGCCGCCAGGTGTGCAGGTTGGGTGTCGCGCGCAGCGCGGTAAGCTGCTCCACTGGCTGGTGCGTCGGGCCATCCTCGCCGAGTCCGATGGAGTCGTGGGTGTACACGAAGATGCTGCGCAGCTTCATCAGGGCCGCCATGCGCACGGCGTTGCGCGCGTATTCCATGAACATGAGGAAGGTCGCGCCGTAGGGCACAAACCCGCCGTGCAGGGCGATGCCGTTCATGATGGCGGACATGCCGAACTCGCGCACGCCGTAATACACGTAATTGCCGGACGCGTCCTCCCGGGTGATGCCCTGCGCGCCTTGCCACAGGGTCAGATTGGAGCCGGCGAGATCCGCCGAACCGCCGAGCAGCTCCGGCAGCAGCGGGCCGAACGCGCTCAGGCAATTCTGTGACGCCTTGCGCGAGGCGATGCTCTGGCCCTCGGCCTGGCACTGGTCTATCCAGGCCTGGGCACGGGTCTGGAAATCCGCCGGCAGCTCTCCTGCCAGTCGGCGGCGGAGTTCCGCGGCCTCTTCGGGGAACGCCGCTGCATAGGCGTCCATGCTCGCCTCCCAGGCCTGCTCCCGCGTTGCACCCGCGGCCCGCGCGTCCCAGCCGCCGTAGATCGCCTCGGGGATCTCGAAGGGGGCATGCGTCCAACCCAGGGCCTCGCGCGCCGCGGCAATTTCGTCCGCGCCCAGGGGAGCGCCGTGACAGGATTCCTTGCCCTGCTTGTTCGGCGCACCCTTGCCGATAATGGTTTTGCAGCAGATCAGTGTGGGCATACCCTGTTCGGCGCGCGCGGTCTCGATCGCCTGGCGCACCTCCTCCGGGTCGTGGCCGTCCACACGGGGGATCACCTGCCAGCCGTAGGCCCGGAACCGTGCCGGTGTGTCATCGGTGAACCAGCCCTCGACCTCGCCGTCAATGGAGATGCCATTGTCGTCATAAAACGCAATCAGTTTGCCCAGGCCCAGCGTGCCGGCGAGGGAGCAGGCCTCATGGGAAATACCCTCCATCAGGCAGCCGTCACCCAGAAACGCATAGGTGTAGTGATCAACCACGGTGTGTCCGGGGCGGTTGAACTGCGCCGCCAGCACTTTCTCGGCAAGCGCCATGCCGACCGCGTTGCTGATGCCCTGGCCCAGCGGCCCGGTGGTCGTTTCCACCCCCGGGGCATAACCGTACTCGGGATGCCCGGGCGTTCGGCTGTGCAGCTGGCGGAACTTCTGTAACTCCTCCATGGGCAGCTCGTATCCACTCAGGTGCAGCAGCGAGTAGATCAGCATGGAGCCGTGGCCGTTGGACAACACAAAGCGGTCGCGGTTGGGCCAGTGTGGATTCGCCGGGTTGTGCTGCAGGAAGTCGTTCCAGAGAACCTCGGCGATATCTGCCATGCCCATCGGCGCACCGGGGTGACCACTGTTGGCGCGCTGGACAGCATCCATACTGAGGGCACGAATGGCGTTGGCGAGTTCAAGGCGGGATGGCATTGGCATGCTCCGTGGGCTGGGCGCTGGGGCCGGTGAACAAAGGGGCGCTATTTTCGCGTAAGCGGCGGCCCACGGCAAACAAATCGCCAACATATTGCGCGCCTGGGCGGCCTGCCGGAAGGGATTGGCATCTATATCAATTTTTTTTGATATAGATTGCAGGGCCTGCTACACTCCGCTGCCATGCTACTTGCCAGCCCACAATCCAGTCCGCGCGATACCAGCCCCGATGCGCGCATCGAATCCCTGGCCAACCTGTGCAAGGCCAGCGCAGACCCTCTGCGCCTGCAGATCCTGCGTGTACTGCGCAACGACTCCTTCGCCGTGTCCGAACTCTGTGCCCTGTTCGCGACCCGGCAGCCCGCGCTGAGCCATCACCTCAAGGTACTCGCCGGCATGGGGCTGGTGGCGTCACGACGCGAGGGCAACTCCATTTTCTACCGGCGCAGCGAGCTCGGCCAGCAACCCGGCCTGGAGGCCCTGCAGCAGCAGCTCTTCGACGCCCTGGACGCCGTGCCCCTGCCGCCATTGCTGGAACAGCGGCTGCAGCAGGTACAGTGCCAGCGGGAGGCCAATTCACGCCATTTCTTCCGCGACAACGCCCATAAATTCCGCCAGCAGCAGGACCTCATCGCCAGCTATGAGCAGTATGCCGACACCGTCGCCCAGGTGTTGCGGGACGCCCCGCTGCCCCGTTTCGACACGGCACTGGAAGTGGGCCCCGGTGACGGCAGTTTCCTGCTCACCCTGGCCCCCCGGTTCCGCCATGTCGTCGCGCTGGACAATGCCGCCGCCATGCTTGAGCGGGCTCGCGCCACCACGCAGGGGTTGGACAACATCGAATTTGTGCATGGCGACACCGGCCACGAGCGGCTGGCCAGCCTGCAGGCGGACTGCGTCGTCATCAACATGGTGCTGCACCACACCCCGCAGCCCCGACAGATCCTGCGCGACATCGCCACCTGCCTGGCGCCCGGCGGCGTGGTGCTGGTCACCGATCTCTGCCGCCACGACCAGGCCTGGGCGCGGGAAAACTGCGGTGATCTGTGGCTGGGCTTCGCCCCCGAAGACCTCGCGGCATGGGCCAGCGATGCCGGCCTGAACGACATTGCCAGTGTCTACCTGGCCCAGCGCAACGGATTTCAGATACAGGTGCGCCTCTTCGGCCACCCACACACAGCAACAGGAACCACGGTATGAGCGAGTACGCGATTTTCACCTCCGAATCAGTGTCCGAAGGGCACCCCGACAAAATGGCCGACCAGATCTCCGACGCCATTCTGGACAAAATACTCGCCGACGATGCCGACGCGCGTGTCGCCGTGGAGACCCTGGTCAAGACCGGCATGGTCGTGATTGCCGGCGAAGTGACCACCAAGACCTACGTTGACCTGGAAGATGTGGTGCGCAACGTGGTGCTGGATATTGGCTACAACAGCTCAAAGGTGGGCTTCGACGGTGCCTCCTGCGCGGTGCTCAACGCCATCGGCAAACAGAGCCCGGACATCGCCCAGGGCGTTGATGCCAGCGACGAAAAGGAACAGGGCGCGGGTGACCAGGGCCTGATGTTCGGCTACGCCACCAACGAAACCGACACGCTGATGCCCGCTCCAATCTACTACGCACACCGCCTCGTCGAGCGCCAGGCCGAATTGCGCAAACATGGAACACTGCCCTGGCTGCGCCCGGACGCCAAGAGCCAGGTGACCCTGCGCTACGAGAATGGCAAGCCCGTCGGCATCGACGCGGTGGTACTGTCCACCCAGCACGATGAAAGCATCAGCCAGGCCGATATTCACCAGGCGGTCATGGACCTGATCATCAAGGAAGTGCTGCCCGCAGAGTGGCTCAGCGCCGACACCCGCTACCACATCAATCCCACCGGTGTGTTTATCATCGGCGGTCCGGTTGGCGACTGTGGGCTGACCGGGCGCAAGATCATTGTCGACACCTACGGCGGCATGGCGCGCCACGGCGGCGGCGCCTTCTCTGGCAAGGACCCATCAAAAGTCGACCGCTCCGCCGCCTATGCCGGTCGCTACGTGGCCAAGAATATCGTCGCCGCCGGCCTGGCAGACCGCTGCGAGATCCAGGTGTCCTACGCGATCGGGGTGGCTGAGCCGACGTCGATTTCGATCAACACCTTCGGCACGGGCAAGCTGTCTGATGCCAGCATTGTGAAGCTGGTGCGCGAGCATTTCGACCTGCGCCCGAAGGGCATTATCGACATGCTGGATCTGAAGCGGCCGATTTACCGTAAAACCGCTGCATATGGCCATTTTGGCCGCGAGGATGCGGATTTTACCTGGGAGAAAACCGACAAGGCGGAGGCGCTGCGCAGGGCGATGTGACTCGGCCGGGTCAGACGCTCCCGCAGGCGTGAGTCGATGGGACTCTGTGAGGCCGGCGCGGCAGGCGGGCCTCGACTGGTTGCCGCATGGGGTCCGGTGGTGTCGTCCTGGCCAAGACGTCGACCTGGCAGTAACCCGAGGCCCCGCCTGCCCTCCGCCGCGAGAGGACCGTAGAGGGCGCCGAACGAAGGCCCCTGCGCAGGGCCTGGAGGCACAGGGATGTGCCGGAAAGCCCCGTCGCGCAGGAAGCGCGTCGGGGCGGGGCCCGGAGCAGGGGCCGCAGTGAGGGCAGCCAACGGCCGCCCGACCGGGCCGCCCGCGGCGGAGGGCAGGCGAGGCCGCACGACAGCGCGCCCAAACCAGAAACACGAAACACAAACAGTAGCAATCGAATCAACCAGCAAGAAGGACATGACCATGAGCACAGTGACCAAACTCGACAACAAGCCCGACTACAAAGTCGCCGATATTTCCCTCGCCGACTGGGGCCGCCGCGAGCTCGAGATCGCCGAGACCGAAATGCCGGCCCTCATGGCCATGCGCGAAAAATACCGCGCCAGCCAGCCGCTGGCCGGTGCCAAGATCCTCGGCTGCATCCACATGACCATCCAGACCGGGGTGCTTATCGAAACCCTGATCGAACTGGGTGCCGAAGTGCGCTGGTCATCCTGCAACATCTTCTCTACCCAGGACCACGCCGCTGCTGCGATCGCCGCGGCCGGCATACCGGTCTTCGCCTGGAAAGGCGAAACCGAGGAAGAGTATGAATGGTGCCTCGAACAGACGATCCTCAAGGACGGCAAGCCCTGGGACGCCAACATGGTGCTGGACGATGGCGGCGACCTGACCGCCATGCTGCACCAGAAATACCCCGCGATGCTGGACCATATCCACGGGGTCACCGAGGAAACCACGACCGGCGTGCATCGCCTGCAGGAAATGCTGGCGCGCGGCGAGCTGAAGATTCCAGCGGTAAACGTCAACGACTCCATCACCAAGTCCAAGAACGACAACAAGTACGGCTGCCGCCACAGCCTGAACGATGCCGTGAAGCGCGGCACCGACCACCTGCTGGCCGGCAAAAAGGCACTGGTCATCGGTTACGGCGACGTGGGCAAGGGTTCCGCGCAGTCGCTGCGCCAGGAGGGCATGATCGTGCGCGTCACGGAGATCGATCCGATCTGTGCCATGCAGGCCTGCATGGATGGCTACGAAGTGGTGTCGCCTTTCATCGACGGCGTCAACACCGGCGCCGCTGACTGCATCGACACGAATGTGCTGGGCAACGTGGATCTGCTGGTCACCACCACCGGCAACTACAACGTCTGCGACGAAAACATGCTGCGCGCCCTGAAGAGCGGCACGGTGGTGTGCAACATCGGCCACTTCGACAACGAAATCGACACCGCTTTCATGCGCCGTAACTGGCAGTGGGAAGAAGTGAAGCCGCAGGTACACAAGGTCTATCGGGACGACAGCCGCAGCGACTACCTGATTCTGCTGTCTGAGGGCCGCCTGGTGAACCTGGGTAATGCGACCGGCCACCCCTCGCGCATCATGGATGGCTCCTTCGCCAACCAGGTACTGGCGCAGATTTATCTCTACGAACGCCGCTTCGCCAACCTGGAGCCGGAAATGAAACCCGCGGCGCTGCGTGTGGAAGTCCTGCCGAAAAAACTCGACGAGGAAGTGGCTGCGCACATGGTGGCCGGCTTTGGTGGCGTCATCACCAGACTGACCAAGGCGCAGGCGGAGTACATCAACGTCAAGCAGGAAGGCCCCTTCAAGCCTGACAGCTACAAGTACTAGGCGCGCCATGCCCACCATCAGCTTCGAGTACTTCCCGCCCAAGACGGCGGACGGAAAAACAGCCCTGCTGGAGCGGACCACCCCCGCTCTGCAGGCGCTGGACCCCGGTTTCTTTTCGGTCACCTACGGCGCCGGCGGGTCGACACGCGACAGCACCTTCGGCGTGGTATCGGCACTGCGCGAGCGCGACATCGACGTTGCGCCGCACCTGAGCTTTGGTGGCGACGGTGAAGACACCATCCGCGACCTGCTGCAGCGCTATCGGGAGATGGGTGTGCGTCGTCTGGTGGCCCTGCGCGGCGACATGCCCTCCGGCATGGGGGGTGCGAGCCAGCTGGTGTATGCCAGCCAGCTGGTGTCGTTTATCCGGGAACACACGGGGGATCATTTCCATATCGAGGTGGCTGCGTATCCGGAAATCCACCCGCAGGCCGAAAGTTACGACAGCGACCTGCGGTTTCTCAAGGAAAAGCTGGATGCCGGTGCCGACAGCGCCATCACCCAGTATTTCTATAATGTCGAGTCCTACTTCTACTTCCTCGACCAGTGCGCCGCCATCGGTATCGACAAGCCCATCGTCGCGGGGATCATGCCCATCACCAACTTTGCCAACCTGGCGCGTTTTTCACGCAACTGTGGCGCCGAAATCCCGCGCTGGATATGCCAGCGCATAGAGGGCTTCGGCAACGACCAGGAGAGCATTCGGCAGTTCGGCATCGACGTGGTGACCCAGCTGTGCCAGACACTGCTCGAAAGCGGTGCGCCGGGCCTGCACTTCTACACCATGAACCAGATAGAACCGACGCGGCAGATTCGCAACAACCTGGGGCTGTAAGGCGCAGCGATGCGGATCCCACGCATTTTTACGGCCCAGGCGCTTGCCGGCGGCAGCAGCCTGACGCTGGAGGCCGGCCCCAGCCAGCACCTGGCCAAAGTGCTGCGTATGGGCCCCGGCGCGGCGGTCTGCCTGTTCGACGGCAGCGGCAGCGATTTTCCAGCCACCATCCTGACAGCGGACAAGCGCGCCGTGACGGTGGCGCTGGAACAGGGCCAGCCCGGTCTGGCCGAGTCGCCGCTGCGCATTCATCTGGGCATCGGTGTCTCGCGCGGAGAGCGCATGGACTGGGTGGTACAGAAGGCCACTGAACTGGGCGTGGCCGCCATCACTCCCCTGTATACCGAGCGTACCGAGGTGCGCCTGCGGGGGGAGCGGGAGGCACGCAAGCTGCAACACTGGCAGCAGATCACCGTAAGTGCCTGCGAACAGTCCGGCCGCAGTTGCCTGCCTCAGGTATTCGCGCCAGAGACACTGCCCTCCTGGCTGGACAACTGCACAGACGACCAGCGACTGGTGCTGCACCACCGCGCCGTAGCACTGCCCTCCGCCGCAGCCCCACCCGCTTCACTGAGCCTGCTGGTCGGGCCCGAAGGCGGGCTCAGTGCGGCCGAAATCGACGCCGCGGAAGGCGCCGGCTTCCTGCCCCTGGCACTGGGACCGCGCGTACTGCGCACGGAGACGGCGCCGCTGGCAGCACTGGCCATACTGCAGGCCCACTGGGGCGATATGCCGCTGCACGGCTAGCAGCGCCGGCAGCGCGGGCCGCTGCTGCGCTTGCGCAGGACACACCCATTGCGTACTTTACGGCAACACTAATTGCGGACAGCAGTGATGACCACCAAGATCGGCGTTGTAATGGATCCCATCTCCCGGGTGCAGTTCAAGAAGGACAGCACCCTGGCCATGCTCTGGGCCGCACAGGCCCGTGACTGGCAGCTCTACTACATGGAGCCCGGCGACCTGTTCCTGGAACAGGGCAAGGCCCGCGCCAGCGTCTCGCACCTGACGGTGTTCCGCGATCCGGACAGCTGGTACACCCTGGGCGACGCACATGTCCAGGACCTTACCGAACTCGATGCCATCCTCATGCGCAAGGATCCGCCCTTCGACAACGAGTACGTGTACGCCACGTACATACTTGAGGCCGCAGAGCGGGAAGGTACGCTCATCGTCAACCGCTGCCACAGTCTGCGCGACTGCAACGAGAAGGTGTTCGCCACCCAGTTCCCCCAGTGCTGTCCGCCCGTGCTGGTGAGCAGCAATACACGACGCCTGAAGGCCTTCCAGACCGAGCATGGCGATGTGATCTTCAAGCCGCTGGACGGCATGGGCGGATCGTCCATTTTCCGGGTGAAACCCGGCGACCCCAACCTGAACGTGATTCTGGAAACGCTGACGGATTTCGGCAGGCGCACGATCATGGCCCAGCGCTTCATTCCCGAAATCACAGAGGGGGACAAGCGCATACTCATGATCAATGGTGAGCCGATACCCTACTGCCTGGCGCGGGTTCCCTCGGTCGGTGAAACCCGTGGCAACCTTGCGGCCGGGGGCACCGGGCGGCCGCAACCGCTGTCCGCGCGGGATCGCTGGATTGCCGAGCAGGTGGGTCCCAGCCTGCGCCAGCGCGGCCTGTATTTTGTCGGCCTGGACGTCATTGGCGACTACCTGACCGAAATCAACGTGACCAGCCCCACCGGTATCCAGGAAATCGAGCGCGCCTACGATGTCGATATCGGCGGCCAGCTCATGGACTGCATTGCCGCGGAGCTGGCCTCCCGCTAGGGCACGCTGCAGATGTCCGCAACAACCGCTCCGCCGGTGGACAACCGTTTCAGCATAGCGCTGTTCCTGGCGGGGGCCCTGCATCTCATTCTGCTGCTCGGTCTCGGCTTCGACTTCGAACCACCGACGCCACCGGCGCCCCAACTGGCGATCACCCTCGCCCAGCAGCGCAGTGCACTGACCCCGGAGGACATCACCCACCTCGCCCAGTTCAGCCAGGTGGGCAGCGGCGATGCGGCCAACGAGGACCGCATGGGGGGGCGCACCTCCGGTGCACCGGAACAGGCGCAGGCGCGGGAAGCGAGCGACACGTCGGAAGCGACCCGCGCCGATACCGCGCTGAGCGCGCGCAGCAGTCGTGAGCAGACCGCTGAAGAGCGCGAGCGGCAACGCGAAGCCACGCCGATGGCGGCCCCCCAACCCGTTGGCCTGACCGCCCGCCTGCAGGACGAGCGCGCCGAACTGGATATCGATGAGGACCTGGACACCCGGTCCAGCGCGCCCCGTGTGCGTCGCCTCAGTGCTGTTTCGGCCAAAGAGGCCATCGACGCCGCCTACCTGCACGACTGGCGCCGGCGCGTGGAAGCGGTGGGCAACCAGTATTACCCGGAGGCCTCTATCCGCTACGGGCTGTATGGCAGCCTGCAGTTGCTGGTCGTGATCAACTACGAGGGGCAGCTGGAGGACATTCGTATCCTCAGCTCCTCGGGCTACGCCGTGCTCGATGAAGCGGCGATGAAAATCGTCCGCATGGCGGCGCCGTTCGCGCCGTTTCCTGCCGCGTTAAAGGCGACCACCGACAAGCTGGAGATCGTCCGGACGTGGCAATTTGAAGAAAACCGGCTAAGCTCAGGGTGAGCGTACCGCCACAACGGCGGTACGGGTTGTCATGAGGTCAACACCCACTCACATGCCGGTTTCCAGCAACGTCAGCAACAGCGGCGCCTGCCTTCGTGATCACTTCCTGCTGGCCATGCCCAGCCTCAACGAGGGCCTGTTCTCGCACAGCGTCACCTACCTCTGCGAGCACGGTGAGAGTGGCGCCATGGGCCTGGTGATCAACCAGCCCCTCGACCTGAGCGTCGCCGAGATCTTCGAGCACCTGAAAATCCGGCCCAGCCGCGACTTCAGTGACGAACCGGTCATGGCCGGGGGGCCCGTGCAGCTGGATCACGGTTTTGTGCTGCACCGCGGCGCCAACAAGCACTGGGACGCCAGTCTCAAGGTCACCGACGACATCACCCTCACCACATCGCGCGATATTCTCGTGGCGATCGCGGACGGCAGCGGCCCGCAGGAGTACCTGATCGCACTGGGTTACGCAGGCTGGTCTGCGGGTCAGCTGGAAGACGAGCTGTCGCGCAACAGCTGGCTCACCGTCCCCGCCAACAGCGATATCCTGTTTGCGACGCCCTGGCAACGCCGCATGTCGGCGGCGGCGGGCGCGCTGGGCATCGACATGAACCTGATCAGTGCCCAGGCCGGGCATGCCTGAGCCACCGCCCGACGCCCGGGCGGGCAGCAGCACCCTGCTGGCCTTCGACTATGGCCTGCGCCAGATCGGCGTGGCGGTGGGCAACTCCCTGCTCGGCACCTGCCAGCCGCTCTGCGTGCTGCGGGCCCGCGATGGCATACCGGACTGGGAACAGGTCAACGCGCTGGTGGCCGAGTGGCAGCCCGGGTTGATCGTGGTAGGTGATCCGCTGAACATGGACGGTAGCGTGAGCCCACTGGCACTGCGGGCACGCAAATTCGCCCGGCGCCTGCACGGACGCCTGGGAATACCTGTGGAAATGAGTGACGAGCGTCTGACAAGCTACGCAGTGAAAGCCGAACAGCGCGAGCGGGGACACCGGGGCGACTACCGCGCGGTGCCCGTTGACAGTCACGCAGCAGAATTGATCCTGCAGGCCTGGCTCAACCGGCAGAGCGCCTGAACAGCCCTGCAGGCGCTACTTGCGACCCATATGCTTGCCGCGATCCGATTCGTCGAAGCTCAGGTCGAGGTCGTCACCGACCGTCGCCTGCCCCTTGTCGAACATCTTGATCATCAGCCGCACATCGTTGGCCGAGTCGGCATAGCGAATCGCGTCCTCGCGGCTGATCAGGTTGTTCTTGTAGGCGTGAATCAACGACTGGTCCATGGTCTGCATGCCCTGCTCCGTGGACTTCGCCATCACATCCTTGATCAGGTGCACGTCGCCCTTGCGGATGTAGTCCTGGATCAGCGGTGAGTTCAGGAGCACCTCCACCACTGGCGTTCGCCCCTTGCCCTCTTTGTGCGGCAGCAGTTGCTGGGCCACCATGGCTTTCAGGTTCAGTGACAGGTCCATCCACACCTGGGAGTGCAGGTCGGCAGGGAAAAAACTCTGGATACGATCCAGCGCCTGGTTGGCGTTGTTGGCGTGCAGGGTGCAGAGGCACAGGTGGCCGGTTTCGGCGAAAGTCAGCGCCTGGGCCATGGTATCGGCGGAGCGCACCTCGCCGATCATGATGACGTCCGGCGCCTGGCGCAGTGTATTCTTCAGCGCCACGTCGAAGGACTCGGTGTCGATACCCACCTCACGCTGGGTGACCAGGCAGTTGCCGTGATCGTGCATGAATTCGATCGGATCTTCGATGCTGATGATATGGCCGCGGCTGTTCTGGTTGCGGTAGCCCACCATCGCGGCGAGGGAGGTGGACTTACCAGTGCCTGTGGCACCGACAAAGATCACCAGGCCACGCTTGGTCATGGCCAGTTCCTTGATAATCGGTGGCAGACCCAGCGCCTCGATCTCGGGGATTTCTGTATGGATGCGGCGAACGACGAGGCCCATGCTGCCGCGCTGCACCAGGGCATTGACCCGGAAACGGCCGAGCTCCGGCACGGCCAGCGCAAAGTTGCACTCGTGAGTGCGCAGGAACTCTTCCTGCTGCCGCTCACTCATGGTCGACAGCACGATCTCGCGGGTCTGCTCATCGGTATAGCGGGTCTTGCTGATCGGGTAGATCTGGCCGTCAATCTTGATACTCGGCGGCGCACCCGCCGTGATGAAGCCGTCGGAAGCCTGTTCCTTGACGACCCGTCGCAACAACTCATCAATCAACATGATCCGTTCTCCAATCCGTGAGTTCTAGAAGTTTTCCGGCATGCGCGCCTTTTCCCGGGCCACATCACGGGTAATGACACGGCGTTCCACAAGGTCCTTGAGGCACTGGTCCATGGTCTGCATGCCCAGCGCGTGCCCGGTCTGGATCGCCGAATACATCTGGGCCACTTTGTCCTCACGGATCAGGTTGCGGATGGCCGAGGTGCCACGCATGATTTCGTGCGCCGCCACGCGGCCACCGGTGGCGCGCTTGAGCAGGGTCTGCGACACAACCGCCTGCAGCGATTCAGACAGCATGGAGCGCACCATGGACTTCTCTGCCGCGGGGAACACATCGACAATGCGGTCGATGGTTTTCGCAGCGGAGGTTGTGTGCAGCGTGCCGAACACCAGGTGGCCGGTTTCCGCGGCAGTCAGCGCCAGGCGGATGGTTTCCAGGTCGCGCATCTCACCCACCAGGATAATGTCCGGGTCCTCCCGCAACGCCGAGCGCAACGCCTCGGAGAAGCCGAGTGTGTCGCGGTGCACCTCGCGCTGGTTGACCAGGCACTTTTTGCTCTCGTGCACGAATTCGATAGGGTCCTCGATGGTGAGGATGTGCTCGTACTTGTTGTCGTTGATATGGTCGACCATGGCCGCCAGTGTGGTTGACTTGCCGGAACCGGTGGGCCCGGTCACCAGTACCAGCCCCCGGGGCATCATGGAGATATCGCGGAATACCGGGCCCATGCCAAGATCTTCCATGGTCAGCACTTTGGAGGGAATGGTACGGAATACCGCCCCTGCGCCGCGGTTCTGGTTGAAGGCGTTGACCCGGAAACGCGCAACGCCCGGCACCTCGAACGAGAAGTCGGTCTCCAGGAACTCCTCGTAGTCCTTGCGCTGCTTGTCGTTCATGATGTCGTAGATGAGATCGTGTACCTGCTTGTGATCCATCGGCGGCAGGTTGATGCGGCGCACATCGCCATCGACACGGATCATGGGCGGCAGGCCGGCAGACAGGTGCAGATCCGATGCACCCTGTTTGGCACTGAACGCGAGAAGCTCTGTAATATCCACCGTTCCACTCCCTCTGGGCCGGTCCGACGCGCGCACCGGAGTCTGCTGCGCACCGCACGCCGCACGGCAACACATGATTCTCAACTCGCCTGGGAGTAGCAAAATCCGCTACCATCTGCGGCATGCAGAATGAAGAACTCGCTCAACGCATTTCCAGGCTCCTCGGAAGAGTACGACTCAGCGCGGAAAAAAGCCAGCGCGCGCCGGAGGCGATACGCGTGCTCGCAGTCAGCAAAACCCGCGATGCAGAAGAGGTGCGGGCCGCTGCCGCCCTTGGGCTGCGGGATTTCGGCGAAAACTATGTGCAGGAGGGCCTGGCGAAGATCGAGGCACTGGCCGGGCTCGATCTCTGCTGGCACTTCATCGGCCCCATACAGTCCAACAAGACACGCGCCATCGCCGAGCATTTTGCCTGGGTGCACAGTGTCGACCGGCTCAAGATCGCCCAGCGCCTGAGTGCGCAGCGTCCGGCGCAGCTGCCGGACCTGCAGGTCTGCCTGCAGGTCAACATTTCCGGGGAAGACAGCAAGTCGGGCGTCGACCCCACCGAACTGATGGCGCTGGCCACAGCCGTAGCGCAACTGCCCCGGCTGCAGCTGCGCGGCCTGATGGCAATTCCAGCGCCCGCTGACACGCTGGCCCAGCAACGCGTGCCCTTCGCCCGCCTGCGCAGCGCCCTGGTAGCGCTACAGGCAACACTGCCCACGCTGGACACCCTTTCCATGGGCATGTCTGGCGACCTCGAGGCGGCCATTGCCGAAGGCGCGACCATTGTGCGTGTAGGCACCGACCTGTTCGGGCCCCGCGCAACGCCGCCGGGCGGATGATTTCGGCGAGCTGCGGCGTGTATACTGCGCCCTTTCCCTGAGCAACCGACACACAGACTATGACCAACGCGGTTATCGCTTTTATTGGCGCCGGCAACATGGCCTCAAGCATTATCGGGGGCCTGCTCGAGAGCGGTCACCCTGCAAGCAGCCTGCACGCTGCCGACCCCTCCGCAGAGAGCCTGGCGAACCTGCGCAAGCTGGGCCCGGTGCACACCTACCACAACAATGCCGACGCCTGCGCCCAAGCGGATGTAGTGATAGTGGCGGTAAAGCCGCAGGTCATGCGCGCAGCGCTGGAGAGCATTGCGGCGCCTGTTCGCAAGCGCGGGGCGCTGGTCCTTTCCATTGCAGCGGGCACCACCATTGCCAGCATGGAGCAGTCACTCGGTGAAGGTGCCGCCATTGTGCGCTGCATGCCGAACACGCCGGCCCTTCTGGGTGTAGGCGCCAGTGGGGTATACGCCAACGCGCAGGTAGCGCCGGGCCAGCGCGAGCTCGCCGACCGCATCCTTGGCGCCGTCGGCCTGGTGGAGTGGGTCGATGCTGAACCCCTGCTGGATGCAATCACCGCCCTCTCCGGCAGTGGCCCGGCCTACTTTTTCCTGTTCATGGAAGCGATGATCAATGCCGGCTGCAGCATGGGGCTGTCCCGCGAATGTGCAACAACGCTCACCCGACAGACGGCCCTGGGCGCCGCGCGCATGGCGCTGGAGAGCGATGTCGACCTGGTGGAGCTGCGGCGGCGGGTGACCAGCCCGGGCGGCACAACGGAACGCGCCGTCGAGTGTTTTGAGCACGAGGGGCTGCGGGATCTGGTGGCCCATGCGATGACGGCTGCGCAACAACGCGCCGCAGACATGGCCGCTGACTCGGAACAGGAGACGCCATGAACGCGCTCAGCGACATCCTTGCCTACCTGCTGCAGACCGTACTCAATCTGGCGCTACTCGCCATGCTGCTGCGCTTTCTGCTGCAGCTGGTGAGGGCCGACTACTACAACCCGGTCAGCCAGTTTCTGGCGAAGGTGACCAACCCGCTGGTTCTGCCTCTGCGCCGTCTGATTCCCAGTGTGCGGGGCCTGGACCTGTCCACGCTGCTGCTCGCGCTGCTGCTGCAGATGGCAGCCATTGTGGCACTGCTGGCCCTGAACGGCTTCGGCCCGCCCGGGGTGCTGACCCTGCTCGTCTGGTCGATACTGGGGCTTGTGGGCCTGCTGGTGAATGTCTACTTCTTCGCCCTGCTGGCGATGATCATTCTCAGCTGGGTGGCCCCCGGCAGCCGACACCCCGCACTGTTGCTGCTGTTTCAGCTGACGGAGCCGGTGATGGCGCCCTTCCGGCGCATGCTGCCGGACATGGGTGGAATCGACTTCTCACCCATACTGGTCTTTATCCTGATCAACGTGATCCAGATCGCGCTGGGGCACATGGCAGCCGCCGTGGGCCTGCCGGCAGCACTGGTTATCGGGCTCTGAACGCGGCCCCGTGAAGACCTCAAGCGTCGGCATCGTCACCCCGCAGCGCGCCCGCTTCGACGAACCGCTGGCGCTGGCCTGCGGCCGCGTGCTCACCGCGTATGAGCTGGTGTACGAGACTTATGGAACCCTGAACAGCGCGCGCTCGAATGCCGTGCTGGTATGTCACGCACTCTCCGGCCACCACCACGCCGCCGGCTACCACAGTGCCGAGGATCGCAAGCCCGGCTGGTGGGACGAGTGCATCGGCCCGGGCAAGCCGATCGATACCAACCACTTTTTCGTGGTCAGCCTGAACAATCTCGGCGGCTGCCACGGCTCTACCGGTCCCACCAGCATCAACCCCGAAACCGGCGCGCCCTGGGGTCCGGACTTCCCCTCCCTGCGGGTGCGCGACTGGGTGCACAGCCAGGCCCGTCTTGCAGACCGGCTGGGTATCGACTGCTGGGCGGCCGTGGTAGGCGGCAGCCTGGGCGGTATGCAGGCCATGCGCTGGGCGCTGCTCTATCCGCAACGCCTGCGGCACTGCGTGGTGATCGCCTCGGCCATGCGCCTGAGTGCCCAGAACATCGCTTTCAACGAGATAGCCCGCCAGGCCATTCAGGCAGATCCGGGTTTTGCCGACGGCCATTACCTCGCGCGCAACACCGTGCCCGCGAAGGGTCTGGCGCTGGCACGCATGGTGGGACACATCACCTACCTGTCAGACGATGCGATGGCCGACAAGTTCGGCCGTGACCTGCGCTCCGGCAGCCTTGAGCTGGGCGGTGAAGAACCCGCCGAATTCCAGGTACAGAGCTACCTGCGCTACCAGGGGAGCCAGTTCTCCGGCAGCTTTGATGCCAACACGTATATCCTCATGACCCAGGCCCTGGACTTTTTTGACCTCGCCCGCGAATACGGCGACGATCCGGTCGCGGCATTCCGCGCGGCAAACTGCGCGTTCCTGGTGCTGTCCTTTTCCACCGACTGGCGCTTTTCACCCAGCCGTTCCCGGGAGATTGTCGACGCGCTGATCGCCGCGGACCGGCCGGTCACCTATGCGGAAATCGAGGCCAACGAGGGGCATGACGCGTTCCTCATGCCGATTCCCCGCTACCTCGCCCTGTTCGGGGCCTATATGCAGCGCGTGCGGGGAGCCTGTTGATGCGCCTGGATTTGACCCACATCCAGCGGTGGATAGCACCGGGCTCCAAGGTCCTGGATCTGGGCTGCGGCAACGGCGAATTCCTGCAGCGGCTGGCGCTGGAGCGCCAGGTGCGCGGCCTGGGACTGGAAATCGACCCGGATAAGATCACCAATGCGGTTGCCCGCGGGTTGAACATTGTTGAACAGGACATGGACGCGGGCCTGAGTAATTTCCCGGACCAGAGTTTTGACACGGTGGTCATGGCGCACGCCCTGCAGGCTGTGCATTTTCCCGACCGCGTGCTGGAAGAGATGCTGCGCATTGGTCGCCAGGGCATTGTCACATTTCCGAACTTCGCCCATTGGCGCTGCCGACTGTACCTCGGATCCCGCGGGCGTATGCCTGTTTCCCGGTTTATGCCGTATAACTGGTATGACACACCCAATATCCATTTTTGTACGGTGAAGGATTTCGAGGCCCTGTGCGAAGAACGCGGCATTCGCATACTCGCCCGGGATATGGTGGGCAACACGCAGCGTCGCCCGTTGTTGGCGAGCGCCTGGCCCAACCTGTTCGCCGTCACCGCGATCTATCTCATCAGCCGCTGAGGAGAGCACCATGATCAGGACACTCTGCCTTGCGCTGGCGGCGCTGCTGTCCGCCGCTTTCGCCTCGGCCCAGCAGTCGGAAATGTTCGGCCGCTACGAGCTGCATTACAGCGTGGTCAACACGACCTTCCTGGAACCACGTGTCGCCGCTAGCTACGGCATCACCCGCGGCAAGAACCGCGGTATTCTCAATCTTGCCGTACGCGAACACGTCGATGGCGGCACTGAGGCTCGTCCCATGCTGCTGCAGGGCTATACCCGCGATCTGATTACCGGCCAGCCGCTGGAGTTCCTGGAGGTGCGGGAAAGCGGCGCCATCTACTACATTGCCGAATTTGATTTCATCAACGAGGAGTGGCGGTTTTTCGATATCGATTTCCGGCCGGAGGGCTCCGACACCACCTTCCGGTTTGAACATCGCCACCAGCTGTATATCAACTGATGACTGACGCGCGCCTGCCGCAACCAGTGGTGCTCGCCAGCGGCAACGCCGGCAAGCTCGCGGAGCTGTCACGGATTCTCGCGCCGCTGGGCTTCACCCTGCGGGCACAGTCCGAATTCGGCGTGCCGGAGGTTGCCGAAACCGGGCTCACCTTTGTCGAGAACGCGATTCTCAAGGCGCGCGCCGCCGCCCAGCACACGGGACTGCCTGCCATCGCCGACGACTCCGGACTGGAGGTGGACTGGCTGCAGGGTGCACCGGGCATCCACTCAGCGCGCTATTCCGGGGCGGGCGATGAGGGCAACAATCGCAAGCTGCTGGAGGCTCTGCAGGGGGTGCACCGGGAACAGCGCAGCGCACGCTACCAGTGCGTGATCGTCTACCTGCGCCACGCAACAGATCCCACGCCAATTATCTGCCAGGGCAGCTGGGAGGGACATATTCTCGAGGCGCCCCAGGGCGACGGCGGCTTTGGCTATGACCCGTTGTTCCATGTGGCGGCGTTCAACTGCAGTGCCGCGCAGCTGGCGCCCCGCACCAAAAACCGGGTGAGCCACCGCGCGGTGGCCTGCGCGCAGCTGGTTGCGGCACTGGAACGCAGCCTGCCACCGCCCCCGGGCTGATGGGCGCACTGCAACTCCCCCCGCTGAGTCTTTACGTGCACCTGCCCTGGTGCGAGCGCAAATGCCCCTATTGCGATTTCAATTCCCACGAGACGCGCACGCTGCCGGAAGCCGAGTATATTTCTACACTGCTGGCAGATCTGGAGGCGGATCTGCCCTTCGTGCAGGACCGCGTCGTGCAGACCCTGTTCATCGGGGGCGGCACGCCCAGCCTGTTCAGTGCCGCGGGGATTCACCGCCTGATGCGTGGCATCGCCGATCGGGTGGCGCTGGCCGACGACCTCGAGGCGACACTGGAAGCCAATCCCGGCAGTGCAGAGGCCGCGAAGTTTGCCGGTTTTCGCGCCGCCGGTATCAACCGCCTGTCGCTGGGGATACAGTCTTTCCAGGACGCGCAGCTGGCAGCTCTGGGCCGGGTACATGACAGCAACCAGGCCCACGCCGCCGTGGCCGCGGCGCGTGACGCGGGCTTTACCCGGATCAATCTCGACCTGATGCATGGACTGCCGGGGCAGAGTACCGCCGCCGCGATGGCCGACCTGGACGTCGCCAGCGCCTACCGGACAGGACACCTGTCCTGGTACCAGCTCACGATCGAGCAGAACACGGTGTTCTACAAACAGCCCCCCATCCTGCCTGTGGAGGACGTACTGGCGGATATCCAGGACGCGGGCGAGCACCGGCTGCAGGCGGCGGGCCTGCACCCGTATGAGGTCTCTGCCTGGGCCGCGACCGGTGAGCACTGCCGCCACAACCTGAATTACTGGGAGTTCGGTGACTATCTCGGCATCGGCGCCGGCGCGCACGGCAAAGTGAGCTTTCCCGACGGGCGCATCCTGCGCTACGCCAAACGCCGCCAGCCCGACGCCTACCTGGCCGCCTCTGGTGACTGGCGCGTGCAGCCGCAGTGGCTGGGCGATGAGGAAAGGCCGGGGGAATTCATGCTCAATGCACTGCGCCTGAATGCCGGCTTTGCGCTGGCGGATTATACGGCGCGCACCGGCCTCCCCCTGTCCACGCTGCAACCGGCGCTGGACACCCTGCTGGCGCGGGGCCTGTTAGTGCAGGAGGGAAATCGGTTGCGCGCCAGCGCCCTCGGGCGGCGCTTTCTCGATTCTGTGGTGACGGAATTTCTCTGCTGAGGGGCGCAGCATCAGCAGCGCCTCAGTCGCCCAACCGGCTGAACATGAGGTCCCAGACGCCGTGCCCAAGGCGCTCACCGCGCTGCTCGAACTTGGTCAAAGGCCGCTGTGGGGGCCTGGGTACATAGTTGCCATCTGGCGCCAGATTGCGCAAGCCCGGCGTGGCGCCCAGTACCTCCAGCATCTGCTCTGCATAGTTTTCCCAGTCGGTGGCCAGGTGCAGCACGCCGCCGGGTTTCAGGTACCTGACCAACTCCGTCGTGAAGGCGGGCTGAATCAGCCGGCGCTTGTGATGGCGCTTCTTGTGCCACGGGTCGGGGAAGAAGATCTGGATAGTGTCCAGTGACGCAGGCGCAATGCAGTCACGCAACACTTCCACCGCATCGTGGCAGTACACCCGGATGTTCTCCACGCCACGCTCTGCCATGCTGTGCAGCATTTTTCCCACCCCGGGACGGTGCACCTCGATGCCGATAAAGTCGGTGTCCGGGGCGGCTGCAGCCATTTCAACAAAGGATTGCCCCATGCCGAAGCCGATTTCCAGCACACGCGGCGCCTCGCGGCCGAACGCTTCGCGGTAGTCCAGTGGTCCATCACTGTGCAGCAGCCCATAGCGCGGCCAGTACTGATCCCAGGCCCGCTGCTGGCCGCTCGTGAGTCGCCCCATTCGCAGCACGTAGCTGCGAATGGGGCGGTGCGCGGTATCGCTCATCAGACCGCCAGTTTCCAGCTCGCCGCCGCCAGGCAACCCCAGGCCGCGATAAATGACAGGCCGCCGAGCGGCGCAATGGCGCCCAGCCAGCGCAGGCCGGACAGGCTGAGCACATAAAGGCTGCCAGAAAACAACAGCATGCCGAGCAGGAACAGCCAGCCACTGCTGCGCAGCAACCCCAGCTCGCTGTTCTGCAGCAGCAGGATACCGACGCCCAGCAGGGCCAGCGAGTGAATGAAGTGATACTGGACGGCGGTCTGGAAGACATCCAGGGAATAGCTATCCAGCCGGGCCTTCAGCGCGTGGGCGCCAAAGGCACCGAAACTGACCGCGAGGGCGCCACTGATCGCCGCACTGGCAATGAAAAACTGTGCCATGGGGGAACTCCGGAAAACACGGGAGTGCAGTGTAGCACTCCCGGGGATGCGTCAGGCCGCGATTGCGCTGCGCAGTTTCTTCATGGCGTTCTGCTCAAGCTGGCGAATGCGCTCCGCCGACACCTCATACTTGGCTGCCAATTCATGCAGGGTGGCCTTTTTCTCCGCCAGCCAGCGCTGGGCGAGAATATCCCGGCTGCGTTCGTCCAGTTCACCCAGTGCCTGGTAAAGCTGGTCCTCGCTGTTTTCCTGCCAGTTGTCGGATTCGACAGACAGGGCAGGATCGCTGCGTTGATCTTCAAGGTAGTATTGTGGGGCCTGCCAGGCTTCGTCATCGTCCTGACCCACGGGTGCATCGAAGGCAACATCGCGGCTGCTGAGCCGGCCTTCCATACGCTGGACTTCGGCGATATCGACGCCGAGGTCGTCCGCAACCGCCTGCGCCTCTTCCCGGCTCAGCCAGGAGAGATCCTTTTTTGCCCCGCGCAGGTTGAAGAACAGCTTGCGTTGCGCCTTGGTTGTCGCAACCTTGACGATGCGCCAGTTACGCAGGATAAATTCGTGCATCTCGGCCTTGATCCAGTGCACGGCAAAGGACACCAGCCGCACACCTTTTTCAGGATTGAAGCGCTTTACCGCTTTCATCAGGCCAACGTTGCCTTCCTGGATAAGGTCTGCCTCGGGAAGGCCGTAGCCAGAGTAGCTGCGGGCAATATGCACGACAAAGCGCAGGTGCGACATCACCAGCTCACGCGCCGCTTCCAGATTACTGTTGAAATAGAGATCCTCCGCCAGCGCTTTTTCGCGCTCCGGAGTCAGTAACGGGATGCTGCTTACCGCCTGTACATAGGCCGCAAGATTGGCGCCTGGCACCATCTGGTCTACTGGCAGCAACGCTTTGCTCATGCGGATATCCCCCTCTGTCATGTGCCTGATTTTAGCACTCTTTTCCTTAGAGTGCTAACAGCAGAAAAGTTCCCTGGAAGGCCCGTGAACCCGCTAGCGCGGGGCGATCAGGCGCAGGTGTCTGGCGACCGCCAGCCAGGCGCCGGCGAGCCCCAGCAAGCCGCCGATGAGCACCAGATTGAGGCTGCCCATGATGCCCAACCCACCGAGCCGGAAGTTGCTCTGGTAGAGTTCGGCGAGACGGGTCACCGGGCCGCCGAGAAACCACAGCGCCGCAGCCACCAGCAAGGCGGCAAAGGCACCGCCGCCCACGCCGTACCAGAGCCCTGTGTAGAGGAACGGGCGTCGCACGAAGGCATTGCTCCCACCCACCAGCTTGATCACCACTATCTCCTCGCGCCGGCTCTCGATGGCCAGGCGAATGGTGTTGCCCAGGATCAACACGACACCAGCCACCAGTACGCTGCCCAGCGCCAGCACCACGCGTCGGCTGAGCTGCATGAGGGTGTTCAGGCGTTCCAGCCAGGCCATGTCCAACACCACCTCGGCAATCCGGGGGTCGCCCTTGAGCTCGGCGTACAATGCCGTCACCGCATCGGACCCCGGCAGCGGGGTGACCAGCAACACATCCGGCAGCGGGTTGCGCTCCAGCGTATCGAGCACGTCGGCAAAACCTGAAAGGGCGCTGAATTCGGCCAGCGCGGCGTCGCGCGAGACAAATACAACCTGCTCGATATCCTCGCGCTGCTGCAGTGCAGCCTGCAGCGCCTGTGCTTCATCGGCGCTCACTGACCCGCTGAGGAACAGCGACAGCTGCGCCGGACTGTCCCAGCGGTCACTCAGGGCACGCGCATTGTCCAGGGCCACAGTCAGCGCAGCCGGTAACGCCAGTGCGATGCCCAGAACCAGCCAGGTCAGGGCGCTGGAAAACGGGTGATCCAGCACGCGGGCCAGGCTGTCCGCGGCAGACAGGCGATGGTGCGCGAGCCAGCCCTGCAGCAGATGCCGCAGGCGTGTGCGGCGCGCGCTGGCGCCATCCCGCCGCGGTTTGTTCTCTGCAGCACTCATGACCCGGCTCCCACAAGGCGGCCGTTGCGAAGGGTGAGAATGCGGTGCCGCAGCCGTGAAATCAGCGCCAGGTCGTGGCTGGCGATCAGCACCGTGACGCCCACCTGGCTGAAGGCTTCGAACAGTTGCATGATCTCTGCCGAGAGCAGAGGGTCGAGGTTGCCCGTGGGCTCGTCGGCGAGGAGAATCCGCGGGCGTGCCACCACCGCACGCGCAATACCCACACGCTGCTGCTCGCCGCCTGACAGGGTCACCGGCAGTGCACGCTCCTTTGACAGCAGACCCACCTTGTCCAGCGCGGCGCGCACGCGACGGCCGATTTCCCTGTGCTCGTAACCGGCGATCACCAGCGGCAGGGCCACGTTATCGAACACGTTGCGGTCGAACAGCAGCTGGTGATTCTGGAACACAACACCGATATTCCGCCGGTGGCGCGGAATGCCGCGCTCGCCCACCTTGGCCAGATTGACCCCGTCGACAATGACCTGGCCGCGGGTGGGCCGCTCAATGAGCATGATCAAACGCAGCAGCGTACTCTTGCCGGCGCCGGAATGGCCGGTGAGGAACACCATTTCATCCTGGCGGATATCGACACTGATTTCACTCAGTGCCTCATGACCTTCGGCGTAGCGCTTGCTGACCCGGTCAAAGGTGATCATGGCTCGACGTCGGCACCTGCAAACAAGGCGTCAATGAAAGGCTCGGCCGCGAAGGGGCGCAGATCCTCTGCGGTTTCCCCCACGCCGATGAACCTGATGGGCAGGCCGAGCTTGCGGGCAATGGCAAAAATGACGCCGCCCTTGGCGGTGCCGTCGAGCTTGGTCAGGGTGAGTCCGGTCACGCCGACAACCTGCTGGAACTGGCTGGCCTGGGCGAGAGCGTTCTGCCCGGTACCCGCATCCAGCACCAGCATCACCTCGTGCGGTGCGGCGGCGTCGAGCTTGCCCATCACCCGCACCACCTTGCGCAGCTCTTCCATCAGATTGTCCTTGTTGTGCAGGCGACCGGCTGTGTCGGCGATCAGCACATCGACCTTGCGCGCCTGAGCCGCCTGCAGCGCATCGTAGATCACTGAGGCGCTGTCGGCGCCGGTATGCTGGGCGATGACGGGCACATTGTGGCGCTGGCCCCAAACCTGCAGTTGCTCGACAGCCGCGGCGCGGAAGGTATCCCCCGCCGCCAGCATGACGGAGCGTCCCTCCGCCTGGAAGCGGCGCGCAAGCTTGCCGATGGTCGTGGTTTTGCCCACGCCGTTCACGCCCACCATCAGAATCACATAAGGCTTGTGGCCGCTCACATCCAGCGGCACCTCGCAGGGCTGCAGCAGGCTCAGCAGCTCTTCCTGCAGGGCGCGCTGCAGGGCGTCTGGCCGGGTCAGCTCCCTGCGCGACACGCGCTGCGTCAGGCGCCCGATGATGTCGACGGTTGCGTCGACGCCTGCATCCGCGAGCAGCAGCCGCGACTCCAGTTCCTCCATCAGCTCCGCATCGATCTCCTTGCGCCCCAGAAACAGGGTTCCCAGCCCCTCTACCAGCGTGTTGCTGGTCTTCCCCAGGCCGCGCCGCAGGCGAGCAAAAAATCCGGCCTCCGAGGCAGCCACTGGCCGCTCCACCGGTTGCTGCACCGGCGCCTCCGCGGGTTGCTCAGCCGCGGGGGTCGGTACCAGCGCGTCGGCGGCGGGCACCGGGATGGACGCCGCCTTCGCCGCACTATCCGGCTCGCCGCCCGCTGGTAGTACAGATTCTGCTGACGATTGAACCTCAGCGTCCGTTTCAGGTGCGGCCGGCTTCGGTGCGGCCGGCTCAGGTGCGGCCTGCGTCGGCGCGCCTGACGCAGGCGTCTTTTTACTGCGTTTGAAAAACTTCATGGGTCTCGTGATACAGTTCGCGGGAGGCATCCGCAGGACTGCGTATCCTAACACTCCTGAAGGGGGCGACGAAATGACAGCACCGCGCGGGCGGTCAGCGAGGCGGCCGGCCTCGGCGCGACCGGCGTCGACCAGCAGCAGCCTGCGCATCATCGGGGGTCGCTGGCGTGGCCGCAAGCTGCGCTTCACTGCGGCACAAGGGCTGCGCCCCACCGGTGACCGCATCCGCGAGACCCTGTTCAACTGGCTGGCGGCAGAGCTGCCGGAGGCACGTTGTGCCGATTTGTTCAGCGGCTCCGGCGCCCTCGGCCTAGAGGCCCTGTCCCGGGGCGCGGCACACTGCGATTTCATCGACACCAACCCCGAGAGCCTGGCCCAGATCCGCCACCATCTGAACGCGCTCGGTGCGACCAGCCAGGCCCGCTGCCACGCCTGTAACGCCCTCGACCTGCTCTCCGCCGGCGCCGGGCCCTGGGATATCGTCTTCATCGACCCCCCCTTCGGCCTGCAACTGGTGGAGCCCAGCTGCGCCCTGCTGGCGCAATGCGGCGCGCTGGCGCCGGGCGCCAGCATTTATGTAGAAACCGGGGCCGACGAACCCGAGGCAGCGCTGCCTGCGGATTGGCTGCTGCACCGCGACAAAACCTCTGGCGCCGTTCGCTACCGCCTGTTCCACACGGGGGCGTGATGGTGCTCCCGTTTGCGCCCGCGACAGTGAGTGTTTACCATCCGCAGCTTGTTCTCAGGCACTGAGCAGCTGGCATGAATTCACACACAGTCATTTACCCGGGCACCTTCGACCCGATCACCAACGGTCATGTCGATCTCACCGAGCGCGCGGCACGCCTGTTCGGCAAAGTGGTTGTGGCCATAGCCCACAGCGAAAAGAAAACACCGTTGTTCACCCTGGAAGAGCGGGTAGCCCTGTGCAAGGCTTCGCTGCAACACCTGGACAACGTGGAAGTGGTTGGCTTCAGCAATCTGCTGATCGACTTCGTGCACAGCCAGGGGTCGCGCTGTGTGCTGCGCGGCCTGCGTGCCGTCGCGGATTTCGAATACGAGTTTCAGCTCGCCAATATGAACCGGGCGCTGGACCGCGAGTTCGAGAGCATCTTCCTGACACCCTCGGAACACCTCTCCTATATCTCGTCCTCGCTGGTGCGGGAAATCGCTGCCCTGAATGGCGACATTACACCCTTCGTGCCCGCGCCGGTGGCCCGGGCACTGCAGGCGCGCTTCCGCTAGTCTTCGGCGGCAGCCGCTGCGGCCTTGCGTGCCCGATTCCGCTCGACATCCTTGTTGGTGTAGCCGGTTTCGCGGCAGCCCAGGCAGCGCACGAAGGTCGCCTCCGCGGGGCCGATCATCAGGGTTTCAGCAGCCTCACCGGCATGGCCCGCGAGCAGCGTGAAGGGCAGGCTGACCAGCCACGCGGCCGTTCCACCCACTGTCATCACCGCCCCGATGGGCCGCGCAATCAGCAGATCGCCCACCATGGCGCCGGCAGACGGGCTCTCATCAACCGCGCTCTGGGCGGCAGCCCACTGTGGCATGGTCAGGCATGTGGCCAGCACAGCAAACGCGAGCTGGCGATTAAGGCAATTGCTTTTCATTGTTCACTCCCCCGCGGGACATAGCCCCTACCATACAGACGCTGAGTGTAGCCTGTTCAGCGCTGACAGGCCACGCAATACACCGTACTGCGTTGCCCCAGCCGCACCTCGCGCAATGACTTCCCGCAGCAGGTACAGGGCTGGCCACCACGACCGTACACGGACAACTGCTGAGCAAAATAGCCCGGCTTGCCATCACCGCCGACAAAATCACGCAATGTAGTGCCGCCGTGCCCTATCGCAAAAGTAAGTACTCGCTTCACTTCATCTGCGAGGCGCTGGTAACGGGTCAGACCGATCTTCCCTGCAGGGCGGTCCGGGCGGATACCGGCCAGAAACAGGGCTTCGTTGGCGTAAATATTACCCACACCGACAACCACCCGGCCATCCATCAGAAACGGCTTTACCGGCCCGCGACGGCCACGGGACCGCTGGTAAAGCAGGTCCCCCGTGAAGGCCTCCGACAGCGGTTCCGGCCCGAGACCGGCCAGCAGCGGGTGGCACTCACCGGGCGCCAGCCAGAGCATGCAGCCAAACCGCCGGGGGTCGTTGTAGCGCAGACGGTCCCCACTGGAAAGCAGGATCTGCACGTGATCATGACGCAACAGGGGGCTATCGTCGCGAATCACCCGCAGGGAGCCGGACATGCCGAGGTGCACCAGCAGGCTGCCGGAGGTGGTGTGGAACAGCAGGTACTTGGCGCGGCGTTCCACTGCGGTGATTTCCTGGCCCTGCAGGCGCTGCGCAAGGTCCGCCGGTACCGGCCAGCGCAGGCGTGGCTCCCGCACCTCCACGGACAGCACGCGCCGCCCCTCCGCCCAGGGCGCGACGCCGCGGCGGGTGGTTTCAACTTCAGGCAATTCAGGCATATTGCGTGGCCATAAAAAACCCCGACACAGGCCGGGGTTCCAGGCGTATCAAAAAACAGGGTCCCGTTACTTGATCTTGCCTTCCTTGTACATGACATGCTTGCGCACAACTGGATCGTACTTTTTCATTTCCAGCTTGTCGGGGGTGGTGCGCTTGTTCTTGTCAGTGGTATAGAAATGGCCCGTACCGGCTGACGAAATCATTCTGATCTTGTCTCTCATGACTGCTCTCCTTCAGATTCCGCCGCTCAGACCTTGACGCCGCTGGCGCGAATATCGCTCAGCACCTGGTCAATGCCCTTCTTGTCGATGATGCGCATACCTTTGCTGGACACGCGCAGGGACACGAAACGCTTCTCGGACTCAACCCAGAAACGGTGGTGGTGCAGGTTCGGCAAAAAACGGCGGCGAGTGCGATTTTTTGCGTGTGATACGTTGTTCCCTGTGACCGGACGCTTGCCGGTGACCTGACATACTCTTGCCATGATTGCCTCTCCCATATACCACGGGACTTGTCGAATTTGTGTGGCCAAACGGGTCTGAAAGGGTACCCCGGCCGCGCGGAGCGCGACTTTATACCAGAACAGCAGGGGCATCGCAAGCAAAACCCGCGCTACAGCAAACCGCTCTCCGCGAAGGAATAGCTCTGTCCGCGGCCCACGATGATGTGGTCCAGCACCCGGATATCCAGCAGGCCCAGCGCCGCCTGCAAGCGCTCTGTGATGCGCCGGTCCGCATGACTGGGTTCGGCAACGCCCGAGGGGTGGTTGTGGGCGAGAATGACCGCCGCCGCATGGTACTGCAGAGCGCGAACCGCCACTTCGCGGGGATACACGGCAGCCCCATCCAGCGTGCCGAAGAACAGGTCCTCACAGCGCAGGATACGGTGCTGGTTGTCAAGAAACAGGCAGGTAAACACCTCCCGCGCCTGACTCCCGAGGTGATGCTGCAGAAACTGCCGCGTGGCCTGGGGGCTGCACAGTGCACTTCCGGCGCGCGCCTGCTCCAGCGCGTGCCGTCGGGCCAGCTCCAGCCCTGCCCTGAGCACGGCATACTTGCCGGCGCCCAGGCCGGGGTAGCCCAGCAACGTCTCCTGACTGGCCCGCAGCAAGCCGCCCAGGCTACCGAAACGCTGCAACAGATCGCGGCCAAGGTCGAGCGCCGAATAGCCCCGGCGACCGGTTCGCAACAGCACGGCCAGCAGCTCGGCATCGGAGAGTGTCTTCGCCCCCCGCTGCAGCAGCTTGTCGCGCGGCCCCTCCCCCGCGGCCCATTCCCTGATCGACATGGCGACGCCCTCCCTGGCTGTGGCCCTGCGGTGTCCAAACACCCGGTGTAATGGTATTGTTCGGCATCTGTATTCATCTATTGTCCCAATTGGGTAGCCGCAGTGGCACATCTTTTCAATCGCAATGTTGTGCTCGGCGTCAGCGGCGGCATCGCCGCGTACAAATCGGCAGAGCTCATTCGCCAGCTCAAGGAACTCGGCGCCGATGTACGGGTGATCATGACGCGCGGCGCCCAGGAGTTCATTACGCCGCTGACCCTGCAGGCCCTGTCCGGCCATCCGGTGCACACCGACCTTCTGGACGCCGACGCCGAACTCGGCATGGGCCACATCGAGCTCGCGCGCTGGGCCGACCTGCTGCTTATCGCCCCTGCCACCGCTGACCTGATCGCCCGCCTTGCAGGCGGACGCGCCGATGACCTGCTCACCACGGTGACCCTGGCGACCGCGGCGCACAAGCTGATCGCGCCGGCGATGAATCAGCAGATGTGGCGCGACCCGGCAACCGCAGCCAACATTGCAACGCTCCAGGACCGGGGTATGTCACTGGTGGGCCCAGCCTCCGGCGAGCAAGCCTGCGGTGATATCGGTCCGGGGCGCATGGAGCAACCGGTCAATATCGCACTCGCCGCAGCGGGGCTGTTTGCCAGTGGTGCACTTGCCGGGCGCCGGGTCATGATCACTGCGGGCCCGACACGCGAAGCGCTGGACCCGGTGCGCTACCTGTCCAACCACAGCTCCGGCAAAATGGGCTATGCGCTGGCCAGGGCCGCTGTCGATGCAGGCGCACAGGTCACGCTGGTCAGCGGCCCGGTTCAGCTCGCGACCCCGGACCATGTCACCCGGATTGATGTCGTCAGTGCCGCCGACATGCTGGAAGCCTGTCTGGCGAGGGTAGACGACTGCGACCTGTTCATCGCCTGTGCCGCGGTTGCGGATTACCGGCCCGTCAGGGTCGCCGCGCAGAAGATAAAGAAGGATGCTGCAGGCATCACCCTGGCGTTGGAGCGCAATGCGGATATCCTGGCGACAGTCAGCGCCCACGCACAGGCACCCTTCACCGTCGGTTTTGCGGCAGAAACCCAGGATGTGGAACGCTATGCGCGCGACAAACTTGAGCGCAAACACCTGGACATGATCGTCGCCAACGATGTGTCCGATACAGCGATTGGCTTCAACAGCGACCGCAATGCCGTCACGGTCCTCTGGCACAATGGCAGCCAGGCGCTTGCCGAGGCCAGCAAGGCCACGATCGCACGCGAGCTGATTTCACTGATCGCCCAGCGCATGGAGGCGGCTGATGGCTAAACGCATCAAGAACACCGCCGCTGGCGTCATCGCCAGCAAGGCGACGCTATACCGTATTCTCCTGATAGCCGTACTGGTCATCACACTGCCTGTACTGCTTGGCTTCGCTTACCTCGCGCTGCTGCGCGACGCCGGCCTGCAGGACCGGCATACGCGCGCAGCGGTGAACATTATCGCCAGCGAGCAGGCGCGTGCCCTGGCGCAGGTCGCCGGCGATCTGCGCATGCGTCTGCAGCAAGTGGCGGACAGCGCTCTGGGGCAACAGCTGCTGCTCGCCGATGACGCCGCCGCGGAACCGTTGGAACGGCAGATCCTGCGGCTGTTTCCGGAGTTCAGCGAGGTGCGCGCCCTGCTGCTGAGTGACCTCGGGACCGCCAGCCTGAGTGGATCCAGTCACCAGTTGCGCAACCACATTGAGCTCGACCTGGTGCGTCGTGCCACCGCGGGGGACCCAAGCCAGCCGGAAACCTACCGGGCCGATGGCCAGATCTACACCTCCATGGCGCAGCTGGTGCGCTCGGAGGAAAGCCCCGGGCGCCAGACCGTGATCCTGGGCACCTTCGACAACACCCTCATTCCCCGCTGGCTGGAACTGGCCGACCCCGCCAACGGCCAGGTCACACTGACCCAGAATCATGTACAAAACGGTGTCGAGCTGATCACCGTGGGCAGCGCCAACGCCGCGGGTGAGCGCTACCGCGTGGCGTACACGGTGCCGGATACCAGTTGGCAGCTCGAGTTCACGCCCTCGGATGCCCTGATTGCACAATTTCAGGTCAACCGCCTGCCGTTGCTGCTGATACTGGCCGTGATCCTGCTGGGTCTGGCCGGGGGACTGCTGTTGCTGCTTTCACGGATACCCGGGTTACTGGCCAGCGATGTGGCCCAGATCATTCGCGGTGCCGGGTTGCGCGGGCAGGTCCAACTACACCTGCCGCACCTGGTGCCCCTTGGGGAACACCTGCGCAAGTTGCTCACGGAACACCGGGGCCACAGCGCTGTGGACGACGAAGATGGTGAGGCCGCGGTCCCCGAAGAGCCCAGGAGCAGTCAGGCCGATAACCACCTGATGCACCCGCTGTTTCAACGCACGCCACTGGTTGAAGAAGACCCGGTGGAGGACACCCGCGATGACGACCTGGACACTCTGGATGTCACCCAGGAGCCGGTACTCAACGCCGGGGAATTCCTGCCCGCACAAATCTTTCGCGCTTACGATATTCGAGGCAATGCCGAGCGTGATCTGGGCGACACCACGGTCAGCCTGATCGGTCGCGCTCTGGGCACTATTGCCGCGGAGAATGGGGAGAATACGCTGATCGTCGGCGCTGACGGGCGCACCTCCAGCCCACGCATCAAATCCGCCCTGATCAAGGCGCTGCTCAGCACGGGCAGGGACGTTATCGACATCGGTGTCGTACCGACACCGCTGCTCTACTACGCCACGCGCACTCTGCAGACACGTTCCGGCGTGATGATCACCGGCAGCCACAACCCCGCCGCCGCCAACGGACTCAAGATCGTATTGAAGAACGCACCCAGCGCGGCAGGCCTGATGCAGCGCATACGGGACACCGCGCTGGGCGGCGACTTCCGCGAGGGCCGCGGCACGTTGTCGAAGGCCGACCCTTTGCCCGCGTACCTGGAAGAAATCATCAGCGATATCACGCTGCCGGCGCCCTTGAAAGTCGTGGTGGACGCCGGCAACGGCGCCACCAGCGATATCGCACCGCAGCTGTTTGCCGAGCTGGGCTGTGATGTCATGCAGCTCTATTGTGAGATGGACGGCCGCTTTCCCAACCGCTCGCCAGACACCAGCCGCGAGGAAAACCTCGCCGACCTCGCAGCGGCGGTGCGTCACAACCGCGCCGACCTGGGGGTTGCGTTCGACGGTGACGGGGATCGGGTTGCCGTGGTGACCGGCTCTGGCCGGATATTGCGCACGGATCAGCTGATGATGCTCTATGTGGAGGATGTGGTATCGCGGAATCCCGGCACTGACGTCGTGTTTGACGTGAAATGCAGCCGCAACCTGGGCCAGCTGATTGTCGAGCACGGGGGCAGGCCGGTGCTGTCAAAAACAGGCCATGCGTTCATGCGAGAGAAGATGGTGGAGACCAATGCGCTGCTCGGCGGCGAATTCTCCGGGCACATTTTCTTTGGCGAACGCTGGCACGGCTTCGACGATGGCATGTACGCCGCGGTGCGCCTGGCCGAAATACTCAGCAACCAGAACCAGACCCTCGACGAACTGCTCGACGCACTGCCGCAATCAGCCAATACGCCCGAGATCCTGATCCCCGTCCCCGATGCCGACAAGTTCGCGCTGGTGCAGCAGCTGATAGACGGCGCCTACTTCCCCGAAGGCAAGGTGAACACCCTGGACGGCCTGCGTGTCGACTTCAACGACGGCTGGGGCCTGGTGCGCGCCTCAAACACCTCAGCGGCGCTCACCGCGCGCTTCGAGGCCTCCACAGCCGAGCGCTTGCGCGCTATCATGGCCGACTTCCGGGACCAGATGGCTGTGGTATCACCGCAACTGACGCTGCCCGAATAACCCGATTCACAGCGGCCCCCTGCGGGCCACGCCAGGAAGCCCTATGTCACTCGACCGCGAATCCGCCCTGAATATCGCCAGGGTTTTGACCGAAGCACTGCCCTATATACAGCACTTCACCGGCAAAACCATTGTCGTGAAGTTTGGCGGCAACGCGATGGTCGATCCCCTGCTGCACGAAAGCTTCGCCCGCGATGTGGTGCTGATGAAGCTGGTGGGCATGAACCCGGTGGTGGTGCACGGTGGCGGCCCGCAGATCGGTGAACTGTTGAAGAAGCTCAATATCCACACCGAGTTCGTCAACGGCATGCGCGTGACTGACAGCGAAACCATGGATGTGGTGGAGATGGTGCTGGGCGGCAGCGTCAATAAGGAAATTGTCTCGTCGATCAGCCGCGCGGGTGGCAAGGCGATTGGCGTCACCGGCAAGGACGGGCAGCTGATTCGCGCCCGCAAACTCACAGTGAGCCGCTACAGCCCGGAACTTGGTGCCTCGGAGATCGTCGATATCGGCCATGTGGGGGAAGTCGACCAGATCGACACAGAGGTGCTGAACGTTATCCTCGGCAGCCATTTCATCCCGGTCATCGCGCCCATTGGGGTGGACAATGCCGGCAATACCTACAACATCAATGCCGACCTGGTGGCCAGCAAGATCGCCCAGGTGATGCGGGCAGAAAAGCTGATGCTGCTGACCAACGTCTCGGGCCTGCTGGACAAGCAGGGGAACATCCTCACGGGCCTCAGCACTCGCCAGGTGGACGCGCTGATCGCCGACGGCACCATCAGCGGGGGCATGTTGCCGAAAATCGGCTGCGCCCTGGATGCGGTGAAATCCGGCGTGGCGAGTGCGCATATCATCGACGGCCGGGTGCCCCATGCGGTTCTGCTGGAGATATTCACCGACACCGGCATCGGCACGCTGATCACCGGCCGCTCAAGCTAAACCCGTGCACCAATCCGGCCAGCGTGTTGCAGCGGCCCCGACGAGCCGATAGCATTAGGTCACCCGCCAACGATCGTGAGCGACATGCCGCCGAAAAAATCCCAACGCCGTCAGCAGATCCTGGAGGCCCTCGCCCAGATGCTGGAGGCAAGCCCCGGTAATCGCATCACCACCGCCGGGCTGGCGCGCGAGGTTGGCGTTTCCGAGGCGGCCCTCTATCGCCATTTCCCCAGCAAGGGGAAAATGTTCGAGGGCCTGATCGAGTTTATTGAAGACACCCTGTTTTCCCGCATCAACATCATTCTCAGTGAGGAAGCCGGCGTAGCCAGGCGCTGCGAAAAAATGTTGCTGCTGTTGCTGGCCTTCACCGAACGCAACCCGGGTATCACCCGCATACTCACCGGTGATGCCCTTGCAGGCGAGAACGATCGGCTGCACCAGCGCGTGGCGCAGCTGTTCGACCGCTATGAGACCCAGCTCAAGCAGGTGCTGCGCGAAGCCGAGCTGCGGGAAGGCCTGCGACCGGTGATTCCACTGCCCGCGGCCGCCAATCTGTTGATGGCGACGGCGGAGGGGCGCATCGCACAGTTTGTGCGCAGCGGCTTCAGCCGCTCTCCAACGGAAAACTGGCAGGAGCAATGGTCTCTTCTGCTGAACGGCTTCTTCCGCCAGGCGGTGACCTCGCCCCTGGTGGATCCGGCCGGCTCCGCGGCGCGCTGACGCAGGCTACCTGGCGCGCACCACCGGCACGCACCCCCGAATCCCCACAAAAAAGCCCCGCAGGCTTTCACCTGCGGGGCTGTGGACCATCGCCTCAGGGCGTACCGGCGGGCGCCGTCAGTTTTTCCATCACCTGATCCAGCGAGAAGCTGGCGGCTTTCTGCCGAGGTGGGTACTCCTTGAAGGTCGCGAGGAACTGCGCCACGTAGTCCTGCGCGGGCACCAGCAGGTAGGCCCGGTCCAACATCCAGTCATAGTAGGTGTTGGATGTGATCTGGGCGCGCTCGTAGGGATCGCGACGCAGGTTGAAGATGTAAGGGAGACGCAGCTCCACAAACGGCTCCTGCCACGCCTGCAGCGTTTGCGCTACGCGCTGCTCCAGGAACACCAGCTTCCACGCGTCATAACGCAAGGCCGTAAGGTCACCGTCATCGGAGAAGTAGAAAATCTCCCGGCGCGGCCCGGTATCCACTTCCCCGGTGAGGAAGGGCAGGAAGTTGTAACCGTCCAGGTGCACTTTGTATTTGCGGTTGATCGCGCGGTGCCCCTTGAGCAGTTTCTCCTTCACATCAGGCTCGCCCGCTACCGCCAGGAAGGTGGGCAACCAGTCCATGTGGTGCATGATATCGTTGGAGACACTGCCAGCAGTGATCTTGCCAGGCCAGCGCACCGCTGCAGGTACCCGCCAGCCGCCTTCCCAGTTGGTGTTCTTCTCACCGCGGAAGGGCGTCATTGCCGCATCCGGCCAGGTGTTCATGTGCGGGCCGTTGTCGGTGGAGTAGAACACCAGCGTGTTGTCCGCCACACCCAGCTCGTCGAGCAACGTGAGGAACTCTCCGATGTGCATGTCGTGCTCGATCATGCCGGCGGTGTATTCATCGGCGTGCGGGTACTGTTTTTTCACCATCGCCATTTTTTCGTCGCTGACATGGGTGCGGAAGTGCATACGCGTGCCGCTCCACCAGACGAAGAATGGGGTATCGGCTTTCACCGCACGGGTGATGAAGTCTTTCGCTGCCGCGACCGTTTCGTCGTCTACGGTTTCCATGCGCCGCTTGGTCAGCGGGCCGGTGTCTTCGATGCGACCGTCAGCATAGGAGCGGATGACGCCACGCGGGCCGTATTTCTCACGGAAGGCGGGATCGGTGGGATAGTCCTCGTTTTCGGGCTCCTCTTCCGCATTCAGGTGATAGAGATTACCGAAGAACTCATCGAAACCGTGATTGGTCGGCAGGTGCTCATCCTTGTCACCCAGGTGATTCTTGCCGAATTGCCCCGTCATGTAGCCGTGGTTCTTCAGCAGCCCGGCGATGGTCGGGTCCTCTTCCTGCATACCCAGTTCAGCGCCTGGCAGGCCCACCTTGGACAGCCCGGTGCGGAACACCGATTGCCCCATGATGAAGGAGGCCCGACCGGCGGTGCAGCTCTGCTCACCGTAGTAGTCGGTAAACAACATGCCCTCGTTGGCAATGCGGTCGATGTTTGGCGTGTGATAGCCCATCAGGCCACGGGTGTAGGCGCTGATGTTGGACTGGCCAACGTCGTCACCCCAGATCACCAGGATGTTCGGTTTGTCGGCTGCCAGCACCGAGCCGGCGGACAGCGCCCCAAGAAACGCCAGGCAACGCCCGACGCGTTGGATCAGTGGATGATGCATACCCTTCCCTCACTTTTTTTCAGTTCTTCGCTAAGCGTTGCACATTGTGACAAAAGTGCAAGGAAAAAGGTGTGGCACTTTCATGACTGCGCCAAGCGATGGCAGCGCTAATCCGCCCTCGCGGCTTTTGAACTCAGCTCGCGGCGCAGGCGCACCGCCTCTTCCAGCATCCTGAAGCGCTCGATGTCGGCTTCGAAACTGGCCCGCACTTCCTCCACTTCTTCATTGCGGTCGGCGATCTGCCGATCGGTGGCGGCAAGCTCCTTTTGCAGGCTGGCGATCGCCTTCAGCAGGGCCTCATCCACCGTCTGGCCACGGCGCTCAAGATCAGCCGCCTGGGACTGGTAGGTTTCGATCTGCTGCTTGTAGTTGCGCCGGTTGCTTTTCAGGATACCTACCCGCAGCCTCAGGTCGGCCAGCGCCCGGTCGCGGTGCGCCTCGATATCCTCAATCGAGCTGTAGCGCAACAGCAGGGTCTGGTCCCACTTGCGCAGGCGCTGCTCCTCCAGCGCCGCAGCTTCCTCCAGCCGCAGCTGCGAATTGGCGTCCGCGAGCTCTTCGGGGGTGAGCACCCTCGGCACCACACGAATGACCACGCCGCGCTCGTTCAGCACCTCGTAGCCGCGGGCGACGTACTCCGGTGGCACGCTGTCGTCCACCACGACCACATCCTGGTCGTTGCGATAGCGATACAGCTCGTTGCCCTGTGCCATCACCTGGGCCGCCAGGCAAGTGCACAACGCCGCGCTGATGAACTGTATGACCGCCCGTCTTTTCATGGAGTCCAATATAGAGGTTGCCAGCCGGGGCAACAAGTCACACGCCGTAGCGCTTTCGATAATCGCGCATGGCGGCCAGCACATCCGTGTAGGCCTCTCCCGCGGCCTGCAGGTAATCGATGATGTGGCCCATATTGATGATACTGAGGACCGGAATACCCTGCTCGCGCTCCAGCTCCTGTATCGCAGAGGCGGAGCCGGCACCGCGCTCCTGGCGGTCGAGGCCAATGGCAACGCCGGCAAGCTGTGTGCCCGCTGCCTCTATCATGGCGATGACTTCGCGTACTGCCGTGCCCGCGGTGATCACGTCGTCGATGACCAGCACGCGGCCCTGCAACGGTGCTCCCACCAGGGTTCCCCCTTCGCCGTGGGTCTTGGCTTCCTTGCGGTTGTAGGCGAAGGGCACGTCACGCCCGTGATGATCGGCGAGCGCCACGGCGGTGGCAGCTGCCAGCGGTATCCCCTTGTAGGCTGGCCCGAGCAGAACATCGAAGTCGATTCCCGACTCCACGATGCTCTGCGCATAGCAGCGTCCTAGCGTTGCCAGGGCTGCCCCGCTGGAGAACGCCCCTGCATTGAAGAAATAGGGGCTGACGCGCCCGGACTTCAGCGTGAACTCACCGAACTTGAGAACATCGTGACGGCGTGCGAGTTCTATGAACTCCTGCTGGTATGCGTTCATATGTGACTCCGAAGGGGAGTAAGAGCTGCGAATTGGCCGGTTTGGGGTTATGCTTTTCCAGTGACGCCGGTATCATAGGCAGCGTGGAGCCATAAGCGTTCCACTTCTACCGGGATTGGACATTCGACACCGTGCCGCCGCCCGGCGAACCCGAACTCGGCATGATACACGCTCTCTCAGCAAGGGGCCAAGAATGAGGATCATCAGCTTCAGTGCCGACGGCATCCAGAACGCCGCTGGTAACGGATTTTATGACTGGCTGAGCGAGCAGGATGCCGACTTCATCTGTATCCAGGACCTGCGCTGCACCGAGTACGATCTTCGCGACGATCTCTACTTCCCGCGCGAGTACAACGCCTACTTCTACGACGACGTGGACGGCAAGTCCAACGGCGTGGCCATTTACTGCCGCAAGCTGCCGAAGGCCATCATGACCGGCCTGGGGTTCACCGATTTCGATATGGAAGGTCGCTACATCCAGGCCGACTACGAGAACCTGAGTGTAGGCTGCCTGCTGGCCCCCTATGCGGCACCCGGCAACGCAGAACAGCTGGCGCGGAAAAACGAGTTCTACAGCCTGCTGCAGAACCACCTGCAGAAAATTCGCAACAAACGCCGCGAGTTCATCATCTGCGGCAACTGGCATCTGGCGCACACCGCAGCTGATGTCCAGGACACGGAGCGCAACAGCACTGTCCCCGGGTTCCTCGCTGAAGAGCGCCAGTGGATGGACGAGCTCATCGACGGCGGCTATGTCGATGCATTCCGGGAAATCAACTCTGACCGCGATGAGTTCAGCTGGTGGCCGGATGGTGAGCCGGGCAGCAACGGCTGGCGTACCGACTTCCAGATCATTTCGAAGGGCCTGAAGTACGCGGTGGACTACGGCGCCATCTACAAGGCGCGGGTGTTCTCCACCCACGCCCCGGTCATCATGGATTACGACATCGAAGTCTGAACCGGCTCAGCCCGCCAGCGCCCGTCTCTGGGCCTCGAAAAGCTGGCGTATACCGGTTTCTGCCAGATCCAGCATTGCGTTCATTTCATCGCGCTGGAAGGGCTGTCCCTCGGCGGTGCCCTGTACTTCAATAAACCCGCCGTCCTCACCCATCACGACATTCATGTCCGTATCGGCCCGGGAATCCTCCCGGTAATCCAGGTCCAGCACGGGTACGCCCTGGAAGACACCAACGGACACCGAAGCCACCATCTGCAACAGCGGGTCGGTGGTGATCAGCTTCTTGCGCTGCAGGTGATTCAGGGCATCCACCAGTGCCACGCAGGCACCGGTAATGGCCGCGGTCCGGGTGCCGCCATCAGCCTGAATCACGTCGCAGTCAACGGTGATGGTGTATTCACCCAGCTTTTTCAGATCCACCGCCGAGCGCAGTGAGCGGCCAATCAGCCGCTGTATTTCCAGTGTGCGACCACCCTGCTTGCCGCGACTGGCCTCGCGGTCCATGCGCGAACCGGTAGAGCGCGGCAGCATGCCGTACTCGGCCGTGACCCAGCCGCTGCCCGTGCCGCGCAGAAACCGGGGTGCGCCGGGCTCTACGGAGGCTGTGCAGATGACCCGCGTGGCGCCAAACTCGACCAGCACAGAACCCTCCGCGTGGCAGGTGAAATCCCGGGTGAGGATGACAGTTCTCAGGTCGTCAGGCGCGCGGCCGCTGGGTCGTTGCATGGGGAGTCTCCGGTCAGTGGGTCGCGCAGTATACGCGAGCCGCGAGCTGGCTGCAGTGCGCCACCTGGCGCGCCGGAGCGGGTGTGAGCCGGCCAGCCAGCCTGCTAGACTCTGTGGGCACTTTCGGCAGAGGCAGTACGCTTGACGACACCTATCTACAGCATGACGGCTTTCGCAAGGCAGAGCAGCAGCGGCCAGGGCGGCGAGCTTACCGTGGAACTCCGTACCGTCAACCACCGCTACCTGGATTGCAGTTTCAAACTGCCCGACCTGCTGCGCAGCGCAGAAACCTCCCTGCGCGCCCGCGCCGCGGCACGCCTGTCCCGCGGCAAGCTGGATTGCCTGGTGCGCTTTCAGGCCAGCGAGACAAAGGGGTCGGCGCTGCAGGTCAACCGGGAACACCTGCAAAAGGTCATTGAGACCGCCCTGGACATCGCGCACGCACTGCCGGCCGCGCAACCGATCAACCCGCTGGAGCTGTTGCAGTTTCCAGGCGTGTGCAGCGCGGCACTGACTGACGAAACGACACTGCTGCACAGCGTCAACGCGCTGTTCGACACCGCACTGGATACCCTGATGGAAAACCGGGCTCGCGAGGGCGCCCAGCTGGCGGCGCTCATTCGCGACCGCCTGAACCAGGTCGAAGCTGCCACCGCAGCGGCCCGCGCACAGATACCGGCGCTGCGCGAGCAACAGCAGGCACGACTGCGGACGCGCCTCGCGGAATTGCGGGTGGAGGTCGACCAGGAGCGGCTGGAGCAGGAACTGGTCTACCTGGCGCAGAAGGCCGATGTGGAAGAAGAGCTGGACCGGCTGCAGGCCCATATTCGCGAAGTGCGGCACACGCTGGACACCGGTGGCCCCTGCGGGCGGCGCCTGGATTTTCTCATGCAGGAGCTGAACCGGGAGGCGAACACCCTGTCCTCCAAGTCGATCGCCAGTAGCACCACGCACAATGCGGTTGAACTGAAGGTGCTGATCGAGCAAATGCGGGAGCAGGTGCAGAATATCGAGTGAGGCAAACGGCCACCCCCCAAACCTGCAGCCCGGGAGCGCTGCTGCAACTCAGGACAGGGTTCCCGCAAGCGGGTCGAAACGCAGCTGCTTGAGGCGATCGACAAACCAGTTGAGACCCCTTCCCCCCTTACCGCGCGACCAGGCCACCGATATTTCAACGGGCGCCTTGGGGACATCCAGCTCCAGAATCCGCAAGCGCCCCTCTGCCAGCTCCCGAACAATGCGATGGCGCGGCAGGTAACCAACACCCAGACCCTTGCACTGCACCTCGATTTTATGGTCGATCGTGGGCACGATGATGCGGCTCTGGCCATCCAGCAGCCGGGCCGAGCGCACGGGCAGGCGCCGCGAGCTGTCCGCGACGATGACCGTTGGATAGTCCAGGATGGCGCTAGCGGGAAGCGGTAACGGCAGCGCCGTCAAGGGATGATCAGAGGCAACCGCGAACTCAAAAATGACCTCCCCCAGGACATGCCGCAGGAAGCCGCTGGCAGGAGGCGAGCCCGTCGCGCCGATCACCAGATCACAGCGATCATGACTCAAAGCGTCCCAGCTACCACCGAGAACCTCTTCGGTAAGACGAATCTCGGTCTTGGGCTGTATGCGCTGAAAGGCCTCGATCAACTCGTAGATGGGCTCGCAGTTCAGAACACTGTCGACGCCAATCCGCAACTCGACTTCCCAGCCGTCGGCCTCGCGGCGGGCCATCGCCGTCAGTTCTTCCGCGGCTTTGAGAATCTCCCGACCCTGCCTCAGAACCAATCGGCCAATGGCGGTCAACTCGGCCTTGCGTCGGCTCCGATCAAACAGGCTGACCCCGAGGTCCTCCTCCAACTTATTCACTGTGTAAGAAACGGCTGATGGCACGCGATGCAATTCTTCCGCCGCTGCGGCAAAGCTCTGGCGCCGCTCTATCGCATCCAGTGTCAGCAGGGCATCCAGCGTTAACAGTAAACGCATACTTCAATATTTCTGACCATATTGCTCAAATCATTCCGCTATTTTACGGAAAAGATAATTAATACTGTGCACATGGGCAACAAATATTCTGAATTAATTAGGAAAAACATCATGAACAAGACTCTTTTTATGCGCACTATCGAGACCAACGACCAGATCGCAAGCCTTGCGCTTCGCATTCCGGCAGGCATCATCTTCATCGCCCATGGCGCACAGAAACTGTTCGGCAGCTTCGGCGGATATGGGCTGGAAGGCACGGGGCAATGGATGGCCTCCATCGGTTTGGAGCCGGGCTACCTGATGGCACTGGCAGCGGGCAGCGCCGAATTTTTCGGGGGTCTGGCATTACTCCTGGGCTTGCTCACACGACCGGCCGCCTGCGTTCTGGCGGTGACCATGCTGGTCGCCATCGTCGCAGTGCATCTTCCACACGGCCTGTTCTTGAGCAACAACGGCTATGAGTTTGGCCTTGCCCTGCTGGGGATGACCATAGCCTTGACCTTTGCCGGTGGCGGAAAGTACTCGCTGGACCGTACACTGGCTGAGCGGAATGGCTGAAGATCTGCGCCACTGCGATCACGACAGCCCTGGTGACACAGGCCGAATGCCGCCGCTCCAGCCGGCCCAGCACAGACGGAGCAAGCTCATGAACCCCATCGTCGCGGATAACAAGCCGATAAAAGTTGAACTCGAAAAGGGCAAGGAGTATCACTTCTGCACCTGTGGCCGCTCTCAGTCCCAGCCGTTTTGTGACGGCTCGCACGCGGGCACAGCGTTCACACCAAAACCTTTTACGCCGGAGGAATCCGGCGCGTCCCTCCTGTGCCAGTGCAAGCAGTCGGCAGATACCCCCTTCTGCGATGGTTCTCACAACAAGCTGGATGACAGCGAGGTCGGCCAGGAAGGACCGGCCATCGACAAAGACGACACCAAGGCTCCCGCCGCCAGCGCAACGACAGAGGAGCCCACGGTAGAGTTCATCCATCAATTGGCCCGTGACGGCCTGGCCACGCTGGGAAGTCATGGGCCGATGGCCGCAATGGGCATCCCCCGACACCTGCTGCCCCAGTGGGATGACCTGCAAATCCTGACCGCGCAGATGGCAACCAAACCGCTGCCCGAGAGCGCAGCAGTGCGCACCGAGCTCGTGATTGGCCCGGCATCCAGAAAACCCCTGCAACTCACTACGCCACTGCTGGTTTCCGACATGAGTTTCGGCGCGCTTTCCGAGGAAGCAAAAATCGCCCTGGCCACAGGCGCCGAGCTTGCAGGAACGGGTATCTGCTCCGGAGAGGGAGGCATGTTGCCGGAGGAGCAAGCTGCAAATTCTCGCTACTTCTACGAGTTGGCCAGCGCGCAGTTCGGCTACGACGAGAATGCATTACGGAATGTTCAGGCGTTCCACTTCAAGGGCGGCCAGGGGGCGAAAACGGGCACCGGCGGCCACCTGCCCGGCAGCAAAAACACCGGCAGGATTGCTGAAATCCGCGGCATCCCCGCAGGAGAGCCCGCGGTGTCGCCCCCTGCATTCGCCGAGTTGACGACCGCCAGGGACTTCAGGCGCTTCGCCGATCGCGTTCGCGAAATAACCGGTGGAATACCGATCGGCTTCAAGCTCAGCGCCAACCATATCGAGCGTGACATCCAGTTTGCCCTGGACGCCAGCGCCGACTACATCATTCTGGACGGACGCGGGGGCGGCACGGGTGCCGCACCGCAAATGTTCCGGGATCACATCAGTGTGCCTACAATACCGGCCCTGGCGAGGGCACGACGCTATCTGGACAAGCAGGGTGTCAGTGGGCAGGTAACGCTGATCATCACGGGCGGCCTGCGTACACCCATGGATTTCGTGAAGGCGCTCGCGCTGGGTGCCGACGGCGTTGCGATTGCAACCAGCGCCATGCAGGCAATAGGCTGCGTTGCCGCACGCATCTGCAACACCAACAACTGCCCGGCGGGGATAGCCACACAACGCGCGGACCTGCGACAGCGACTGAATATCGACAAATCGGCAGGACAGTTGAGAAACTTCCTGGACGCGTCTGTGGAGCTCATGCGGGTTATGGCGCGAGCCTGCGGTCACGACGCACTTCACTTGTTCAACAAGAATGACCTGGCAACCTGGCAACGCGAAATGGCCCTGTTGTCCGGCGTCGCTTTTTCCGGTGTAACGGAACCCTGAAGCCACCGGTAAACGCTCTATCTTCTACCAACAGACAGGAATACCTCATGAAACAAGCCGCCGCCATCGGCGCCACCTTATTGCTGCTGTCCGGGTGCGCAAACCCGCCGCATGACAATAAGGACGGTGCCGGAGAACAGGACGTGACACAGCACACCCAGACGGTGCATACCTACCGCTGCGCCAGCGGCGCAACCATTACGGCAATCTACCCCACTACCGAATCGGCAGAAGTGCTTTATCAGGGTAGAACCTACCTCATGCGCAGTGCCGTGTCCGCCAGTGGTGCGCGTTACGTGGGGGATGATCGGGAGTGGTGGACACGCGGCTCGGGCCCCGGCGCCGAGGGCACGCTGTTTCGTCATCTGCCGGACAAGACCTCCGGCGAACCTCTCGAGGTTTGCACAGAATCCTGAATCCGCGCTGGCGGGGGAGCGGTTCCATCATGCTGTGTTGTTGCGCGCTATCCCCTAAAATCGTGCACAGGAAGAGGGCGATCCGATACGCTGTCGAGGCATCGGGCAAACACCAGAGGACATGCAAAATGAACGGCAAGCAGGACTTGAGGCGCAGGCTTCCCTCTGTAGACCGTGTGCTGCAGACCTCTCAGGAGCTGGTTGCGCGCTGGGGCCATCAGAGGGTCAGCGACGCCATACGCCGAGAGCTGCACCGCCTGCGCAATGCCGCGGAACCCGCCACGGCGTCAGACTGCACCCCGACCGATGTGCGCGAGGCTGTCGCCGGACGGCTGCAGGCCATGGATGCGGGGGGCTTGCGCCCGGTCATCAACCTGTCCGGCATTGTACTGCATACCAATCTGGGCCGGGCCTGTCTTCCCCTTGCGGCCGCCGACGCCGCGAGGGCAGCGGCGATATTCCCCAACAACCTCGAGTACGACCTGAAGACGGGGAAAAGAGGCAACCGTGACAGTCACATCGAAGCATTGATCTGCGAGCTCACCGGCTGCGAAGCCGCCACCGTGGTCAACAACAATGCGGCCGCCGTTGTGCTTGTGCTGAGCACGCTGGCGCGCGGTATGGAGGTGCCTGTGTCGCGCGGTGAACTGGTAGAGATCGGCGGCTCCTTTCGAGTACCCGAGGTGATGGAATCCTCTGGCTGCAGGCTGGTGGAAGTCGGTGCCACCAATCGCACCCACCTGAAAGACTACCGTGCCGCCATTTCCGCGAACACGGCCCTGCTGATGAAAGTGCATACCAGCAATTATCGACTGGAAGGGTTTACCGCTTCGGTTGATGAAAAAACGCTTGCGGCGCTCGCTCATGAACATGGTCTGCCCTGCATGGTGGACCTGGGCAGTGGCTGTCTTGTCGACTTTAACACCCTGGGCCTGCCCGGTGAGCCGAAGGCTTCTGACTATATTGACAGCGGCGTCGACCTGATCACCTTCAGTGGCGACAAGCTACTCGGCGGGCCCCAGTCCGGCATCATAGCCGGCAAGAAAGCGCTGCTGCAGCGAATTTGTGAAAACCCGCTGAAGCGGGCATTGCGCGTCGACAGCATGACCCTGGCAGCGCTGGCCGAAGTGCTCAAGCTTTACCGCCATCCGGAGACGCTCACGGAAACGCTGCCTACGCTGCGCCAGCTCACCCGGCCCGTGGCAGACATCGAAGCACAGGCAAACCGTCTGTGTGCGGAACTGGCCCGCCACCTGCCAGCGCCCTTCACGGCGGCGGTAACCCCCTGTCACGGACGCTGGCGTCGTCCTTGATGAGGATATCGTCTCTCACCTCGATCCCGCGGTCGCGCAGCACGGCCTGGGCGTACTTCATGACGAGCCTGGAGTTGGGTTTGTGATGATCCACGAATGTCACTCTGGCAACCCGTGGCTTGAGCGTGATCGTGATCGGATCTGGTGTCGGACGGGGTATGGGGTCGACCATCAACTCACAACTGACATCGCCGCAGCTGACAAGCTGCTTGGCAGGTGGGTTGCCGCTCGGCCCATGACTGGACGCCTGCGTCATTGCACTCTCCTGTATTGCTGGTTAAACAATCTGTTTGCAGACCGCGTGCGTGCTGCCGACCCAGCGCGGGATAACCGCTGAAAAGCGCCCGCCGGTGCCGCCACATTCCACGAAGGTCAGTTGCTGTGGATTTTTCAGGGGCGACCGCAGTTCGCCCGGTACTACCTCTGCAAACGCAATCGGCGCCTTCGCGATACGCCCTACCTTCTCAAGATCGTCGGTCTGGCGTCGCGCCTGCGCGTAGATATACTCCACCGCCTGCGCCCGGCTGAAATCTCTGGCCACCAGCGCCATGTGATCGGGTGGAATAACCACCACAAAGCCACCCGACCGGTAATACCAGGCAGTCTGCCCGAAGTGGCAGAGGCAGTCCGCAATGGTATCCAGAACCTGGGCGCCCGTATCGCCATAGTGGTTATTACAGGAGTTGGGCCCCTCGGTAGACATCACCGTGACCGCCGACACCCCCTCCGGCAATCCATGCTGGGTGTGGTAGGCGCCCCACTCGGTGTGCGGATGCTCGGCGACACAGAAGCTGATCCGGCCTGGGTGGCCGATGGTGCCGTGGGATTGCAGGACGCCGCCACCGCGCCCGCAGAAATAGCGCATCATTTGCGCGAAACGACCCACGGTGGCATTGGCCCGACAATTGGCGCCCAGGGCGTTGGGGCCGTGCTCAAAGCCAAGGTCTTCAACCACAGGGCCGCTGACAATCACCAGCACGGCGGCTCCGCCGGTGGTCACTTCGACGCCGCTCAGGTTGAAAGCGGGGTCGAGCACGGCTTCGGTCAGGGCGCGGAGCAAGGCACCGTATTCCACCTTGCAGCCCGCCATCACCGCCGTTGCCGCTGCCTTCTCGGCGCGGATGACGATGTTCTGGCTCGGAATCTCACCCACGACATCGTGCGCCTGCCAGCCCATCGCCTCCAGCATTGCATCAACCAGACTGCCGTAGGGCGGAATAACCGGAAGCCCATCAGTCCAGCCGTTGTTCATGCAGTTTTCGATATCTTCCAGTGTTGCGTACGTTGTCATAGTGTCCACATGCTCCCTTGGCCCAGCCTAGCAGCCGAGTTATCCGACTGGCACCGTACACCTGTACTAAGGTGTTCGCTCAATCCCAGTGCGCGGCGACCGCACCCGAAACAAGCCTGACCAGCTGGTTTTGACGGTTGACGCCGGTTTTGGTGAAGACCGAGGCCAATTGACCGCGCGCGGTGTTGCGGGAAATGCCCAGCGCTTTGGCCGCTGCGGTCAGCGTCTGACCGTCGACCAGATGCGCGACCAGTTTGGCTTCCGCGGGCGTGACACCAAACAGGTCCATAAGGCGTGCCTGACTGGGGACGCAGTCTCGAACCGGACCCCGTAACAGCAACACCAGCTCGGGTCCGCCCTCGCCGAACGTCACGTTTTTCTTTTCCACGCTGCGAACCTGCACATTCCATTTCGCATCAAGCCCCGTGCGCTGCACGGTCAGCGTGCGCGCGGCGGGCGGGCCCTGCTCGCCCTGAACCGCGTCGAGCACATTGCGACACTGCTCCTCGAGCTTTTGTTGATCGGCACTCTCGGCACAGGCGAGGACGTTATGGCGCAGCAATACGCCATCGCGAGCCGCGAGAATCTCGCTGGCCTGCCGGTTGGCGGAGAGCACCTCCAGCCTGGCGTTCATGATGATGCAGGCGATATCCATTGAGCCGAGAAGCTCCTCGTAGAGCTGCTCGATAAAACGATTGTGGGTATACGCGCTGTAGAGTGTCAGCGCGTTGTCCATAAGCGGAATCAGGCCCTCGAGGCGTTGCCGGTCGCTCGCCGAAAAGGGCGGCGCGTCACCGATCCGTACCAGCCGCAACCTGAGGCGGATGAGGCTCTGGCGTTCATAAACATCGAAGCCCATCAGGTCGGTAACGGCGTGATCCTGCAGATAGGCACCGAAATCCAGCGACTCCAGCTCCGCTCGCGGAACCCGTTCGTGGAGTGTAAACACCTTTTTTCGGGCAGCTCGGCAAACGGCGAATCCTGGTAGCCTCGCGACTGGAAGGCCCGCAACGCGCCGGTGTCCGACTCCGGGTACAAGTACAGTGTCAGTCCCGGGTCCTGGGTTTGAGGGCGGCGCAGAACCAGCGTGGCACTCGGCACCTGCATGAAATCCTCAAGGCACTTCAACAGCGTTTTCCAAGGCGGCATTTCCAGGACGCCTTCGTAAATGATCTGGCTGAGCGGGTGCGCTGCGGGAATCTTGGCCACGTTTTAGCTCCTTCAAGAGCGTACACCAGGGCTTGCGCAGGCAGTATATTCGATAGCCGTGTCTGCCATACAACCGGGCGCCGGCATCCGATCGGACAAATGGCGGCCGTTATGCGCCCTCGCGCGGTACCGCGGAATATGCCTCTGCCCCGGCTGCGTGCCTGGCCGCGATGTAAGCGAAGGTCATCGCCGGCCCGAGCGTGCCTCCGCCGCCGCCATAGAGTGCTCCCGGGCCACCAACGCCGGCGGTATTGCCAGAGGCGTAGAGTCCCGGTATCGGCTGATCAAACACATCCACCACCTGGGCCTTGCCGTTGACCCGCAAACCACCGCTGGTGCCGAGGTCAGCGGGGCTGATCTCGGCAAGGTAGTAGGGGCCTTCTGTCAGTGGCCTCAGCGTGTCCGCGGCGTCACCGGACCCCAGCGTATCCATCAGACTTTCACCGCGGTGATAATCCGGGTCGCGGCCTTGCGCGGCGTGACGGTTGAAACGCTCCACCGTACGCTGCAGTGCAGTAGCGTTGATGCCTGCCTGCACCGCCAGACCCTCCAGGGTGTCCGCCTGCAGAACCCATTCGGGCAGCGGTTCGCCAGCACGGCAGCCGGCCACGAACCCGGCCTCACGCAGCGCGTGGTCCGACAGTGTATAAGCCGGCAAATTCCGGTAGCGAAAGTCCCCCCAGTTTTCCCAGGTATGGAAACTCTGCCAGGATGCATCATAAGAACCGGCTTCATTGAAAAAACGTTCGCCATGACGGTTGACGACAATCGCACCCGGCTGGGTCTTGTCGACCTGGCCAAACAGGCCCGCACCCCCGGCCAGATGGCCCTGGGCCTCGGCGAGCGCCTTGTATACCACCAGATGCCAGCACTCGTTCATGTTGCGCAGGTCGGCGCCGACGGCCATGCCCATGTGGATGCCATCGCCCCGGTTTCCGGGTGCCCCCAGGGTGTAGGGCGAGGGGCCGCGGAGAAAATGGGTCTTCATTTCCGCATTGCGCTCGAAACCGCCTGTAGCAAGAATTACACCGCGGTGGGCGCGCACGTTTTGCGTGACCGTCCCCCGGCGCACCTGGATACCGGACACCCGGCGACTGCCCGATAATTCAGTGGTGATGAGGCGCTGCGCCGGCGCCTCGGTCCAGAACTCGACACCTGCCGCCAGGCATCCTTCATAAAGCAGGGATATCAGGTGCCCGCCCAGGGCGCCGGCGGCCTCCACCGCCGTTTCCACCGACCGCCCATGAGTCATCGCTCCCGGCCACTCGGCATGATAGTCCGGCATGCGCCCCATGAATCGCGAAACCCGCCATCGGATCGGACTGTGGCGCTCTACAGCCTCCAGCATGTCGGCGCCATTGTCGATAAACGCATCGATAATCTCTGCACTGGCCTGCCCGCGGGAGAGCCGGGTGAGATAGCGTTTTGCATCGTCGCGGTTATCGTCCAGGCCCTCGCGCTGCATGACGCGATTCACCGGTACCCAGAGCACACCACCCGACACCAGTGTGGTACCGCCGATGACGCCGGCCTTCTCCAGCACCAGCACGCTCAGGCCCTCACTCGCCGCGATCAGTGCAGCCGCCAGACCGGTACCGGAACCCACGACGACAAGGTCGAATTCGCGGTCGAAGCCCGGCCCGACTGCGTCGGGAGCTGCCGCTGCGACACCAAGGCCGGAACCGGCCAGCAACGCACTGCCGCCGGTGATAAAGCTGCGTCGTTTCATGGCCGTTCCTCGTCGAGTCATGCCTTTTTCGGGCGCGTCAGCGCACTTGCCACATCAGTAATCGTACGACAACTCCAGACCCCAGGTCCGCGGTGCGCCGTACTGTTCAGTAATCAAACCCAGGGCACCAAAGTTGATGGCATAGACCGGATAATCATCGTCCGTCAGATTATCGCCAAACAGCGTGACACGCATCATCGCGTCACCCACCTGTATGTTTTCAAGACTGACCCGGGCGCCAACCACGGTTCGTTCATCCATGACTGCGGAGGGGTACGCTACGGGCTGTCCATCCACGACACCATTCCACAGCGCGTTTTCATACCATTCATCCTGCCAGTTCACTCGCAGGAAACCCGTGACATCGCCGAGCGCGGTTTCGGCAAAGGTGTAGTCTGCCGTAAGGCTTAACTGGTTACTGGGTGAATAAGGTCGCACTGCGGAGCTCACGCCATCAATGCAGGTTTGCGGGACGGCGGTGCCGCAGACGTCCGGAAACTTGTCAAAGTCGCCATGAATATAGGCATAGCTGACACCGAGCACAAGCCTGTCCAGTGGTGCCACCAGCATTTCAAGCTCCGCCCCCCAGCGGTCGGCTTCACCCGCGTTGATGATACGGGTGGTGGCGGATCCATCGCTGGAGTCGGTGTTCGCCAGTTGAATGTCCTCCCAGACGTAGGTGTACAGCGAGCCGTTGAGGCGCAGACGTCCGTCCCACCAGTCGCTTTTCACGCCGATTTCCCACTGCTCCACGGTTTCCTCGTTGAACGCCGGTGTGGCAATCTGCTCACCGTTGAAGCCGCCGCTCCGATAACCCGTGGCATAACGCAGGAAGGTGTTGATGTCCGGCGTTGCCTGGAAAGCCGCGGTGAAATTGCCACTGACATTGTCGAAGCGCTCGGCATTCGCAAGGGTCTGCCGCGGCAGCTCACCGGCGAATGGCGTGGAGTAGGCGAGGTAGTCCCAAACAATGTCCTTGTCCTCTTCCGTATAGCGCAGACCCAGGGTCAGGGACACGCGGTTATCCAGCCAGCCGGGCTGCCAGGTCACTTGCCCGTAAACGGCGGTGGCCTCGGTGCTCAATGCATAATTCTGGGTTGGCGCGCCCGAGAGCGGCGCGACAAAAATGGCCCGTCGACTGTATTTCGCGTCATCTTCGAAATAGTAGAGACCCAGAACATAATCAAGAGACTCTGACGACCCCACCAGCTGGAATTCCTGGGAAAACTGGTCGTAAAAGTTGTCTGTATCCTGTTTGGTGTGGAAGGCGCCAATATCATCGACGCCCGCCCAGATGGCGTCAAAGGGGAGCTGCGGTATGCCGGGGTCGAAACCTCCCGTCGCACCGTACAGCCCCCCCAGGGTGAGGTGCAGCAGATCGTTGTAGGCGCCTGCGCCATTGCCGTCGAGGCGGCTATCGATATTCTCGATGTCGCCAAACACGTAGGACTCCATCTCGCGGTAGGCGGTGATGGACTTCAGCGACAGATCACCGATATTCCAGGTCAAGGTCAATGCATGCCCGTCAGTCTCGGTATCGGTAAACGGAGAGAAGTCGGCAAAGCCGCGATTCTGACGCCCGGGCCCCTGGGCAAGCGCGCCTTGATAAGAGGCTATGGTCTGTTCCAGGGAAGGGATCCAGCGCTCGCTGATGCGCGGATCCGTGCCGGGTGTCGCCGCCCAGGCGCGCGCCCCGAGCAGAATGCCCTGCAGTGCCGAAACACGGTCAACGAGCCCCGCCGCATCGACGGGGTTGAACCCAACAACCTGTTCCAGCGCGTTGGACTCATCCAGTGCGCTGTGGTCGTAAATATAGTCGGCAGAAAAATGCTCTGTCAGATCCCACTTCGCGGCCAACCGCCAGGCCTGGCGATCCAGGTCGTTGAAGTCGGCACCTCCCGGGCTGTCATTCTCCTGAAAACCGTCGCGCAGGCGCGTTTGATAGCCCACATTGAAGGCGATCTGGCCCAGTCCACTCCCCACCTCACCGATTGCCGGCAAATCAACATTCAGTTTCAGGCTGCGGTAGTCATAATTACCCACCGCGCCGGTAGCGCGCAGGCCAAATTCCCCGGTGGGCTTTCGGGATATGAAGTTCACCGCGCCACCAGTCGAGTTGCGACCGTACAGGGTGCCCTGGGGCCCGCGCAGTACCTCGATACGCTCAAGCTCCGCGACGTCCAGGGCCGAGCCGACATTCTTGCCGATGAAAACACCATCCAGGTAAATGCCTATCGCGGGGTCCAGTGAAAGGTTGTTGGGGCCACCGCTGGCCATGCCGCGGATAGTGAGGCCCGTGGTACCACGTGAGCCCGGTGCCTCGAAGCCGGCGACGCCCGGTATCTCCCCCATCAAATCGCCGGAATTCGTGATCCCCCGTTTTTCAATCGCACTGCCGCTCAACGCGGTAATTGAAATGGGTGTTTCCTGAATGTTTTCTGCACGCTTTTGCGCCGTGACAACGATTTCCTCCAGCGCAGCATCCGACTGTGCGCTGGACAATCCTGCGTACCCGGAGCTGACTATGAGCGCCACTGCAAGCGAAATTGATTTACGTTCATATAGTGACTTGCGCATAACATTTCCCTTGTTTATTGGTATTTGCTTTTTCGAATCTCGCGATGAAAGTACCGGAATATATCCACACGTTTCACCTTTCGCCCCGATCGACTGGCGGAGTCTCCCCGAGGAGAAAACCGGCTATTGGATACGGGGTGATTATCGCGGCCTTGAAAGATTATTATAGGACAGTTGGCTTATGGTCAAGCTTTGTTGCGTCTGGATTACGGCTTATTTTTCGAGGCAGAATTATTTTTGAAATCCCGGAATATCAAGCATGAAAATAATACGTTCGTATGAAGAAAGCCTCGTGATACATGCAGTATTCTTTATGCTTTTCTGCCTCATATTTTTAATTTACGCAGACAACGAGCACGCTCTCGGTGCTATATTGCGTGCGCAAACTGCTGCGTAAAACTTCCGTCGCAAAACCATGCAATAACACCGAGAGAATCGAGCACAGGGGAATCCATATGAATCGTTCAGAGAGTCGCGTTTGCGTTATCACCGGCGCCGGCAGTGGCATTGGCGCCGGGCTCGCGCGGCAAGCCTTGCGGCAAGGCATGCGGGTGGTCGGCGCTGACGTTGACACAAAGGGCCTGCAGGAACTGACAGACAGCGCCGGCGAAAACAGCGGGCAACTGACGACGCGTGCGCTGGATGTCACGGATCCCGATGCCGTGGCGAATTTTGCCGAATGGGTGTATTCAAAATACGGGAAAGTGAACCTGTTATTCAATAACGCAGGGGTGTTGGTCGACGGCAAGTGTTGGGAGCGTCCACTGCGGGACTGGCGCTGGATAATCGACGTCAACCTGATGGGCGTTGTGCACGGCCTGCATCATTTTGTGCCCAGAATGCTGCAACAGGGGGAGGCGGCCAGAATCATCAACACGGCATCGATTGGTGGACTGCTGGGCGGCGGCACTTTCATGAGTCCGTACCAGACCACCAAGCATGCCGTCGCAGTGTTGACCGAGAGTCTCTACAAGGAACTGGCCCAGGAGCCCGGTGACGTCACCGCCTCCGTGCTGTGTCCTGCCGAGGTTGCCACCAGGATATGGCACTCCGATCGCCTGCGGCCCGCTGATCAGCAGGTGAAACTTGGCGCAGCAGAGCAGGCATTCCACGATGTTGTGGCCAACAACGTCGCCATGGGGCCGAGCCCCGATGAATTTGCAGCGCAGGTTTTTCGGGGCATTGAGGACGGCCTGTTCTGGCTCATACCCGATACGGCATTCATGCCCATGCTGGAGGCCCGAACAGCGGAGATTGCGCAACAACGCAATCCGGACATCAATACCAGGGTTGATTTCGACCGCTGAAGCCGTCTGGCGCACCGGCCATTCAGGGCCGGTGCGTCGCGCCCTCTCGTTCGGGCAGACTGAAGGCAACGACATAATCGCCCAGCGTGGTCTGCAAGTAGGCATGCCCACCGGCGGCTATCACGACATACTGCCTGCCGGTTTGCCTTGACACAAAACTCATCGGCGTAGCCTGCCCACCCGCCGGAAGGCGATGTCGCCAGAGCTCCTCACCGGTGTCCACATCGAAAGCACGCAGGTAATCATCCTGCGCCGCGGCGATAAAAATCAGTCCTCCCGCCGTTATGATGGAACCACCCTGCGCAAACGCCCCGGGCAACGGAATACCCAGGGGCGCGTGGTCACGGGTCGTGCCCAGCGGGCGCTGCCAGAGCAGCTTGCGGTCTTGCAGGTCGATCACGGCGAGCCTGCCCCAGGGCGGTGCGTTACAGGGCAGCCCCAGGGGCGACAGGAAAGGCCGTTCCGTGCGCACGGCAAAAGGTGTACCCAGTTGGGGAGAAACAGGCACGCCGTTTGCGTCGAAACTGATGTGCTCACCCGCCGGCGCATCCTCCCGGCTCACGAGTTGCAACAACAGGGGCATATATGAAGAACTGACCGCCATCAGGTGCCGTGACTCATCGACAGACACGCTGCCCCAGTTCATGACCCCATTGTTGCCGGGCCAGGAGAGGCTGCGATCCAGGCCCGGGGGTGTGAACTTGCCCTCGTAGCGCAACTGGCGAAAGGCGATGCGGCACCAGAGCTGGTCCAGCATCGAAACGCCCCACATGTCTTTTTCCGTCATCGGTGGCGGCGTCAGGCTGGGCATGCCCAGCGACGCTGGTTGCGTAGGGGAATAGCGCTCACCGGGCACCTTGCCCTGTGGAACCGGCTGCTCCTGCACCGCTGCCAGCGGCGTTCCGTCACGGCGGTCGAGCAGAAATATATCGCCCTGCTTGGTCGGCTGGATCAGGGCGGGAACGCGCTCGCCGGCGATCGGCAGGTCGACGAGCACCGGCTGGGAGGCGACGTCGTAGTCCCACAGGTCATGGTGCACGGTTTGAAAAGCCCAGCGCAGTGTTCCTGTCGTGGCCTCCAGCGCGACGACCGAACTCGAGTAACGCTCCTGTGCCGCACTGCGTAGGCCGCCAAAATAATCGGGGGTGGCATTGCCCGTTGGAACATACACCAGCCCCAGGGCCTCGTCGGCACTGAACAGGCTCCAGGCGTTGGGGGAGCCGCGTGTGTAGTCGTCACCTGGCCGCCAGGGCCCGGCTTCTGCAGGGCGACCGGCATCCCACGTCCACAGCTGGCGACCACTGGTCGCGGCGTAGCCGCGCACCACCCCGGGCGGCTCGTCCACAGACATGTTGTCCAGCACAAATCCGCCAACCACTGCCACGCCGTTTACCACAGCGGGCGGCGAGGTCACCAGATAATAGCCGGGCTTTACCTCTCCCAGTCCCTCGAGGAGTGAGATTTCACCGCCCTCACCGAAGTCTGTGCAGGGTGCACCGGTATCGGCGTTCAGCGCTATCAGGCGGGCGTCCAGCGTGGCCATGAGAATACGCCGTGGGCACACGTCGCCTTCGCTCTCGTAGTAGGCGACGCCGCGACAGGCAAGCATGTAAATGCCGCTGGTATCAATGCCGGGATCGTACCGCCAACGCTCTGCCCCGGTTTCCGCCTCGAGCGCGATCACGATATTACGCGGCGAGCAGAAATACAGGCTGTCATGCACTTTCAACGGCGTTGCCTGAAAACTGTAGGCATTTTGCGCCTCGGGATACGCCGCGGGAAGATCACCGCTGCGATAGCTCCAGGCGACCTCCAGCTGCGCCACGTTGGCGCGTGTGATACCCGCAGCGGGCACATAGCGCGTACCGGCCTTGTTGCGACCATAATCGCGCCACTCGCCGGCATCATCCACAGCGTCTCCGATTTCCTCCGGAGCCGACGCGCTTGTCGTGGAGGGTCCCGGGGCGTCACTGGTCAGGAAGGCGGCACCCAGCACCGCGATCAGGAATGCAAACGGCAGGATCCCCGCCCTGACGCCGAGACGGAAGCCCGCGTGCGCATCCCGGTGGGCTATGCCCCAGAATGCCAGCAGCAGGAGTCCGGCCATAGCGAGGGGGAAGCTCATGCGTGGCAGCAACAACCAGAAAGCGAGCCCGGTTTCCGCAAGAGCCCAAACCAGCGTTGCCAGGGTGGCGGCCATGTACAGCCAGAATCCCAGTGGGTTACCGCGCCAGACCAGCAGCGCCACCGCAAGACTTACTGCGCCCCAGAGCATGTAAAACCACGACCCACCGAGACTGCCCAGGCGTATGCCCCCAACGACAAGCCAGCAGCCCGCTGCGAATAACAGCAGGCTCAGAGTCCTTAGAATGGCTTTGCGCATCACATCATGATCCTTCGGGTACGTTCCTCGGCAGCAGTCAGCACAGTAGCGAATTAGCCGTTTTGTCCACCTCATGCATTTGCAGGAGTGCCGGCATGAGTACCGTGTGCGGATTGAACCTGCGGGCGTATTTTCTGCTAGCATCCCGAACATCAATTGCCGCGTGCGACGCCGCTGCGGCAGGCGACCATTTCAACGCTGTTGACTGCAGGCTACCCCTGATGCCGCATGTACCCGATCACACACAAGCGCCTGCTGGCGAACGGGCACTGTCCCTGGGGCAATACGCGTCGCTGGTCGCGGCGCTCTATCGCGGCCGCTTTCAGGCCGAGCCGTGGCAGGACTTCCTGAGCGAGCTGCGCGCACTGTGTCACCCCTGCCTGACAGTGATCGGACTCCGGCTGCCAACGCCGGGGGATGCCGGGATTGCGTACGTGGGTGGAGCGAACTATTCACCACAGGATCTCATGAACTTCGCCAACAACTATTCCGCGCTGGCGCCGCTGGTCGACCTGCCGGACGGAGACACCGTCGCACTGGATGACCTGATCCCCCGGTCGCAGCTGCGCCGGACCGTGTACTACAACGCCTTCATGAAACCCTTTGACCAGGAGCAGATCATCGGCTTCGATATCCAGCGCAGCGGCCAGGTGGCACTGTTCGTTCGCCTGATTCGTGGACACGGCGCACCGGACTTCGGGGCGCGGGAGCGCGACATTCTGGAGCTTCTCAAACCACAGTTCCGTGAACTTGCGGTCTGGCTGGAGAACGGCCGCAGCCTCGCCCGCGAACACACGCTGCATGAACAGGCTTTTACCAGCCTGGCACTGGGAACCGTCATGCTTGATGCCGGGCTCCGTATCGTTCACATGAACAGCGTTGCCGAGCAACTACTGAAGGACAACACCAGCATTGCGCGGGTGGCCGGCAAGCTGCGCGTCATGCACCACCGGGAGCACCAGCAACTGCAACAGGCCGTAGCGCAGCTGCTCACCGACAGCACGCAGGCCGTGCCGCACGTAATACCGGTGGAGCGGGAAACGGGTCGGTCGCCGCTGTTCCTCACCCTGCGCCGGCTGGCGCAAGAGGACAGCCTGGATGATATTCAGCACGCGGCGCTGTACATGACAGACCCCGAGCTGCGCCAGATCGATCAAACGCCACTGGTGATGGACGCATTCGGGCTCACACCGCAGGAAGCACGACTGGTCATCGCGCTGGCCAACGGCGGTACGCTGGAGGGCTTTGCCAGTGATACAGGCATCAGCAAAAACACCGCGAGAACGCATCTGTATGCGAGCTTCCGCAAGGTCGGTGTGACGCAACAGTCATCCCTGGTGAGTCATGTGATCCGCGCGATCTATGGCTTGTAAAGGGCGGGTCCGGGGTGGATGCCCGATGCGGGGCCGCATCCAGCCATGCCGCTCATGAATATGCATGATGTCTTTTCCCCGCCCAGGGCACACCCTTGTCGGCTGCCGTTCTACAACAAACAGGAGACAACCCATGTATCAGGATCTACAGGGCAAGGTGGCCGTGATCACCGGCGCGGGCAGCGGCATCGGTCGCGCCACCGCGCAGCGGCTCAGCCGTGAGGGCTGCTGGCTGGTACTCAATGATGTGAGTGAAGAACAGGCGGCAGCGACACGCGCCACGCTGAACACGCCCGACCGGTCAGTCATTCTGACGGGTGACATCGGCGATTCAGCCACCGCGGAGCGTCTCGCCACACTTGCGGTCGAAGCGGGTGAAGGACTGCATATCTGGGTCAACAATGCCGCCCGGTCGCTGTTTGGCCCGGTTGTGGACTGCAGCAACGAGGATTGGGAGAGCGTCTTCCGCGTCACGCTGGATGGCGCCTTCTACGGTGTTCGCAGCGCCGTATCCGTTATGCGCCACAACCCGGGCCCGCAGCGCGGGGCGATTATCAACATCGCCTCCGGCGCCGCGCTGGCCGGCGAGGAGGGTCTGGGAGCTTACGGTGCGGCGAAGGCCGCGCTGGTAAATCTCACCCGCACCACGGCAGTGGAGAACGCGCGCGCCGGCATCCGTTGTAACGTGATTCTGCCGGGCCCCATCGCGACGCCGCCGATGGTTGCCGCAGCGGAGCAGTCCCCGGGCGGGGTCGAGGCATGGGCCGCGCAAACGGTTCCCGGGCGCCTCGGCGAACCGGAAGAGATCGCCAACGCAATCTGCTTCCTCGCCTCGAGGCAGGCCGACTACATCAACGGCGCTCTGCTCTGTGTCGACGGCGGCGTCTCGGCGCGCACGAATTCGCCGCGATTCAACTGACGCTGGCGCGGGGCGCAGCTAGCGCTTGCCGCTCACCAGGGAACGCATGCGTTGAGCTGTTTCCTCAATCGTGAGCCCATAGTGTGCGTACAGCTGTTCCGGCATGCCCACCGTAAGCGTCTCATCCGGCAGGCCGTGAATGGCGAACGCCACCGCCAGTCCGTTGCGGGCCAGCACCTCGCCCACCGCACTGCCCAAGCCGCCGGTGACCAGGTGTTCTTCCACGGTCAGAATCGCACCGGTCGCACGCGCGGCCTCCACAATCGCCGCCTCATCGAGGGGTTTCAAACTGTAGGCGTCCAGTACGCGAATCGACAGGCCCTCCTGGGCGAGGAGCGCCGCGGCACCGGCAGCCAGCTGCGCGCCCAGACCGGTGCCTACGATTGTTCCGTCAACACCGTCGCGCAAGCGCCCAAAGCGTCCCACCGTAATCTCCGGGGGGGCGTCATACACCGGATGTATATTGGCGTCGGTCAGCCTGATGAACACCGGGCCCGGTACCTGCTCGGACGCCGACAGCATTGCTGTCGCGGCGTTGTCGTCGGCTGGCGCGAGCACCGTGAGGCCGGGAATGGCCCGGGTAATCGCGATGTCCTCCACTGCGTGATGTGTGGTGCCGAAAAAGCCCATGGCAAGGCCACTCCAGGCCGACAGAATGCGCACCGGAACTTGAGAGAACGCAAGGTCGGTACGGATTTGCTCGGCGCACTTCAGCGCGCCAAAGGCACCCATTTGCAGGACAAACACCTTATAACCATAGGTCGCCATACCCGCCGCCATGGACATGGCATTGCATTCCGCAATGCCGGCGTCGATAAAGCGCTCCGGAAACTGCTGAACAAAGGCGCCGGTAACCGGGCCGGCACCAAGATCTGGCGAAATCAGCAGCACGTCCTCGTTCTGCTCCCCGTAGCGACGAAACGCCTCACCCAGATTGCCGACGTAGCTGCTTTCCACCGCACCGGCATTGAAGCTGAAAGGATCACTCATGGTGCTCATTGTCTTGCCTCCCTGATTTCGCGCCGAGCCTGCTCCAGATCCGCGCCGTTCAGGGCCCCGAGGTGCCATTCGCGCGGAGACGCCTCCATAAACGAAATTCCCTTGCCTTTCAGCGTGCGGGCCACAACACATACCGGTTGGTCAGTAACGCGCATCGCTCCCTCGAAGGCCTGCATCAAGGGCCCGGAATCGTGTCCGTCCACTTCAATGCTGTGCCAGCCAAAGCTGGAAAAGCGCTCCGCCAGGGGCTCGATGCCCATAACAGACTCGGTGGGGCCGTCGGCACAGGAGCCGTTGGCATCCACGATTGCCACCAGGTTCCCGACCTTGTAGTGTGCCGCGGCCATGGCCGCTTCCCACACCTGGCCTTCGTGAATCTCGCCATCACCCAACAGCACGTAGATACGGTGGTCCTTCCCGCGGCGCCGCGCGGCCAGTGCCATGCCCAGACCCACGGAGAGGTTGTGGCCCAGCGACCCCGAACTGAAGTCGACGCCGGGTGCACGGTGCATATCGGGATGATCCGTGAGCTTGCTGTCCAATTGACCGAAGGTTCGCAACCATGTCTGCGGAAAGAACTCCAGTTCGGCAAACAGCGGCCACAGCGCGACGGCCACATGGCCTTTGCCAAGCAGAAAACGATCGCGGTCGTCCCAACCCGGCTCTCCCCTGCGCAAGCGCAGCACATGGTGATAGAGAGTGACCAGTATCTCCGCACAGGACAGGCTGCTGGAATAATGGCCCATCGGGGCGTGACTGATGACGTCCAGTATGTCGAGGCGCAGCTGCCTGGCCCTTTCCTGGAGCGCATCCGCCGTCACCGGCCTCAAGCGAGGCAATACATCGCGCGCGCCGCGGGTCTCCGCGGAGGACATATCTTTACTCTGTGTCACAACAGTCTCCCTGAGTAAATCGCAAGCTGGCCTGTCCGTGCTGGAATGCAGCACGTCAAAAATTGCTATTATCGCCGAGCGTATAGAAAAAAAACGTGCAGTAACTCCTGCGTATGTATTAGTACCCTGCGCCGAATCGAGATTATTTTTATGGGCCAGCTGGCTTGCATAAAGCGGCGAAGTGGCGCAAACTCCACAGCACTGAGGAAAAACAACGTCCATGCCCAAGAAAGTCGACCATGAACAACGCAGAGCCATGATTGCCTCAGCCGCCGCGCGCTGTATCGCAGAGCAGGGCCTGCAAGGCACCACAATGCGCGCCATTGCACAGTCCTCGGGGGTGTCCAAAGGCATTGTTGAACACTACTTTGCCGACAAGGACGCCGTCATCGCGGCAGCGCTGGAACAGATGAACGCCCGTTACATGCGCCGCGAACAGCGGCTTACCGCAGGGCGCACCGGCCTGGATGCCCTGCGCGCGCGTCTCAACGCCGTTTTGCCACTGAACACGGAGTCCCGCGAGGAGTGGAAAATCCGTCTGTGTTTCTGGAGTGTTGCAGCGATCGAACCGCAGCACCGGCGCGAGCAACAGAAGCGTCTGGCGCTGACCCGCAAACGCTATCATGGCGACCTGGAAACAGCGCTGGAGAGCGGTGAAATTCATGCCGGGGCGGATCTGGCGCGGATCGCCGGAGATCTCACGGTGTTTATGGCCGGGGCCTGCTGCGGTGCCTTGCTGGACTCCCGTTATTACTCGGCGCGTCACCTCCGCGAACTCATAGAACGCACCTTGCACAACCTGACCCGGGAGGACATCGCATGAGCAACGAGAATCGACGCAGCGAAGATCAGAGACTCACCCGTGCCTGGGATCAATTTTGCGACCAGCTGAAATCCGCTGGGCGGCTACCGTTCAGCGAGGGTGTGCCCAGCGGCGATTTGAGTCGCGCCGCAGGCTTTCGCTGTCTGGCGCAGAATATTGGCCTGGGCATGCAGTTCTTCCTGGAGAATGACGACCCACTGCATCCGGAGCTCCTGCATTACTTCGATCCCATTCGCAAGCAGGGTGGTGACAACCCCGACGCCGTGTATGTCGGTGGCCCGATAAACGGCACCGACACCTACCGGATTCACGGCAACCGCGGCAGCGCGCGCTATTTTGCGGTCACCGCGGTAGAGCACGGCAATACCCCCTGGGGCGGAGCCGCTGTACACACGCTGTTCGGCCAGGATCTGGAGGTTGCCGAGGACGGCAGCTTCGAACTGATCTGCAGCCCCGACCCACACCCGGGCAACTGGCTGCAAACCTCCCCCAACACGTTCCGCGTTACCTTCCGTCAATTCTTCGCGGACTGGGAGAACGAGCGGCCAATGCACGCCAGCATCGACCGTATCAGCGGAGCGCCCGCACCCGCGCCGGTGATGGATACCGCGCGGCTGGAACGGGGCCTGGCCGCGGTGTCGCAGTGGGTAGGCGATTCCCTGGCCTACTGGGCCGACATGATCGAGCGCTGGAAAGCGCGCCCCAACACCTTTTTGTCCTATCGCCAGCTCGACGATAACGCAATCGACGCAACCCCCGGCGGCGAACCCTTGATCGCCTACTGGCAACTGCCGGCAGACGAGGCGCTGGTTGTCCGCGTGAAGCCGCCCAGGGCGCACTACTGGGCGGTGGAGTTCGGCAACTACTGGTGGTGCTCCATGGATTATCGCAGCGTGCTCAGCAACACCAACTGCCACTACGCGCAATTACAGGATGACGGCGAGCTGATTCTCGTCATCGCTCACGTCGATACCGGTCACGCCAACTGGCTGGACCCCGCCGGCTTCAACGAGGGTTACCTCACAGTGCGCTGGATGCAGGCCGACCACTACCCAACGCCGCAGGCCCAGCAGGTGAAGCTGAGTGAGCTCGACGCCCTGCTGCCGGCCGACGTCCGGCGCGTGGATGCCGCGGGCCGGGCTGCCCAGATCGCCGCACGTCGCCGCGGTGTGATCCAGCGTTTCGGGGTTTGAGTCACAGACCACAATCATGATTAACGAGAGGACAAGATCATGGATCTGGAGTTGCAAGGCAAGACCGCCATCATCACCGGCGGCAGCGGTGGCATCGGGCGCGGCCTGGTGCTGGAATTTGCCCGCGAGGGTCTGAATGTCGTCAGCGCATCGCGTGATGTCGCCACCGGCGAAAAACTCGCCGCAGAGGCGGCGAAGCTTGGCCTGCCGGGCAAGGTACTGGCAGTTGCCACCGACGTCACCGACCGCGCCAGCGTCGACGCAATGGTGGCGCGTGCCAATGAGGTTTTCGGGCCGGTCGATGTGCTGGTCAACAATGCGGGCGGAGTCGCTCATCCCGCCAATCTCGAGGAGCTCGATGCCGACGCGCGCCGCTGGGAAATTGCGCTGAATATCGACGGCGTGGTGAACTGCTGCCAGGCGGTCGCGCAGGATATGCTGTCACGCAAGACCGGCAGCATCATCAACATTTCTTCCAATTCCTCCCTCCTGGGTGAAGCTGCGGCCAATGTTGTGCACTACGGCGGTGTGAAAGGCTTCGTCAACAGCTTCTCCAAGGGCCTTGCCTGGGAATGGGCCGGCAAGGGGATACGCGTCAACAATATCTGTCCGGGCTGGATCGTACCGTACGAAGCCGATGACGTGGGTGAGGGCAGTTTCTGGAACCGCTTTGGTTTCGAGACCATGGGCAAGCCCGATGCGATGGAAAAGGCATTGCAGGAGGGCACCCTCTATAACATGAGCGGCCTGCCCATCCCCAAACTGGGGCGCCCCGAGGATATCGCCTGGATGGCGCTGTTCCTCGCATCGGATCGTTCGGGCTATGTCACAGGGCAGTTGATTTCGGTCAGTGGCGGCGCCTACATGCCCTGACACCGTCAGGCAGCATCGCCGGGAGAAAACAGATGAGTGAATGGACACCGCCGGCCCGCCCTGAATGGGTGCAGCGCGTCATTGACGAAGGGCAGCACATGGACATCCGCAGCCTGGTGCCTCTGCGCGCCGAGGAGCTGATGGAGACCGCCCGACGCAATACCGGCTTCGCTGATTTCGGCAGTGATGACTGGCTGGAGGGCTTTCACGTCTTCCTGCAGGCACTGGAGAAGGAAGCTGACCTGCACCTGCTCGGCAGGCTGATGACCCGCTCCGATATCCTGCGCTGGCTGGAAGCGCGACTGGGTATCGAAGCGGCTTACGCACAACACCCGGAAATCGAGGATGAAGTGATTGACCAGCCGGTCGTTATCACGGGCCTGCCGCGCTCGGGTACGTCTATCCTGTTCGAGTTGCTGGCGCAGGACGTGCGCTTTGGCTCCCCGCGCAATTGGGAAATCATGTTTCCTTACCCACCCCCGGAAGCCGCGCACTACCGCAGCGACCCGCGGATAGCGCGCTGTGAACACCTGGTGACGCAGTGGAAACGCGTGGTCCCCAGCTATGCCACCATGCACGAAATGGGTGCGGAAATTCCCAACGAATGCATCGTCGCCATGAGCTGCACATTCCGCAGTGAGAATCTGCCGGGCCAATACCAGATACCAAGCTACAACGACTGGTATTACCAGCAGGATCTGGCACCGGCCTACCGCTACTACAAGCGCATGCTGAAAGTGTTGCAGTGGAAAAACCCGCGTCAGCACTGGCTGCTCAAGGCACCCTCGCACCTCGGCAACCTGCCCGTGCTGTTTCAGGTGTTTCCGGATGCAAGGGTGGTCATCACCCACCGCGACCCGATCGTAGCGCAGGCCTCCGTGACCAACCTGCTGGGCACACTGTACTGGATGCGCAGCGGCAAACCCTTCGACGCCCGCGCTTTCGAGAGCCTGATGACGCCCGAAGCCGGTGCTGCGCGACTCAACGCCGTGGTTGATCTGCTGGAAAACGGTCAGCTGCCCGCAGGCCAGTTGCACAGCTTCCTGTATCACGACCTGATCCAGGAACCCCTGGCGGCGCTGGAGAACCTCTACCGTGCCATGGGCACACCGCTGGACACACAGGGGCGCGATGCCATGCAGGCCTACCTGGCGCGAAAACCCCAGGGCAAGTTCGGCAAGCATGAATACAGTCTGAATAAAAGCCAGCGTCAGCTCTATCGGCGCTATCAGGATTTCTTCGGCGTCCCCGACGAAGCCTGACCCCTCAGCTACCGGAGACAACGACATGCCTTCCGTCATGGTGAAGTACGAATGCCGGGCACCGGCGGCCACCACAGGGCTGTCTTTTGCCGACACCTACGATCTGACGCTGGAACAGATTGCCTGGATTGACGCACAGGGCTACCCCGTCACCATCAATTTCTGTGAACACCACGGCAGTGAGGACGGCTACCTGCCGAGTCCGCTCATGCTCGCCGCGGCGGCTGCCCGCAGCACCCGCAACGTGCGCCTGCAGGTCAACGTCATCATGCCCTTCAGCGACCCACTCCGCGTGGCGGAAGACGTCGCCATGCTCGACCATCTCAGCCGGGGGCGCGCGGAAGTGCTGTTGTTGGGAGGCTATGTCGGACGCGAGCTGGAGATGTTCGGGGTTGACCCGAAGCAACGCGGCGCTCTGATGGAGGAGGGTGTGCAGGCGCTGAAGGAGGCCTGGCGCGGCGAGACATTCCAGTACCGCGGGCGCTCGGCACGGGTCACACCCAAACCGCTGCAGACACCACACCCCACATTGTTCATGGGTGGCAGTTCAGCCGCAGCGGCGCGCCGCGCTGCGCGGCTGGGTGACGGCTTCATCGGCGGCATGCCGCAGCTCAACGCCGTGTATGCCGCCGAGTGCGAACGCCTGGATAAACACCCGCGCTTTCAGGCCGAGATGCCCTTTTCATTCCTGTATGTTTCCGATGCGCCAGAGGAAGACTGGGCGGCACTGGCCCCCTACGCCCTCTACGAAACAAACTGTTATGCACAGTGGCAGCAGGACAGCGATCAGGACATGATGTTCAGCAGCGCCCTGGATGCGGAGGCGCTCAAGGCGCTGGGCACGTACCAGGTAACAACCGCTGCGGAAGTGCTGCGCAAGGCCCCGAGCATGGCCGATAATGATGCACTGGTCCTGCACCCCCTGGTGGGTGCCCTGGAGGCCGACTTGAGCTGGAAGCTGCTGCGCAATTTCTTCCGGCAGGTGGCGCCGAACGTTAATATCACCCCGCTCTAGTCGGGCTTGGCGGCGGGCAACCTGCCCACTTGTATCGCGCAACGTGTAAAATGTCTGTGATACTGCACGATGCCACAAGGACAGCTGCTGCCCATGAACGCCACCGGAACCCTGTACACCGTCTCCGCGCCAAGCGGCGCCGGCAAGACCAGCCTGGTCAATGCCCTGCTGGAGCGCCGCCCCTCGCTGCAAGTCTCGGTATCCCATACCACCCGCCCCCAGCGTCCGGGCGAACAGGACGGTGTGAACTATCATTTTGTCGATGAAGCCACCTTCATCGGCATGCTGGAACAGGCCGCCTTTCTCGAGCACGCCCGGGTTTTCGGCAACCTCTATGGCACGTCCCAGGCCTGGGTTGAGGCGCAGCTGGCCGCCGGTACCGACGTTATTCTCGAAATCGACTGGCAGGGCGCCGCCCAGGTGAAACGGCTGCTGCCCGACACCTGTGGCATCTTCATCCTGCCGCCCTCGCGCGAGGCTCTGGAGCAGCGTCTCACGGGCCGCGGCCAGGACGATCCCGCGGTGATCGCCAGCCGCCTCGCGGAGGCAGTGGAAGAGATGTCCCACTACGTGCAGTCAGACTACCTCCTGGTCAACAACGACTTCGAGGTGGCACTGACGGAGCTGGAGGCGATCGTGATTGGCCAACGCCTGCAGACCGCGCGCCAGCAACAGGTGCTCAGTGGTCTGCTGCAGGATCTGTTGAAGCCCTGAATCACGCGCCGGGCGTATTATTCACACAGCCGCCGCGCTATACACTAAGGGGCCGGATCCGGGTATAATTGAGGGTTCGTTAACCCTGACAGGAATCACCAGCACATGGCACGCGTAACTGTAGAAGACTGCCTCGAAAACGTCGACAACCGCTTCGAACTGGTCATGGTCGCCAGCAAGCGCGCCCGCCAGATCGCCACCGGCGGCAAGGATCCCCTGGTCGAGGAAGAATCGGACAAACCCACGGTGATCGCGCTGCGCGAAATTGCCGAAGGGTTGATCAATTCCTCTATTCTCTCGCGCGACGAAGAGCGCGATGCGGAAGAGGAACTCGCCGAGGTCATGGGGGCCCACGAACCGCTCTAACGGTTCAGGGCTGCCGTGGTAAGCGGGTAAGCTATCATGCAAACCATTGACGCCCTGGACTCCACCCTGCGCAGCTACCTGAACCCTGCGCAGGCGCAACAGGTCCGCCGCGCCTACTACTTCGCAGAGCAGGCGCACTTCGGCCAGATCCGCCGCACCGGCGAGCCCTACGTCACGCACCCACTGGCCGTGACCGGGATCCTCGCCGACATGCACATGGACCATCAGAGCCTGATGGCCGCCATGCTGCACGACGTCATCGAAGATACCGGTATCGAGAAAGATTCCATCGGCAGCCAGTTTGGCCCCGCCGTCGCCGAGCTGGTCGACGGCGTGAGCAAGCTCACCCAGATGGAATTCAGTTCGCTGGCTGAAAAGCAGGCCGAAAACTTCCAGAAAATGGCGCTGGCCATGGCGCGCGACATTCGCGTCATTTTGGTGAAACTGGCCGACCGACTGCACAACATGCGCACGCTGGGTGTGCTGCCCCAGGACAAGGCGCGGCGCATCGCCCGCGAAACCCTGGAAATCTACGCGCCCATCGCCATGCGCCTGGGTATGAATGCCGTGCGCATGGAGTTCGAGGATCTCGGCTTCAGCGCCCTCTACCCGATGCGCGCATCGCGGATCAAGGCCGCCATCCGGGCCAGCAGCGGCTACCGCAAGGAACTGGTGGACAAAATCCGCCACCAGATTGAATCCACACTGGAGCAGGAAGGCCACGATGTCGAGGTGATCGGCCGCGAGAAGCACCTCTACAGCATTTACAGCAAGATGAAGTCCAAGAAGAAGTCCTTCTCGGAGATCATGGACATCTACGCGTTTCGCATCATCGTCGACTCGGTTGATACCTGCTACCGGGTACTGGGCTCAGTACACAGTCTGTACAAGCCGGTCCCCGGCGAGTTCAGCGACTACATTGCCATTCCCAAGGCCAACGGTTACCAGTCACTGCACACTGTGTTGATGGGCATGCATGGCGTGCCCATCGAGATCCAGATTCGCACGCGCGAAATGGAAGAAATGGCCAATAACGGCATCGCGGCACACTGGCTGTATAAAAGCGACAGCCACTCCGCGAACGGCAGCCACGCGCGGGCCCGGGAGTGGGTGCAGGGCCTGCTGGAGATGCAGCAAAGAGCCGGCAACTCGCTGGAGTTTATCGAGAGCGTCAAGATCGACCTCTTCCCCGACGAGATTTACGTGTTTACGCCAAAGGGACGTATTCTCGAGCTGCCCCGCGGTGCCACGGCGGTGGACTTCGCTTTCGCGGTGCACACCGATGTCGGCAACAGCTGCGTCGCCTGCCGTATCAACCGGCGTCTGGCACCATTGTCGGAGCCGCTGCAGAGCGGCCAGACGGTGGAGATCCTCACCGCTCCGGGCGCTCGTCCAAACCCGTCCTGGTTCAACTACGCGGTGACCGCCAAGGCACGCACCAATATTCGTCACTTCCTCAAGCACCAGACGCGGGAAGATTCGGTGGCCCTTGGCAGGCGTCTCCTCGACAAGGCCCTGCAAGCCTTCGACAGCACCCTCGAACAGCTGCCTGAAGACCGCCTGCAGGATTACCTCGCCAACAATGACTACAGCGCGCTGGATGACCTGCTGGAGGACATCGCACGCGGCAACCGCCTGCCGCCGATCACCGCGCAGCAGATCCTCGGGGAATTTGTGGAACCCTCAGAGTCCGCGGAACGCAAGCTGCAACCGGTAGCGATTCGCGGTACCGAAGGCTTCATGGTGACCTACGCACGCTGCTGCCACCCCATCCCGGGCGACCCCATCGAAGGCTACCTGAGCTCTGAAAAGGGCGTTGTCGTGCACCGCGAGCGCTGCAAGAACCTGATGGAGATGCGGGAGAACCGCGAGCGTCTGGTGGCCCTGCGCTGGGATGACCAGGTGCAGGGTGAATACCTGACAGAGTTGCGCATCGAGGTAGAAAACCGCCGCGGCATGATCGCGGTGCTCGCCACCCGCATCAACAGCATGGGGGTGAATATCGAAAAAATCTCCACCGAAGACAAGGACTACCAGTTCACCTTCGTGGATCTGGCGATGCAGGTGACCAACCGCGTGCATCTCGCCAACATCATGAAACGGCTGCGCACGGTAAACTCCGTGCGCCGCGTGTCCCGACTGAAAAACGAAGCGCCGGCACGGCGCGTGAAACCCGGAGCAAACCGTTGACCAATCGAGCCATTATCTCCACCCCAAACGCCCCCGAAGCCATCGGGCCCTATTCGCAGGCTGTGAAAGTGGGCAACACCGTGTGGCTGTCGGGTCAGATTCCGCTGGTGCCGGGCACTATGGAACTGGTCACGGGTGATATTCAGGCCCAGGCCCGGCAGGTGTTCAGCAACCTCGCCGCGGTGGCCGAGGCCGCGGGCGGCAGTCTCGCGAGCGCGGTGAAGATCAACATCTCGCTGACTGATATGGCGGACTTTGCGGCGGTCAACGAGGTCATGGCGGAGTTTCTGCAGCCGCCGTTTCCGGCGCGCGCCTGTGTTCAGGTAGCCGGCCTGCCCAAGGGTGTCGCCATTGAAGTTGAGGCGATTCTGGTCGTCTAGCGCACCGTTTCCATGGGCGACAGGGTATGCAGGCCATGCACAGTACCCGATGGATTCACTGAGATATACCGATCCCCGAGCCGGTAAATCGGCGTGCACACCTCCGCGCCTTCACGCTCGGGCAGGCCGCTGTCGATGATGATGCAGCGCATATCCCCAGCGGCGCGCCAACGGCCGGTAACAATACCCGTGCCCGCCGCGCTGCGCCATTCGCTGCGGAAACGGCCATCTGCAAACCAGTGGTTCTCGGCAACACCACCGCTGCCATCCTGCACTTCACCCTGATCACGAACATCGGAGAATGCCGCCACGATTTCGCTGGACGTCAGCCGCAGTGCGTCTGCGGGCAGGGCGGGCTGCGCCACGGCAACAGCCACAGGAAACCCATACACACCCGCCACCATGGCCGCTCGCAACGTGATTGCCCAGATACTCAACCTGTGTGATCTCATGTCTTTGCCGATGTAACACGCGCCCGCAGCACCGCGCTGTAGCCGCTGCGGTAGTCGGGATAGCGCAGCCGATAGCCGCTCGCAGTCAGCGCCCTGTTGCGGCAGCGCTTGTGTGCCACACTGCGCGGCGTTGAGGCGCCAGCCTGCCAGGCATCCAGCCCCAGCGCCCTGGCCAGCCAGGTCTCCACCTCGAACTGCGGTGCAGGATCGTTGTCCACGGCAATGATGCGCGGAGCAGGTGCGATACCCTGCGCCCAGCGCTGCAGCAGCCAGGCCAGCAGGCCACCCACATCCTCCCGGTGTATGCGGTTGCTGTAGCGAACCGGCGATGCTGCACACAGCTCACCGCGCGCGACACGCCGCAACAGGAATCCCTCCGGGTCGCCATAAATACCGGCACTGCGCACCGTGCAGGCAGGGTGGGGTGAGTCAAACAACTGCTGTTCGGCGTTGATAATCGCCCCAGCGGCAGGATCGGTCGTCACGAGAGGGCTGTCATCCTCCACCCAGCCGCCATCTGCTTCCGCGTAGACCCGCGTGCTGGAGACCATGAGTATGCCCGCCGGACGGTGGCTACCCAGCCCCCGCAACACGGCGCCCATGGCATCGCTGAAACCCGCCCTGTAGCCTGCTTCGCCACTGCCGGCAGGTTTCAGGGTGAGCAACACAAAATCCGGAGCCAGTGCCTGCAGCGCCGACAGATCGGCGTTTGCGGCTGCGTAATTCGCGGCGAGGCCTTTGAACGCCACAGGCAACTGCCCAATGTCCCGGCGAAGGCCAGTCACCCCCCAGCCGGCGCTCGCCAGGGGCAGCCCCGCCCGGGTACCCAGGTCACCACAACCGACAATCAGCACACTTTTGTTCTTCATATCGCCTTACCTGACTGGTTACACTAGCGGGCTTTCACCGGAATGGGCGCGCACAGTGATCCCAGGCTACTCCCGTCTGCATTGTACCCCCGAATACACGCCACACGGCGTCGGCCATTCTCAATCCGGCGCGGGAGCAGACCGTGGCGGTACTTGAACCCCTACCGGTGACTGCGCTGCGCGGGGTGGGTCCGCGGCTGGCGGCACAACTGGCGGATTACGGCATCACCCAGGTCGAGGACCTGCTGTTTCACCTGCCGCTACGCTACCAGGACCGCACACGGATCACGCCCATCGCTGGCCTGCAGGAAGGTAGCGAAGTCACCGTGGAAGGGGAAGTGCGTCTCGCGGATATCGTTTTCGGCCGCCGTCGCAGCCTCGTGGCCCGCATCCAGGACGGCACTGGCACGCTTACCCTGCGCTTTTTCCACTTCAGCGCGGCGCAGAAAAACAGCCTGCAACCGGGAACGCGCCTGCGCTGCTTTGGCCAGGTGCGTCGAGGCGCCAACGGCTTCGAAATATTCCACCCGGAGTACCGGGCCCTGGAACCGGGTGAGACCCATGGCGCGTCACGCAGCACCGGGGAGGAGACGCTCACCCCCGTATATCCCACCACCACGGGCATAGGCCAGGCCCAGTGGCGCAAGCTGTGCGGCCAGGCGCTGGGCTTTCTGCAACGGGCGCAACCCCGCGACCTCCTGCCCACAGACAGTGGCCAGCCTTTCACCCTTGTGCAGGCCCTGCAATACCTGCACGCACCCCCACCGGACGCGCCCCTCGACACCCTGCTGGAGGGCCGCCATCCCGCCCAACTGCGTCTGGCGCTGGAAGAACTCGTCGCCCATCACCTGTCACTGCTGCGCTTGCGGGCGCGTCAGCAAGCCACACCGGCACCCGCTTTGCACGTCGACAGGGGGCAGCCCCTGCAACAGGCCTTGCTGCAAAGCCTGCCGTTTACACCCACCGTCGCCCAGCAGCGGGTGATGACGGAGATCGCCGCTGACCTGGCGCGGCCCGTGCCCATGCTCCGCCTGGTGCAGGGTGATGTGGGTTCGGGCAAAACCCTGGTGGCCGCGCATGCGGCACTGCAGGCCATCGCCAATGGCTATCAGGTGGCGCTGATGGCGCCCACGGAGATTCTCGCCGAGCAACACCGGCTGAACTTCGAACACTGGTTCGCACCGCTCGGCATCACTGTCGAATGGCTGAGTGGACGGGTCAAGGGCAAAGCTCGACAGGTGGCGACCGAGCGCCTCGCCACGGGCGAGGCGGCCCTGGCGGTCGGCACACATGCCCTGTTTCAGGAGGCGGTGGCGTTTCACCGGCTGGGGCTGGTGATGGTCGACGAGCAACACAAATTCGGGGTGCACCAGCGCCTGGCCCTGAGCCAGAAAGCAGGCAGCGAGGGCCGGCCGCACCAGCTGGTACTGACCGCGACACCGATCCCCCGCACGCTCTCCATGGTCGCCTACGCCGATCTCGATTTCTCGGTGATCGATGAGCTGCCCCCGGGCCGCGAGCCGGTCACCACGGTGCTGATCGACAGCCAGCGTCGTGACCAGGTGATCACCCGGGTCGCACACGCCTGCGCCAGCGGACGACAGGCCTACTGGGTGTGCACGCTGATCGAGGAGAGTGATTCCCTGCAGGCGCAGGCGGCGGAGGCGACCGCCGAACTGCTGCAGGAGGCGCTGCCCGGGCTGCAGATCGGCCTGGTGCACGGGCGCATGAAACCGGCAGAGAAAGCCTCGGTGATGGACGCCTTCAAGGGCGGCGAGATCGCTCTGCTGGTAGCGACCACGGTGATCGAAGTGGGCGTGGATGTGCCCAACGCCAGTCTGATGGTGATCGAAAACCCCGAGCGCCTCGGGCTGGCACAGCTGCACCAGCTGCGCGGCCGCGTGGGCCGTGGCGGCGGTGCCAGTCACTGTGTGCTGCTATACCAGTCCCCATTGTCCCGCAGCGGACAGCAGCGCCTGCTGGCGCTACGGGAAAGCAACGACGGCTTTTACATCGCGGAAAAAGACCTGGAACTGCGCGGCCCGGGCGAAGTGCTGGGCACCCGGCAGACCGGGCTGCTTGCCTTCCGCATTGCCGAGTTGCCCGCGCACAATCACCTGCTGGACGCGGTTCACGCCATCGCCCACACCCTGCAGCAGGGGGACCCCGCGGTCATCGAAGCGCTGATTCAGCGCTGGACCGCGCAGCGGGAGAAGTTCGCCGAGGTCTGACTGCAGCTACAGTGCCTGCCACTCCGCCAGCTGCGCCGCCAGCGCGGCGCGCCCGATACTGTTCAAACGGGCAATGTTCGTCTCGGGAATACGCTCGGGATTGGGCCAGCGAGCCAGCGCCTCTTCCAGCAGGTCTTCGCGCAGCAGGTGAATGACTGGCAGCGGCGCCCGGTTACTGTAGTGGCTGGCTGCCTGGGCTGGCTCACCCGCGAACTGGTACTCCGGGTGAAAACTCGCGAGCTGCACAATGCCTTCCAGACCGGCGACCTGCAGCAGCGTGTTCGCATGATCGAGGTAATCCAGGTACGCGTCGAAGGAAGCCAGCGCCCCGGTGAAGGCCAGCAGCGTGGTTGCCACCTCATCCTGTGTGCTGTTCAGCAGGAGGTCAAACTCAGCGAGCAGGCAAGCGTCCATCTCGCGCTGGCCTGCAGCGCTCCCGTTGGCCCCGCACACTACAATACGCAGCGCTGGCGAACCCAGCAGCGGGCGCGCAAAGGGGCACAGGTTCAGGCCGACAACGGCACCTTCCAGCCAGGCCTCCAGTTGCCGCCGGGCGCGCTGGACATCCAGCGGGCCGCGGCTCAGGGCAGTATGGCCGGCAGGGCTTTCTGCAGCTCGATTTTTGCCTTGGTCGCGTCACCGGTCAGGGCAAAGCCGAGCAGCTCACCCGCAGCGTTGCGGAACTCTGCACGCACATCGCTGCCATCGGCATCGATCTGCCACTCCCCGTCGGCGCCGGCCGGCGGCGGGGCCACAACGACCGGACAGGCCGGTGTCTTGATGGTCACCGGCATGGGCGGGTAAACCACCTCGGTGGGCTCACCGGCGAGGGTCTTGCCCAGCGCGCGGGAACAGGCCACCAGCGGCGCCACGTAGACCAGCACGTGACCTGCCACTTCGGCGCAATCGCCCAGGGCATAGACATTGGGCGCACTGGTTTCCAGCAGGCGGTTGGTGACGATCCCGCGGTTCACTTCCAGACCGGCGGCTTTGGCTAGATCTACCCGGGGCCGTACGCCCACCGCAGACACCACGATGTCTGCGCTGATACGTTCGCCATTGTTCAGGCTCACCACCACGCCCTGTTCCGCGCGGTTGACCGCGGTGACCAGCGGGCCGAAGTGGAAGCGGGCGCCCTTGGCCTCCAGCGCCGCCTGCACCGCCTTGCCTGCCGTTTCCGGCAGCAGCGTAGGCAGGCAGTAGCCGAGGGGATCCACCGCCTCTACCTCGTAGCCACCGTTGAGCAGGTCATTGGTGAACTCACAGCCGATAAGGCCACCGCCAATGATGCACACCTTGCGCACGGCATTCTTCTGCATCGCCGTGCGGAAGTCGTCGTAGTCGAGCAGGTCGTTCACCGAATAGACCCGTTCCAGCGCATCGCCCTCTATCGGCGGCTGTATGGTCTGCGCACCCAGTGCCAGCACCAGCTTGCCGTAGTGAATCGCGGTTTCCGCATCGCCGACCTTGATCACCTGGTTGGCAGTATCAATACCTGCAACGCGAGTCATGGTCCACACGCTGGCTTTCAACTGCTTGCCCATGGACCCGGCATCCAACTGCGCGAGGTCGTCGGCGCTGGTGTCCTTGGTGTAGCCCGTGGAGAGCATGGGCTTCGAGTAGGCACGACCATCGTCGGAGGTGATGAGGATCAACGGGGTTTCGCTGTCATGCTTGCGGAATTCCTTGGCCACACCGTAACCGGCCAGGCCCGTGCCGATGATGACCACCGGGGGGTGTACCTTGTCGGCCACCGGTTCCTCATGGTGCGGTGTTTCGTCGACCGGTGTCTCCTCGATCAGCTCAAAGTCTTCCTTGCCCACGCCACAATCCGGGCAGAGCCAGTCCTCGGGTACGTCTTCCCATTTGGTGCCAGGTGCAATGCCGTCGTCAGGCCAGCCTTCCTTTTCGTCGTAGATCAGGCCACAGACTATGCATTCCCACTTGCTCATAATGCCACTCGCTCTCAGTCGGTTACGCGGGTCGCCCGCAACGGTGCCGCGCGATGCAACCGGCGGCAGGGGACGACCTGATTTGAAGCGCAACACTATAGAGTTACAGGAAAATTGTGCAAGCGCTTTGGAGGCGCGGCATGGACGGAACCTCGCCGCGGTTTAACACCCTTGCATGCCCGCAGCAGCTGGCGCATGCTCGCGCCTTTGCATTTCCGGAGACCCTGTTATCGTACCCGCTTCCCTGCCGGCAGACTCGGGCCGCGACCCCCGATGGCGCCCCGAGCAACGGTTCACCAGCGCAGAGCTCGCTGCGCCCTGCCGCCGCTGGCTGCTCGATGACGGCTCGCTCACCGCGCGCCTGATCGCTCTCGAGGCAGGCGCCTTCAGCGTGCGCAGGCTCTACCAGGGCTGGCAGGTGCCTCTGCCCTCGGAGCAGCATCTGCTGCAGGTACCGGCGCGACAGCGCGCACTGGTACGCGAGGTGCTGCTGCAGTTGGACTCACAGGCTGTGGTGTTCGCGCGCAGCGTATTCCCCATCAGCAGCCTGAGCGGAGAACTGGCTCACCTGCGCAAACTGCAGAACCGCTCTCTCGGTGCGATTCTGTTTCGTTATCCCGGCATGCAGCGAAGCCCCTTTGAGCTCGCACGACTGGGCGGTGACAGCGCCTATATCGCGCCCTGGGTGAAACAGACCGTGCCCGCCTGGGCACGCCGCTCCTGCTTCAGTATCAGCGGCAAGCGCCTGCTGGTCAGTGAGGTATTTTTGCAGGGGTTCACCCCCTGGGAGGCGTCATTGGCGGTGCACCGCAGCCAGCGAGGCACAGTGAACGCTGCAATCCACGGCGTAAAGCAGTAAGCTTGCCGCTGGTTTCTTCACAGCTCCCGAAGCATGCCCGTACTGACTTCCGCGTCCGCTCTGCTCAAGCTCGTGCGTTTCGACCGGCCCATTGGCACCCTGCTGCTGCTCTGGCCGACCCTAGGGGCGCTCTGGATCGCCGCAGAGGGCAAGCCCGAGCCGCGCCTGGTGGTGATCTTCTGCCTTGGCACCCTGCTGATGCGCTCCGCGGGCTGTATCGTCAACGACCTGGCGGACCGCCACTGGGACGGCAGCGTGGCGCGCACCCGGGAGCGCCCGCTGGTCACCGGCGAAGTCTCGGTCACCCAGGCGCGCGTTCTCTTCCTGCTGCTCTGCCTGGCCGCTTTCGGCCTGGTCTTGCTGACCAACACGCTGACCACGCTGCTCTCGGTCGTCGGCCTGCTGCTGGCCTCCACCTATCCCTTCATGAAGCGCTACACCTATTGGCCGCAGGTCGTACTGGGGGCGGCGTTCTCCTGGGCCATCCCCATGGCGTTTGCCGCACAGCAGAACGCGCTGCCCTCAGCGCTCTGGCTGCTGTACATCGCTAATCTGTTGTGGACGATGGTCTATGACACCCAGTACGCCATGGTCGATCGCGATGATGATATCAAGGTGGGCATCAAATCGACTGCCGTGCTCTTCGGCGACGCTGACCGCCTCGTATTGGGCGCCCTGCAGACCCTCTGCCTGCTGGCCTGGCTGCTGGCCGGGCAGCGCTTCGAGCTCGGCGGCGCCTATTACCTGGGTCTACTTGTTGCCGGACTGCTATTCGGTTATCACCAGTACCTGATACGGGAGCGTGACCGGGACGCCTGCTTTCGTGCCTTTCGTCACAACAACTGGGTGGGGCTGGCAGTATTCATGGGCATTGCACTGCATTATCTGCTCGACAACGCCGCGTGAGCGACGGCACTGTACAGGGCGGGGCGGCCGCGATGCCGAATGCGGAATTCATCGACAGCCTTGCACAGGTCAGCGCCGCTGACTGGGACGCGGTGGCGGGCGTGGACTATCCGTTTCTGCAGCACCGCTTCCTGCACGGTCTGGAGATTACCGGCTGTACAACGGCTGACACCGGCTGGCAACCCTGCCATCTGCTGCTGCGCCGGGAAAACCGGCTGATCGGTCTGCTGCCGCTCTACCTGAAAGCACACTCCTATGGCGAGTACGTTTTTGACTGGTCATGGGCGGACGCCTGGCAGCGGGCAGGGCTGGCCTACTATCCCAAGCTGGTGTCTGCCGTACCATTTACGCCCGCCACGGGGCCGCGCCTGTGCGTGGCCGATGGGGAGGATAGCGCCAGCCTGTGGCCCTGTGTGCTGGCCGCGATAGAGCAGTTTGCCCGCGCGCGCGGGCTGTCCTCCTGGCACCTGCTGTTCCCTGAGAAGGCCGTGTCCGGGCAACTGCTGGCAGCGGGGCTGCCACAGCGCATGACCACACAGTTCCACTGGTTCAACGACGGCTACACCAGCTTCGAGGACTTCCTCGGCGCGTTCGCCAGCCGCAAGCGCAAGAACCTGCGCCGCGAGCGCGAGCGCGTGACGCAGCAGGGCCTGAGCCTGCAGCTGTTGCGCGGCGCGGAGATTACCGCAGCCGACTGGCGACAGTTTCACCGCTTCTACCAGACCACCTACGCGCGGCGCAGCGGCCACGGCGGTTACCTGACGCGGGACTTCTTCCTGCAGACCGCACCCTCACTGGGTGACCAGACGATCATGGTGGTCGCCCGGCACAGTGGCCAGGCGGTGGCTGCAGCGCTGTATTTTCGCTCATCCACGACGCTGTACGGTCGCTACTGGGGCTGCAGCGCAGATTTCGACTGCCTGCACTTTGAGGCCTGTTATTACCAGGGCATTGATTACTGCATTGCCGAGGGGCTACAACGCTTTGACCCCGGTGCGCAGGGCGAACACAAGATCCAGCGCGGCTTCCGCCCGATACTCACCTACTCCAACCACTGGATTGCGGACCCACGACTGGCCGAAGCCGTCGCCGACTTCACCCGTAGGGAGCGCCCCCATATTGAAGCCTACCGGGACGAGGCGGCGAGCCTTCTGCCGTTCCGTCGCGAAGGCTGAGCCCCCGCTCAGCGCATGTCGAAGTCGGCGAAGTCCGGCGAGCGCATATGCCACCAGTAATAGAGCGTTGAGTTCGGCCAGTTGTTGACGACCTTGCCCGCTGCGTTCTTGTACCAGCTGTCGCAGTTGGCCACCCACACCGTACCCGCCAGTTCCCCCTGCATGTGATCGTTGTAGGCTCGCATGGCCGCGGGATTGACAGCGAGTGCGCGCAGGTCGTGGGTCAACAGCTTTTCGATACAGGCGGCCACGTAGCGCACCTGGCGTTCCACCATGAAGATGATGGAGTTGCTGCCGAGGTTGGTATTGGGGCCGTACAACATGAACAGGTTCGGGAAACCCGCCACACAGACACCGCGATAGGCTTCGGCGCCCTGCTGCCAGGCCTCGGCGAGGCTGCGCCCGTCGCTGCCGACAAAGTTAACGCCGGAGAGCATGGCCGAGGTATTGAAGCCGGTGCCATAGATAATCACGTCAACCGGCCTGGAGACCCCATCCGCCGACAGCACCCCGGCTTCATCCACGCCGGTGATGGCCGCAGTCACCAGCTCGACGTTGTCGCGCGCGAAGGCCTGGTAGTAATCGTCCGCGACCAGAATGCGCTTGCAGCCGACCGGATAGTCGGGTGTCAGCTGACGACGCAACACAGGGTCGTCAATGTGTTCTTCAAGGTGCTCGCGCGCCCATTTCTCCCAGAGGGGGCGCAGCAGGCTGCTGTTGCGCAGCACCGGGTAGAACAACAGCTCACCGCGCAGGTACACGGCCGCACGGTGCAGTTTCTGCAGCCAGGGCCAGCGCGCAAAGCGCCGCTTTTCGCCTGCCGTGTACTCGCGGTCATTGCGCTTGACGACGTAGTTGGCGCTGCGCTGGTAGACATGCAATTGCGCAGCCTCACGCGCAATCTGCGGAATAAACTGCAGCGCACTGGCCGCGTTGCCGATGACCGCCACGCGCTTGCCCTTGAGATCGATATCGTGCCGCCAGCGGGCGGAGTGGAACTGCTCCCCGGCAAACGAATCTGCCCCGGCAAAGGCGGGTGTGTGGGGAATGTTCAGCTGGCCCAGGCCGCTGACCACCGCCCTGGCACGCAGCTGTTCACCGTTCTCCAGCGTCACTAACCACGCACCGCTGGCTTCGTCAAACTCGGCGCTGCTGACCGCGGTGGACAGGCGCAGTCGCTCACGCAATCCGTACTTGTCGGCACAGTGCTCGAAATAGGCGCGGATTTCACCCTGCGGTGAATACTTGCGCGACCAGTTGGGGTTGGGCTCGAACGAGTAGCTGTAGAGGACCGAGGGCACATCGCAGCAGGCACCGGGGTAGGTGTTGTCGTGCCACGTGCCGCCCACGCCCGCCGATTTTTCCAGGATCAGGAAATCCTCGATGCCCAGGGCTTTCAGGCGCACGCCCATGCAGAGGCCAGACATGCCAGCGCCGATAATGATGACCTGGTGGGTCGTGGAGTGATTCATGGGCTGTTCCTGTTAGTGTTATTACCCAGCGGCTGACGGCAGTCAGCCCGGTGGCGCCTTGCGCGTGAATACCGGCTCCCGCGGCCCCGACTCAGCAGGGTTGTAGCGGTAGCCGTCAACGCTGAACGCCTTCAGCGCCTCGGGATCATTCAGGCTGTGCTCGATTATGAAGCGCGCCATCTGACCGCGCGCCTTCTTGGCGTAAAAACTGATGACCTTGTATTTGCCGTTTCTGAGCTCCTTGAACTGAGGGGTAATGACGTCCCCATCCAGGGCCCGGGGCTGCACTGCCTTGAAGTACTCGTTGGAGGCCAGATTGACCAGCACGCGGCTGCCACTCTTGCCCAGCTGACTGTTCAGGCTGCGCGTCAGGCCATCACCCCAGAACTGGTACAGATTGGCACCGCGACGGTTGGCAAAGCGCAGGCCCATTTCCAGCCGGTAGGGCTGCATCAGGTCCAGCGGTCGCAACAGGCCATACAGGCCTGACAGGATGCGCAGGTGTTTCTGGGCGAACGCCAGCTGTGCACTGCTCAGGGTGTCGGCATCAAGGCCGGTATAGACATCACCGCGAAATGCCAGCAGCGCCTGCTTGGCGTTGTCCAGCGTGAAGGGCGGCGCCCAGTTGTGGAATCGGGCATAGTTGAGCTGGGCAATATTGTCGCTGACACCCATCAGCTCACGGATGTCATCCGGCGCCAGCCGGCGCGCATCCTCCACCAGAGCCTCCGCCTCCTGCAGAAACTGCGGCTGGGTGCTCTTGCGGGTGCTCGGGGGCGTGTCGAAGTCCAGCGTTTTTGCCGGGGATATAAGTGTCAGCATGGATTTCTGTCCGTAGGTGGCGCGCGCCGGATACACAGCTTTCGCCTGAATCTACAGCCTATGATACCCTGCACCGGTTTGTTCAAAAAGACCAATAACAGATGCGTCTGCTCGCCCTTGTGGCTCTAGTCATCAATCGGTTTACCGAAGCCTCGGGGCGCCTGCTTGCCTGGCTGGTGCTCGCCATGGCGCTGGTCACCACCACCGTGGTGGTGCTGCGCTACGGCTTCAATTCCGGCTCAATCATGGCGCAGGAAGCCATCATGTACCTGCATGGCTGCCTGTTCATGCTGGGCGCCGCGTACACGCTGAAACACGATGCTCACGTCCGTGTGGATATTTTCTACCGCCGTTTTTCTCCCCGCGGCAAAGCGTGGATCAACAGCATTGGCAGCATCACCTGCCTGATGCCCCTGTGCGGTTTTATCCTGTTTTCCAGCTGGGAGTACGTGATGGCCTCCTGGGCAATCCGCGAGACGTCCCCCGAGCCCGGTGGTATCCCGGCGGTATTCCTGCTGAAAACCCTGCTGCCGTTGCTCGCGCTCAACCTGTTTTTGCAGGCGCTGGCGGAAACCCTGCGCAACGCCCGCCTGCTGATCGGGGAGCCAGGCTAGTGGACGGCACTATCGCGCTGTACCTGTTTGCCTGCATCTGCCTGCTGCTCATGCTCGGGTTTCCTGTGGCTTTCACCCTGGCAGGTACTTCGCTGGCCTTCGCCGCCGTCGGCGTGATTGCCGGCCACTTCGACCCGGCGTTTCTGGCCGCACTGCCGGCGCGCATGTTTGGCACCATCAACAACGACACTCTGATCGCCGTGCCGCTGTTTATTCTGATGGGCGTTATCCTGGAAAAGTCACGCATTGCCGAGCAGTTGCTGGGCACCATGTCGCGCAGTTTCGGGGCGTTTCCCGGTGGGTTGGGCATCGCGGTGGTGCTGGTGGGCATGCTGCTCGCGGCCAGCACCGGCATCGTTGGCGCCACCGTGGTCACGATGGGGCTGCTGTCGTTGCCGAGCATGCTCAAGGGAGGCTATGACCCCGCCCTGGCGGCCGGCACCATCTGCGCAACGGGCACGCTGGGGCAGATCATCCCGCCTTCCATCGCGCTCGTACTGCTGGGCGATGTGCTGTCCAATGCCTATCAGCAGGCGCAGCTGAACGCGGGTATTTTCAACCCGAAAACCGTCTCGGTCGGCGACCTGTTCGTCGGCGCCTTGCTGCCGGGGCTGTTGCTGGTGGCACTGTACCTCGCCTATATCATTGCGGTCGCGCACCTGAGCCCGCGCCGCGCGCCCAACGTCGAGACCGAGCCGGTATCGGCGGCGGAAATACTGGGTAGCCTCGCGCCGCCGCTGCTCTTGATCAGCCTGGTGCTGGGGTCCATTCTGGCCGGCGCCGCCACCCCCACAGAGGCCGCCGGCGTCGGCGCGACCGGCGCGTTGCTGCTTGCATGGTACAAGCGCGAGATGCCGCTGCCGCGGTTGCGGGAAGCCGTTATCGACAGCATGAAAGTGACCTGCATGGTGTTCATGATCCTGATCGGCGCCGCCGTGTTTTCACTGGTGTTTCGCGGTTTTGGCGGCGAAGATCTCATACACCACTGGTTTGACCGCATGCCCGGGGGCGTCTTCGGCGCCACACTGATCGTGATGCTGGTGATTTTCCTGCTGGGTTTCATCCTCGACTTTATCGAGATCACCTTTGTCGTGGTGCCCATAGTCGGCCCGGTGCTGCTGATGATGGGGCTGGACCCGATCTGGCTGGGTATCATGATAGCCATCAACCTGCAGACGTCCTTCCTCACGCCCCCCTTCGGCTTTGCCCTGTTCTACCTGCGCGGCGTGGCCCCGGCCGCGCTGCACACCAGCGCTATCTACCGCGGGGTCATTCCTTTTATACTCATCCAGCTGCTGGTGCTGGCAGCCCTGTGGGTCTGGCCACCGCTGGCAACCTGGTTGCCGGCTGCGCTGAAATAGCATCGGCTGCGTATACCCTTCTTTCGCAAACGGATTCGGGCGACACATGAACGACATCGACGACACACCGGTACCTCAGGGCGAGCTGTCCATTCAGACCGTGGCCATGCCCAGGGACACCAATGCCAATGGCGACATTTTTGGCGGCTGGCTGCTGTCACAGATGGACATGGCAGGCGCCATCACCGCGAGTGATGTTGCCGGCGGGCGGGTGGCCACCGTCGCCATCGAGGGCATGGCGTTCCTTACCCCGGTGCACGTGGGCGCCGTGGTGAGCTGCTACTGCGATGTGCTGGAAGTCGGGCGCAGCTCGGTGCGTATCGTGGTCGAAGTGTGGATCAATTCAAAACACGACGGTGAGCCGATCAAGGTGACCGAAGGTGAGTTTGTCTTCGTTGCGATTGACGAGAAGGGCCGCACGCGCGCCATTAAGCGCTGATTATTCGCTCTCCAGCACGGCATCCCGCGCATTGATGTAGGCCTGCTCTGAAATGTGGTGGTAGGCTCTGACCCCCTCATAGAACGCCCTGAATGAGGCATGGATCCGCGCCGCCAGGGGGTCGCTCGACACCAACTCCTGCATGGTTTGCTCACTGGCCTGGTACAGGGCCTGCATCACATCGTCCGGCAGCTGCCGCAGCTGTACACCGTGTTTCTCCACCAGTTCCCGGAGGGCCGCATTGTTACGTGCCGTGAACTCGTCCAGCATCATCTGGTTCGCGGCGCGGGCCGCGGCGGTCACGATAGCCTGCAGGTCGGGGGGCAGCGCCTCGTAGGAGTCCTTGTTGATAATCAGCTCCAGCATGGCGCCGGGCTCGTGCCAGCCCGGATAGTAGTAGTACTTGGCCACCTCGTGCAGACCCAGAGCCAGGTCGTTATAGGGGCCGACCCACTCGGCAGCATCAATCACCCCGGTCTGTAACGACGTGTAGAGCTCGCCACCGGAAATGCGGACTGACGTTCCGCCGGCCGCGGTAAACACGTCGCCGGCAAGGCCGGGAATGCGCATTTTCAGGCCCTGCAGGTCAGCCAGCGAATTGATTTCCTTGCGAAACCAGCCTGCCATCTGCACACCGGAATTGCCGCCGGCAAAGGGAATGATGTTGGCAGGGGCGTAGGCCTCTCGCCACAGTTCAAGGCCGCCGCCGTAGTGCAACCAGGCGTTGATCTCCTGCGCCGTCATCCCGAAGGGAATGGCCGTGAAGAACACCGAAGACGGTATCTTGCCCTTCCAGTAATACGCTGCGCCGTGTCCGGCATCGGCCACGCCCTGGCTGACGGCATCGAACACTTCGAATGCCGGCACCATTTCGCCTGCGCCATAGACGCGCGCGGTGAGGCGACCGTTACTCATTTCGCCCACCATGCGGGCGAAGTTCTCGGCCCCGGCGCCCAGGCCGGGAAAATTCTTCGGCCAGGTCGTGACAATTTTCCAGCTGTAGTGCGCCTGCTCGCCGCCGCTGCCCGACTGGGTGCCATCCCGACCCGCCAGTGCGCTGATACCACCGGCACGCTCCGCCGCCCACAACCCCAGTACCAGCACCAGCGCCGCCAGCAACAACAGTATGATCGCGGGGGTGAAGCGTCGTTCGAAGCGGGGTTGCGGCATAGTGTTCTACTTATCGTTGGAAAATCAGCTGCTTAGGGCACTGGAGCATAGCACTGCCGGGCGCGCGAACAAACCGGCAGTCACAGCGGCTGCAGCTTGGCGTACTGCACCACCAGCCACTTGCTGCCCTCGTCATCGAAATTGACCTGTACCCGCGCATTGCCGCCGCTCCCCTCGAAATTCAGTACCGTGCCCTCACCGAACACCGGGTGATGGACGCGCTGGCCCAGGCTCAAGCCAGTGTCCGGCACGCTGGCCTGGGTCAGGCTGCTCACCGGCCGGCTGATGCTGGTATGCAGGCGGACCTCCTGCAGCAACTCAACCGGAATCTCTCGAATGAAGCGCGACGGCGTGTTGTAGCTCTCGCTGCCGTGGATGCGCCGGGACTCGGCGTAGGTAATGACCAGCCGCTGCATGGCCCGGGTGATGCCCACGTAGGCCAGGCGGCGCTCCTCCTCCAACCGACCCGGCTCCTCCAGCGACATGCGGTGGGGGAACAGGTTTTCCTCCATACCGGCCAGGAACACCAGCGGGAACTCGAGGCCCTTGGCGGAGTGCAGGGTCATCAACTGCACACTGTCTTCAAAATCATCCGCCTGGGCATCACCGGCATCCAGTGCGGCACTGTCCAGAAACTGCTGCAGGGGTGAGAGCTCATCGCCCTCGGGGGCAAACTGCTTCGCCGCGCTCACCAGCTCTTCCAGGTTTTCCACCCTGGCCTGTCCCTTCTCGCCTTTCTCGTTGCGGTGGAAGTCCGCCAGGCCCGAGCCCTCGATCACCTGTTCCGCCAGTTCATCCAGGGTGAGCTCATCCGTGCCGGAGTCCAGCTCGTTGATCAGCACCTGGAAGCCCTCCAGGGCGCTGAGGGCGCGCGGCGGCAGACGCTTCTCCGCACGCGCCACATCGATGGCCCGCCACATCGGTATGGCCTGTTCACGCGCGATTTCACGCACCGTTTCCAGCGTTTTACTGCCGATGCCACGAGGTGGGGTATTGATTACACGCTCAAGCGCGGCGTCGTCTCCCCGGTTAGTAAGTAATCGCATATAGGCCAGGGCGTTGCGGATCTCCAGGCGCTCATAGAAGCGCTGGCCACCGTAAATACGGTACGGGATACCGCTGCGAATCAGGGCTTCTTCCAGCACCCTGGACTGCGCATTGGAGCGATACAGAATCGCTACCGAGGCCCGCTCACGGCCTTCGCTGATCCACGCCTCTGCCTGCTCGACAATGAAACGCGCCTCGTCCTGCTCATTGAACCCCGCGTACAGGGAGATGGGGTCGCCCGTCTCACCATCCGTCCACAGCTCTTTTCCCAGCCGGCCCGCGTTGTGGGCAATCACGCCATTGGCGGCACGCAGGATGGTCTGTGTCGAACGGTAATTCTGCTCCAGTCGCACGGTATGCGTGTGGGCAAAATCGTCTCCGAAGCGCTGGATATTCTCGATCTTGGCACCGCGCCAGCCGTAGATGGACTGGTCGTCGTCGCCCACTGCCACCACCGGGATGCGATCGCCGGCCAACACCCGCAGCCAGGCGTACTGGATAGTATTGGTGTCCTGGAACTCATCCACCAGGATCTGGCGGAAGCGGCCCCGATAATGGTTGAGCACCCCCGGATTGTGCAGCCACAGTTCATGCGCCCGCAACAGCAGTTCGGCAAAGTCCACCAGGCCGGCGCGCTCGCAGGCGGTCTCGTAGGCGCGATAGACCTGCAACATGGTCTGCCCGAACAGATCCCCGGCCGGCACATCCACGTGCGCGGCGCGCAGCCCCTCATCTTTCTGGGCATTGATATACCACTGTGCCTGCCGCGGGGGCCAGCGAGACTCGTCCAGGTTCAGCTCTCGACAGACCCGCTTCACCAGTCGCAGCTGGTCGTCGCTATCGAGTATCTGGAAGTTCTGCGGCAGGCGCGCCTCCTTCCAGTGCGCCTTGAGCAGACGGTGGGCCAGACCGTGGAAGGTGCCCACCCACATCCCGTGGGCGGGTAGCGTGAGAATCTCCTCGATGCGCGAACGCATCTCGCGCGCGGCCTTGTTGGTGAAGGTCACCGCGAGTATCGACCAGGGTGACACGTCCTGCGCCCGGATCAGCCAGGCGATGCGGTGCACCAGCACGCGGGTCTTGCCGCTACCGGCGCCCGCGAGTACCAGCAGGTTGGGGCTTTCATCGGCAACGGCTTCCCGCTGAGCGGCGTTGAGGGGGGAGAGAATGTCAGATACGTCCATCGACCCATTCTACCCAAATTCGCCCGCGGGCGAACGATCGGATCGGGGGGATTGCATCGCGAGTGGCGCGGCGAAGCGCAATGCGGACGGGGCTCTGGTACTATTCGCCGAGGCCACAGGGCACACCGGAGTGAACAGATGAACGACAACAGGCGCGACGATCCCAACCAGGAGGACTCCGCGGACCAGGATTGGACCCCCTGGATGGATGATGACGCCAGCGACGACGACCTGCCCAGCTTTTCTCACGACAGTGAGGAAGACGCTCCGCGCGCAGGACGCGACGACGATGCAGGAGACGACTCACTGGACGCAGGAGTCGACTTCGACGATGAAGAACGCGGTGTGCCACCGGTGCCCCCGGTACTGCCGGTCACCGGGCGGGCGCCGGATCAGCAGCCGCCGGCCAGCCGGCGCCCCGGCGACGCTGCACGGGACGACGCCAGCATCGACAGCGGTGATTATGACGACGGCTGGGAAGACGATGAGTTTGAGGAAGACGTCCGCTACGCGACGGAGCCCGCGCGCTTCACCGACACCTGGCCCATTGGCCTTATCGCGGTGGCGGCACTGGCCCTGGTGTTGCTGGCGGCCGGCGGCTACGGTGTGATGAAACAACGCGCTGCAATGGAACAGCAGATTCGCGAACTGCAGGCACAGTTGGCGGTGGCGGCGAAACCCGATGACGTCAGCGATGCCCGCGCCAGCCTGGAGGCACTGCAGAGCGAAAACCGCCAGCTGTCCGAGAGCCTGGCGAGCCTGCGCGATGAAAACCGCCAGCTCAGCGACACCCTGGCCGGCCTGGAGCAGCAGCTGACTGTCCAGCGCGCCGCCACGGCACGCGCCACACCGCCTGCGGCGAGCAAGCCAGCCAGCGCACCCGCGCCTGCGAAGCCGGCAGCTCCCGCCGCAAGCGGCGAATGGTTCGTCAACTTCGGCAGTTACAGTGAGCGCAGTGTGGCAGAACGCTGGTCCACCCGCCTCAAGCCGGGCGCGGGGAAAGTCACCGTGAGCAGCGCGCAACGCAATGGCGAAACCCTGTACCGGGTGCGGGTGGTGGGGCTGGCTTCCGACAGCAGCGCCCAGGCGGTTGCCCGACAGCTGGAACGGGAATACGACCTGCCGAAACTCTGGGTCGGCAAGGAATGAACAGGGCACCATCTTGGCAGTCACACGCGGGACTGCTAAGGTTTGCCTACCATCCAATAAGGAGTACAAGCATGAACACTGCAAAATCCCTGCTGGCCCTGCTGGCACTGGGCAGTTCCATGGCCATGGCGGAATGTGTGCAGCCGGAATCCCCCACACTGCCCGATGGCAGCTCTGCAACCATGGACGACATGATTGCCGGGCAGCAGGCAGTGAAAGCGTTCCAAGCCGCCAACCTCGAGTACATGGGCTGCCTGGAAACGCAGTTCACTGCTGCCAAGAAAACCATTGAGGAAGGCAAGGCCAGCGATGCCGAGGCACTAAAGGCCGCCTACGAAAAAGACGTGGAAGCCTACAACGAGGCGGTGTCCGCTGAAGAGGCCCTGGCGGGGCAGTTCAACACCGAAATTCGCGAGTTCCGCGCCGCCAATCCCGACTGATCCGCACCCGGGTGCTGCCCATCGTCACGCGGCAGCGCCCTTTTCCCCACAAGCCTTACCCCGGCATCGACGCTGCATGCGCCATTAATGCCTTCCGGAACAGAACCCGCAGCGACATGATGTTACTCACGCCACCGAAATTGGGCCGCGCCAGAAAGGCAATGCTGCGATGAGGACCAGGCTCCTCCAGCGGAATCGCCGTGAGCTCGGAGCTGTCTGACAACAACTGGTCCAGCGCCATTTCCGGCACCAGTGTGGAGCCCATGTGGCCCGCCACCATTTGAATCAGCGTATACAGGCTGGCCCCTTCCAACGTTTCGTCCAGGCTTGAGGCCTGCAGATGGCAGGCCGCCAGCGCGTGATCGCGCAGGCAGTGCCCGTCTTTCAACAGCATCAAACGCGCCTCCCGCAGGTCCGCGGCGCGCACCGGTGAGGGCAGATGCTGGGGATTGTCGCGGTGGGTGACGACCACCAGGTTTTCATCCCAGAACGGAAACTCCAGCAAGCCCTCATGCGCATAGGGCAGGGCGAGCACGGCCGTATCCAGTTCACCGCTGCGCACCTTGTCGACCAGTACATGGGACTGCTCCTCCGCGATGGTCAGGCGAAAGTCCGGATATTCACGGCGCACCGCAGGCAGGACTTTCGGCAGCAGGTAGGGCCCGATGGTGGGAATGACCCCCATGGTCATGGGAAAACTCAGCGGCTCCCGGGCAACCGTGGCCAGCCGGTAGATATCATCGATCTCCAGGGAAATCGCGGTGGCGCGCGCAAGAATCTGTTCACCCACCGGTGTCAGCAGCACCTTCTTGTTATCCCGCTCAAACAGCTGCACACCCAGCTGTGACTCCAGCTCGGCAATGGCCGTACTCAAGGCGGACTGCGAGATGGCGCACTGCTCCGCCGCCTTTTTGAAATGCAGCGTGCGGGCAACGGCGAGCGCATAGCGAAGCTGCTTGAAGGAAATCATCGGCGCTGCATGCTCCTCGCGACTAGAACCACTCGGCCGGCATACTCAACGCTTCATCATACTGCTGTAACAGGATCTGTGTCTCATGCTGATACTTTGGCAGTTCCCAGCGCGCAAAGAATCGCGCGGCCTGCAGCTTGCCGCGGTAAAAGTGCTCTTCTTCTGTTGCCAGGGCGCCTGAGCGCAAGCTGTCGGCGGCCGCCAGCGCCTGCTTCAGCCACATCCAGGCAGCGAATACCCGCCCGAAGAAATCAAGGTACACAGCGGCGTTAGCCAATGCGGCGGTCCGGTCCCGGGCAATGTCGGGCAGCAGCGCCTCGGTGACACGGGTCAGTGCGGCCACCGCATCCTGCAGCGTCGCTGTGACTTCGCCAACCACCGCATCCGCGTCCTGCGCACCAAGCTCGAGGTCGGCCCTGATCGCCGCCATCAGGCGATTGAACACCGCGCCACCCTCAGCGCCGATCTTGCGTCCCAGCAGGTCGATGGCCTGTATGCCCTCTGTGCCCTCGTGTATCGGGTTGAGCCGGTTATCCCTGTAGTACTGCTCGACCAGATGGTCCCGGGTATAACCCGCCCCGCCAAGTACCTGTATGGCCAGGTCGTTGGCGGCCAGGCAATATTTGGAAGGCCAGGACTTGATCACCGGCGTGACCAGGTCGAGCAGCGACTCAGCGGCCTCGCGGTCAGCGGCAGTGCGTGCGGAGCGACTGTCTTCAAACAGCACGCTGGCGTAGAACGTCATCGCCAGAGAGGCCTCCGCATAGGCCTTCTGGGCCAGCAGCATGCGACGCACATCCGCGTGCTCGATAATCTCGACCTGGGCGCCGCGCGGCTGCGCCTTCGCGGGCCGCGCCGTCCGCCCCTGTTTGCGCTGTTTCGCGTAGAGTAGCGAGTAGTTGTAGCCCTGATAGCCCAGCGCCGTGGCAAACAGGCCCACCGCGATCCGCGCATCGTTCATCATCTGGAACATGTGTGCGAGGCCACGGTTCAGGTCACCCAGCAGGTAGGCGACTGCGCCGTCCTTTTCACCGAAATTCAGCACCGTCGAGGTCGCGTTGCGGAAGCCCATCTTGTGCAGCAGACCGGCCAGCGCCACGTCATTGCGCTCACCCAGCGAGCCATCAGCATTCACCAGCACTTTGGGGCAGATAAACAGGGAGATGCCTTCCCTGCCCGTTTCCGGACACAGGGTCTTGGCCAACACCATGTGGATAATATTTTCCGTCAGGTCGTGGTCACCACCGGAGATATACATCTTCTGCCCGAACAGGCGGTAGCTGCCATCGCCCGCCGGTTTCGCCCGGGTGGTAATATCCTGCAGTGAGGACCCCTGCGCCGGTTCGGTGAGAGCCATGGTGCCCGTGAACCGCCCGCAGCGCATGTGCGGGAGATAGGCCGCTTTCTGTGCCTCGCTGCCGAAGGTTTCCAGCAGGTCAGCGGCCGCGATACACAGCAGGCAGTAGCCGGCGGTAGCCGGGTTGGCCGCGTAGAAATAGGCATTGGCCGCGCGCATCACGATGTAGGGCAGCTGCATGCCGCCCTCCTCAAAGTCACAGGTGGCGGCAAAGAAGCCGGCGTCAGCAAACGCAGACCAAGCCTGTCGGGTTTCCGCTACCGTTGTCACCATCGTGCCATCGAACACCGGTTCCTGCGCATCGCCTTTGGCATAATGATTGAAGAAATACTTCTCCGCTACATTCCTCGCAGTTTGCAGCGTCATGCTGACCGTTTCCCGCGTGTGCTCGCGATAGCGCTCACGTGTCAGGACCTCTGAAGTATCGAATACCTGAAACAACAGGAACTCGATGTCGCGCTCATTCAGTAGAGGGACTTGCATGGTACATCCTTGACTTGAAGCTACAGACTGCCGTTACGTGCCGCGCAGCTCCCGCCGCAGAATCTTGCCCGTGGGCGTCATCGGCAGGCTGTCGGCATACTCGATAATGTGTGGCACCTCGTGCTTCGCCAGTTTCTTTCTCACCAGCTCCTGCAGTGAGGCGGTGAGTTCCTCTGAGGGCTGCGCGCCTTCAGCGAGCACCACCACGGCCTTGATGAGTTCGGTGCGGCGCTCATCCGGCACACCCACCACAGCCACAATCTTTACCGCCGGCGAGGACAGCAGTACATCCTCGATTTCAGTGGGGCCGATGCGGTAACCCGAGCTGGTGATGACATCGTCGGAACGGCCGTGGAACCAGAAGTAACCTTCCGCATCGCGGCTGCCGATGTCGCCGGTGACCATCCAGTCTCCGCGAAACTTGTTCGCGGTTGCCGCCGGGTCATCGAGATAGTGCAGGAACATGGCCGGGTGAGGCCGCTGGATCGCAATCTCGCCGCGCTCTCCATCGGGCACTTCGTTGCCCTGCTCATCCACAATGGCGCACACCGCTCCGGGTGTCGGTTTGCCGAGAGAACCGTGGCGCACCGGCATCAGCTTCGGATTGCTGCCAATCATGCCGTTGCACTCGGACTGCCCGAAGCCCTCGTTGATCGTCAGGTTGAAATGTTCATCAGCCCAGTGGGCAAGCTCGGCGCCAACCGCTTCCCCGCCGGACAGCACAACGCGCAACTGCACCTGGTCGGTTTCGACACGGGCACTGGCTTCACGCATCAGCTTGAGCATGGTGGGCGTGAGCAGCGACACGGTGACCTTGTGTTCCGAGAGAATGCGGAAGGCCTCGACCGGGTCGAACCCCTTCATACTGGTGGACACGATTCTGCAGCCGTGGAAGGTGCCTACCAGGAAGATATCGGCGAAGCCAGCCACCCAGGCCCAGTCTGCCTGGGACCACAGCACATCCCCGGGCTGCGGGTAATAGTCGAACAGGTACTCGAAAATGGACACGTTGCCGAGCACCGCGCGGTGCGGCATCACCACCCCTTTGGGCAGGCCTGTGGTGCCCGAGGTGTAGTTGATCCAGGCCGGCTCCTCCGCGCGCGTAGCCACATTCACCCACTGGTCCGACAGGTCACGTGTGGCGGCGTAGAATTCCAGCGGCGCGGCGGCATCCACCTCACCCACTACCAGGATGTGCTCCAGCGTCGGGCAGTCGTCAAAAATGGCCTCGATTTTGGCGTAGTTATCGGCATCCACAATGCACAAGCGCGAGCGACTGCCATTGATACGGTGTTTCAGGGCCTCCTCGCCAAACAGCACCGACGCCAGGCAGGACACAATGCCCGACTTGAAGCAGGCAATGTGCGCTATCGCGCATTCAGGGCGCTGCGGCAGACAGACCGTGATCCGGTCCCCACGCACAATCCCCAGGGACGCAAACAGGTTCGCCAGTCGGTTGGCGTGCTGTTGCAGGCTGCGGTAGGTCACCTGCCGCACCTGCCGGTCGGCATCCTCGAATGTGATGGCGACGCGCTGCTCGTCCGCCGCCCAGCGATCGCAGATCGCATCCGCGATATTGAACATGTCCGGTATCGACCATGAGAACTGTTCGCAGAGCGCGTCGTAGGTGCTGCATACCGGCAGACTGCCGTTCTTTGCGTGGCTCATAATGCCCCCTCAGCTGTACAGGCGCGCGCGTTTGGCAAACGCTTCCCGCACACCCTCTTCTTCCAGGGTTTTGAAGAAGTCGGTGTAGCTGCGGTTCTGGTGATAAATGGCGTCGATGTCAGCACCGGTGCGTATGGATTGCTGCATACCCATATTTTCGAACCAGGTGTTGGAGATGCTCTTCAGGAGAATCGAATTGTCCGAGGGTGCCTTGGCAATCTTCGCGGCAATCGCCTGCACACGCGCTTCCAGCTCGTCGTGGGGCACCACTTCATTGACCAGCCCGATGCTCAGCGCTTCCTGCGCGTCGATCAGCTTGGAGGTCAGCAACAGCTCCTTGGTCTTGCGCAGGCCAATGAGGATGGGCCAGAACATGATCGAAGGCGGAATGCCCAGGTCACAGGCGGCCGGGTGACCAAACCGCGCCCGTTCGCTGACGATGGCAAGATCACAGACCGCGAGCAGTTCGCCGGCCCCCGACAGGCAGTCGCCCTGCACCTGCGCCACAATGGGCTTCGGGTAGCGCCAGATCCGCATCCAGTAATCCACCAGGTCGTGAATATCGCGGCGATCGGCCTGGATATCGATGTTCTCGGTATGCCCCGGGTACTGGGATGTGACCCAGTGTTCACTGCCGAGCTCGTAACCCGAGGAAAAGGCCCGGCCCTTTGACCGGATCACAATCACCGAGACGGCCGGGTCGGAGCGCACAGAATTGAGCGCGTACTCCAGTTCCTCCAGCACCTGTGAGGACAGGGCGTTCAGGTTCTTTTCCCGGTTCAGTGTGATCGTGAATATCTTGTCCGAGGTCTCAGTCAGCAGGGTTTCCAGGGTCTTCATTACGCGGCTCCCGTTCAGGCTAATTAACAGTTGTTAGTTGGCCCGATACAGTACCTGCGAGACGCGCGGAAGACCAGCCTTGCCAGGCTCTGGAATGGCGCCGGAACGTTCCCCGCTAAGGAATGTGACGGTCTCTCAGGCAAATGATCCACAGCTGCGCAATGATGATGAACATCGCCGCCGCCGACAGCAGAAACGCATCCAGATAGAACGGCTCGTACCAGCTGAATTCGCCCTTGTGGATTCTCACCCAGCCGCGGAAGTGCTGCATCATCGCCACACCAGTACCAAAAAAGCCGATGACCGAGGCGACATACTTGACGATGAAATGGCTGGAAGCCAACAGCATAAGAACGCCGAGCAGGCCGATCACCGTACGCTGCACCTGGCAGAAGGGGCAGGCGTAAACCACATCCAACCAGTCCATGGCCCAGGCACCCAGGCTTACGAGAATGGCGATAACGCCGAGTATGCGAATATTCTTCTGGTAAAAGTCGTAGTGAAACATGCCAGGCCCTCCTGCAGAGGGCCCAGTGTAGCCCGCCGCGGGCGCAGGAGTACAACCCGGGCTGCGGGAACCGCGTGTTCCCCGGGCGATTGCATGTGTTAGAAAAGCAGGATCACACTCCACAGCAGGCCCACCGCAACTCCGGCAGCCTGTGCGCTAGCGCGACCGCTCGACGGTGGGTGGGTAGAGTCCGCGTCGGTACGCGAGGCTGCCCCAGAGGGCGTGCGCCAGGGCTTCACGCTCCAGTTCGGGGTTGGCAATTGGCTGCCCAAAGGTGAACCCCTCTCGCTGGAAGCGAAAGGTTTGCGGTGCCTTTCCAGGTTGCAGAACCACCACCTGATCGCCGCGCCAATAAGCCTGGTTGGCACCGTACTGCATGATTGCGCGTCCTTCATAAGCGGGCGGCAGCTGTGTCATATCCCGGCCCACCATCGGGTGCTCCGCCTCAATGCCCAGCAGTGACAGCAGCGTAGGCGGCAGGTCAAGCTGGCTCAGCACTCTTGCATCACGCTGTACCGGAATGCCGTTCCCAATCAGCAAGCCGGGGATTCTGAAGTGCTCCACGGGCACCAGCTGTCTGCCGAAAACCCGGTCGTCGTGGTCAGCCACCACCAGGAACAGGGTGTCATCCCAGTAGTCGCTCGAACGTGCGAGGGCAAAGAATTCGCCGAGGGCGTGATCGGCATAGCGGATCGCATTGCGCTTGGTGTTTGGCGGTTGCTCCACAGGAGTTATGGCGTTCAGCGGATAATCATAGGGCGTGTGATTGGACGAGCTGAACACCAGGCTGAAAAAGGGCACACCGGTTGCGTGCAGACGGCTGAATTCCTCGTGCGCCTTGCGCAGCAGGTCGCCATCAGACACCCCCCAGGAACCCATGAATTCGGGGTTCTCGTAGTGCCGCCGGTCCACCACGCGCTCAAAGCCGTTGCCGAGAAAGAAGCTCGCCATATTATCGAAATGGCCCTCGCCGCCGTAGATGAATGAGGTGTCGTAACCGCGCTCGCGCAACAGCGAAGCCAGCGTGAAGAAACCCTGCTGTGACCGCGGCAGTTTCACCACGCTGCGTGCCGGGGTAGGCACAAAACCGGTCACCACAGCCTCGATGCCACGGACGGAGCGTGTGCCGGTGGCGTACAGCTCCTCCAGCAACCAGCCCTGCTCAGCCAGCGCGTCGAAGGCCGGCGTAAGGTCGTCTCCGCCCAGTGTGCCGAGGTACTGCGCACCCAGACTCTCCTCCAACACAATAACCAGGTTACGCAGGCGTGGTGCAGTCACGGACGGTTTTTGCAGATGCCAGGTGGGGTAGTCGGTGGACAAAAACTGCGCGTCAGCCACGCCCATGGCCCGGCGCACCTCGGCAAACACCACCGCATCCGGCAGCGGCGGGTACAGCCCGGATGCATCCACCTCATTACGCATGGCACGTACTGCATAGGCGACCGAATACAGCGAATTCAGTGTGAGGTCATTCACTAGTGGATCACTGCTGAACGCGGTGAATCCGGGATTGATCGGCCGGTGCCGCAGCGTGCCACGCGCACCGAGTACCAGGACCGGCAACAGCAGTAACAGCACCAGCAACCTGAGCCACCCGGTGGCAGCCACGTCTGAAGTCGGCGCAACACGACGTATCGCACGCCAGGCCAGCCACGGTACCAGCAACAGCACAGCGAGCCCACAGAGGGTTTCCAGTATGAACCCACCGAGCAGCATCCCGAACACTTCCTGCGGGTACTGAAGATACTCAACAAACAATCGATTGGGACGCAGATCGTACTGGGCTATGAACCCGGGCGTGATCGCTTCCATGAAGGCCAGCAGCGTAAAGCCGAGGGCCAGCCAGACGGCAGCGCACACCGACCGAAAACGCAGGGGCAGGATCAGCAGCATCAACAGCGCAGGTATCATCCAGTAGCAGAGCATCACAAAGTCAATGCGCAGGCCGAACCCGAGGACCTTCAGGACATCGGCAACGCCCCCGAAGCGGTCGATCTGCCACAGCAGAAGGCCTGCACGACTGGTGGTGGTGAGCAGCAGGCCAGCAAACAGAAACAGCCACAAAGGCCGCAGCATGCGCTCGAGCAGCCTGGGAAGGGCAATGGACATGGCAAAAATACTCGGGGGTTGAAGGCGATGACGTGGACGCTCAGCCCTTACGGGCTGCGGCGCCTTCGTGCGGCGCCACTTCGCGGGATTCATCCGCCAGCAGCTCAGGCACCCGACAGGAGCGAAGCATGTCCCACTCTGGGCGATAGAGACTGGTTTCTACCTGCATGAGGCCAAGGACGGCATCAAACACGTTGTCATGGGATAACGTGTCCTGCTCAGCGCTGCGCGCCACGCAGCGCGCGTCGTAACCCGGCGAGGCGGCAAATTCCGGCGACATCCAGAGCAACATGGGAATGTGGGTCTGTTCCTGCGGTGCCAGGGCATAGGGCATGCCGTGCAGGTATAGGCCGTTTTCGCCCAGGGATTCACCGTGATCCGACACATACAGCAAGCCCGCCTGCCACTGGGTCTGCTCGCCCAGCAATGCGATGACACGACTCATGACATAGTCGTCGTAGTACAGTGTGTTGTCGTAGCTATTGACGATCTGCAGGTCTGAACAGTTCTGTATGTCACTGCGCGGACAGTCCGGCGTGAAGCGCCGGAATGCATCCGGGTAACGCTGGTTATAGGTTGGTCCATGGCTGCCAGCCAGATGCAGCACCACCAGTGCGTCCTTGTCGCCCAGTGCCGCCAGTTGCGCCTTGAGGCCCTCCAGCAGTACTTCATCACGGCAGTATTCCCCGTCACAGAACGGCACGCCGGGGCTGGGTTCGAAGGCCTGGGTTGGCACTCGGGCACAGACGCCCTTGCAACCACCGTCGTTTTCCAGCCAGCGTACGGCCACCCCTGAACGCTGAATCACGTCGAGCAGGTTGTCCTGGGTCTTCGCTACCCCGGCGTCATAATCGGTGCGGTCGAGTCGCGAAAACAGGCAGGGCACTGATACCGCGGTGGCCGTACCGCAGGACGACACGTGCCTGAAGAAGACCAGGCCAAGATCACGGGTGAACTGATTGGTGGGCCGCGGATAACCATTCAGCTCAAAATTGCGTGCGCGCGCCGTTTCGCCCAGCACCAGCACCAACAGGCGTTTCTTGCGCGCCGGGTGGGCGTCCGCGATCGTGGCGTCCTCACCCATCACCTGATGGGGTCGGGGGGGAGCAAGGTAAGTGCGGCTGACAAACTTGCCAGCACTGTACAGATAGTGCGTGGGGATAATCAGCTTGTTCAATTCGTGGTTGTTGCGTCCCAGTGAGGCGTAATCCTTGTAATACAGCGCGGCAATACCGACGATCACCAATAGCGCCATCGACATGGTGACCAGCTTTTGCGCTACCTCGCGAACCGGGGTGCGACTGCGCAGGGGCATGGCGATGAGCAAGCCAGCAGGCACTACACCGGTCAGTAGCCACCACAGAACCAGATTACGATTGAGATAGGCGTGTACCTCACCCGGATTGGTCTCCACCAGGTTCCGGATCATGTCCATATCGAACACGGTGCCGTAGTAGTACATCGCGTAGCTGACCAGTGAGGATGCCAGCAACATGACAACGGCGAAGGGCTTGGCGAGGTAACGAAAGGTCCACAGGCTGAATAGCAGGTAGAAGACCGAGCCAAAGAACAGCGGCAGCGAGAGCACCATACCCAGGCTCAAACCTTCCGTATGCTGCAGAATAGTGGCCAGACGCGCCGTCAGCGGGATGTTGATGACCAGTACGAAGTAGGTGGCAAGCAGCAGGGTAAACCGGCTCATTCCCAGAGGTTTCAATGTCATGCGTAAGCTCCTTAACCTGCGATCTGCTGCAGGACAGGCACAGCGAGCATCACAGTGATGGCAGGAGACTAGGGAGTGGCAGGTGACAAAAAAGTCACAGCAGGAAAAATACTGGGCGGATGGGCGTTAAGACACGGTTACGGTGAAAGTGGTACCCCGTGGCTGGTTGGGTTGCACGCTGATCTGCCAGCCCTGGTGATCGCAGATACGTTTTGATATAGACAACCCCAACCCGTAGCGTGAACCCGGGCCCTGCTGAGAGCGGACACCGCGTTCAAAAATGCGTGCTGCTACGGCGGGATCGATACCGCTGCCGGTGTCGCGCACGGCAACCGAATGCTCACCCACCTCAAGGGTGATGGCACCCTGCTCGGTGTGATTAAGGGCGTTGTGCAACAGGTTATTGAGCACGGCGCCGATAAGAAACTGCGGCACGCGGGCGGTTGCCCGCTCAGGTTGCTGCTCGCAGACAAGCGCAATACCCTTTTCCTCCGCGCGCCCACACCAGAGCACCCGTGCCTCCTGGGCAGCTTCAGCCAGCGTGCAGCTTGCCTCTCGCTGGCATTCCTCCGGGTCGCGCGCAAGCTGCAGATACAGCGCAATCTGCTGCTGCATATCATTGATCGCCCGCTGGATACGCGCCGCCACTTTCTGCTGTGCAGGGTCTTTCCCGGTGATCTCCTGCAACAGGTCGCTGGCGGCTTGAATCGACATCATCGGCGTGCGCAATTCATGGCTGACATCGCCCGTGAACTGCCTTTCGCGCTCCAGCAGATCCGCCACACGATCGGCATAGCCCTGCACAGCGCGGGCCAGGGCGCCCACCTCGTCATTCGGATAGGCCTCCGGCGGGAAAGCCGCCAGACCACCCCCTGGCGTGGCGTCGTCCGTCACTGAGGCGGCAAGCGTCATTACGGGGAGCAAGACCTGCGTGGCAATATAGCGAGACAGCAGGTAGCCAAGCCCGGATATCAGCAGGAAACCGACAACAATACCCGCAATGGCCAGTACTTCGTAGCGCTCGAACTCGCTCTGGTCCTGCGCCAGCACATACACCCAGGGTGCCTCATGACGCACTATCAGGCTGTAGGCGCGAGAGCCACCGAGCACCTCGAAATTCCCCTCCGGATAGTTGTGGAATGCCTCGGGCAACAACGGGTGATCGGTACCTGGCAGCTTGTAGAACGTGCTGTCACCGTGCGGCACACTGATCGGGATTTGCACGGCCTGGTGCTGCACAATGTCGCTGTTCAGGTCGCCCACCAGATGGTTGTAGAACAGCGTGCGCTCAAACCAGAACACCAGCAAGACCATGCACACCCCGCAGAGCGCGGTGAGCGACACGATAAGCGCCATGACACTCCATTGCAGGCGCGCGCGAATGGAATAGCGAAATCTACTGGGCATCGGTCACCAGTGTGTAACCGGTGCCCGCCACATTGCGGATCATGGGGCTGTTAAAAGGCCCGTCTACGGCCTGGCGCAGGCGGTAGATATGCGACTTCAGCGCGGCACTGTCCGGTGGCGCATCACCCCACAACGCATGATTAAGGTCTTCGTGTGACACAACATCGGGCCAGTGCTTCATCAGCAGCTCGAGCAACACAAAGCCCTTGCGGTCCAGCTTGACCGGTTGCGCGCTGCGGTGAACCTGCCGCGAGGCAGTGTCCAGTGAAAGCTCACCCACCTGCAACACCCGCTCGAAATTGCGCTGGGAACGTTTCAGTACGGCCTTGATGCGCTGGTACAGCTCGGGCAGGGCAAAGGGTTTTACCAGGTAGTCATCGGCACCGGCCTCAAAACCCAGAAGCCGGTCTTCCACTGCGTCCCGCGCGGTCAACATAATCACCGGCAACGGGTTGCGGTCACGCTCACGCAGCTCTTTGCACAAGGTAAAACCATCCATCCCGGGCAGGCCGATATCCAACACCACCAGATCATACGGGTGCGCCTGGATGAGCGCGCGAGCGGCCTGGCCGTTTTCAATGGCATCGACTTCGAAGCCTTTGATTTCAAGGTAGTCAACGACGCTGGCGAGGATGTCGCGGTTGTCTTCGACAATCAGGATCCGGTCGGCCATGCATGCCTCTCAGTGGAGCGAGCGTCTCTGCAGCGTTGCCGAAACACGGGACAAGGTCAAGCCGAAGCTCGCGCGCTATCTGGCCTTGAGGGTCTACTCCACCGTCACCGACTTCGCCAGATTCCGCGGTTTGTCCACATCGGTGCCCTTCTGCACGGCCACATGATAGGCCAGAAGCTGCAGGGCGACGGTGTACACAATGGGCTTTAGCACCTCCGGGCAACTCGGCAGCGCGATCACATGCACCCGGGGCTCCTCGGCAAAATGCGCCGCGCTGTCAGCGAAGACATACAGCTCGGCGCCCCGAGAGCGTACTTCTTCCAGGTTGGACTTGAGCTTTTCCATCAGGGCATCGCCCGGCGCCACGGCAATCACCGGCATGTCGGCGTCCACCAGCGCCAGGGGGCCGTGCTTGAGCTCTCCAGCCGGGTAGGCTTCGGCGTGTATGTAGGAGATTTCCTTGAGCTTCAGCGCGCCCTCCAGGGCAATCGGGTACTGGATGCCGCGGCCCAGAAACAGCGCGTGGTGCTTCATGATCAGGGCCGTTGCCATGTGCTTGATGACCGGGTCCAGGCGCAGGGTTTGCTCCACATAATCGGGCAGCGTGTGCAGCGCGGACACCAGCTCGCTGGCCGCTTCCGTGGGCAGGCCATGGCGCTTGCCCAGTACCAGCGTCAACATCAGGAAGGCCGCCAACTGTGTGGTAAAGGCCTTGGTGGAAGCCACGCCGATTTCAGCGCCGGCGCGGGTGAGAAACACCAGGTCGGATTCACGCACCAGTGAGCTGTGGTCCACATTGGCGATGACCAGGCTGCCGAGATAGGCATCCTCCGTGGCGTCGCGCAGGGCGGCCAAGGTATCCGCCGTTTCGCCGGACTGCGACACGGTCACCAGCAGGGTGCCCGGCAGGGGAACCCGCTTGCGGTACCGGAACTCGGAGGCCACCTCCACGGTACAGGGAAGCCCGGCGAGCTCTTCCAGCCAGTAGCGGGCAACCATCCCCGCGTGGTAGCTGGTGCCACAGGCAACAATCTGTACCGCACGCACCTGGTCGAACAGTGCGGCCGCGGCCGCCCCGAAGACGCTGTCGTCGATGTCGCGGGTACCCGCCACGGGAATGGTGTTGGCCAGCGCACGCGGTTGCTCATGGATTTCCTTGAGCATGTAATGCTCGTAGTCACCCAGCCCGGTGCTTTCTTCCAGCGCCGAGATCTGCGTCATGCGGCGCTCAACCGGCTCCCCCGCTGAGGTAAAGATCTGCAGCGAGGTTGGGGTGATGCGTACCACGTCGCCTTCCTCGAGATAGACGAAGCGGTCGGTCACCTGGCGCAGGGCCAGTTGGTCAGACGCCAGGAAGTACTCACCGATCCCCACGCCCACCACCAGCGGGCTGCCCTCCCGGGCGCCGACAACCTCATCGGGATGCCGGGTATCCACCGCAGCGAGGGCATAGGCTCCCTGCAGCCGCGGTACCACCGCGTGAAAGGCCTCCAGCAAGGTACTGCCCTGGTTGAGCTGCTGGTGCAGGAGATGGACGATCACTTCGGTGTCGGTACCCGACTGGAAACTGTAGCCCTGCGCCTGCAGTTCCTTGCGCAGGGCTTCGTGGTTCTCGATGATGCCGTTGTGCACCACCGCCACACGCTCCCCGGAAATATGCGGGTGCGCGTTGGCCGCCGAGGGAACCCCGTGCGTTGCCCAGCGCGTGTGGGCGATGCCGACGCAGCCGTACTTCGGGTCCATGGCCTGGGCCTGCTCGAGCTCGGCCACCTTGCCCTGGCGCTTGTGCAGCAACAGATTGTGCTCGTTGTCCACCAACGCCATGCCGGCTGAATCGTAGCCGCGGTACTCCAGCCGCCGCAGCCCCTCGAGCAAGATCTCCGACACTTCACGCCGCGCCGCCGCCGCTACTATTCCACACATGATTCAGTCCTTGTTCACTTTGCCGGGCCGTTTCCAGCCAGGAATATTCCGCTGTTTGCCGCGTGCAACCGCCAGCTCAGCCTCGGGCACCGCGCGGGTAATGGTCGAGCCAGCGGCCACAAAGCCTCCGGACCCAATCTCCACAGGTGCCACCAGTGTCGCGTTGGAACCGACAAAGGCGCCATCCCCGATCCGGGTAATATGCTTATTGACGCCGTCGTAATTGCAGGTGATGGTGCCTGCGCCGATATTAGCGCCCTCACCCATCTCACAATCGCCAATGTAGGAGAGGTGATTCACCTTGCTGCCGGCACCGATGCGCGCTTTCTTGGTTTCCACAAAGTTGCCCACGCGTGCGCCCTGCGCCAGCGCGGTGCCCGGGCGCAGCCTTGCGTAGGGGCCGACGGTGCAGTCATCTGCAACCGTGGCTTTTTCCAGATGGCTCATGGCGCGTACTTCCGTGCCGGAGCCGATGCGGCTGGCGGTAATCACACAGTTGGGGCCGATGTGTACACCGTCCTCCAGAATCACCTCACCGGCAAACACACAGTTCACATCAATAAAGACATCGCGCCCACAGCGCAGGTTACCGCGAATGTCGATACGCGCGGGGTCAGCGAGACGCACACCGGCTGTCATCAACGCTTCGGCACGCTGCCGCTGCAGCTCACGCTCCAGGCGGCTCAGCTGCAGTTGGTCGTTGACCCCCAGCACCGCCAGCGGATCGGCCACGGTCGCCGTGCCCACGGCAATACCGTCTGCAACCGACAGTGACAGCACATCGGGCAGGTAGTATTCCCGTTGCTGGTTGCTGTTACCGACCTTTGGCAGAAAACGCCTGAAGAGGCTGGCGGGTGCAGCCAGAATGCCGGTGTTGACTTCCTGCACCGCGAGCTCCTTGGGGCCGGCGTCCTTGTGCTCGACCACGGCACAAAACACATTGTCCCCATCGCGCAGAACACGGCCGTAGCCTGTCGGGTCATCCAGCACCGCGGTCAGCAGCGCGGGAGCATCCTGCGCAGCCTCCACCAGTGTCTGCAATACATCGGGTGCTACCAGCGGCACATCGCCATACAACACGAGCACCGTGCTCTCATCGCGCACCCCCGGTAAGGCCTGGAGTACCGCGTGCCCGGTACCGAGCTGCTCGGCCTGCTCGACCCAGCACAAGCCGCTGCCGTCCATCGCCTTGCGGACTGCGTCCGCGCCGTGCCCGACCACCACATGGATTGCGCTGGGCTCGAGACTGCGCGCGGCGTCCACCACGTGCTGCAGCAGCGGCTTGCCCCCCAACAGGTGCAAGACCTTGGGCGTACTGGAGCGCATGCGCGACCCCTGGCCGGCAGCCAGAATGATTACTTCCAGAGTCATAGCGGGATCCCTTTGTTATTGCCGGCGCAACCAAGGTCGGGCGCGGCTGCGCTGTACTGTCAGACAGCTAGCATGTTAACGCGGGGGAAAATGGAAACAACCGGATTGTTCAGGCTGTGGCAAAAAGTGTGACGTAGAACAAAAAGGCCCTGGTGAACAGGGCCCTGGAAGGTGGTTCAGCCGCGCCCGGCGCGGTTACGCATCTTGCGCAATACGGCCAGCTGGGCGGCAGCTTCTGCGAGCTGCGCGGATGCGCGGCCGTAGTCGAAATCGCCCGACTGGTTGGTGAGGGTGTGCAGGGCTTCGCGACGCGCTTCCTCAGCGGCAGCCTCGTCGACATCGCCGGCACGCAGGGCCGTGTCTGCAAGGATGGACACCACGCCCGGCTGCACTTCAATGAAGCCGCCGGAAACATAATACACTTCCTCGTCACCGCCCTGCTTGACGATGCGGATCGGCCCGGGGATCAGCGAGGACAGCAGCGGCGCGTGGCCGTAGGTCACGCCCATCTCACCCAGCTCGGCGGTCGCCACCAGCATTTCCACCAGCCCGGAGAAGATTTCTTCCTCCGCGCTGACGATGTCGCAGTGAATTGTCATTGCCATCTCCAGCCCCTCGTTCGCAAACCTTACAGCTTGTTCGCTTTCTCAATCGCTTCGTCGATGCTGCCGACCATGTAGAAGGCCTGCTCGGGCAGGTGATCGTACTCACCCGCCAGAATCCCCTTGAAGCCCGCAATGGTGTCCTTCAGGGAAACGTATTTGCCGGGTGCACCGGTAAACACTTCCGCCACGTGGAAGGGCTGTGAAAGGAAGCGCTCGATTTTCCGCGCGCGGGCAACCGTCTGCTTGTCTTCTTCAGACAGCTCGTCCATACCGAGGATGGCGATAATGTCTTTCAGCTCCTTGTAACGCTGCAGCACCGTCTGCACGCCGCGAGCCACGTCGTAGTGCTCCTGACCGATCACCAGCGGGTCGAGCTGGCGGCTGGTGGAGTCCAGCGGGTCTACCGCCGGGTAAATACCCTTGGCGGCGATATCCCGTGACAATACCACGGTGGAGTCAAGGTGGGCGAAAGTGGTCGCCGGTGACGGGTCGGTCAGGTCGTCCGCAGGCACGTATACGGCCTGGATCGAGGTGATCGAGCCGGTTTTGGTGGAGGTAATGCGCTCCTGCAGCACGCCCATTTCCTCGGCCAGCGTGGGCTGGTAACCCACCGCAGAGGGCATACGGCCAAGCAGCGCCGACACCTCGGTTCCCGCCAGTGTGTAGCGGTAAATGTTGTCGACGAACAGCAGTACGTCACGCCCTTCGTCACGGAATTTTTCCGCCATGGTCAGGCCGGTCAGGGCCACACGCAGACGGTTGCCGGGCGGCTCGTTCATCTGGCCGTAGACCATGGCCACCTTGGACTTGGGGAAGTCCTTGACGTTGACCACGCCCGCTTCCTGCATTTCGTGGTAGAAGTCGTTACCTTCCCGGGTACGTTCACCCACACCGGCAAACACGGACAGGCCGGAGTGTTCGGTGGCGATGTTGTTGATCAGCTCCATCATGTTCACGGTCTTGCCCACGCCGGCGCCGCCGAACAGGCCAACCTTGCCGCCTTTGGCGAAGGGGCAGACCAGGTCGATTACCTTGATCCCGGTTTCGAGGAGTTCCTCTGAAGCCGCCAGCTCATCGTAGGCAGGCGCTTTGCGGTGGATGGAGGCGCGCTCCTGTTCACCGATGGGTCCGCATTCGTCGATCGGGTTGCCGAGCACGTCCATGATCCGGCCCAGCGTTTCAACGCCAACCGGCACTGCGATGGGGCCACCGGTGTTTTCCACCGCCAGATCGCGGCTCACACCTTCCGAGGAGCCCATGGCAATGGTGCGCACAACGCCATCGCCCAGCTGCTGCTGGACTTCCAGGGTCAGGCCTTTTTCGGTAACCAACAGTGCATCGTAGACCTTGGGTACGTCTTCACGTGGGAACTCCACGTCGATGACGGCACCGATAATTTGTACGATTCGTCCGCTGCTCATGTCCGGATCCTCTGCATCAAAGTTCAATTCTGGGTGGCAGCGCAGGAACAGCCCGGCGCTACCAAATAGGTTAGGTCCTAGCCGATTGCCGCCGCACCGCTGACGATTTCCGACAGCTCCTGGGTGATCGCCGCCTGTCGTGCCTTGTTGTAGATCAATTGCAGGTCATCAATCAGTTCACCGGCGTTGTCCGTCGCGTTCTTCATGGCCAGCATTCGCGCGGCCTGCTCGCAGGCACCGTTTTCCACCACCGCCTGGTACACCTGCGATTCGATATAGCGCGTCAACAGGCTTTCCAGCAGCTGCATCGCATCGGGCTCGTAGATGTAGTCCCAGTGGTGCTTCATTTCCGCGCTGTCTTCCGCCAGCAGGGGCAGCAACTGCTCGACACTCGGGCTCTGGGTCATGGTGTTGACGAACTCGTTGCTGACCAGGAACAGGCGGTCGATCTGCCCTTCCTCATAGGCGTCCAGCATGGTCTTCACACTGCCGATGAGGTCACCCAAGGTGGGCTCTTCACCGATGTCACGCACGGCCGCCTTGACGTTACCGCCGTAGCTTTTGAAGAACGCCGCCGCCTTCGCGCCAATCAGGCACAGGTCGATGCCCACGCCCTGGTCCGCCCAGCCTTTCATGGCCTTGACGGTGGCCTTGAACAGGTTGATGTTCAAACCACCGCACAGGCCGCGATCGGTTGACACCACCACAAAACCCACGCGCTTGACCTCGCGCTCGACCATGTAGGCGTGCCGGTACTCCGGCGCGGAGTTGGCAATATGCCCGACCACCGCACGCATACGACGCGCATAGGGCTTGCCCAGCGCCATACGCTCCTGGGCTTTGCGCATTTTGCTCGCCGCCACCATTTCCATGGCGCTGGTGATCTTCTGCGTACTCCGGATACTGTGGATCTTTGTCCGGATTTCTTTTCCGACTGCCATCTGCTGTCCTCGGGGTTACCAGGTTTGCGTGGCCTTGAACTTTTCGATCGCCGTTTTGAAGGCAGACTCGATCTCGTCGTTGTAATCGCCGGTTTCGACAATCTTCTTCATCAGGTCGCCGTACTCGCTGTGCATGAAGGACAGCAGGGACGCTTCGAAATCGCGAATCTTGTTCACTTCAACGCTGCGCAGGTGACCCTCGTTGGCAGCGTAAAGCACGATACCCATGTCGGCGATGGAACGTGGTGCATATTGCCCCTGCTTCATCAGCTCGGTGACCCGCTCACCCTGGTCCAGCTGGGCCTTGGTGGCTTCATCGAGGTCCGATGCAAACTGGGAGAAGGCCGCGAGTTCGCGGTACTGGGCCAGTGCGGTACGGATACCGCCGGACAGCTTCTTGATGATCTTGGTTTGCGCCGCACCGCCCACACGGGAGACCGAGATACCGGCGTTCATCGCCGGGCGTACGCCTGCGTTGAACATGTCGGCCTCAAGGAAGATCTGCCCGTCGGTGATGGAGATCACGTTGGTCGGTACGAACGCGGAAACGTCACCCGCCTGGGTTTCAATGACCGGCAGCGCGGTAAGTGAGCCGGTTTTGCCTTTCACTGCACCTTTGGTCATCTGCTCCACGTAATCGGCATTCACCCGTGCCGCGCGCTCAAGCAGGCGTGAGTGCAGGTAGAACACGTCGCCGGGGTAGGCTTCACGGCCGGGCGGACGACGCAGCAGCAGCGAAATCTGGCGGTAGGCCCAGGCCTGCTTGGTCAGGTCGTCATAAATGATCAGGGCGTCTTCACCGCGATCGCGGTAGTACTCGCCCATGGTGCAACCGGCGAAAGGCGCCAGGAACTGCATTGCCGCCGGGTCGGAGGCCGTCGCGGCCACCACGATGGTGTGCTCCATGGCACCGTGCTCTTCCAGCTTGCGTACCACCGAGGCCACCGAGGAAGCCTTCTGGCCGATCGCCACGTAGATACACTTAATGCCGGTACCTTTCTGGTTGATGATCGCGTCGACGGCAATAGCGGTCTTGCCCACCTGGCGGTCGCCGATGATCAATTCACGCTGACCACGACCGATCGGCACCATGGCGTCGATAGCCTTGAGGCCGATCTGCACGGGCTGGTCCACCGACTGGCGGGCGATAACGCCGGGCGCCACCTTTTCCAGGGCGTCGGTCAACTTGGCATTAATCGGGCCCTTGCCGTCGATCGGGTTACCCAGTGCATCGACCACGCGGCCCTGCAGTTCGGGGCCCACGGGCACTTCAAGAATACGACCGGTGCAGCGGCAGGACTGGCCCTCGGCCAGATTCTTGTAATCGCCGAGGATCACCGCGCCGACGGAGTCGCGCTCCAGGTTCAGCGCCATTCCGAAGATGCCGCCCTCGAACTCGATCATTTCACCGTACATCACATCGGTGAGACCGTAAATGCGGATAATACCGTCGGTCACCGATACCACGGTGCCTTCGTTGCGCGCCTCGGATGACACATCAAGCTGGTCGATGCGCTGCTTGATCATCTCGCTAATTTCTGACGGATTCAGTTGCTGCATGCTCTGTTCCTCAATCCTACAAATTCATTGCCGCGGCGAGCTTGTTCAGCCGACCGCGTACGGAACCATCGATCACCAGATCGCCGGCCCTAATCAACACACCGCCCAACAGCTTGGGATCTGTCGAGGTGTGCACGTTTATTTTCCGCTCCAGGCGCTTGCTCAGGGCGGAGGCCAGCTTGTCAGTCATATCGTCCGCCAGATCAAACGCAGACACGACCTCAACATCCACTGACTTTTCGTGGTTCGCCTTGTAGCCGGCAAACAACACGGTGATCTGCGGCAAAAGGAGCAGACGCTTGTTCTGCGCCAGAATGTTCAGGAAGTTGCGCAGGGCGGGACCGAGATCCTCGCCGCACACGTCGGCCAGCAGGGTTGCCAGCTGCGCACCGTCCTTCTCCGGATCGCGCAACAGCGCCTGCATGCGACTGTCGCGGCTGACGGCAGCAGCAAGCTGCAACTGCGGCAACCACTCGGCCAGACTCTGGCTGTCGCGGGCGTACTCGAATGCCGCCTTCGCGTAGGGGCGGGCCAGCGTGGTCAGTTCGGCCATAACGTCCTCACCATCAAAGCTCTGCAGCCAGTTTATTCACCAGGTCCGCGTGGGCGTCCTGGTCAATCGTTGCACCGAGCACTTTCTCTGCTCCCGCCAGCGTCAGCGCGGCAACCTGCGCGCGCAGGGCCTCGCGGGCGCGGTTGGTTTCCTGCTCGATTTCCGCGCGCGCAGCAGTTTTAACCCGCTCCGCTTCCGTTATCGCCGCTGTTTTCGCTTCTTCCACAATCTGGCTGGCACGCTTGTTGGCGGAATCGACAATGCCGGCCGCTTCGTGCTTGGCTTCTTTCAACCGCTCAAGCGCTTTTTCCTGCGCCAGTTCCAGATCGTGACTGGCACGATCAGCGGCTGCCAGGCCATCCGCAATCTTCTTTTCGCGCTCCTGCATGGCCGCAATGATGGGCGGCCAGACAAACTTCATGCAGAACCAGACGAAGCCGAAAAAGGCGATGACCTGTCCGATAAGCGTAAGGTTGATATTCACGCCATACTCCTCACAGATATGGTGGGGCAGCCGGTACGGCCGCCCCGCTCACGGTTGCGTTGTTGGTCGTGCTCAGGCCATACCAGGGGCGACAACGAAGATCAGGTACATCGCCAGACCCACGCCGATAATCGGAATAGCGTCCACCAGGCCAGCGCCCAGGAAGAACGTCACCTGCAGTTTGGGAGCCAGTTCAGGCTGACGCGCAGAACCCTCGATGAGTTTGCCGCCCAGCATGCCAATACCGATAGCCGCACCCAGACCACCGAGGCTGATCATAATTGCAGCAGCAATAAGAACTAATTCCATGATTTTCTCCTAGCGTTAATAACCAAAGTTAAAGGTGAATCAGTGGTCTTCGTGGGCCATGCTGAGATAAACGATCGTCAGCACCATGAAGATGAAAGCCTGCAGGGTGATCACCAGAATGTGGAAGATCGCCCAGCCGATCTGCAGCAGGCCTGCCGGCACCATCCAGGCCAGGCCGGCACTGAACAGGGCTGCAATCAGGATAAATATCATTTCACCGGCATACATGTTGCCGAACAGTCGCAGTGCCAGCGAAAAGGGCTTGGCCAGCAGACCGACAATCTCCATGAACAGGTTCACGGGGATGAACAGCGGATGATTGAACGGGTTCATGGCCAGTTCCCGGGCAAACCCGAAGCCCTTGACCTTGATGGAGTAATACAGAATCAGGATCAGCACACCGATGGCCATGCCAAACGTGATATTGGGATCGGTAGAGGGCACGATTTTGTGGTATTCAACGCCCAGCGCCATCATCAATTCGGGCACGACATCCACGGGCACCAGGTCCATCAGGTTCATCAGGAATATCCAGACGAAGATGGTGAGGGACAGCGGGGCGATCAGCGGGTTACGACCGTGGAAGGTGTCGCGCACGGTGTTATCAACAAACTGGACGATCATTTCCACCGCGCTGGTGAGACCGCTGGGGACACCGGAGGAGGCCTTCTTGGCAACGCGATAAAACAGCCAGCTGAACAGGATACCGAGTCCGATAGACCAGGCCATTGAATCCACGTGGATTGCGGTGAAACCCATGGCAGCGGCCTCGGCACCGCCGTGCGCCATGACCCACGCGCCGCCATCACCCACGATGGAACCGTCGTAGCGCTCATAACCGGCAGGCAGCTTGCCATAGGTCAGGTTGGTCAGGTGGTGGACAATGTACTCTGAAACCGTCTGGTTCTCGCCTGCCATCGATCACAACTCTTGTTTCGGTGTTTCGGTTTGTTTCTGCTGGCGGCGCATCAAAAACCACCAGCTTCCTATCGTTTGTACTATCAGCATCGCCACGTATCCGGCGAACACCGCGGCAGCTTCCAGCGGCCGCAACACAACGAACACGGCGGCAAACCCCACCGCGCTCAAGAGGAACTTTCCGATCTCGCCGCTCAGTGCCGACCGCGCTATCTCGGAGGCTGAACGGGCGCCGCGCGCGCGAAACAGCTTTGCAGCGAACCAGGCCTGTGGCACCACCGCCACCGCACCGCCACATAACGCTGACAGTGCCGTCGTTTCATCCAGTGCCAACCAGACCAGCAGGCACGAAGGAACGAGCGTGGCCAACTGCAGCAGCGCTACACGGTGGACCGGGGGGGAGGGAATGCTGTTCGCGCTCACGCGAAACTCCTGCCGAGCCCCTTGCCAACTGCCACACAATTGTTCCTCGTTTTGGGCGCCCGCATTATAGGGGCATTGGCTGGCAGGTTCAACCAAATCCGGCGCTTCCGGGTACGAAATATCCCTGACGTTGGCAGCATGTTGGCGCCCGTTTGCCCCGTTTTGCCGCGAATACGGGGAGACCTACTTTATCTGGTAGCGCGCGTGCCGGCAGCCACTAGATGCTGTGGTGAACGCCGCCCCCGCGCCTAGTGGATATGGCTCAGAATGCCATCCAGTTCATCCAGGCTGTTATAGGTCAGCACCAGCTTGCCTTTGCCCTTGGCGCCGTGCTGGATTTGCACGCGTGCGCCGATTTTCTGCGACAGGTCGTCCTGCAGCTGGCGGATGTTCGGGTCCAAACGCGGTGCCTCTTCCCGCGGCGCATCCTTGCGCGCCAACAAGCCGCGCACCAGCGCTTCGGTCTGGCGCACGGAAAGGCCTTTACCGACCACGGTTCTCGCGGCCTGCGATTGCGCGGTACCTTCGATACCCAGCAGTGCCCGGGCGTGCCCCATTTCCAGGTCGCCACGCTCCAGCAGCAGACGCACATCACTTTGCAGTGACATAAGCCGCAACAGGTTGGTGACGGTGGAACGGGATTTGCCCACCGCATCGGCGACTTCCTGCTGGGTGAGCTGAAATTCCTGCTGCAGACGCTGCAGCGCGATGGCTTCCTCAATCGGGTTCAGGTCCTCGCGCTGGATGTTCTCTATCAACGCCATGGCAATGGCGGCTTCATCGCTGACGTCCCGGATCACGGCGGGAACGTGGTCCAGGCCCGCCAGCTGGGCAGCACGCCAGCGGCGCTCGCCGGCGATGATTTCGTATTTGCGGTCGCCGATCGGGCGCACCACAATGGGCTGCATGATGCCCTGGGCACGGATACTGTCCGCCAGTTCCTGCAGGGATTCCGGGTCGATATCACGGCGCGGCTGGTATTTTCCGCGCTGTATCAGGTCTACCGGTAAATCCTTGAGCACCTGCTGCTGGCCCTTGTCATCACCTGGGACCTGGGCCTCACCGTCTCCCGCGTCACGGGGCTGTGTGCCAGCACCCAGCAGCGCATCCAGGCCGCGCCCCAAACCCCGTTTTCTGGCTGACATTGTGCTCTCCTATTCCTTGACCACGGTGCCTGCAGCGGCGGCGCGGCGCTTTTCCTCGCGGCGAATGACTTCTCCCGCAAGGGCCATATAGGCCCGGGACCCGCGGGAGTGCCGGTCGTAATACATCACCGGCAGACCGTGGCTGGGTGCCTCGGCGAGGCGCACGTTGCGCGGAATAACCGTACGATAAACTGCCTCACCGAAGTGTTCGTGCAACTGGTTGGAGACCTGGTTGGTCAGGCTGTTGCGGGGGTCATACAGCGTACGCAGGATTCCCTCAATGCGTAGCAGCGGGTTCACGGACTCCGCAACGCGCTGGATGGTATTCACCAGCGCCGACAGGCCCTCCAGGGCGAAGTATTCGCACTGCATTGCAATCAGCACACCGTCGGCAGCGACCAGCCCGTTGAGCGTGAGCATATTGAGGGACGGTGGACAGTCGATGAGGATGTAGTCGTACACGGAAGAGACTTCGCGCAGTGCGGTATTCAGTCGGCGTTCACGCTGCTCAACCCCGATCAGCTCCACCTCGGCGGCTGTGAGGTCGTCGTTGGCGGGGAGCACATCGTAGCCCCCCTCCGGTACCCGCCGGGTGATCAGGTTCACCGGCGCGCGGTGCACCAGCACATCATAGATGCTGCGCTCGACGCTGTGTTTGTCCACCCCGCTGCCCATCGTCGCGTTGCCCTGGGGATCCAGATCGACCAGCAACAGGCGCTGTTTCATCGCTGCAAGGGATGCCGCCAGGTTGACAGATGTAGTGGTTTTGCCCACACCGCCTTTCTGGTTTGCAATTGCAAGAACTCGTGCCAAGGCGCACTCCCGTAATGTTGGCTAGGGCCGATGCTGATTATCGATGGTCGGCAACAGGGCAAGTTCTACCAAGTGACGCTGCTCGTCAAGCCCCGGCACCTGCAGGGGCCTGATGTGGCGCACAGCACAGTGTTGCGTGATTGCCTGCAGTTCATCATCGGGGCGTGCGCCCTTCATGGCAAGCAAAACACCACCCGGCGCCAGTAAATGTCGGGTTACGGCCAGCATATCCTGGAGTGAGGCAAAGGCCCGGGAGAGCACTACATCGAAGCCCTGTTCTGGTATGAAGGTTTCTGCCCGACTGTGGTGCACCGTCACGTTGTCCAGACCCAGCGCAGTTCTGGCCTGGAACAGGAAGCGGGTCTTCTTGCCATTACTGTCCAGCAGATGAAACTCGCGCTCGGGAAACAGGATCGCCAGTGGAATACCGGGCAATCCGGCGCCGGTGCCCACATCAATGCAGCGGCTGCCGGTGAGCCACGGCGCTACCGCCAGGCTGTCCAGCAGGTGCCGGGTCACCATGGCGGCGGGGTCGCGAACGGCTGTCAGGTTATAGGCGCGGTTCCACTTCACCAACAACGCGAGGTAATCGAGCAGCAGCTGTTGTTGCACAGCGTTGGTCGCAACGCCCAGGGCGTTGAGCCCGGCGCCCAGCTGCCGCGCAAGTGCCGCGTCCAACTCAGGCGCTTATGCGTTCGCTGCCACGCTCGAGAGCGCCGCGCTTCTTGAGATAAATCAGCAGCAGGGACACCGCTGCGGGCGTTACCCCGGGAATTCTGCCAGCACGCGCCAGGGTCGACGGACGCGCCTCACTCAGTTTCTGGCGCACCTCGTGGGACAGACCGTCTACGGTGCTGTAATCCAGTGAGTCAGGGAGCGGGGTCTGCTCATAGCGGCGCAGGCGGGCAATCTCTTCCTGCTGCCGGTCGATATAGCCGGCGTACTTGGCCTGGATTTCCACCTGCTCAGCGGCCTGTTCATCGGCCAGCGATTCACCTTTCAACGCGGCCACGTCGGCATAACCAATGCCAGGTCGCTTCAGCAGGTCGGCGAGGCTGTACTCCCGGGTGAGGGGTCCCTTCAGCTTGGGCTCCAGCGTTGCCGCTGCAGCCGTTCCCGGGTGTATCCAGGTGGTCGCCAGGCGTTGCGTTTCCGAGGCAATGGCATCGCGTTTGCGCGCGAACCGGACCCAGCGCACGTCGTCGATCAACCCCAGGCGGTGAGCGGTTTCCGTGAGACGCAGGTCGGCGTTGTCCTCACGCAGCAGCAGGCGATACTCCGCGCGGGAGGTAAACATGCGATAGGGCTCGAGGGTACCCAGGGTTATCAGGTCATCCACCAGCACGCCGATATAGGCTTCGTCGCGCCTTGGACACCAGGGTTCCTTGCCCTGCACCGCCAGCGCTGCGTTGAGACCGGCCAGCAGGCCCTGTGCCGCTGCCTCTTCGTAACCCGTGGTGCCGTTGATCTGCCCAGCGAAGTACAGGCCGGGCAAGGCACGGGTCTCCAGCGAATACTGCAGGTCGCGGGGGTCGAAGTAATCATACTCGATGGCGTACCCGGGCCGCGTGATGTGCGCGTTTTCAAACCCTTTGATGGAGCGGACCAGGGCAAGCTGCACATCGAAGGGCAGGCTGGTGGAAATACCATTGGGGTACAGTTCGCTGGTGGTCAGGCCCTCGGGCTCGATGAACACCTGGTGCGATGCCTTGTCGGCAAAGCGGTGAATTTTATCTTCAATGCTTGGGCAGTAGCGGGGCCCGACACCCTCGATGACCCCCGAGTACATCGGTGAGCGGTCGAGGCCGCCACGGATAATCTCGTGGGTGCGTTCGTTGGTGTGCGTTATCCAGCAGCAGCGCTGCTGCGGACGCTCGGCAACGCTGCCCAAAAACGACATGGCGGGGGCGTCTGCATCGCCCCACTGCTCTTCCAGTGTGCTGAAATCCACACTGCGCGCATCGATACGCGGCGGTGTGCCGGTTTTCAGCCGGTCGACACGGAAGGGCATTTCGCGCAGTCGCTGTGCCAGGGCGATGGAGGGCGGATCACCGGCGCGCCCGCCGGCACTGTTTTGCAGACCGATGTGAATCTTGCCACCGAGGAAGGTGCCGGTTGTCAGCACGACGGTGGGGGCGCGGAAAATCAATCCCATCTGGGTGACCGCACCTGCAACGCGACCCTGTTCCACCAGCAGGTCATCTACCGGTTGCTGGAAGATCGATAAACCGGGCTGTGCTTCAATAATCTCACGAATGGCATTGCGGTAGAGCACACGGTCCGCCTGCGCACGCGTCGCGCGCACCGCTGGCCCCTTGCGTGCATTCAACACGCGGAACTGGATACCCGCACGGTCTGTGGCGCGTGCCATGGCGCCGCCAAGGGCATCCACTTCACGCACCAGATGGCTTTTGCCGATGCCGCCGATAGCCGGGTTGCATGACATCTGGCCCAGGGTGTCGACACTGTGGGTCAGGAGCAGGGTGCGACAGCCCATACGCGCAGCCGCCAGGCAGGCTTCGGTGCCAGCGTGGCCGCCGCCGATCACAATCACATCAAAGCTCTGTGTGTATTCCACGCTGCTGCGCCTCCTGGCCCGGTGGGTCATTACCGGGCCGGCGATTATACGTCCGGGAGGTCAGTTGTTCAAAAGATGTTCTGTGTTTTCTCACGCCTCGGTGCATGTTTTGTTGTGACGCATCCGCTGAGTAATGCATTAAATAAATACGCTTTGAAAGATGAAAGAATAGAACTGATATTGTTATTGAATAGCGAGCCTCTTTCGGTGAACAAGCGGTCTTTACGCAGATATTTCAAAGACTTGCTGCAATGATAAGCAGGCGATGAAGCGCTGTTCCTGGCGTGGTTTGGCTGTGTATGCACTGGGGATCGAAACCGCTGGTGACTACAGCGCTACAGGCAGGTAGCCGTTTGCCCCCAGTTCACTACCGCGTTGCACGTCCGGTTGTCCACAGGGTTATCCGTTGCCGGACACTGGTGACAAAACAGCGGTACAAGCTGTGTACAAACTGTGGCCAGGGACGCGATCTATTTACCGATGCAGAAACTGGAGAATATCTCGCCCAGCAGCGCGTCACTGGACATTTTTCCAGTGATTTCGCCCAGGGTGTCGTGGCACAGACGCAGGTCCTCTGCCAGCAGCTCTCCTGCGCCCGCCTCCTCCAACTGTCGACGCCCGTTTTCCAGGTGTTCAGCCGCGATCGAGAGCGCCTGCAAGTGCCGGCGCCGTGCACTGAAGGTATCACTGGCAGCGCCGGTGTAACCGATACACTGTTTCAGGTGTTCACGCAGCAGCGGCACCCCGGCGCCCGAACGGGCGCAAAGCCGCACGGTGACGGAGTCGCCCTCCTGACTCACCCCCGGCGCCTCACCGGCCAGGTCACATTTGTTCTGGATAAGCGTCACCGGCACAGCGCTTGCGGGATAACCGGGCCATAGGTCGTCGGGTAACGGGCTGTCGTCATTCATGTCGACCACCAGCAGTATGCGATCTGCGCTGGCGATTTCGCGTTGTGCGCGGCGGATGCCTTCCTGCTCCACGGCGTCGTCACTGGCGCGAAGTCCCGCGGTATCCACAATGTGCAGCGGCATTCCATCAATCTGGATATGCTCTCGCAGGATGTCCCGTGTGGTTCCCGCAATGTCCGTGACGATGGCACTTTCCTGGCCTGCCAGAGCGTTCAGCAGGCTGGATTTGCCGGCGTTGGGGCGCCCGGCAATGACGACCTTCATGCCCTCGCGCAACAGGCTTCCCTGCTGTGCCGCTGTCATAACCACGCCCAGTTGTGCGGCCAGGGTCTGTAGTGAATCTGCCACGTGTCCATCGGCCAGAAAGTCGATTTCCTCTTCGGGGAAGTCGATCGCGGCCTCCACGTACACACGCAGGCGGGTGACCTCTGCGACCAGCCGGTCGATTTCCTGCGAGAAGGCGCCCTGCAGGGAGCGGTGTGCATTGCGTGCCGCCTGCTCGGTGGTGCTGTTGATCAGGTCGGCGATGGCTTCCGCCTGCGCCAGGTCAAGTTTGTCGTTGAGGTAGGCGCGCTCTGAGAACTCCCCTGCCCGTGCCTGTCGCGCACCCAGCGCAAGGCAGGCGGCGACCAGCAGGTCCAGTACGACCGGCCCGCCATGTCCCTGCAGTTCGACAACGTCTTCCCCCGTAAAGGAATGGGGTGCAGGAAAATAGAGGGCGATACCGCTGTCCAGTGTCTCTCCCCGGGCATCCGCAAACAGGCAGAAATGCGCGTGTCTCGGGGTGAGCTGTCTGCCTGTAAGACGCTCGGCAATGGGTGCAGCGGAAGGACCGGACAGGCGCACAATGCCGATACCACCGCGTCCGGGCGCAGTGGCTATGGCGGCAATCGTGTCTGCGTGGTAGGGAGTAGTTGTCACACCGGCAGTATACGCCAGCCGCGCAGCGCCCCGCAGGGGGCGCTACTAGGCTTTCGCTTTGGCGTCCGACTTTTCGATCTGTCGGGTGATGACGTACTGCTGGGCCATGGAGAGCAGGTTGTTGACCACCCAGTAGAGTACGAGGCCCGCCGGAAACCAGAGAAAGAAGAAGGTGAAGATCACGGGCAACCACTGCATGATCTTGGCCTGCATCGGGTCTGGTGGCGGCGGGTTCAGCTTCTGCATGAACCACATGCTGGCACCCATCAGCAGCGGCAGCACAAAGTAGGGGTCCATGACCGACAGGTCTTCAATCCACAGGAAGAAAGGTGAATGGCGCAGTTCAACGCTCTCCATCAGCACCCAGTAGAGTGAGATGAACACCGGCATCTGCACCAGCACCGGCAGGCAGCCGCCCATCGGGTTGATCTTCTCCTTGCGATACAGCTCCATCATCGCCTGGCTTTGCTTGGCCTTGTCCTCGGCGTATTGCTCCCGGATGTCCTGCATTTTTGGCGCTACACGGCGCATATTGGCCATTGAGCGATAACTTGTGGCTGACAGCTTGAAGAAGACGGCCTTGATCAAAACGGTCAGCAGGATGATGGCGACACCCCAGTTGCCGACGAAGGCGTGGATTTTGATCAGCAGCCAGAACAGCGGCTGCGCAATCCACCACAGCCAGCCGTAATCCACGCTGAGGTCTAGGTAGGGGGAAATTTCTGCAAGCCGGTACTGGTCCTTGGGTCCCGCGTAGAAGCCGGCGCTGACACTGCCCTGCTGGCCGGGATCCACCACCAGCGCAGGGCTGGTAAAGCCCGCAATATTAAAGCCGGATGAGGTTACCCGTGTGCTGTAGGTATGGCTCTGGTCTGCTGCCGGAATCCAGGCGCTGAGGAAGTAGTGCTGAATCATGGCGATCCAGCCACCCGGAAGCTGCGCGCGGAAAGGTTCTTCCCGCATGTCCTTGAAGCTGAACTTGGTGAAGCGTTCGTCGGGCTGGGTGATGGCAGCGCCCAGAAAGGGCTGCAGGCCCATGCCGCTGGAGTCAACCGTCGAGGGCTTACTGCTGTCCCGCTTGATCTGGCCGAACAGGTTGCCCTGCCAGCGTTCACTGGTTTTGTTGTCGACGATATAGCTCACGGTCATCAGGTAGTCACCGCGGCGCAGGGTAAAGCGCTTGGTCACGCTCAGTCCCTCCGCGTTCTGCCACAGCAGGTCGACGGTCAGTTCATCCGCGTTGGGTGCCAGCTCATAGCGTGATTGTGCGGCGCTGAAGTGAGCGCGGGATTCACTGTCGATACCATTCGACCCAATCAGGCCACTCTGTGCGACGTAGATGCGGCGCTCGTTCTGCTCCAGCAGCACGAAGGGCTGGTTGGGCTTGTCGATATCCTCAAGGTGTTCCGGCAGTGCCAGCTCCACGATGTCGCCGCCGCGCAGGTCAATGGCAACCTGGAGCACATCGGTGTGCACGGTGATGATGTCGCCACTGTTGCTGATCACTTCCGGCGTCGATGCGGTCTGCGTGTCGGCAATGGATTCGGGTGCTTGTGGCAGGTCCTCGTTGCCCGAGTCTGCGGCGGTGGTAGCAGGTAATGCCGCGGCCGGTTCCGGCAGGCTATCCGGCTCGGCAGTGATCAGGCGGCTGGCGACGGGTTGCTCCGCCGTGGTTTTGGCGTCCTTGAAGGCGACCCACTCAGTCAGCAGCATGAATGAGAGAAGGGCGATGGCGCCGATCAGCAGAGTACGTTGGAAATCCATAGCGGGTATCAGCTTTGTCAGTGAGTGTGCTTGCAGGGGGGCACCGGGTCGAGCCCACCCTCATGCCAGGGATGGCATTTGCCAAGCCGGCGCAGAGTGAGGTATGAGCCTCGGATAACGCCGTGCAAATCGATGGCTTCCTGAGCGTAGTGTGAGCAGCTCGGGTAAAATCGGCAGTGATTGCCCAGAAATGGGCTGATGGCGTAGCGGTACACAGCAATCAGGGCGATAAAGAGACGGCGCATCAGCGGTCTCGCGCGCCCGTGTGTGTCGCCTTGTGTCGTGACAGCTTTTGCCATTGTTCTCCCAGCGTGGCGAACAGTGAAGCGTTGTCCATATCGTCCAGGCCGCGGCGCGCCAGAAATACGATGTCCAGCGGGGCGCCGGTATCAGGCAGTTGCCTGAACGATTCCCTGACTATGCGTTTGATGCGATTGCGCTGTACCGCCTTGCGTACGTTCTTCTTGGCGATAACCAGCCCCAGCCGGCTGTGCAGACCGTCGGCAGGTCGCGCCAGCATCAGCAGATGACGGTGCGAGGCCTTTAGGGAGGCTCCATCGAAAACGGCCCGATATTGGGCCGCATTCAACAGGCGCCTGCATTTGCCGAAAGCGCCAGCACTCGGTTCGCACTCAGCGGCTGCGCCCACGAAGGCTCTCCCGCATCAGGCAGACAGGCGCTTGCGACCCTTCGCACGACGGCGGCTGAGGACCAGGCGGCCGTTCTTGGTGGCCATACGAGAGCGGAAGCCATGGGTGCGCTTGCGCTTCAGGACGCTGGGCTGAAATGTTCTTTTCATGACACTGTTCCAAATAGGAGGTAATAAATAGAAGGCTGACGCTTCACCCGCCCCGTGATCGGTACAGCACGGGGCGCTCGGTGGAGTACCGGGCCGCAAAAAGGTTGGGTATTCTAGAGAAACCCTGCGCCGAATTCAATGACAGCTTCGCGCTTTCTTTCTGCGCGAGTGCCGGCACTGGCAGCGCACGCGCCGCGCTCCGCTCCCCTGTGCCGGGAATGCCAGTTGCGGCGCGCCTTTCGGCAATCAGCGCACATCTTGCCCCGAACATATACACAGGTTATACACAGATCATGTGTTCACAGGTGGATCGATGCAGGGCCGCTCAAAAAACACCCAAAATAAACCCAAGTGTATGAAAAGTATAAAAAAATAAGTTTTAAAAAAAACCCGCCGAGGTGTGGATAACTCGCGGGTTCACGGGTATCATCGGCGCACCGGGATCGAAAAGCCCGGAAGTTTTTACAGCGCGAACTCACACTACGTGATGGGCGTAATCGTTGTTGTGAAGGTGGGATCAGGGCCTTCAAAGGGGAGAATTTTGCCAGACGTCATATGGCAGCAGTGTGTCAATCGTCTGCAGGACGAGTTGCCAAGCCAGCAGTTCAACACCTGGATTCGTCCGCTGCAGAGTCGCCAGCAAGGGCGACAGTTAACGCTGTTTGCACCCAACCGGTTTATCAAGGACTTCGTCAGCGACAAGTTTGCGCCCCGCATACGCGAGCTGTTGCAGCAGCTCGCGCCTGCCGAGGCACCGCAACTGGCCCTGGAGATTGGTCAGGCGCGAGAGCTTGAGCCTGTTGAGCCGGTTCGGGAGCTTCTGGGCGTGGTGCACAGCCGTGAGGAGTACAGTCCACCGGCCGTATCGGGTTACGCGGTCAACGGCGGTGGCGCTGCGCTGCGCAGTGTCGCGGCACCCAGAATCCAGGCAGTCGCAGCGCCGCAGCAGGAGTTCGGGCCGGCGGCAGCCGCCCTGCGGAGCAGGTCGCCCAGTGAAGATGCCCAGCAACCCAATCTTGTGGATTCCTATACCTTCGACAACTTTGTGGAGGGCAAGTCGAACCAGCTGGCCCTCGCGGCGGCCCGCCAGGTTGCCGAGAACCCGGGTGAAGCTTACAACCCGCTGTTTCTCTATGGCGGCGTCGGCCTGGGCAAAACCCACCTGATGCACGCCGTGGGTAACGCCCTCAAGCAGCAGAACCCCGAAGCCAAGGTGGTCTACCTGCACTCAGAGCGGTTTGTGGCCGATATGGTAAAGGCGCTGCAACTCAACGCGATCAGTGACTTCAAGCGCTATTACCGTTCGGTGGATGCGCTGCTGATTGACGACATTCAGTTTTTCGCCAAGAAAGACCGTTCGCAGGAAGAATTTTTCCACACCTTTAACGCCCTGCTTGAAGGGGGGCAGCAGATGATTCTCACCTGCGATCGCTACCCGAAGGAAATTGATGGCCTGGAAGAGCGTCTGAAATCCCGCTTTGGCTGGGGGCTGACGGTGGCGGTTGAGCCTCCTGAGCTGGAAACCCGGGTGGCCATCCTGATGAACAAGGCGGCGCAGTCGCGTATCACCCTGCCACCGGACGCCGCGTTTTTTATCGCCCAGCGCATTCGCTCCAATGTGAGAGAGCTGGAGGGTGCGCTGAAAAGAGTGATAGCGAGCGCTAACTTCACTGGAAAACCCGTCGATGTGGATCTGGTCAAAGAGAGTCTCAAGGATCTGCTCGCACTGCAGGACAAGCAGGTCAGCCTGGACAATATCCAGCGCACCGTCGCCGAGTACTACAAGATCAAGATCGCCGACCTGATGTCGCGCCGTCGCAGTCGCTCGGTTGCGAGGCCGCGCCAGGTGGCGATGGCCCTGGCCAAGGAGTTGACGAACCACAGCCTGCCGGAAATTGGCGACAGCTTTGGCGGCAGAGACCACACGACAGTGTTGCACGCATGCCGTAAAATAAAAGAACTTCGCGAAACCAACTCTGATATTCGGGAAGATTACAAAAACTTGCTGCGCTCACTCACAACGTAGGCGCGTTCGGAAGGAACCTGGATTTATGAAGTTCTCGATTTCACGGGATGCGTTGCTCAAGCCCCTTAATCTGGTTGCCGGCGTCGTCGAGCGCAGGCAGACCTTGCCCATTCTGTCCAACGTGTTACTCGTGCTGGAAGGCGATCAACTCTCATTAACTGGCACTGACCTGGAGGTTGAGTTGGTCGGGCGCGTGGCGCTACCCGCCCCGGCGTCTGCGCCCGGCGAGGTGACAGTTCCGGCGCGCAAACTGGTGGATATCTGCAAGTCGCTGCCGGAAGGCAGTGATATCCAGTTCACCGTGGAGGACGGCAAAGTCACGGTGCGCTCCGGGCGCAGCCGTTTCACGCTTTCGACGCTGCCTGCTCGCGAGTTTCCCGCTGTTGAAGAGGGGGTGGGTACGCATCGCTTTACGGTCAAGCAGGGCCAGTTACGCCGGCTGTTTGATCGCACGGCTTTTGCCATGGCACAGCAGGATGTCCGTTACTATCTGAACGGAATGTTGCTGGAACTCAAGGCGGGTCGCCTGCGGGTGGTCGCCACCGATGGTCACCGTCTGGCCATGTGTACCCTGCCCTCGCCGTTGCCTGTCGATGAGGACACCCAGGTGATTCTGCCGCGCAAAGGTGTACTTGAACTGTCTCGATTGCTGCTGGAAGAAGACGAGGACATCGTGGTGGTGCTGGGTAGCAACCATCTTCGCGCCACGACGGAGGGTTTTACCTTCACCTCCAAGCTGGTGGATGGCAAATTCCCCGATTACGAGCGTGTGCTGCCCCGTGCGGCTGACAAAATTGTGTTGGGCTCCCGCCTGGAGCTGCGTCAGGCCTTCACTCGCACGGCGATTCTTTCCAATGAAAAGTACCGGGGCGTGCGCCTGAAGGTGGCGACCGACGTTATCGAAATCGTGGCAAACAACCCCGAACAGGAACAGGCTGAAGAGCAGGTACCTGTTGATTACCAGGGCGACCCGGTCGAGATCGGCTTCAATGTCAGCTATCTGCTGGATGTTCTTGGTGTGCTGAGCGGCGAGCAGGTCAAACTCTCCCTGTCTGACCCCAACAGCAGTGCCTTGCTGGAAGAATCGGAAGATGGCGATTCCCTTTACGTTGTCATGCCGATGCGGTTGTAACAGCCGTTTTTGCTAACTCAATTACAGATCCACCACCTCCGTAATCTGTCCCAGGTCGCGCTGCGCGAGCTGGGACAGGTGAATATTTTCTACGGTCCCAATGGCAGCGGCAAAACCAGCATCCTCGAGTCGGTACACATGCTGGGCATGTCGCGCAGCTTCCGTGCGGGGACTCCTCGAACCCTGGTTACCCACGGTGAACAGCGTTGTACCGTATACGGTGTGACTGAGTTTGCGACCGCGGGGCAGCGGGCCTCGGTGGCCGTTCAGCGTGAGCTCAGCGGTGAGCTGCAGATCAAACTCGCGGGCGAGAAGCTGCGCTCGGTGGCCGAACTGGTAGCCCATCTGCCCCTGCAGGTCCTGAATGCGGCATCTTTTGATTTATTGACTGGCAGCCCGGCGGCGCGGCGCCAGTTCCTCAACTGGGGTGTGTTCCACGTGGAACAACGTTTCTTCAGTGAGTGGCAGCGATTCCAGCGGTGCGTAAAACAGCGCAATAAGCTCCTGCGGCGTGGTAAACTGGAGCATTCCGAGTTGTCAGTATGGACGCGGGAGCTGGCGGCTTCAGGAGAACAGATCCACCATTACCGTCAGGCCTACTTTGAAGTGCTGGCCCCTCGGTTTCGCGCCATAATGGCGGAGCTCTCGCCAGGGCTTACCGGGCTGGAGCTGCGCTATAGAAAGGGTTGGGACAAGTCCCTGGCCTATGGGGATGCGTTGGCGTCCAGTGAGGTCGCCGACAGTGAGCAGGGTTATACCCACGTCGGCCCCCAGCGTGCGGATCTTCGTGTGACGGTGTCCGGATACTCTGCGGCGGAGACGCTTTCGCGAGGACAGCAAAAACTGGTGGTGTGCGGCCTGAAGTTGGCGCAGGGGCAGATAATGGCTGAGTCTCAGCCCCGGGGTTGCGTCTATCTGGTGGATGACCTGCCGTCGGAGCTTGACGTTCAGCACTGCCGACAAGTCTGTGAGGCGTTGACGGCGCTGCAGGCACAGGTGTTTATCACCTGTGTAGACGCCAAGGATCTCGAGGGAATGTGGCCAGAGGGCGTGAACCCCATGATGTTCCACGTGGAACACGGTCGTGTGGTAGAGAGGTCGGCTACGGATCCGACCCAGGAGCAGCCCCCATCGGGCTGTACGTGAGCGATGTCTGGCTGAGCCCGATATCGAGACGCTATAAGCTGGCACCGCAACGGCGGGCCGGTAGTAGAGAGAAAAAGAGAGTTATCCATGAGTGACAACGAGCAAAGCTACGATTCCTCGAGCATCAAGGTCCTGAAGGGCCTTGATGCGGTCCGTAAACGCCCCGGCATGTACATTGGTGACACTGACGACGGCACGGGCTTGCACCATATGGTGTTTGAGCTCGTGGATAACTCGATTGATGAGGCGCTTGCCGGGCACTGTAGCCGGGTCGATATCGTGATACACCCCGATGAATCGGTCACAGTCAGTGATGACGGGCGCGGAATTCCCACGGAAATGCACGAGGAAGGGGTATCTGCGGCGGAAGTCATCATGACCGTGCTGCACGCTGGCGGCAAATTCGATGACAACACCTACAAGGTGTCCGGCGGCTTGCACGGTGTTGGGGTCTCCGTAGTCAACGCCCTGTCGCGGGAGCTGGTGCTGACCATCCGGCGAGAAGGAAAACGCTACGAACAGGTCTATCATCATGGGGTGCCACAGGCACCCCTGGCGGTGATCGGTGAAACCGAAGGCACCGGCACCTCTGTGCGCTTCCACCCCTCCCCGGATACGTTCACCAATATCCAGTTCCATTTTGACCAGCTGGCCAAGCGTCTGCGCGAACTCGCGTTCCTGAACTCCGGTGTGAACATTCGATTAAAGGACGAGCGCTCGGGCCGTGAGGAAAATTACTGCTACGACGGTGGCCTCCGCGCTTTTGTCGACTACCTGAACAACAATAAAACCCCGGTAAACAAGCCCTTCCACTTCCAGGTGGATCTGGAGGACGGTATCGGTGTTGAAGTGGCACTGCAGTGGAATGACTCCTTTTCGGAAAACATCTTCTGTTACACCAACAACATTCCCCAGAGAGACGGCGGCACCCACCTCGCGGGCTTCCGTGCGGCGCTGACCCGCAGCCTGAACACCTATATCGAACGCGAGGGTATGGCGAAGAAGGCCAAGGTGTCCACCACCGGCGACGACGCGCGGGAAGGCTTGACGGCCATTATCTCGGTCAAAGTGCCGGATCCGAAGTTTTCTTCGCAGACCAAAGACAAGCTGGTTTCTTCCGAAGTGAAGACCGCAGTTGAACAGGCGATGAATGCCCACTTCAACGACTATCTACTGGAAAACCCCGGTGAAGCGAAGGCCGTTGTCGGCAAGATGCTGGATGCCGCCCGGGCCCGCGAAGCAGCTCGCAAGGCCCGCGAAATGACCCGGCGCAAGGGGGCTCTGGATATCGCCGGCCTGCCGGGCAAACTGGCCGACTGCCAGGAGAAAGATCCTGCGCTGTCGGAAATTTACCTGGTTGAGGGAGACTCTGCTGGCGGCTCTGCCAAGCAGGGCAGAAACCGCAAGTTCCAGGCGATCCTGCCCCTGAAGGGCAAGATTCTCAATGTGGAGAAAGCCCGCTTTGACAAGATGCTGGGTTCGGCCGAGGTGGGCACCATCGTCACCGCGCTGGGTTGCGGCATTGGCAAGGACGAGTTTAATCCGGAAAAGTTGCGTTACCACAGCATCATCATCATGACCGACGCGGATGTCGATGGCTCGCACATTCGCACGCTGTTGCTGACTTTCTTTTTCCGCCAGATGCGCGAGCTGATCGAGCGCGGACACATCTTTATTGCGCAACCGCCGCTGTACAAGATATCCCGCGGCAAACAGGGGCAGTACCTGAAGGATGATGAAGCGCTGAACCGCTATCTGACCCAGGCCGCACTGGAAGGTGCCGCGATTATCGTCAATCCCGAGGCACCGCCGATCTCCGGTGCGGGTCTCGAGGAGCTGGTGGAGAGCTTCCGCAAGGTGGCGGCAACCATAGAACGCCTCGGCAGGCTGTACGCGCCACCGGTGCTCTGGCAGATGGTGTACGGCAGCAGCCTGTTGCCTGAGGACATGCGTGACGAAGCCGCTGTGATCGCCTTCGCGGAGCAGCTTAGTGAGCGCTTACAAACCGTGGCGCCCAAGGGTGCCGTGTATACCGTGAGCGTGCGCCGCGATCAGGAACGGCAGACCCACTACCCGGTGGTCAAGCTGCTGGCGCACGGCGTTGAAACAGAAACCGAGTACCGCCACGAATTCTTTTCATCGGGCGAGTACCGCAGCCTGATTGCCCTGGGCGAAACCCTGAACACGCTCATCGACGAAGACGGCTATTTCAAGCGCGGAGATAAGACCTTCCCCACCCGCAGCTTCGAGGAGGGCCTCAGCTGGCTGATGGCGGAGGCGCGCAAGGGCTACAATATCCAGCGCTACAAAGGCCTGGGCGAAATGAACCCGGAGCAGCTCTGGGAAACCACCATGGATCCGGAGGCCCGGCGTATGCTGCAGGTGACGATTGAGGACGCCATCGCCGCAGACCAGATCTTCACCACGCTGATGGGTGATCACGTGGAACCCCGTCGCGAGTTCATCGAGCAGAACGCGCTGTCGGTGGCTAACCTCGACGTGTAGCCGGGCCATGTCCTCCCCTGCGGCTGCGACCCCCATCGAACTCTGCGGCATCGCCATCCGCGAGCGCTCCGCTGCGCCCATGCAGAAGCTGTCCGCCGCGAGGGTGACACGTGGGGCCGGTGTCGAAGGTGATGCGCGCGGTCGTCCCGGCAAACGCCAGGTGACGGTACTCAGCCTTGAAAGCTGGAACGCCGCCTGCGCGGAGCTCGGGGTGAACTTGTGCTGGACCCAGCGTCGCGCCAATCTGCTGGTGAGCGGCGTCGAATTCGGGCCGGACTCGGTAGGGCAACATCTGCAGCTTGGCAGCCTGACCCTGGAGGTCACCCGCGAAACGGATCCCTGCCGGCGCATGGATGCCGCTTATCAGGGCCTGCAGGCGGCATTGGCACCGGACTGGCGCGGCGGCGTCTGTTGCCGGGTGCTCAGCGATGGCGAGCTCACAGTGGGCCTGCGCGGACTGCTTGTGCCCGGGCCCCTGCAGGGCGCACTGCAGCTGACGTGATCATACCGCCAGGGCTGGACCTAGCGACGACCCTCGGCCTGTTGGCCTGCTCCGCACTCACTTCACTGTTCACCGCAAGCCTGGGCGCCGGCGGCGGCGTGCTGCTGCTGTTGCTGCTCGCGCTCTTTTTGCCGCCAGCGGTGATTATTCCCGTCCACGGCCTGATCCAGCTGGGCTCGAACGGCGGGCGCGCGGCCCTGACCTGGCGCCATATCGACTGGCGGCTGATGCGCGCCTTTGCCCCCGGTGTCGTTCTCGGCGTTGTCGCAGGCGCCCTGCTGCTGGTCACGTTGCCCGCCGCAGTCTGGCAGCTGGCCATTGGCCTTTTCGTGCTTTACCTCTGCTGGGGGCCGCCCCTGCCACGAGCGGCTTTGGGAAGTGCGGGCCTGTTTATTGCGGCAACGCTCAGCAGTTTCGCCAGCCTGTTCGTCGGTGCGACCGGGCCGCTGGTGGCTGCCTTTATCAAGCAGACCCAGACAGACCGTTTTCGCACCGTGGCCACCTTCGCCTTCGCCATGGTGCTGCAACACGCTCCCAAGCTGCTGGTGTTCGGCGCCGCCGGGTTTGTGTTTCGCGACTGGCTCGGCTTCGCTGTCGCCATGATTGGCGCGGGATTTGTGGGTACCTGGTGTGGTGTGCGTCTGCTGGGCACCGTCAGTGACCAACGCTTCACCCGGTTGCTCAATATCGTACTGACGGTGCTGGCCCTGCGCCTGCTGTGGCTGGCGTCAGCTGCGCTGCTGGTACAGGGCGAAGGGTTGCCGGGGTCAGTCAGTCCGCAGTAAACAGCAGGCGTGTATGCCCCGCTGCGTCGAGCACGTCAAAGACGGGCCGCAGGGACATGCCAATGCGCATGGCATCCGGCGCGACACCCGTGAGCGCGGTGTTCATGTTGAACCCCTCGTTGAAGGTGACAACAGCGAGGTTCTGCGGTTCGGCGCCCGCAAACCCGGGCAGCGTGGGCACTCGGGCGATGGTGAAGGTGCACAGGGTTGCTCTGCCGGAGACCTCGGTCCATGCCAGATCCTGCGCGGCGCAGTGGGTGCAGTGCCGCCGGGGATAGAACACCCAGCCGCCGCAGGCCTGGCAGCGCGGGATCATGATGCGACGCTCGCGCAGACCTTCCCAGAAGGGCCGGGTGATGTCGGTGGGTCGTGGAATCAATGCGTTCATGCTCAGGCTCCCGTCAGGATCAGCGCGCCCTGCTCACTCATCACGCCTCCGGTGCCGGAGACAAACGCGGTATCGTGGCGGCGCAGCTGCCGTTCGCCAGCGGTGCCGCGTATCTGGGTCACCGCCTCGATAAGCTGTGACATGCCGCCGGCTGTGCCTGCCTGGCCAAAGGACAGTTGTCCGCCGTGGGTGTTCAGTGGGAAGTCGCCGCGCCAGGTCAGGTCGTGGTCGCGCACAAAGGCCATACCCTCGCCCTTGGCGCAAAACCCGGCATCCTCCAGGCTGAGCAGGACGGTGATGGTGTAGCAGTCATAGATTTGCGCCATATCCATATCGGCGGGCTGCATACCCGCCATCAGGAAGGCGCGCTGTGCTGCGCGCGCAATGGGGGTAACGGTCATGTCGCGGGCGTAGCTGGGGGACTTGAAGTCCAGCTGTTCCCCGCAGCCGCGTATCAGGACCGGTCGATGGCGGCATTCGCGCGCCAGGTCGTCGGCGGCGACGATAAACGCGGCGCCACCCGCCACCGGCATCACAATCTCGAGGATGTGCAGGGGGTCCGCCACCATCTTGCTGTTCAGCACGTCTTCCACGCTGATCGGCTGCCCATAGAACAGCGCTTCGGGGTTGGCTTGTGCGTTGCTCCGCTGCGCCACGGCAATGCCCGCCATGGCAGCGGCGTCGTAGCCGTAGCGGTGCGCGTACTGCTGGGCGATCATGGCGTACCCGGTATTCTGGCCGACATGACCGTAGGGCAGGTCGAACTCGGCTTCCGGGGCGCCAAAGCAGCCGCTGTGTGCGCCGAGCTGCATGGCCGCTGCGACAGCCGCCGGGTCTGCGTCCGGGTCTGGCGGTGCGAGACGGCCGGGTAGCACGCAGAGCACGGCGCGGCACAATCCCAGCTGTATTGCCGCGGCTGCTCGCCACGCCATGGCCACCGCGCTGGTACCACCGAGGTCCACGGTTTCGGCGAAGCCCACCTGCAGTCCCAGGTACTCCGCCACTACCGCGGGCACAAAGGCGGTCGCCTCGTTGAAATGGGCCCCGTTCACGGCCAGCCCGTCGATGTCACGCAGGGTAAGACCGGCGTCAATCAGCGCCAGCCGCGCCAGGTCGGCAATCTGCTCAAGGTGGAACATCTGTGGTGCCGTCGCGTATTTTTCCGGCCGGTACTGGGCGCAGCCCACAATCGCTGCCTTGCCTGTCAAGCTCACGGGTATACCCCTCTTCATGCCGTTTGCGTGCGTCGGGGATGATGGGACAGAACCGCTCCGCGCCCAAGTGTTGTGGCCAGAATCCGGCGCCGAAACCGCAGCCCGGATTGGCGAAATAAACCGCGTGCGAGGAAAATCGCAACGCGGAGCACGGTGGCCATTTCATTGACCTCACGCATGGCGTCGCGGTGCGATCTTGTGGACTCTCCCGCGCAAACCGGCACCTTGCAGCCGCCGCGTCGAGGGATTGCAACACTATATCTGGTGCCCGCCCCAAAAAAGTGCCCTGTATATGGGGCTATTGTCTTGCCCTCACCCGCCAGCTTCGCGCACACTAGGGCGGCTGCCAGTCGATACGGGGAAGGGGTCATGGGAGAAGTGGTCAAGGCATTGCACACGGTTGTGGATATCGGGCTTCAGGACGCCTCACTGGATATCTGGGACAAGAAATACCGTCTGCAGGATCGCAACGGCAAACCGGTCGACAAGGATATTGCCGACACCCTGAAACGCATAGCCCGGGCACTCGCCGACGTCGAGGAGACAGACGCGGCGCGCAAACACTGGTACCAGCGCTTCCTGTGGGCCCTGCAGAACGGCGCACTGCCCGCCGGGCGGATCATTTCCAATGCGGGTGCCGGGGCCTACAAACCTGCCACCTCGACCATCAACTGCACCGTGTCCGGCAGCATCACCGACTCCATGGACGACATCCTGCAAAAGAACCATGAAGCCGGCATGACGCTGAAGGCTGGCTGTGGCATCGGCTACGAGTTTTCCACCCTGCGTCCCCGCGGGGCCTACGTCAGCGGGGCGGGTGCCTACACCTCCGGCCCGCTGTCCTTTATGGATATCTACGATCGCATGTGCTTCACCGTGTCGTCGGCTGGTGGTCGGCGCGGGGCGCAGATGGGCACTTTCGATATCCACCACCCCGATGTGATGGACTTTATCCGCGCCAAGCGCGAAGACGGCCGCCTGCGCCAGTTCAACCTGAGCCTGCTGATTACCGACGAGTTTATCGAGGCAGTCAAGGCCGAGGCGGACTGGGCGCTGAGTTTCCCGATGACGGTCAAGGAAGTGGAGGAAGCGGGCCTCGACCTGGACAATGACAGCAGCATCGTGTGGCGCCATTTCCCGGTGACCGGGGGTTACGTCAGCAATGACCGGGGCGAGGTCGCCTGCCGCATCTACAAGACGGTGCCCGCGCGCCGCCTGTGGGACATGATCATGGCCTCCACCTACGATTTTGCCGAACCCGGCTTCATTCTGATTGACCGCGTCAATCAGATGAACAACAACTGGTGGCTGGAAGATATCCGCGCGACGAACCCCTGCGGTGAACAACCCCTCCCCCCCTACGGCAGCTGTCTGCTGGGCTCCATCAACCTGACCCGTCTGGTGCTGGATCCCTTCACCGACAAAGCGCGTTTCGATTGGGAACGGTATCGCGATGTGGTTGCCGTATTCACGCGTATGCTGGACAACGTGGTCGAGATCAACGGCCTGCCGCTGCCGCAGCAGCGGCATGAGATTGCCTACAAGCGGCGTCACGGCATGGGTTTCCTCGGCCTGGGATCGACCATCACCATGCTCGGTATGTCTTACGGCGACGAGGATTCCCTCGTTTTCACCGAAGAGGTTGCCCGCGAAATGGCACTGGTCGGCTGGGAGCAGGCGGTACAGCTGGCGGAAGAAAAGGGCCCGGCACCGATCATGGATGACCTGTTCGAGGTGACGCCGGAAATGCTGGCGGCCCGCCCGGAGATGCGGCGCGATGGCATCGCCGTCGGTGATCGCCTGCCGGGGCGGGTGTTGCACGCGCGCTACAGCCGCTACATGCAGCGGGTTGCCGAGGCGGCGCCAGAGCTGGTGGAGCGCATAGCAGAGCGCGGCGCGCGCTTTACCCACCACTCGTCCATTGCGCCAACGGGCACCATCTCCCTGTCGTTGGCGAACAACGCCAGCAACGGGATCGAGCCGAGCTTCGCCCACCATTACGCGCGCAACGTGATCCGTACGGGGCGCAAGAGCAAGGAAAAGGTGGATGTGTTTTCCTTCGAACTGCTGGCCTATCGCAGCCTGGTCAATCCACGGGCCATGCCCTACAGCGAGCGGGAAGAGGAAAAACTGCCCGATTACTTTGTCGTTGCCGACAGCGTGACCCCCAAGCAGCACGTGGACATCCAGGCCGCAGCGCAAAAGTGGGTGGATTCCTCCATTTCCAAAACCGCCAACGTGCCCACGGACTACCCCTTCGAGGACTTCAAGGACATCTACCTCTACGCCCACGCCCAGGGCCTCAAGGGGTGCACCACGTTCCGCTTCAACCCCGAGGCGTTCCAGGGTGTTCTGGTGAAAGAGCAGGACCTGGAGAACACCCTCTACCAGTTCACCCTGGAAGATGGTTCTACTATAGAACTTAAAGGCAACGAGCAGGTGGAGTACGATGGCGAGATGCACACCGCTGCCAACCTGTTCGACGCCCTGAAAGAAGGTTACTACGGCAAGTTCTGAGCCGGGAGACAGCAATGACGGTCAAGATTGGCAGCAAAATAGTCAGTTACAAAGTGGTACCGAAGGGCGCGACGCCGGAGCCGGTAGCGGGCGAGCGCGATGCCGTGCCGGCCAGCAACGTGGTGCACATGCACGAGTCGTTCCAGCGTCCGGAACGCCTGGTGGGGTCAACCTACAAGGTGAAAACCCCGATGTCGGAACACGCGCTGTACATCACGGTGAACGATGTCATCCTCAATGAGGGCACCGAACACGAACTGCGGCGCCCTTTCGAAGTGTTCATCAACTCCAAGAACATGGAGCACTTCCAGTGGGTGGTCGCCCTTACCCGGCTGATTTCGGCGGTGTTTCGCAAGGGCGGTGATGCCACATTCCTGGTCGAGGAGCTGAAGGCGGTATTCGATCCGCGCGGGGGCTACTTCAAGAAAGGTGGCGTGTTCATGCCGTCGATCGTCGCGGAGATTGGCTACGCCATCGAAGACCATATGAAGCATATAGGGCTGATCGACAGCAAACTGGATGAGCACCAGCAGAAGTTTATCGAAGAGAAGCGCCGGGAGCTGATGGGCGAAAGTGCCAACACGGCAACGGATGAATCGGCATCAACGGAAGCCACCGGCTTTCCTCCCGGCGCAAGCCTCTGCTACAAGTGCAACACCAAGGCGGTTGTGCTTATGGATGGCTGTATGACCTGCCTGAACTGTGCCGATTCCAAGTGCGGGTAACGGCATTTGCCGGCGCGGGGCGACAACCTTGATGGCTACGTCCTCGACAATATGGAGGGCGCGGTCGATCAGGCTGCCTTCCTCGCGCGAACCGACACGCCTGTAGCCATCGTCGGCGCCCGTGGCACGGGCAAAATGTATATCGCCCGCATTTTCCACAGCCGTGCCGGCTGTGGCCCCGATACGCTGGTGGCTATCGACTGCCGCGAATTCCGCAATCGTGACGATGCCAACCGTCGCATTCGCCACGCCCTGGAGATGGGTGCCGGCAAAACCCTGGTGTTCAAATCGCCCCAGCTGATGAGCGCCGATGCCCAGCTGCGGCTTGCCCGACAGATTGCCACGCGCCAGTTTGTCGATGTGGAACCCGCTACCTACCTGCCACCGATGCGCTTTGTTGCGCTGTTCCCCGATACGCTGGCGAGGCTGGTGGCCGCTGGCGAGCTACAGCCACGGCTGGCCAGCGTATTCGCCGCGTATCCGATTCGGGTGCCGCCGATGCGCCATCGGCAACAGGCGATTCTGCGTTGGGCGCACAAGATCCTCGATCAGGAGTGCGCCTTGCGCAACGTGGTGGTGAAAGGGTTCACACCCGAAGCCGAACAGGCACTGCGCGAACATCCCTGGCACGGCAATATCAGCGAGATTCGCCAGCGCGTGGTAAACGCGCTGGAGCGCCGCCCCGCCGGCGCCTGGCTGACGCCGGTGGAGTTGCAGCTGGCTCTCGGCAGCCGCGCGCGCAGTGCCGGCCTGTTGTCACCCTTGCGCCGCAGCGACAGGGAGGCCCCGGGCTATGCGCCAAGCGCGCTGGAGGAACTGCGGCAGGCACTTGCCGATGTCCTGCAGCACTGCATCGAAGGCCGGCACCTGCTGCCGCTCGGCGGCTGGTTGCAGGACGAGGTGGTGCTGGCCGCGCTCGTGCGCTATGCAAGTGATGCGCGCCCTGCTGCACGCTTCCTGCAGGTGCCGCGCCGCAATCTGGCGCGCTGGCTGCCGGGCATTGAGCACCGTCGCGCGGCACGCGGCGCCTGCTCCGAGTGGGTTGAGCCTGCGCGGTTGGTTACGGATTGGGTGCGCGGGCTTGGCCAGAGTGGCAGCGGGCCGCTTGCGCAGGCAGAAGCGCTGCTGCTCGAACTGCTCGAGGCGCGTCGTGAACAGACCACCGTGGCCCAGCGCGCGCAGCTGCTGGGAGTATCGCGCCCCACCTACACCCGTCGATTGCTGGCGCTGGGTACGCTGCCGGAGGCGGCTGCCAGTGGCTAGGAAACAGCGCGGCGCCGCGCTACCCGGCGACGGCGGACCGCCGCCTGCGGCTAATGACCGTCCCACACCGGCGGCGCTGGCCGCACGCTACGCCGCGCTTGCGGAAACGCCGGTACCGCCGCCTCTGGGATTCTCGGCCCGACTCAATCTATTATTGGACTTGACGGCGGTGGTGCCAACACGTATCGAAGGTCGCGTGTTGGGGGTGCTGGCCATCAATCCTGGCTGGAAGGAGCTCGATGTGCGCCGCTGGTTACAACAGGACCAGCTGCCGCCCCGTGACGTGTTGCGCCACCTCGTGACCTTGCTGGTGGCGCAGCTGGGGTTGGAGCACGATGTTCTGCGGTGGGAGGCGTTCCTGATCTACGGGGCTCCCACGATCACATCGCCGGTCGAACACCTGCTCTATCGCGAGGATCGCGGGCGCCGTGACATCGCCTCCCGCATCTTCGCGCTGCTCACCGAGCAGTACGCCATCCCGCCGTCCAGTTATGATGCGGATCTGGTCTTCCAGCGCTGCCTCAAGTTGATGCAGCAGTTCAACATCTACGAGTGGGAAGACTTCCAGGCCGGCCACATGGAGCCGTTCCGCAGCGTGCTTTTCCCGGAAACCTCCTGAAACGTCCGCGAGCTGCGCCATTTACCGAAAAAAGGCAAATTAGTGCTTGCAGTCGCAGAGCCACTACTAAAATACTGTTACGCAGAGTCACAAGCGAGAAACCTTATGCCTGATCACAACGAGGCCCAGGACGTCAGTGGGGTCCGCGTGGCCATCATCGATGACGCCAAGACCATCCGTATGATGATGTCTCATACCCTGAAGCAGATGGGTTGTGAGGTGGAGACGGCGGAAGATGGTTATCAGGGGCTTGCCCTGTTGCGGCGTTTCAAGCCCGATATCGTCTTTCTGGATATCACCATGCCGGAACTGGATGGCTACCAGACCTGCAGCCTGATCCGGCACGCGGAGGATACCCGCGATCTGCCGGTGGTGCTGCTGTCGTCGTCCGACGGGATATTCGACATTGCCCGCGGCCAGGCACGGGGCGCCAACGCGCACGTCAGCAAGATCCCCCCCGACCCGGTTTTGCGACAGTTGATCCACGAACACACCCGGGCCCACGAGGCAGCCTGACATGGGAGGGGCCTTTACCGCCCTGCGAGCGTTGCACGAGCGCCATGCCCGCGGCGGCCCGACGTTGCCGTCGCCGCCTGCAGGGGAGCCTGTCTGGTCGGGCGCGGCGATTGGCATCGCCGGTGTGCCGCTGGTGATCGCGCATCGCGATGTCGAAACCATCACCGCCCTGCCCCCGCTCACCCGTATTCCGGGTACGGGCAACCGGGTACTGGGTGTGGCCGCCTACCAGGGTGACCTGCTGCCGGTGTTTTGTGGGGATACGCTGTTTGGCCAGCGGCTGTCGCCCGGACGCAGGCGGGAGTACTGCCTGGTGATCTGCCAGCCCGGGCTGCATGTGGGCCTGACCCTGAGCCAGGTGGGGGGTAATGTGACGTTGCCCCTGTCCCAGCGCAGCGCCGACATGCCACTGCAGGGCCTGTTGGCAGCGTGCTGCGACGGTGGATTCCGGCGTGGCGAAGAATTCCTGGGCCTGCTGGATAGCGGGCTGTTGATGGCCAGTGGCGTGCTGGGCGATACCAGCGCTCAGCCCGCTGACCCTATTGAGGACGCCGTACCATGAGCCAGACCGTTCTACTTGTCATTGTTCTCGCCCTGCTTGTCGCTCAGGGTGTGACCGGTTTCCTGTTGTGGAAGGCCCGCCGTGACGGCGGCGCAGCGACCGATTCCGACAGCGGCGTTCTCCAGGCCCTGCGACGCATGGCCGACGGCGATCTCACAGCCAGTGCAGAGAGCACCGGGCCCGCAACTGCGGCGATCGCCGAGCAACTGAATGCCGCCCTGGCGCGGCAGCGGGAGCTGGTGTCCGACCTGCGTGCGCCGTTCGAAGGCCTGACGACAGAGCTGCACAGGCTGGCCAGGAATAGTCATGGACACAGTGAAACCAGTGCTGGCATGGGACGCCAGCTGGAAGAAGTCAAATCCGCACTGGTGCGTGAAATGCAGGCAGCGGAAGACATGGGCAGTATCAGCAAGCAGGCGCGGGAGGCCATGGGCCGCCATCGGCAGCTGGTGAGCCGCGGCCAGACCCTTGCCACGGACATGGCGCGCGCCTCATCGGATGTGCGTGAGTCCATGCAGGAAACCTCGAAATCCGCCAAGCGACAGGGCGAACTGATACAGTCAGTGACCACGGCCGCGGAATACATCCAGTCGCTGAACACGCGCATCTCGGTGGTGGCAATCAATACGCGTATCGAAGCGGAGCGCGCCGGCGAGCATGGCCGCCCGTTCCTCGGTATCGCCGAGGCGATTGGCGATCTGTTGCGTGAAGCCGAGGAGGAAGGCCGCAAGATCACCTCAGAGGTACGCATGTTGCAGAACCTGTCTGCGGAAAACCTGAACAGCCTTGAGCACACGGTGGGCGCTGTGGTCACCATTCTGGATTTTGTCGAGCGCATCGACGCGGCGCTGGAAGATATCAACCATGGCGCTGCACACCTCCTTGACCAGGTGGATTCCCTGGGTAATACCACGCAGCAATCGGCCGAAACCGTGCGTCGGCTGAATGGACTGCTGGGTGAAGTGCGCGAGCAGAATCGCGCACTGCGGGAAGGTGCGGAAGCGACCCAGCAGGGCATTAACGCTTTACAGCAAACGCTCTCCAAGCTGGGCCGGAACCTCGCCCGGCTGCGCGTCGACCAGACAGGCAGTGCGCTGAATGTCTGAGTTGCAGCCACACGCGAGCCCGCGCCAGGGCATCGATCTGATAGACCTGAGACGCCTGCGGTCACCGCTGCAAGGGTCCCTGGACGCCGCCGAGGCGGCACTGATCGACTACAGCCGCGACATACAGCGCCGCGAGCCGCTGCTCCACTGTCTCTGGTCGGTGCACCACATTACCGCCGCGCTGGGCAGCCTGCGGCTGCACAAGGCGGAAATGCTGGCCCTGGAAATGGAGCGCGGTTTCCTGCGCCTGCTGCGTGGTGATGTAGTGGCAGAGCGACGCAATCTCGTCATGGGTGGCTTGATGCGGGCGATCAAGACGCTGCCTGCCTATCTGGATCATGTCGAGCAGCTGCGCCTCGACAGCGGCCGCGGCCTTGAGCCCTGTGTCAATGACCTGCGCCGCTGGGCCGGTGAAGTGCCGCGCCCGGCGGCGCTGTTTTTCCACTATCCCGTGGCAGCCGACTGTGGAGTGACCCAGGGCGCCGAGCGCCCGGCGGAGGAGGCAATCCGACGTGGCGCTGATGTGTTGCTGGCGCCTTACCTGCAGGGCGCCAAGGGTGTGCTGGGCTCGCGGCCCGGGGCGGAGAGCGCGCGCACCCTGGCGCGCATTGCGCAGAAGATGCACGGCTTTCTCGTCGGGACGGTGCAGGAGCCCTTCTGGTTGTTGCTCATGGCGCTCTGTGAAGCGCTCGCGGCGGAGCTGGCGGAGCCAGATGAGTGCATTGCGCAGATCTTCAAAGCGGGCGCTTTCATGGTCAAACACGCGCGTGAGCACGGCAACGCTGTTGACCCTGAGATGGACTATCCGGCGTACGTGCAGCAGCTGCTGTTCTACATGGCAGCCTGCCCGGTGCAGCCGCTGTACGTGGCCCACGTGTGGCAGGTGTTCGGCATCACCGAAGACACCCTGCGTGATGCGCAGCGCGGCCTGATACATAACGATGCCCTGCTGGCCGCATTGCGCGGTGCATCTGCGCGCCTTTCCAGCCTGGTCGAGACCCTGGAGCAGGCTGACCTGGAAGCGGTTGCCACCGGGCGCGCGCCGCAGCCCGAGGACAGCATGGCCGAGTTGCAGGCCATTCGCTTGCGGCTGATTGCTGCGGGGGAGGAGGTCCTTGCGGAAGATCTGCGGGGTGCCGACGCCATGCTGGAGCAGCTGTTTGCCGGACGTTTCGCCGAGCAACCTGAGCGCTGTCGTCAGGCGGTGCTGTCCCTCGCGCAAACTCTGGTGGATACGCAACTTGCCATCGCCAACCGTGTGTTGCTGCGCGGTGAGCAGCCTGCGTCAGAGCGGTCATTTGCCGTGCTGGCGCCCCTGCTGTTGGCCACCGTTGAACGCTTGAACCACTTGCAGGAACAATTGCAGCAAGGTGCTGACGATGAACTGCGGCGCGCTGTTGCGGCCGACCTGCTGGCCATGGAGGGCGCGCTGTCGCTGCAGGGCCTGCTGCGCGAGGCTGCGGTCGCCGGGCAGCTCGGGCGCTGGCTTGGCGAGGCTCGCGAACGGTTGATCTCGGATGAACCCGTTGCCATGCACTTTGCCCAGGCTCTGGCCTGGCTGTCACTGCACATGGAGCGGTTGAGCCTCGACCCCGCTTCTGCCGGGGATGATGTGCTCTGGGCAGCGGAACAGGCCGCGATGTTTCTGCAGCCGGCGCCTGCGGATGAGACCGCGGGTGTGCCGGCCGCGGACTCTGCGGAACAGGCACAAGGTGCGCCGGCGACCGAGCGGGCTGAAACCATTCCCGCGGCGTTCCGGGAGGTGTTCCTGGAGGAATCGCAGGAGATCATCGCCCGCCTGCAGAGCGAGCTGCCAACCTGGGTTGCAGCGCCGGCGCGCGACGAGCGTCTGCGGGAAATACGCCGGCACTTCCATACCTTCAAGGGCAACGGCAACGCGGTGGGCCTGTTCTCGCTGGGCGACCTCGGTCGCGATGTGCAGGACCTGCTGGACCGGGTTCTGGAGAGCCAGCAGCCGTTGGACGCGACCCTGCCCCTGTTGTTGCAGGATGTGCTGGCGGCACTGCCGGAATTGGTCGCCACCTGCGGCGGCGCCGGAGAATTTGATGCTGCCCGGGTGCTGGAGCTGCGCAACCGCTGTATGAGCCTTGGCCGGGAGATCGCTGATGGACGGTAATCAGAAGGAGCTCACCGTCGAGGAGCTGCTCAGGGAACCCTGGGCGCAGCCACTGCTCGAGGAGTGGGGAGAGCATGCGCTGCGCTGGCTGTTGAGTCGTCGTCTCGATGAGCCTGAGGAGAAACTGTTTGCCGTAGCGGGCGATCGCCTGCGCCGTCCCGCGGCGGACCTTAGTGACCAGGAAGCGCGGCTTGGGGCGCGTCATATGATGGGTGGCGCGGTCGCCGATGACCTGTCTGACTTTATCGAGGAAGAGATCGTGCTGACCTCGGTCAGCGATTCCAGCGGCATATACGGTGGGCGTGCGGGGGAGGCCGGATCCGGACGCATGGATGCGCCACGGCACGAGTTTATCGCCGTGCGCCACGCGCGCGGCGCTGCTGACCGCAGCACCCGTGAAGCACTCGCGCACCTCGCTGGCGCCGATGTACTCAATCTCGGTCCGCCACCGGCCCTGCCCAGCACCCTCGAGCGCGACGAGGCCGACCTCTCCGTTGCGCTGGAGGCTTCCGCTGCCCCCGTGGAGCAGGCGGCCGATACCGCGCCTGAGGTAACTGGGGCCACGCTTCCAGACGTCCCCGAGACAGCAGTGGATGAAGCGCCGCAGGCGCCCGTGGTGTCCGTCGCACCTGAGGTGTCGCCAGCCGAGACCCCGGTCATCCCGGTCACTACGGAAACTACGGACACGCCTGCGCCGGCGCCGACACCCAGCCTAGCGCCGATCCCGGCGGAGCCGCCATCGGCCCCAGCCGTCGCCGCAGCTGCCACCGCCGCATCGCCCACCGCCGCCGAGCTGGCTGAGGCGAGCGCAGACGAGCTGTCCTGGTGCGTGCCGCGGGATATCACCTTTAACTTCAGTACCCGGGGCGGCAGCGAGCTGTTCCAGGATTTTCTCGACGCCTTTATCGAGGAGGCCGGTACGGAGCTTGAGAAGCTCGAGGACAGCCTCGGTGCCTGGGAGCGAGAGGCTGCGGGCGCCGCTGCGTCGGGCGCCGTTGCGTCGGGCGCCGCCGCGTCGGGTGGCGAGGCTTCGAAACAGGTCTCACGGGTGCTGCATACCCTGAAGGGAATAGCCAAGGGTGTTGGCCTGCAGCGTTACGGCACCCTTATTCACAATTTCGAAACCCTGCTCGACCGCCTGCCCTGCGAGGCCGGCGGCGAAGCGCACTATTTTCGCATCATCAATGCCTGGCTGGATGCAACGGTGCGCGGCTATGAGCATATTCAGCAGACGCGGAACGATGTCGCCAGTGAGCTTCCGCTGCAACAGGATGCACCTCCGCCCGCCACCGGTGACGACAGCACGACGGCGGGTGGCGCGCCGCAGCTGCAACCGCTGGCACCGGGCCAGCGCCAGGAAGATCGCAAGATCGCCGACGCCGGTGCCCAGGCGCTGGGTGCCCAGCAGACGATCCGCATCAGCCCCGATGCCCTCGATTACCTGCTCAACCTGGGCAACGAGGTGCAGAAGCTCGGCGTTCGCGCGTCCCAGAGCACCCTGCAGAGTAAGCGCGCGACGGGCGAGCTGTTGAGCCGGATCGGCTCTCTGCGCACGCACATCGGGCGCATTTCCGACCGTGCACTGCTCAGCGCGACAACCCGGCGTAGCGGTCCGGATACGGAGCTTGACGCTCTGGAAATGGACCAGTACTCGGATATTCACGAGGCGGCGAGCATTCTGCGTGAAGCGGTGGATGACCTCGATGAGCTGGCGCGGCTGGCGGGACGGCACACGTCCGCGGCCGAAGCGCTGCTGAAGCAGCAGGCCGGTATGGTTGCCTCCCTCGGATCGTCGATCCGCGCGGCGCGTGTGGTTCCGGTTTCACGGTTGATGCCCGGGCTGCGCCGCATCGTGCGCACGGTCAGCGCGGAACTGGGCAAGGCGGTGATGTTCCGGGTGATCAGCGAAGCCGGCAAGCTCGACCGCGACAGCCACGCCTGCTGCCAGATCATCCTTGAGCACATGGTGCGCAACGCACTGGATCACGGTATCGAAGCCCCCGCGGAGCGCATTGCGGCCGGCAAGTCGGACACGGGTGTGATCAGCATCGATGTGCGCAAACAGGGCACGGATTATGTGGTGTCGCTCAGTGACGATGGCCGCGGCATTGATCCCCAGCGCATGCGGGAACAGGCGCGCAAGAAGGGGCTGGACGTCGATGTGGATAGTCTCACCGACCGCGAGGCCCAGCGCCTGGTGTTCCACCGCGGATTCTCCACCGCCGAGCGGATCAGCGAAATTTCCGGCCGCGGGGTCGGTATGGACATCGTGATGGGAGAGTTGCAACGCATCGGGGGTGATATCGAGATCGAGTCCAACCTCGGTCGCGGTACGACCTTCCGCATTCGCATACCCTCCAACATCAGCGTCAACGGTGCCCTGCTCGTGACCGTCGCGGATACCGCGTACGCGATACCCTTTGACGGTCTGATCGGCGTTGAGCATGTGCCGGCGGACGAATTTCTGCAGGCGGTACAGGACCAGACGGACCTGCCTTTGCTGGGCCGCCGTTGTCAGCCCTCCTACCTGGCGGCCCTGTGTTCCGGTGTGCCTCTGCCCGACCGCGACAACTGGGGCGCTACCGTGCCCGTTATCGTGGCCGGATCCGGCCAGCACCATATGGCGATTGCCGTGGACCGCGTGGAAGAGGCCCTCGAGCTGGTCATCCGCTCGCTCGGCAGCCAGTTCGCCAATCTGCCCTGGGTCGTGGGGGGGACCACCAGCTCGGATGGACGTGCCATTGTCGCGCTCAACCTGAACCTGCTGGTCAGCCGACAGGCACTTGAGCCTGTCCCCGACCTCTCACTGGAGCCCGTGGCGGACGTCAACCTGCTGGTTATGGTGGTGGACGATTCGCGCACCCAGCGCATGGTGGCGACCAGCCAGCTGCAAAGTCTCGGGGTAGAGACGGTCACTGCGGAAAACGGGCTTGCTGCTATAGAGCTTCTGGCGGGCATACACCGTCTTCCCGATGTGATTTTGCTGGACATTGAAATGCCGCTGAAAGACGGGATCCAGACCCTGCGCGAGATTCGCCGATCCCCGCGCCTGCAGTCTATTCCGGTCATCATGGTCACCTCGCGCACGGGGCCCAAGCACCGTGCGCTCGCCGAACAGGCCGGTTGCAGCGGTTACATGGGCAAACCGTTCAACTTCCCGCTGCTGGTTGAGCAGATTGCCGAGTTGACCGGCTACCCCCTGCGCCTGTCCTGATATGGAGACGCAGGTGGCAAACGCCGTCCCCGCTGTACTGCTTCCCTGCGCCGATGGCGCCACCTGGCTGGTGCCGCTGAACGGCCTCGCGGAAATCGTGGTGGTGCGTGAGGCGGTAAGCGGCACGTTGGCCTGGCGGGAAGCCCGGATTCCCGTGCTGCACCCCACACCGGCGGCCCGGACTTTCGCTGTGCTGCTGGGTATCAACGTCCCTTTCTGGGCACTGCCGCTGGCCTCGGAACCGGTGGTCTACCGCCCGCTGGCGGCAGACGATATTGCGGACGATGCGGTGCCCGCGGCAGGCGGTATCCCGGCGCGGATAGCGGGCAGGCAATGCCTGATACCTGACCTGCTCGCCGCTGAGTCCGGCCTCTCCCTGACGCCCTGATCGGGCCCTGCAGCCGCGGGTGGGCATCGACGGGTGCACCGTCGCGTGTAAAAATATGGCGCATAATAGCTGAATAGGCCCCCTCAAAATCGCTTTAAACGTAAAAATATGGGCGAAAAAAGACACTTTTTTCCAATTGATACCCAATAATGCTTTTCCCGGCATTGTCAGACAGCGGCTGCCTGCCTATAACTGAGCGCGCTGCCAGTGTGCAGCGGCGCTGTCGGACAGGCTCGGCCAGTCAGGCTCGGGGAGACGGTTGGTTGAACCTGCAGCGTCGGAAAGGATTTCTGTGAATACCAGGGGGCAGCCATGTTTACCATTACACCCACGGCCACGCTGGGGTCCAGCCAGCGGGATGACCTTGAAGTTTTTGCCGTAATCGACGGCCGCAAAGTGTTTCTGCCTGAGGAAGCACGTTACGTCATGCAGGACCGACGCGGGCTCTGGTTCTACAGCAAGCGCAAGCCGCGTTTGTCAGAGGGCGACTGGACACCGAACAAAACCAGTATTGCCTGTGTCACCGAACGGGGCTGTGTCCGGGTTTTGAAGACGGAACCCGCAACAACGTGGCTGGAAACCTGCCAGCGGACCATCCGCATGGTGGCCCGGGATGGTGAACGACGCCCGGCCGACGACGCTGCCTGATTACGGCGCGCGCTCGTCGTCGCCGGTGTCGGCTGCGGGTGTCTCGGCACGCTCGGGGCTGCGGTCAACCGCGCTGAGCCGGTCGACATCGATATCCAGATGCAGGGGGTCCAGGGTGGGCATCTGCTTGCTGGTTGCCGTCGACAGGTGCTGGAATCGATCGACCTTGCCTGCGAGACCTTGTCGCCCGCTGAGTCCAAGCACGGTACTGTTGTACTGGTTGGCCGCCGTCTGCAGAGTATTGCCGAGCCGCTGCAGGCGTTCGGCCACGGTGCACACCTGATTGTAGACATCGCCGGCGCTGCGGCTGATTTCCTGCGCTTCGCGGTTGCTGCGCTCCACGATCCAGAGGTTGGCGACGGTACGCAGCACAGGCATCAGTGTACTGTGTGATACCAGCACCACACCGCGCTGGTATCCATAGGCAAACAGATCGCGGTCCTGGCGCATTGCTTCGATCCAGGCCGGCTCAATGGGCATGAACATCAGGACGAAGTCGGGGCTGCCCAGCCCCGGCAGATTGGCGTACTCCTTGCCCGCCAGATCGTCGATATGCTGTCGAATCGCCCGTCCGTGGGCCTCGAGCCGGGCGTCGCGCTGCGCCTCGTTGTCTGCAGACAGCGCAGCTTCGTAGTCCACCAGAGACACTTTACTGTCGATCACGAGGTGGCGCTTGTCGGGCAGCAGGATCAGCGCGTCGGGCAGGCGCCGGCGGCCCTGCTCGTCCCGCAACGCCGCCTGCGTCACATAATGCTCCCCGGGCAGCAGCCCCGCCTGTTCCAGCGTGCGTTCGAGCTGCGCCTCACCCCAGTTCCCGGTGGTTTTCTTGTCGCCCTTCAGGGCAGCGGCGAGATTGCTCGCCTGTTCACTCATGGCGAGGCCGATCTCCAGCACCTTGCGCAGCTCTGCCCCCAGTGCTGCCTGGCCCTGCAGGGATTCCGAGTGAACGCGATCGATGCGCTGCTGGAAGCTGCTGATCTGTTCGCGAAACGGCTGCAGCAGTTGACCGAGGGCCTCCTTGCTGTTGTCCGTGAACTGGCGCCCGCGGGCCTCAAAAATGCGCTGAGCAAGATGCTCAAACTCAAGCTTCAGCTGCGCACGGTTTTCGTTCAGCAGCTGCAACTGGTCAGCGTGCTGGCGTGCCTGCTCGCGCTGCCGGGCCAGCAGGCGATCGTACTCACTGCGCAGACTCTGGTAGCGGTCGGTGAGCTGTTGCAGCGCCCGCGCCTGGGTCGCCGCCTGTTGCTGATGCAGGCGCAGGCGCCAGATCAGTGCCGCTATCAGCCCGACGGTAAGCCCGGCCAGAATCCCCAGTGTGGGCAGGAACCAGGGACTTTGCAGGACGCTGATGGGCACGTGCCGCTAGTTGTTGCGCGGCACGGCCAGCTGCGAGATATCCGCTACCCGCAGGAACCGCTCGCGCAGGCTGTGTAGCAGGCTCAACCGGTTGCCGCGCAGCACGGGGTCCTCGGTGTTGACCATGACCTCGTCAAAGAAGGCGTCAACCGGCGCTTGCAGGGCCGCCAGGCAGGACAGCGCTTCGCTGTAGGCGCCTTCGGCGAGGTGGCCCTCGCTTTCGCTGCCAAGCACCGCAAGGCGCTCCGCGAGCGTATGTTCCGCAGGGTCCTGCAGCAGGTCGCTGCGCACGTCGCCAAAGCGGAAGCCGTCCTCGAGTTTGTCCAGGATATTGCTCACGCGCTTATTGGCCGCGGCCAGCGCGGCGGCTTCCGGCAGCTGGCTGAACGCATGCACCGCGAGCACCCTGCGCTGGACATCCAGTGGCCTTCCGGGTTTGTTGGCGCTTACTGCTTTGAACACTTCCGCCGGGATGTCCAGTTCCTCATACCAGGCGCGGAAGCGTTCCAGCATGTAGTCGAGCACCTGCTCTGCGGTGCCTTCCGCAAGGGCATCGGCGCTGTAACCCTGCACCGCCAGTGCGAGGCACTCGCGCAAATCGAGATCCAGTTCCTTCTCGACCAGAATTCGCAGTACCGCCAGCGACGCCCGGCGCAGGGCAAAGGGATCCCGTGAGCCGGTAGGGGGTTGGCCGATACCGAAGATGCCTACCAGCGTATCGAGTCGGTCCGCTACCCCCATGGCGGCGGCGGTCAGGCCCTGCGGCAGACGGTCGCCGGCGTAGCGTGGCCAGTAGTGTTCCTCAACCGCCGCCGCCACCTCGGGTGACTCACCGTCGTGCCGTGCGTAATAGGCCCCGGCAATACCCTGCATGTCGGCAAACTCCAGCACCATCTGCGTGCCCAGATCCGCCTTGCACAGCAGGCCGGCGCGCTCTGCGTCAGCCACGTTGCCACCGAGCTGTGCCGCCAGTTCCCCGGCTAGCCTGGACACCCGCTGTGACTTGTCGTAGAGCGAGCCCAGCTTCTGCTGGAAGACAATGTTGCGCAGGCCCTCAAGCCGCGAAAACAGGCTGTGCTGTTTGTCGGTTTCGAAAAAGAAGGCGGCGTCGCTGAGCCGCGGGCGGATAACCCGTTCGTTGCCGGCAATCACCTGCGCCGGGTCCTTGCTCTCTATGTTGCACAGGGTGATGAAGTGGGGCAGCAGAGCGCCATCGGCATCCACCAGGTGGAAGTACTTCTGGTGCTCCTTCATGGAGGATACCAGGGCTTCTGCAGGTACACTGAGGAAGCGCGGTTCGAAGTTGCCCGTCAGCGCAACCGGCCATTCGACCAGCCCGGTTACCTCATCCAGCAGGTCGGTGTCGATGACCGCCTGCGCATTCAGTGCGCTGGCCTCGACCTCAACCTGCTCGCGAATCATGGCGCGACGCTCCTCGAAATCTGCGATGACTTTCGCCCCGGCGAGGGTCTCTGCGTAGTCTTCCGGTCGCTCCAGGCGGATCTCGCCGCTGCTGTGGAAGCGGTGGCCGCGCGTGGTATTGCCCGTGGGCAGGCCGAGCACGGAGCCGAAATCGCTCTCGCCGCCGAGCATGGCCACCACCCAGTGCACAGGGCGCACAAACTCGATACGGCTCGCGCCCCAGCGCATGCGCTTGGGAATGGGCAACTCGCGGATGCTCTCGTGAATGATGTCGTTGAAGCTGCTGCGCAACTGCGCGCCGGCCAGCGTGGTGCGCAGGCACAGGCGCGGACCCTTGGGCGTGTCGACCACGGTCAGCGCTTCGGGCTCAAGCCCCTGCTTGCGCGCAAAGCCCACCGCCGCCGGCGTCCAGTTGCCCTGTTCGTCGCGCGCACGGTCGGCGGGCGGCCCCTGTATCTCCTGTTCCCGGTCCGGCGCCTGCAGGGCGACGTCCTGAATCAGTACTGCCAGCCGGCGTGGTGCGGCGAACCAGCGCACGGCGCCATGGGTCAGGCCGCGCTGCGCCAGCCCGGTGACGATGCCGTCGCGGAACGCGGTACCCAGCGTCTTCAGCGCCTTGGGAGGCAGCTCTTCGGTGCCCAGTTCAACGAGCAGCGTTTCAGTCTGCTTCATGCCTGTGCCTCCTGGCGCATCGTACCGAGCACTTCCTCGCGCAGCGCCGGCTCGGCGAGGGGGAAGCCCAGTGCGGCACGCGTGTCAAAGTAGGCCTGTGCCACGCCCCGCGCCAGCGTGCGTACGCGCAGGATGTAGCGCTGGCGTTCGGTGACCGAAATGGCGTGACGGGCGTCGAGCAGGTTGAAGGTGTGTGAGGCCTTCATCACCATTTCATAGGCCGGCAGGGGCAGGTTGCGCTCGATCAGGCGCTGGGCTTCGCCTTCACAGTGGTCGAACTGGCCAAACAGCCAGTCGGTGTCGGCTTCCTCGAAGTTGTAGCGCGACATTTCCACTTCATTCTGGTGGAACACGTCGCCGTAGGTCACTGTGCCGGAGGGACCCCGGGTCCACACCAGGTCGTAGAGGCTGTCCACGCCCTGCAGGTACATGGCGATACGTTCCAGGCCGTAGGTGATTTCACCACTCACCGGGTAGCACTCCAGGCCACCGGCCTGCTGGAAATAGGTGAACTGGGTGACCTCCATGCCGTTCAGCCAGACCTCCCAGCCCAGCCCCCAGGCGCCCAGCGTGGGCGACTCCCAGTTATCCTCGACGAAGCGGATATCGTGCACTGCGCTGTCGATCCCCAGTGCCTGCAGCGATTGCAGGTAGAGGTCCTGGAAGGCGGCCGGCGAGGGCTTCATGATCACCTGGAACTGGTAGTAGTGTTGCAGGCGGTTGGGGTTCTCTCCGTAGCGGCCGTCCGTGGGCCGTCGGCTGGGCTGAACGTAGGCGGCATTCCAGCTTTCAGGGCCGATCGCGCGCAGGAAGGTGGCCGGGTGGAAAGTCCCCGCACCCACCTCCATATCCAGCGGCTGCAGGATCACACAACCCTGCTCAGCCCAGAATTGCTGCAGGGTAAGAATCAGGTCCTGAAAGGACAATGGAGCTGGGGACACGGCAACACCTGTTCGCGGTTCGCAAAAAAGCTGGGTAGTATACAGCCACTTCAGCCTGCATTGTATGCGGGGTTCCTTCTTCTCATCACGCCGGCCGGCCGCACGAGTCGGCAGCAGGAGCAGTATGTTTTACGGCAAAGTGGTCGCGGGCCTGCTGGGTCTCGTGCTGGGTGGTCCCATCGGCCTGGTGATTGGCCTGTTTCTCGGCCATCAGTTTGACCGCGGACTGCGGCGCACGATGGAGGCGCATTCGCCGGAGAACGTCGCCCGTATCAAGGAACGATTCTTCGAAACGATCTTCCTGCTGCTGGGGCACCTCGCCAAGGCGGATGGTCGTATTTCCCAGGGCGAGGTCGATCATACCGAGATGATCATTCGCCAGATGGGGCTCACCAGCGCCCAGCGGCAGCGCGCGATCGAGTTGTTCAAGCGCGGCGCGGCGCCCGGGTTTGATGTCGCCAGCTGCGTCGCTGACTTTCAGACAGTCTGCGGTCGCCAGATAGCCCTGCGCCAGACCTTGCTCATGTTCCTGGTGTCTCTGGCCGTGGTGGACCACGGCATCGAGGCCGCCGAGCGGCGTGTGCTCGACAACCTGGCGGGTCTGCTGGGCTTTCAGCCGTCGCACGTGGAACAGCTGCTGCGTATGGCCCAGGCCCAGGGGCAGTTCCATCACGGTGGCGCACAGCAGACCGGCCCGGACCGCCTGCAGGCAGCCTACGCCGCGCTGGGTGTGAGCCCCGAGGTGAACGACCGCGAGCTGAAACGGGCCTACCGCAAGCTGATGAGTGAGCATCACCCGGACAAGTTGATCGCTCAGGGCGTGCCGGAGGACATGCTGAAAGTCGCCACTGAAAAGTCGCAGGAAATCACCGCGGCCTACGAGCTGATCACCCGGGCGCGCAAGTAGCAGCTTCCGCCCGCGCGCGGCGCTGCACAGGCCATTGTGCTACGCTGAGCGGCCAGAGATCGCCACCCTGTCCATGATGATTGTCCTCGCCACCCTGCTGCTGCTCCTGGTCACGCTGCTCCCGCTGTGGCGTCACCCCCATTGGCTGGTGCGCGGCCTGGAGTTCCCGCGTCTGCTGCTGGCTGCCGCAGCCCTGTTGCTGCTTCTGGCACAGAGCCTGCTACTGCGGCCAGACCAGGCGCTGAGCTGGGTGCTGCTCCCGGTGACGGGCGCCTGCCTGCTGTGGCAGCTGCGGTGGATCCTGCCCTACACGCCGCTCTGGAAACGGGAAGTGAAAGCGGCACGCAGCGATGCGCCAGAGGAACACCGGCTGTCCATCCTCACCGCCAATGTGCTCACCACCAACCGCAATGCTCACACCTTCCTCAAGCTGGTGCAGGACTGCGCGCCGGATGTGCTGGTCACACTGGAGTCGGACCAGTGGTGGCAGGATCAGCTGGACGCACTGCAGCCCGCCATGCCCCACGCCCTGAAGTGCCCGCTGGACAATTTCTACGGCATGCACGTCTATTCGCGCCTGCCGCTGGATGAGGCCAGTATTGAATTCCTGGTGGAGGACGGCGTGCCGTCGATGCATGCGGTGCTTACGCTGCCCTCGGGTGACCGCGTGCGGGTGCACTTCCTGCACCCCGCGCCACCCAGTCCCACGGAAAACCCGCACTCGGCTGAACGCGACGCCGAGCTGGTTATCGTCGCGCGCAGCGTTGCCGGCAGCCCCCTGCCCGTAGTGGTCACCGGAGACCTCAACGATGTGGCCTGGTCCCCGACCACTCGCCTGTTCCGGGCCATCAGTGGCCTGCTGGACCCGCGCGTAGGGCGCGGCATGTTCAATACCTTCCACGCCCGCTACCCGTTCCTGCGCTGGCCGCTGGACCACCTGTTCCACAGTGATGATTTCACCTTGCGCAGCTTGCGTCGCCTGCCGCCCTTCGGCTCTGATCACTTTGCGTTATTTACCGAATTGGTGCTGGCGCCGGTTCGCGGTGCTGACCAGGACGGCGTGAAGCCCACAGGTGAGGATCACGCACGTGCGCGCTCGATCGCAGCAGCACAACAGGTCAGCGCCGCCTCGGTACCGACACCCGGGGAGCCCACCGCATGACCCGCCTGCAGTGGTTGCTGATACTCGCGGTACCAGTCCTCTGCGCTGTGGGCTGGAGCGGCGTCCTCGATCGTCTATCCACCGAGTATCTCGACGCCGCACTGCTCGGCTCCGGAGCGGTCTACGCCACGGCCCGGGGAATCAATGCGCTGGTATCGGTGCTGCAGGGAACGGAGGTCAATGCGTTTCTGCTCACTTTTACCGTCGGTGAACTGCTGGACCCGGTAAACGATCTTGTAGAACGTTTCTCGGCGGTGATGATGGTTGCATTGGGTGCTCTCGCCTTGCAGAAAATCCTGCTGGTTGTGGTGTCCCACGTCAGTTTCAACATACTCCTCACGGCGCTGGGCGTCCTGGGCATGCTGGCCGCCGTGTGGGGTACGCGGCGTCAGGCGGCGATTGCTGCGCGGCTGTTTCTGGTGATGGTGGTGCTGCGTTTCGCCCTGGCGCTGGTGGTGCTGGCCAACAGCTGGGTGGATGCGGTGTTTCTCAAGGACAACGAGGCCGTGCAGTATCAGGCGGTGCAGGGTTTCCACGGTGAGCTGAACGAGGCCAGTACGCTGGCCGACGGCTCTGCCCGCGGCACGTCCGCGCTGGATATCCGGCAACGGATAGCGGCGCTGGGTGACCAGGTCAGTGATTTCGCCGCCAGCCTCATCAACCTGCTGATGTCCCTGGTGCTGAAATCGATTCTGCTGCCGCTGGGTTTCTTTTACCTGGCCCTGGCCCTGTTGCGGCGTCTGCTCAATTTCCTCGGTTGAGCCAGGCGGCCCGGGCGCGGTACCTGCGCAGCATCACAGGCGCCAGAACATCGGTGTGAACAGCACCAGCAGGGTGAAAATTTCCAGGCGGCCGAGGAGCATGGCGAGGCAGAGCAGCCCCTTCGCAAACGGGCTGATGCTCGCGTAGTTCGCGGAGACGTCCCCCAGGCCCGGCCCGAGGTTGTTGATTGCTGCCGCCACCGCAGAAAACGCGGTCAGAAAGTCCATGCCGGTGCCCAGCAGCGCGAGCATGATCGTGACAAAGACAAACATGTACACCGCGAAGAAGCTCCACACCGCGCTGACCACGGAAGCCTCGACCCGGTGCTTGCCGATTTTCAGCGGGATGATCGCCTTCGGATGGACCAGCTGTTTCAGTTCACGCACACCCTGTTTCGCGATCAGCATCAGGCGCACGGCCTTGATACCACCGGCGGTGGAGCCCACGCAGCCACCCATGAAGGAGAACATGATGAGCATGACCGGCAGGAACGTCGGCCAGCCAGCGAAGTCCTGCGTGGCAAAGCCTGTGGTGGTGGTGATGGAAATGGTCTGGAACAGGCCGTGCACCAGGCTTTCGCTGAGCGGCAGGGTATCGGTCAGGATGAGGTAGCTGCAGGTGACCGCGATGCCGATCAGCAACACGCCGAGGAAGAAGCGGGACTCGGAGTCCTGCCGGTAGCCGGCCAGGCTGCGCCGACGCCAGGAGAGGAAGTGCAGGCCGAAATTCATCGCAGAAATCACCATGAACAGGCTGCAGATCAGCAGAATCGTGTTGCTCTCGAAGTAGCCCATACTGGCATCGTGCGTGGAAAAACCGCCAATGGCCACGGTTGAAAACGCGTGTGCAACGGCGTCAAAACCGGTCATTCCCGCCGCCCAGAACGCCAGCGCGCAGACAGCGGTCAGACCCAGGTAGACGAAAAACAGCGCCTTGGCGGTTTCCGCGATGCGCGGTGTCAGCTTGCGGTCTTTGGTCGGCCCCGGAATCTCGGCGCGGTACAGCTGCATGCCGCCGATGCCGAGCATGGGCAGTACCGCCACGGCGATCACGATGATCCCGATCCCACCCAGCCACTGCAGCAGCTGGCGGTAGATGAGTATGGAGCGTGGCAGTACATCCAGGCCGGTGATCACGGTCGCACCGGTTGTGGTCAGCCCGGAAATCGATTCGAAAATCGCGTCCATGGCGCTCAGCTCCAGCCCCGCGGTCAACATAAAGGGCAGCGAGCCGGCCAGGCCCAGCACGGTCCAGAACAGCGAGGTGACAAGAAAACCGTCGCGAATACGCAGCTCATGGCGCACATGCTGTACCGGCAGCCAGCTCAGCAGGCCTGCGGTAAAGGTCAGCGCCAGCGCGCTGGCAAAGCTGGTGACGGTGTGGTCGTCATCCAGCAGGGCGACGCCCATGGGGACCAGCAGGGTGCTGCTGAACAGCATCAGCAACAGGCCCAGAATGCGCAGCGTTACGCTCAGGTGCACGCGACAGACCTAGGAAAAGAAGCCGAAACCGACCGCGAACAGCTTCTCCACGGCGGAGATGCGGCTGCGATCGGTGAGGAACAGCACGACGTGGTCATCGGTTTCCACAAGCACGTGCCGGTGAGCAATCAACACTTCGTCGCCGCGCACAATGGCGCCAATGGTCACGCCCTCCGGCAGGTTGATCTCTTCCAGGCGGCGCCCGACGACCCGGGATGAATAGGCGTCGCCACGTGCCGTGACTTCAATGGCCTCGGCCGCGCCGCGGCGCAGGGAATGCACATTGGAAATGTCGCCGCGGCGCACGTGGGTCAGCAGGCTGCCAATGGTGATCTGCTGCGGTGAAATCGCGATATCGATCTCGTCGCCGACGAGGTCGGCGTAGGCGGGATTGGTGATCAGCGTGATGACTTTCTTCGCCCCCATGCGCTTGGCGAGCATGGACATCATGATATTTGATTCATCGTTGTTGGTGAGCGCGCAGAACACATCGGTGGACTCGATGTTTTCGCTGGTCAGCAACCCGGGTTCGGAAGCGCTGCCGTGCAGCACAATGGCATGCTTCAAAGACTCCGAGAGCACCCGGCAGCGCGGGTACGACTGTTCGATGACCTTCACCTGGTAGTCTCGCTCGATACTTTGCGCCAGCGTTGCCCCGATGTTGCCGCCGCCCGCGATCATCACCCGCTGGTAGGGCTTGTCGATCTTGCGCAGCTCGGACATGACCTTGCGGATGTCCTTGCGGGCAGCGATGAAAAACACTTCATCGTCCACCTCAACCACCGTATCGCCCTCCGGGATAATGGCCCGGTCGCGGCGGAATATGGCGGCGACCCGGGTATCCACCTTGGGCATATGCGTGCGAATGTCCTGCAGCTCATGGCCGACGATGGGGCCGCCGTGAAAGGCGCGCACGGCTACCAGCTGGATGCGGCCATCGGCGAAATCGAGTACCTGCAGGGCGCCCGGGTTGGCGATCAGTTCGACAATGTTCTTGGTAACCAGTTGTTCCGGCCCGATGATGACGTCCACCGGAATATTGTCGGGTGTGAACAGTTTTTCCTGGTGTGCGAGATAGTTGGGTGCGCGCACCCGGGATATCTTGGTGGGCGTGTTGAACAGGGTGTGGGCAATCTGGCAGGCCATCATGTTGATTTCGTCGCTGTTGGTCACGGCGATCAGCATGTCGGCGTCATCGGCACCCGCCTGGTACAGGGTGTCCGGGTGTGAGGCGCTGCCGCTGACCGTGCCGATGTCCAGCCGGTCCTGCAGTTCGCGCAGGCGGTCTGCGTCGGTGTCGACGACGGTGATATCGTTCTGCTCGTTTGCCAGGTGCTCAGCGAGTGTTCCGCCTACCTGACCCGCACCCAGTATGATGATCTTCATGGTTGGGGCGACCCCCCTGAAATTCCCGCCACCTTAATGAAAAGGCCCGCAAAATGTAAGGGTGCAGGGGTTGTAATACTGCACTCTAGGCCGGGCTTTTCGCGCGCCGCTGCAGCAGGCTGAAAAACAGGCCGTCCGGGCCGCCGGGACGAGGCAGGATCTGGTTGCCCGCCGCCCTGGGCGTGCCGACCTTCAGTGGCAGTGGTTCGGCGTCTTCTGTGCGTGCGAGGAAGGCGGCGATGACGCCACTGTTCTCCGCCTCCAGCACTGAGCAGGTGACGTAGAGCAGCGTGCCGCCGGGTGCCAGCAGGGGCCATAGACCATCGAGGATCGCGCCCTGCTGTGCGGCCAGTGCAGGAATGTCCTCGGGGCGGCGCAGCAGCTTGACATCGGGATGGCGACGGATCACGCCGCTGGCAGAACAGGGCGCGTCGACCAGGATGTGGTGAAAATGTCCTGCGGGCAGCAAGGCCGGGGGGCGGGCCGCGTCGCCGCAGACCACCGTGGCGTGCAGCTGCAGCCGCTGCAGATTCTCGCGCACGCGCTGCAACCGTGTTTCGTCGACATCCATGGCGGTGAGCGCGATGTCAGGGTGCCGCTCCAGCAGGTGGCAGGCCTTGCCGCCGGGTGCCGCACAGGCATCCAGCACGCGCGCGCCCGGACCCGGCGCAAGCAGCAGGGCCGCCACCTGTGCGGCCTCATCCTGCACGCTGGCCAGGCCCTCCGCGAAGCCCGGCAGGAGACCGACGTCTGTGGGGGTCTCGAGGTAGATGGCCTCCGGAGCCAGGGCCCCGGCCTGCGCCGGCATGCCCGCATCGGCCAGGCGTTGCAGGTACTGTTCGCGGGAGGCGCGCTGTGCGTTCACCCGCAGCACCATCGGCGGCTGTGCGTTATTGGCCTGCAACAGGGCCTCGGCGTCTTCGGGCCAGTCAGTCTGCAAGGCGTCGTACAGCCATTGGGGGTGCGCGCAGCGCGCTGCCGGACCCAGTGTTTCGGCAAGGCCGGCGCGTTCCCGCAGGAAGCGTCGCAGCACAGCGTTGCAGAGGCCGCGCGCCCAGTCCTTTTTCAGCGCCCGTGTTGCGCCGACACTGGCGGCAACGGCAGCGTGGTCGGGGATTCGCGTATCTTCCAGTTGGTACAGCCCGAGCAGCAGCAGTGCCTCGATGTCGCTGTCCTTGCTGCGCAGGGGCTTGTCCAGCAGTGCCTGCAGCTGCGGGTACAGCCGCGGGTACAGTCTCAGAGTGCCGTAGCAGAGTTGTTGCAGCAGTCCCCGGTCGCGGCTGCTTACCGTCTCCAGTGCGGCGGGGAGCAGCGTATTCAGCGACCCGCCCTGCAGTACGCCGGCGATGGCCTGCGCCGCCGCGGCCCGGGTATCTGTGGTCATCAGGAGGTCGCCGCTTCCGCTATCGGCTGGAAACAGGCCCCGGGTGCAAACTGCGCGCTCTGTGCGTTCAGCAGGTCAGCCGCAGGCAGCGCACGGCCGCCGGGCAGTTGCAGGGTATGGAGCCGCAGGCTGCCGTTGCCGCAGGCCACCCGAACACCTTCACGATCGGCACTGAGTATCGTACCGGGGGCGGCGTGGGTGGCCTCGGAGACGGCACTGGCCGTCCAGACGCGCACCCGCTCGCCGTTGAGCACCGCGAAGCATACGGGAAAGGGGTTGAAGGCTGCGACCTGGCGCGCCAGCTCGGTTGCGGATCGCCGCCAATCGAGTGCGCCCTCGGCCTTTTCAATTTTGTGTGCGTAGGTGGCGAGGCTGTCGTCCTGGGCGACACCCGCCTGCAGATAACCCGGCAGATCGTTGAGCACCTGCAGCAGCAGAGGAGGGCCGAGTTCGGCGAGCCTGTCATGCAGAACGGCAGCGCTGGTGACACTGTCGATGGGGCAGCGCGCGGTCGCCAGCATGGCACCGGTATCCAGCCCGGCATCCATCTGCATGATGGTGACGCCGCTCTCGGTGTCGCCGGCCTGGATCGCCCGCTGGATGGGTGCTGCGCCGCGCCAGCGCGGCAGCAGCGACGCGTGCACGTTGAGGCAGCCCCAGCGGGGCGTATCGAGTATCGCCTGCGGCAGGATCAGGCCGTAGGCCACCACCACCATGATGTCGGCGGCAAAAGCGGCCAGCTCGGCCTGCGTTTCAGGCGTGCGCAGGCTGACCGGCTGGCGCAGCGGCAGCCCGGCCTGCAGTGCCAGTTGCTTCACCGGACTGGCCTGCAGCTTCTTGCCGCGGCCTGCCGGCCGATCGGGTTGTGTGTATACGCCGACCACCTGGTGGGGACTGTCCAGCAGCGCCTGCAGGTGGTGGGCGGCGAAATCCGGTGTGCCGGCGAAGAGGACCCGCAAGGGTGCGTTGGCCATGTCAGGCCTGGCGCCGCTGTTCTTTCTGCAGTTTCTTGCGAATGCGCTGGCGCTTCACCGGCGAGATGTAATCAACAAACAGTTTGCCGTCGAGGTGGTCGATCTCGTGTTGCAGGCACACGGCAAGCAGCCCGTCCAGCTCCCGTGAAAAGGCGTCGCCGTTGCGATCCAGAGCCGTCACCGAAATGCGCCGGGGGCGCTGCACCGTCTCATAGAATCCTGGCACCGACAGGCAGCCCTCATCGTATTCGCCCAGTTCGGGATTCAGCACGGTCACTTCCGGGTTGATGAACACCAGGGGTTCGCTGCGATCCTGGCTGACATCAATGACCAGCACGCGCTGATGGACATTCACCTGTGTCGCCGCCAGACCGATGCCCGGTGCGGCGTACATGGTCTCAAAAAGGTCATCAACCAGTGTGCGCGTGGCGTCGGTGACCGCCGCCACGGGCTCCGCCCGGGTGCGCAGCCGCGGGTCCGGAAATTCGAGAATGTCGAGTACTGCCATGGAGTTAGCTGCCTTCGGAGCTCAACCGAGCAATGGTGAATTAGTCACATTTGGGCTTGCCACGGACCCATGCCCGCCGCAAACTGTGCCTAGTATATCGCTGCTGGCAAGGCGGTGCCCAGTGCCGTGTAGGGGCGCGTCGCACGCTGGCAGGGGGACATGGGGAGAACCTGCCTGAGGCTACGGCAGGCAGATGATAACAGGGACGGGCTGGACAAATCATGAGAGCGAAGTCTTTTACAGTGTGCCTCGTATTGCTCGGGAGCCTGTTCTTTGGCGCCCTGGCAGGCGCTGCGGTCGAGCTGAATGAGGATGTGCCCGATGTGTATGTGGTCAAGCGCGGTGACACACTGTGGGGCATCTCGGGGATGTACCTGCGCCAGCCTTGGCGCTGGCCGGAGCTGTGGGACGTCAATCCGCAGATCGACAACCCGCACCTGATCTACCCCGGTGACGAACTCTACCTGACCTGGGTGAATGGCGAACCGCGCCTGCAGTTGCGCCGTGGCCGCGATGTGAAGCTGGATCCGGGCATGCGCGTCAGTCCCCTGGATCTGGCCATTCCTGTGATTCCCCTGGATGAAATCGGTGCGTTCCTGAAGCGCCACCTCATTCTCGATGCGGATGCCCTGAACAACTCTGCCTATGTTGTGGCCGGCGACCAGGGTCGCCTGATTGCGGCGCCCGGCGACCGGGTCTACGGCCGCGGCCCCTTCCCCGACGGTGAGCGCACCTATGGCATTTTCCGCGCCGGTGACACCTACAGCGACCCGGTGACGGGTGAGTTGCTGGGTTACCAGGCGGTGGATATCGGCAATGCCCGCCTGGTCAGCAGCAACCTCGACGAGGTGACCGAACTCACGGTCACCCGCGTTACGGAAGAAGTGCGTATCGCCGACCGGCTGCTGCCGCAGCGCGAGCGCGTGCTCGATGCCACGTTCCAGCCGCGCGCTCCGGGTGTGCAGGTCGATGACGGCTTCATGATTGCGGTGGATGGTGGCGTCAGCCAGATTGGCCAGGGCGATATCGTGGTGCTGAACCGCGGTGAACGCGAGGGTCTTGAGGTTGGACACGTGCTGGCGATCTACCAGGCCGGTGGCCTGGTGTTTGACGAGGTGGCACGGCAGAACGTTGCCCTGCCCGACACCCGCGCCGGATTGTTGATGGTCTTCGAAGTGTTCGAGAAAGCGAGCTACGCGCTGGTGCTGCGCGCCAACCGGCCGCTGAAGGTCCTCGACAAGGTGAAAAACCCCTGAAGTAAGCACGGCGGCCACGGAATGGCCGCCGCCAGGCAGTTCCCGGTTTAACGGAGATTACGTCAAGGATGATGTATGGATACCGATCACGCACGGCTGTGCCTGCTGCTGCACAGCCTTCCACGGCTTAAAAATCGCCAGCTCAGGCACCTCCTCGTGCATTTCAATACGCCTGCGGCGCTGTTGCAGGCCGCACCCGAGGATCTGCTGGCAGCGGGCGCCACAGCGGCCGCGGTGCAGGATCTTGCGCTTGCCCGGCGCCATGGTCGTCACCCGCAGGCTGCCGTCGACATAACGGCCCAGCTCGATCAGCTGCGTGCCGCTGGCGCACAGGTTCTGGTGCTGGGTCAGCCGGATTATCCGCCACTGCTGGCGATGACCAGCGATCCACCCCCCTTCCTCTACGCCCGCGGCCACGTGGCGGCGCTGTGCGCGCCCCAGCTCGCCGTGGTTGGCAGCCGCAAGGCCAGCGCCATCGGCTTGCGTGCCGCCACTGAGTTGGCCGCTGCGGCCGTCGACGCCGGTCTGGTGGTGACCAGCGGCCTTGCACTGGGCATTGACGCCGCGGCGCACCGCGGCGCACTGCTCGCCGGGGGCGCATCGGTTGCGGTTATGGCCACGGGTGTCGAGTCGGTTTACCCGCGACGCCACGCCGCACTGGCCACCGAGCTGCTCGATGCAGGTTGCCTGGTGACCGAGTTCCCGCCCTTGACCCCGCCGCTTCCCGGCCACTTCCCGGCCCGCAATCGCATCATCAGTGGCCTGTCCCTCGGGGTGCTGGTGGTAGAGGCGGCACTGCCCAGTGGCTCCCTCATCACGGCCGGCACCGCACTGGAACAGGGGCGGGAGGTCTTCGCCCTGCCCTGGTTCCCCGGTCATGTTGGCGGCCGTGGCTGCCTGCAGCTCTTGCGGGACGGTGCGGTGCTGGTGGAAGCAATCGAAGATGTTCTCGACAACCTGGGACCTCTGTTTAACGGGCGGCGGCCGCAGCGCGCCCCAGCGCCATCCGCGGAGACGGCGCAGGCGCACTGGCTACTGACCTTGATGGGCGGTACGGCCGTTGATGTCGATGCCCTGGTCGCGGCCTCGGGCCGCCCGCTGCCTGAGGTGTTGTCTGCCTTGTCACTGCTGGAAGCCCGGGGTCTCGTGCTGCGCGAAGCGGGCCGCTACCTGTGCACGGAGGCCGGGCTTGCCACGCCCCGGGAGAGTGGTTAAATTCCCCGCTCCGCTGTATGCCATCGGCCGCTGCTGCGCCCAGGTCGCTGCAGTCGAGCGGCCGGATCTGCCCGCGCCCAGTCTCACGAGGAGTAGCACCGCATGCCATCTGCCCTGCAACTGAAAGCCGCCGTGCGCGCCCTGGCTGACGGCGGGGTGATTGCCTGTCCCACGGAGGCAGTCTGGGGCCTGAGTTGTGATCCCGGCGACCCGCAGGCGGTCGCCCGGCTGTTGCAGATCAAGGAGCGCCCGGTGGAAAAGGGGCTGATTCTGGTTGCCGCAAATACCCGGCAGATAGCCGCGTTGCTGGCGGAGCTGAGTGAGGCGCAGCGGCAGAAGCTGGCGCTGTCCTGGCCGGGACCCACAACCTGGCTGATTCCGCATCATGGACGGGTACCAGCCTGGGTGCACGGGGGCCGTGATACGGTGGCGGTCAGGGTTACCGCCCATCCCGGCATGGTCGCCCTGTGTTCCGCCTGGGGAGGGCCGCTGGTGTCGACGTCGGCCAACCCGGGCGGCAGTCGGCCGGCGCAGTCGCTGTTCCAGGTGCACCGCTATTTCCGCGGTATGCTGGATGGGATTCTGCCCGGTCCCCTCGGTGGCGCATTGCGGCCCTCGGTGATTCGCGACCTGCAAACCGACAGGGTCTTGCGCTCCTGATTCGGGCCCCCGCCGGTGCAAGCCTGCCGGCGGCATGCGTATAATGGCCGGCGCTGAATGTGAGGACTCCACCGCCATGCACGCCGAAGACGTCAAAACCTACCTGCTGGCACTGCAGCAGCGCATTTGTGAAGCGCTGTCGCTGGAGGACGGCGGCAAAGACTTCATCGTCGATGAGTGGCAGCGCGCCGAAGGGGGTGGTGGTCGCAGTCGCGTGCTGGCGGATGGCGACGTGTTCGAAAAAGCCGGTGTCAACTTTTCCCACGTGATGGGTGAACACCTGCCGCCGTCGGCGACAGCGGCCCGGCCGGAGCTCGCCGGACGCAGCTACCAGGCGATGGGCGTTTCCCTGGTGATCCACCCCAGAAACCCCTATGTGCCTACGTCCCACGCCAACGTCCGCATGTTCGTGGCAGAGAAGGACGGCGCGGAGCCGGTCTGGTGGTTCGGCGGCGGCTATGACCTGACACCCTATTACGGCAATCGCGAAGACTGCCGGCACTGGCATCAGGTCGCGGCAGACGCCTGCGCCCCCTTTGGCGAAGAGGTCTACCCCCGTTACAAGCGCTGGTGTGATGAGTACTTCTACCTGAAACACCGACGTGAGCCCCGAGGCGTGGGGGGGCTGTTCTACGACGACCTCAATGAAGGAGGTTTCGAGCGCTGTTTTGGCTTCATGCGCGCCGTGGGAGATTCCTACCTGCCCGCTTACCTGCCGATCGTGCAGCGCCGCAAGAACCAGCCCTGGGGTGAACGTGAGCGCCAGTTCCAGCTTTATCGGCGTGGCCGTTACGTGGAATTCAACCTGGTGTTCGACCGCGGCACGCTGTTTGGCCTGCAGTCGGATGGGCGCACCGAGGCGATTCTGATGTCGCTGCCACCGCTGGTGCGCTGGGAGTACAACTATCAGCCCGAGCCCGACTCTGCAGAGGCGGAGCTGACGGATTATTACCTGCAGCACCGGGACTGGCTTGATGTATAGCGCTCGGCCGGCTCACCCGACATCGCGTTGGACAGACCTCTCATGACTGCGCAGCCAGATAAATACGCCGTTTTTGGCAATCCCATCAAGCACAGCAAGTCGCCGGCAATCCATGCGGCGTTTGCGGAGCAGTGCGGGCAACACCTGCATTACCGTGCCGTGCGTGTGGAGCTGGACGACTTTGCCCGTTCCGCCCGCTGTTTTTTCGCCAGCGGCGGCAAGGGTCTGAATGTCACGGTACCGTTCAAGCAGGAAGCCTGCGCGTTTGCAGATACCCTCACCGCACGGGCGCGGCGAGCGGGTGCAGTAAACACGCTGAGCCTTGGCGCGGATGGCACCATTGCCGGTGACACCACCGATGGCATTGGCCTGGTGCGTGACATGGTGGCGAATCTGGGCTGGCAACTGCAGGGGCGCCGCGTGGCCATCATCGGTGCCGGCGGCGCGGTGCGCGGTGTGCTGGAGCCGCTGTTGAGTGAACGTCCCGCCGCCCTGCTCATCGCCAACCGCACCGCAGCGCGGGCGGAGGAGCTGGCGGAGGCCTTTGCGTCCCTCGGCCCGGTGCGCGGTGGCGGCCTTGAGCTGCTGGAGGGGCTGGAGGTGGATGTGCTGATCAATGCGACCAGCGCGGGCCTGTCCGGGGAGATGCCCGCCCTGCCGGAGATTCAGCTCACGGTGCGCAGCTGCTGCTACGACATGCTGTACGGCGCCGAACCCACACCGTTCATGCGCTGGGCGGCACAAAACACCGCCTGGGCCGTCGCGGACGGGCTGGGCATGCTGGTGGAGCAGGCGGCAGAATCGTTTTATCGCTGGCGCCAGGTGCGCCCGGCGACGCAGCCGGTGATTGCGCGGATGAGGCATCTGCTGGCAGCGGCCTGACCTCGCAGCGCGTGAAGCGCGGTCATCACCGCTCCAGCTCGGCCAGATGCTGGTCCTTGAGGCGCACGTAGTTGGCGGCGCTGTAGCTGAAGTAGTCGAGCTCCTTCTCGCTCAGGGGCCGCATCTCGCGCGCCGGGCTGCCCGCGTACAGGTAGCCGCTGCGCAGGGTCTTGCCCGGCGTAACCAGCGCGCAGGCGCCGATGACGACCGCGTCCTCAACCACGGCGCCATCCATGATAGTGGCACCCATCCCCACCAGCACCCGGTTGCCCACGGTGCAGCCGTGCAATGTGGCGTTGTGCCCTATGGTCACGTCGCTGCCGATCAACAGCGGCCAGCCGTCGGGGTTGTAGGGCCCGGCATGGGTGATATGCAGCACGCTGCCGTCCTGCACGCTGGTGCGCGCGCCGATACGAATGCGATGCATGTCGCCACGGATTACCGCCTGCGGCCAGACGGAGACGTCGTCACCCAGTTCGACGTCTCCCAGAACCACGGCGCTGGGGTCGATCAGCACGCGCTGCCCCAGGGAAGGGGTGTGGCCGCCGAAGCTGCGCAGGCTGGTCGCGGTGTAGTGGCGCATAACAGACTCCTTGTTTGATCCTGCTACAATAGCGGCTGTTTCAGCAGCCTGCCAGCCGATGCTGGCCCGGAAGTGTGTATGTCGACACCAGCCCAGAACAGGCGCTTTATCGCCGGAGCCGTGTGCCCGCGGTGTAGCGCCATGGACACCATTGTTGTGGACCGTGAGAGCGATCTGCGGGAATGTGTTGCCTGTGGATTCAGCGACCCGCGGCCCAAAGACGGGCTGGTTGCCGAGCCGCCCACCCGGGTCAGCCGACCCGCCGCGCGGCGGGTGGAAACACCGGCGGCGGTGGTACGGATACTGGACCCCTCAGGGGGTGGCAAGGGGCAGGAGTGACCCCGCCCCGCGGCGCTTACAGGAAGCGGTAGGAGACCTCAACACCGACCGTGCGCGGGTCGCCCGGGAAGCGCCCTACCGTACCCAGGAAATCGGAGGTCCAGGTTTCCTCATACCCTTCGTCCAGCATATTGCGGCTCCACAGGAACACCGACCAGGTCTCCGCCTCGATACCGATGCGGCCGTTCAGCAGTGAGTAACTGTCGATTTCTCCCCATACCAGGCTGCTGCCCGGGCGCGCGAACGACACGTTGTCCTCGGTAGCATAGAAACTGTCGGTGTAGGTCCAGTCAACGCGGGTCACAAACTCGGCGCCCAGATCAGGCAGGGGCAGGTTGTGCTGAATGGCGAAGGCCGCGGTCAGCTCCGGCGCGTCCGGCAGCTTGTTGCCCGCGAGGTCCGTGCCCAGGCCCGCGGGGTTGCGCACGCTGGCACCGCCCGGGAAAGACTCGAACTCGGCGTCGTTGTAGCCGAGGGCACCCTGCAACATGAGGCTGTTGCCGGGGAAGTAGGTGAGCTCCGCTTCCACACCCCGTGAGCGCACTTCCGCGGCGTTGCGAATGGTGATCGCCGAAGTATTGTTGTCCAGCTGCACGAACTGGTTCAACTGGTAGTCCTCGAAGTCCATCTGGAAGGCCACCAGGTTGTAGCGCAGGCGGTTTTCCAGCGCGGTGCCCTTCAGGCCGATCTCCCAGGCTTCGACGGTTTCCTGGTCAAAATCGATGCCGTCGGTGAGGGCGCTGGTGGTGACAAAGTCGACGTTGTAGCCGCCGCTCTTGAACGCTTCGGAATATTTCACATAGAGGTTGGAATCCTCACCGAGCGCATAGCTCAGGCTGATCATCGGCGACAGGTCGTCGTAGTCGTTTTCGTCGGTGAAGTTGGCGACGGTCTGGTTGCCGACCACGGGACCCACCGCAACGCCGAAGATGGCGGCGCCGGGAACCTGCAGGAAGCCGAGGTCCACGATGTCGCCGATCAGGTCGAAGTCGACCTCCCGGGTCTCTTCCGTGTAGCGCAGGCCGAAGCCCAGGGTCAGGCGCTCCGTGAGATCGTAAGTGCCGTTCAGGTAGGCCGCATAGCTGCGCGTGTCCACGTCGGCGAAGGTGCCCACACCGGCGCCATCAAACTGCGCGCCGAATGGTGCCAGCGGCGGCGCCAGACCCTGGAAAACGATACCGATTTCATCGCCGATAATAGCGCGGCGTGAAGAGCTGGCCTGTTCATCGTAAAGATACAGACCGGCAACGTACTTCAGGCGACCGCTGTCGGGGGAGAAGATCTGGAACTCCTGGGTGGTTTGCTCATAGGCGTCCGGGTATTCCACCCGCAGCAGGTTGAGGAAGGAGTGGTCGGTGTCCTGCCCGCGGTCGACCCAGGTGTCCCGGTAGGCGGTAATGGACGTCAGCCGATAGTCGCTGCCGAGATCGACGTTGACGGTGGCGGAGACCCCCCAGATCTCCCGCTCCTCATGATTGTCGACATTATTGTCGATATTGAACGCGCCAGGCGATGCCGTGTTGGGAACGCTGCCGGACCAGTCGGAGATGGCCGTACCCCAGAACGAAACGCGCTCCGACTCCAGGTAGTCGCCGGCAATATTGACGTCGTAGTGCTCGCCGCCGAAGGCGAACTGGCCGCGCACGGCAGTGCCGTCGCGCTCGTTGTGGCGGGTGCCCGTGGTAACGTTATTGATGAAGCCATCGCGGTTGTGGTCAACCACCGAGAACCGCGCCGCCGCATTCTCACCCAGCGGCAGGTTGGCGATCGCGGACACGCGGTAGGAGTCGTAGTTGCCCATTTCCCCGGTCACCAGCAGTTCCTGTTCCTGCGTCGGCTTCTTGGTGATCATGCTGATGGCCCCTGCCACCGTGTTTTTGCCGAACAGTGTGCCCTGTGGTCCACGGGCCACTTCCACCCGCTCCAGGTCGAGGATATCGATGTTCTGGGCGGGAGACTGGCCCATGTACACGCCATCGACATAGACTCCGGCACGCGTGTCGAAGCCGATGTTGCGCGTGTTTGCACCGACGCCGCGGATGCGCACAGCGGTAGAGCTGTCGTTGCCGCCGGAGATGCTCATATTGGGGATGAATTCGGCCAGCTCGCGCACCTGTCGAACCCCGGTTTTCTGCAGTGCCTCGCTGCCCATTACGGCAATCGAGATGGGCACATCGGTGAGGCTCTCGGTGCGCTTTTGCGCGGTCACCACGACCTCCTCGAGCATGCCCGCGTTGCCCTGGGCGGCGGCGTTGACCGACAGCACGAGCAGCGCGGCAAGTGTCAGGCGTGATTGCAGTATGGGCTTTGACATATGGAATATCCTGTTATTCATAAATAAGGGTCTGTCGCGGTTTTGTTCGCGTTCAAGCGTAGCAGAAAGCCGCGGATTGTCACCGTGTGTGCGCCGGAGGAATGGTCATTGGTACAGATAGTTCTGCGGCATGGCGGGCGCGCGACAGGTTGGTTATGATCGTCCCCCGTTTGACGCAAGGATATCGTCCCCATGCACCTGTCCCGTTTTCCGCGCCTGCATTTCGCTCACCTCCCCACCCCCCTGGAGCCGCTGGAGCGCCTGAGTGCTCACCTGGGAGGACCTCGCCTGTGGATCAAACGCGATGACTGCACAGGGCTCGCCGGCGGTGGCAACAAGACGCGCAAGCTGGAGTTCCTGCTGGCGGACGCCCGCGCTCAGGGCGCGGACACAGTCATTACACAGGGCGCGACCCAGTCCAATCATGCGCGCCAGACGGCGGCGATCGCTGCCCGGCTGGGCATGGCCTGCCACCTGCTGCTCGAGGATCGCACGGCCAGCGAAGATCCCGACTACAACTACAACGGTAACGTGCTGTTGAACGAATTGTTTGGCGCGAGGTTGTCCCTGCACCCGGGAGGCACCGACATGAATGCCGCCATGGCCGCCGAGGCGCAGCGTCTGCAGGCGCAGGGAGCGCGCCCTTACGTGATACCGGGCGGAGGCTCCAACGCGGTGGGTGCCCTGGGTTACGCCAATGCCGCCCTGGAACTGCTGGCACAGGCCAACGACCGCGGTTTGCTGGTCCGTGAGCTGGTGCATGCTACCGGCAGCGCGGGCACCCAGGCCGGACTGGTAGCGGGACTGGTCGCCACACACAGTGGCATTCCGGTACTGGGCATTGGCGTGCGGGCGCCGGATGCGGTGCAGCACCGCAACGTGCTGGCGCTCGCCAACGAGACAACCGCACTGATGGGGTTGGGGCCAATCGCCACTGCGCAGGATGTACAGGTAAATTGCAGCTACGTGGGCGAGGGCTACGGTATTCCCACCCAGGGTACGCTGGAGGCCATCGCGCTGCTCGCCGAGCTGGAGGGCATCCTGTTGGACCCGGTGTACACCGGCAAGGGGATGGCCGGGCTGATCGATCAGGTGCGCCAGGGGCGCTACCACCCGGACGACAACGTGGTATTCCTGCACACCGGCGGCAGTCAGGCGCTGTTCGGTTACCGAGCGGCTTTCGGTTTCGCCAGCTATCGGTGATGCGCCATCAGCCCAGCTTGCTGAAACCGAGGGGCATGCGCTTGAAACCGTCCATGAAGTTGGAGCGAAAATGCGTCGGTGCCTCCAGCAAGCGCAGGTCGCCCATGCGTGACAGTATCTCCCGGGTCATCATGTCAAGGTTCAGTCGCGCCTGATGCTGACCGGGGCACACGTGGACGCCGAAGCCGAAGGTGCGCATGGCGCGACGCGTCTGCGCCGGGTCGCGGGTGATGTCGAAGCGGTCGGGGTTGTCAAAGAGGGCCGGGTCCCGGTTGACTGAGGCCAGCAGGCAGACCACTTTGCTCCCCCGGGCAATCCGCTGTCCGGCAAGCTCGACATCGCGCATGGCCGTGCGCCGGGTATAGACCACGGTGTTGCGATAACGCAGGATTTCCTCAACCGCCGAAGGTATCAGTGCCGGATTCGACCGCAACAGCGCGAGCTGCTGTGGATGGCGGATGAGCTCGTGGATCAGCCATGAGAGCGTGTTGCGCGTGGTTTCCGTGCCACCGATCATGAGGCCCTGGAAGATGACGCCGTACTCCTGATCGTTCAGCTTCCGGCCATCGATCTCCGCTGCCAGCAGCTCGCTGGTCATGTCGTTTCCCGGTTGTTCGCGGCGTTTGCCGGCGAAGGCCGCTGCCCACGCGACCATCTGTGCCGATGCCGCCCAGCCTTCCTCGCGGCTGCCGGCATAATCCGGGTCATTGGCCAGGGTTACCGCGTTGATGGCCGGCACCAGGTAGGCGTAGTCGTCGTCCGGCACCCCGAGCAGGGTAAACATCACGTGCACGGGCAAGTGCATGGCGACGTCGCTGACGAACTCGCAGCTGCCGCGATCAATGATGTTGTCGATGATGGCGCTCACTTTCGCCTGCATCATGTCGCGGCGCGCCTCCAGCGCTGCCGGCCGAAAGGCATAATCGACCAGCGCCCGGCGCGACCGGTGCTCGGGCGGATCGAGGAAGGTCATCGCCTGCCGCTGCAGTGCCAGCAGCTCCTCGGGAAAATCCTCCAGCAGGGGCCCGAAGCTGCTGGAGAACGTGGCCGGGTCGCGCAGCACGGCGTCGATGTCGGCCTTGTGCAGCACCAGCCAGTGGCCTCCCGCGGCATAGTCGTCTTCCTGCCAGACCACGCGGTGATCGCGCCGCAGGGTCTCAATCGCCTCTCGTGGCGTGCCCTGAACGAAGTTATCGAGGTGCAGCAGGCGGCTGGTGAAGGGGCGGGCAGTCATGGTGGCTCACAGGGGCTGGATGGGATCCCCGAGACTAGCACAGGGTTGACGCCAGGGCAGCCCTCGCCCTAGCGGGTGACCTTTTCCGGCGGACGAAACCAGCCCCCGCGCGCGGACAGGCGCCGAAAGCAGCGGTAGAGGGTCAGGCCCCTGGCCGCGTTGAACAGGGTAAAGGCCAGCCACAGTCCGTGGTTGCCCCAGGGCTGGCTGAGGTACCAGACCGGCAGGTAGACGAACAAGGCACTGGCGAGCATGGTCAGCATCATGTCCCGGGTTTCCCCGGTGCCGATGAACACACCGTCCAGCAGGTAGGTCGGCGCGGCGACAAGCGGCAGCAGGACCAGCCAGAAACGGTGCCGATCCAGCACGGCCAGCACCTCCGGCAGGCTGGTCAGAATCCTGAAAAGCGGCAGTTGCAGGAGCAGGAAGGCGGCGCTGAGCAGCACCGCAGAGGCCGCGCACCACAGGCCGCAGCGGCGCACCACGCGGTAGAAGCCGGGGGCGTCTCCGGCGCCAGCCCGGTTCCCTGCGAGGCTTTCGACGGCGTAGGCAAAGCCATCCAGCGCGTAGGCCGTCAGCAGCAGCAATTGCATCAGCAGGGCGTTGGCGGCCAGGGTTGCCGCACCCAGTTTCTCTCCCATGCTGGTGAAAAAGGCGAAGGCTGCGAGCAGCGTAATCGTGCGCACGAACAGGTGGCTGTTGCTGCGCATCAGCGTGAGGTAGGCCCGAGGTTGCAGCAGCTCAGCCAGGTTGGCGGGGCGCGGCGCGGCGCGCCGAGCCACGCCGGCAACGGCCAGTCCGAGCCCGAGGTATTCAGCGATCACGGTAGCCGTTGCGGCGCCGTCGCTGGCCAGGCCGAGCCCTACCACCAACACGATGTCCAGCAGGATATTGGCCAGATTGGTCGCGATCAGTACCCACATCGGCCAGCGCGTGTCGCCGTGCCCGATAAACCACCCGATAATGGCGTAGGTCAGCAGCACCGCCGGTGCGCTGATGATGCGAATGCGCGCGTAACTGTCCGCCAGCGTCAGCAATGCGGCGTCGGGCGCCATCAGCGCCAGTCCGGCCTGTAACCACAGGGGATGCAGGAGCCAGACCAGGCTCGCCAGCACCAGCGCCAGCACGCCGGCCCGGTAGAGCTCCAGGCTGGCCCGTGACGCGCTGCCGGCCCCGAGCGCGCGCGCGACGCGCCCGGTTGTGCCCATGCGCAGAAAGCTGAAACCCCAGTAGAGAAATGACAGCAGGGCGCTGCCGATGGCGACGGCGCCGAGATAGCGCGTATCCTCCAGGTGGCCCAGTATGCCTGCGTCGACCAGGCCGAGGAGTGGAATGGAAATGTTGGACAAAATCGCGGGCCAGGCGATTCGCCATATTTTGTGGTCCAGTGATGTTGCAGTAACCATATCTAGCGCTCTGACGCCCGGTAGCGCGGCCTGAACCGACGGCGGCCAAACCCTCACAAAATCAGCATCTTAGTATTTTTTGCTCAAGAGTTTCGCTATAATCGCCGCGGCTCGTGATGCGACACTTGGTCGCAGGGGCTTGAAAATTGGCTGGAACAAGCATCTATCTCATTCCTCCCTTCCCCTGATGAAGGGCTGCGGCCCCCGGTGCAAAGCGCCCGTGGCCGCGGGAAAGGCGCGCTCTGAAGAGTGCTCCCAGGAACAGTGTAGTGCTCCACCGGCTGGGGGAGAGTTTGTGACAATGAGGGAGACACGGGAAATGTTGTTGAAGGCGAACAGACTGCGTGAGCTGGCGCTTGGTCCTGTGCTCATGCTGCTTAGCCTGGCCAGTGCCGGTGCTGCAGCGGCGGGTGACAAGGTTAACCAGGTGAATATGGCACCCGGCGCCACCGAAATCGGCCAGAGCATTTACGACCTGCACATGCTGATCTTCTGGATCTGCGTCATTATTGGCGCGTTGGTTTTCGGGGTAATGTTCTACTCCATCTATTACCACCGCAAATCGCGCGGCGTGACGCCATCCACCTTCCATGAAAGCACCAAGGTGGAGATTGCCTGGACAGTGGTTCCGTTCCTCATCCTTATCGGTATGGCGGTGCCCGCCACGTCGACCCTGCTGGACATCTACGATTTTGACGATGCTGAGATGGACGTCCTGATCACCGGATACCAGTGGAAGTGGAAGTACGAGTACCTCGACGAGAACGGCGAGAATGTCTCCTTCTTCAGCAACCTGCGCACCCCGCAGGGCGAAATCTACAACACGGTGGAAAAGGGCGAACACTACCTCCTCGAGGTGGACGAGCCACTGGTGATCCCCGTGGATACCAAGGTACGTTTCCTGGTCACTGCCAACGACGTTATCCACTCCTGGTGGGTGCCGGAGCTGGCTGTGAAGAAAGACGCCATTCCCGGTTTCATCAACGAAACCTGGACCAAAGCCAGCGTGGAAGGCATCTACCGCGGGCAATGTGCCGAGTTGTGTGGCAAGGACCACGGCTTTATGCCGGTGGTGGTGAATGTGGTCAGCAAGGACGAGTACGCCGGCTGGCTGGAGACGAAGAAGGCCGAGGCCGCTGAAATTCGCGATCTGATGGCGCAAACCTTCACCCTGGACGAGTTGATGACCCGGGGCAAGGCGGTCTACGAGCGCAATTGCCTCGCCTGCCACGGCGCCAATGGTGAGGGCGGTGTGGGCACCGCCATCGCGGGCAGCGCTATCGCCACGGGCGATGTCAGTGGGCACCTGGAAATTGGTATCAACGGTGTGCCGGGTTCTGCCATGCAGGCCTTCGGCGGCCAGATCAACGATGTGGAAATGGCGGCGGTGATCACGTATCAGCGCAATGCTTTTGGCAACAATATGGGTGACCTGGTTCAGCCCATTGATGTGTACAACCACAAAAAAGGCTAATTGGAGGAGTTAACGATGGGCGATCATCATCACGGTCCTGCCAAGGGCCTTAGCCGGTGGCTGTTCACCACCAACCACAAAGACATCGGAACCATGTACCTGTGGTTCTCGTTTTCCATGTTCATTCTGGGTGGCGCATTCGCCATGGTCATTCGCGCCGAGCTGTTCCAGCCCGGCATGCAACTGGTCAACCCCGCGTTCTTCAACCAGATGACCACGCTGCACGGTCTGGTGATGGTGTTTGGCGCCATCATGCCGTCCTTCGTTGGCCTCGCCAACTGGATGATACCGATGATGATCGGTGCGCCGGACATGGCGTTGCCGCGGATGAACAACTGGAGTTTCTGGATCCTGCCGCCGGCGTTCCTGATTCTAGCGTCCACGCTGTTCATGGAAGGCGGTGCGCCCAACTTCGGCTGGACCTTCTACGCGCCGCTGTCGACCACCTACGCGCCGCCGTCCGTCACCTACTTCATTTTCTCCATTCACGTGCTTGGGCTCTCGTCCATCATGGGCTCGATCAACATTATCGCTACCGTGATGAACATGCGCGCCCCCGGCATGACCTACATGAAGATGCCGCTGTTCGTGTGGACCTGGCTGATCACGGCGTTCCTGCTGGTCGCAGTAATGCCGGTGCTCGCGGGCGCGGTCACCATGATGCTGATGGACATCCACTTCGGCACCAGCTTCTTCTCTGCCGCCGGTGGCGGTGACCCGGTGCTGTTCCAGCACATTTTCTGGTTCTTCGGGCACCCGGAGGTGTACATCATCATCCTGCCCGCGTTCGGTGTGGTCTCCCAGATCATCCCCACCTTCTCGCGCAAGCCGCTGTTCGGCTACGACTCCATGGTCTACGCCACGGCTGCCATCGCCTTCCTGTCGTTCATCGTGTGGGCGCACCACATGTACACAGTGGGTATGCCGGTCGCCGGCGAGCTGTTCTTCATGTACGCCACCATGCTGATCGCCGTGCCCACCGGGGTGAAGGTGTTCAACTGGGTGACGACCATGTGGCGCGGCGCCATGACCTTCGAGACCCCGATGCTGTTCTGCATGGGCTTCCTGGTGCTGTTTACCATCGGCGGTTTCACCGGCCTGATGCTGTCCATCGCACCGGCTGACTTCCAGTATCACGACAGCTACTTTGTGGTCGCCCACTTCCACTATGTGATGGTGGCTGGTGCCGTGTTCTCGATGAGCGCTGCGGTGTACTACTGGCTGCCCAAGTGGTGTGGCCGCATGTACAACGAAACCATGGGCAAGACCCACTTCTGGATTTCATTCGTGGGCTTCAACATCACGTTCTTCCCGCAGCATTTCGTCGGCCTGGCGGGCATGCCGCGGCGGATTCCGGACTATGCGCTGCAGTTTGCTGACTTCAACATGATGTCCAGCATCGGTGCCTTCATTTACGGCGCCTCGCAGATCCTGTTCCTGTACAACGTGATTGCGACGATTGTGGCCGGTAAACCCACCAGTGAAGCGAAAACCTGGGAAGGTGCCGAAGGCCTGGAGTGGACGGTTGCCACACCGGCGCCCTACCACACCTTTGAAACGCCGCCACAGGTACGCTAAACGCCATCGTGTGTTGCTTGGATTGAGGAGCGGAGCATGTTGAGAGTGAGTAGTAACCCGGTTGTCGACACCGTCGTCAAGTTGGCGTCGACCGCTGTGATCATGTTTGCCTTTGTATTCGTGGTCATGGTGCCGCTGTACAACGTGCTTTGCGATGCCCTGGGCATCAACGGCAAGACCAGCGGTGAAGCCTACACATCCGTGCAGGCCGGCGTGGACGAGTCCCGCACGGTGACCATCCAGTTTGTGGCCACCAACAACGAGGGCATGCCCTGGGACTTCGGCCCGTCGGTCACGATGATGAAGGTGCATCCAGGCGCCAGCAACGATACCGTGTTCCACGCGCGCAATCCGCTGCCCAAGGCCATGGTGGCCCAGGCTATCCCCAGCGTGTCGCCGTCCCGGGCCGCGGCGTATTTCCACAAAACCGAGTGCTTCTGCTTTAACCAGCAACCGCTGGATGGCGACAGCTCGGCGGAAATGCCGCTGCAGTTCATCATCGACCGCGACCTGCCCAGCGACATCCACACGATCACGCTGTCCTACACGATTTTTGACGTCACAGACATGGTGGGCGGCTCTATTGCTGCACGCTGACACGCGGTCCGGGGGGGCCGCGTGATTACAACGGAGAAAGACAATGACAACCCAGAGTTCTACAGAGTACGAGAAGTATTACGTACCGGAAAAAAGCAAACTGGCGGTGTGCGCAACGATCGGCCTGATCCTCAGCACGTTCGGGGCCGCCAGTGTGATGAACGATATGACCTTTGGCGACGGCGCCACGACCGGCTCCTGGGGCATATTCTGGTTTGGCCTGTTCTTCTTCTCAGCAACGCTGTTCGGCTGGTTCCGTATGGCGATCAAGGAAAATCTGGCCGGCCTGAACAGCGCGCAGCTGAAAAAGTCCTACGTGCTGGGCATGTTTTGGTTCATCTTTTCCGAGGTGATGTTCTTCCTCGCCTTTTTCGGCGCGCTGTTCTACGTGCGCACCCTGGTCGGCCCCTGGCTGGCTGGTGAGGGCGAAGGCGGCCGTATGAATCACCTGCTCTGGGAAGGCTTTGAGTACCAGTGGCCCATGCCGCTGACCCCGCAGGAAGCGGTGGGCGGTGTCGCCAACCAGCCGATCGCCAATATGGGAACCTTCGAAAGCTACGAGAAGAGCATGGCGTTTGGCGAAGCGGCCGCGTGGTATCTCTGGCTGCCGCTGTGGAACACCATCGTCCTGTTGTCTTCCAGCTTCACAGTGCACATTGCGCACATGGGGCTGCTTGACGGCAACAAGCGCAAGTTCAATATCTGGCTGGGTATCACGGTCGCCCTGGGCATGCTGTTCGTCGCCCTGCAGGCACTTGAGTACTACGAGGCCTATGCGCATTTCGGCCTGACCCTGAATTCCGGGATTTACGGCTCCACGTTCTTCATGCTGACCGGCTTCCACGGTTTCCACGTCATCATGGGCATGACCATGCTGCTGATTCAGTGGCTGCGCTCAGTACGGGGCGGTCATTTCACCGCCGATGATCACTTTGGCTTCGAGGCATCCAGTTGGTACTGGCACTTTGTGGACGTGGTCTGGGTATTCCTGTTCCTGTTCGTGTACATCCTGTAGGGTTTCTACTCCCTGCGCTCCTCCGCCTGGGCGGCCGGACGAGGTCCGGCATCCCAGGGGTTGCGGTGTCCCAGCTTGCCGGTGGCAACGCCAAAGATTACGAGGCCTGCAAGGGTCAGTGCAAGCGTCAGGCGCACACCCAGGGAATGGAAGGTCCGGCGGCTGTTTTTGTCGCCCTGATCGACCATCAGGAAGTAGAACCCGCTGCCCAGGCTGGCCAGCAGCGCCAGCATCAATCCGATGATCATCAACTTCAACAATGTCCTGCTCCTTTCCGGAAACGCAGCAGTATAAACCAGCGGCCGGTACAGCTGGTGAATACAGCGCTACATTAACTGAACGGGGTTGAGGCATGGCTGCATTGAAACTGGACCTCGAGTGGCGCATCACGCTGTTCACGGCGCTGCTGTTTCCCGCCCTGGTGATGCTGGGCTTCTGGCAGCTGGAGCGCGCTGAAGAGAAGCGCGCGCTGGAGTCCCGCTGGGCGCAGCGCCAGAGTGAAGCACCGGTCGAGCTCCAGCAACTTGCCGCGGAGCCTGTGGAAACACTGGCCTACCGACGGGTGTTGCTGCGCGGCGAGTTTCTCCCCGACCACTATCTGCTGCTGGACAACCGGATGCATCGGGGTCGTTTCGGCAATGAGGTCCTGGGCCTGTTTCGCCTCGCCGACACCCGGCAGCTGGCATTGGTCAACCGTGGCTGGGTGCCCAGTGATCCGGCGCGCCTGAGCCTGCCCGAAGTGCCCGAACCGCGTGGCGTCACCCGCGTGACGGGGCACCTCTACGTGTCACCCGGTACGCCCTACCTGCTGGCGGAGCAGCAGTTGTCACCGCCTTGGCCGGTGCGCATACAGGCGGTCGATATGCAGGCGCTGCAACCCCTGGTGGCGGAGCTTGGCGACGCCGGGTTGTTTCCTTGGATGGTGCGCATCGACCCCAATACTCCGGCGGCCCTCGTCGCCGACTGGCCGGTGGTGAATGCCAGCCCGGAAAAGCACCAGGGTTATGCCCTGCAGTGGTTTACCATGGCCGCCGTTTTGTTGATCTTTTTCCTGCTGCGCAGCTCGAACCTGTGGCGGCTTATCACGCGAAGAGAGGATTGATTCATGCAGGAGCCCGCGCCGGGAGTGAATAACAGCCGTCTGGTCATCCTGCTCATCGCCGGTATTCCAGTCATCATGGTGCTCGCCGCAACCTGGCTCTGGTGGTTTGTCATCCGTGGTGACCTCGACCTGGTAGAAATCCTCGGTACAGCCAATCGCGGTGACTTGCTGGACCCGCCGCGCCCGCTGGCGGAAGCAGGGCTGCTTTCACCCACCGGTGCGGCCCTGCCCTGGAGCAACGTCGACCACCAGTGGACGCTGCTGGTCACCCACCAGGGGGACCGCTGTGGCGCGCCCTGTGAGCAGAAGCTCTACCTGACACGGCAGATTCATCTGGCGCTGGGCAAGGAATTTCCCCGGGTGCGGCGGATGCTGATCAGCGACCGTGCGCCGTCAGATACCGGCATGTCGGTGGCCGAGCTGTCCGACGGCAAGCCGGCCCCCGCGGACTTTTCCGCGTTGCTGGCGTCGGAGCACGGCAGTGTGGCGGTGGCACGCATGGACGTCGCGGCCTGGCCGGCGTTGTTTCCGGAAACGCTGACTTCGGAAGACGTCTGGTACCTGGTAGACCCTGCTGGCTGGGTCATGATGACGTATGATAGCGCCGACAGTTATAAAGACGTGATCTCTGATCTCAAATTCCTGCTGAAGAACTCCGGGGACTGAACAAGCCCAATGACTGATATGGCCGCAACAGCCAAAGCCACGTGGCGCGACTACAAGGAGCTGACCAAGCCCAATGTCGTGCTGTTGATGATCCTGACGTCGGTGATCGGCATGTTCATGGCCGTACCCGGCATGGTGCCGCTGGACGCCCTGATCCTCGGCAACCTCGGTATTGCGCTGTGTGCGGGCGCTGCGGCAGCGGTAAACCACCTGGTTGACCAGCGTGTAGACCAGCGCATGGCCCGCACCAGCAAGCGGCCCATTGCCCAGGGTCGCGTCGGTACGCTGCAGGCGGCGGTTTTCGCCGCGGTGCTGGGAGGTGCGGGCATGGCCATCCTGCTCATCTGGATCAATGCGCTCACCGCCTGGCTGACCTTTGCCTCCCTGGTGGGCTACGCCTTCATCTATACCCTGTTTCTGAAGCGTGCCACGCCACAGAATATTGTCATCGGTGGCCTTGCCGGTGCCGCACCGCCGCTGCTGGGCTGGACCGCCGTGACTGGCGAGATTCACGGCCACGCGCTACTGCTGGTGTTGATCATCTTTGCCTGGACACCGCCCCATTTCTGGGCGCTGGCGATTCATCGCAAGGAGGAGTACGCGGCGGTGGACATTCCCATGCTCCCCGTGACCCACGGTGATGCCTTCACGCGCCTGCATATTCTGCTCTACACCGTGCTCATGTTCCTGATCACACTGCTGCCCTTCGTCACCCGTATGAGCGGCCCGCTATACCTGCTGGGTGCCGTCGTGCTGGGCGGCGGCTTTCTCTATTGGGCCATAGAGCTCATGCGCAACCGCAATCCCGCCGCGCCGATGGAGACGTTCAAGTATTCGATCATCTACCTGATGGCCTTGTTCGTGATCATGTTAATCGATCACTATGTTTTCCCGATGACTGCAGCCTGAGGACCAAGCCACCATGAGCGACAGCAAGACACCCAGCCAGAGCCGCGGCATTCGCTGGACCGTTATCGGGGTTCTGGTGTTCATTCTGGTGATCGTTGCCGGTTTCGTGAACCGCATCAACCAGCCGCGCGTGATGACGGCTGCCGACATGCAGGCGAACGGGGCATTCCTGCTGCAAACCCCGCGCGACATGGGTGACTTTGAGCTGATAGACCACCGCGGCCAGCCTTTTGTGCCGGCCAGCCTCGAGGGCCAGTGGACGCTGATTTTCTTCGGTTTCACCTATTGCCCCGACATCTGCCCCACGACCATGGCGTTCCTCGACCAGTTTGTGCAAGCCCTGGAGGGGACTGAAGTGGAAGACACCCGGGTGGTGATGGTCTCCGTCGACCCGGCGCGCGATTCCGTGGAGCAATTGGCCAGCTACGTGCCCTTCTTCAACCCCGAGTTTCTCGGCGTGACCGGTGAGTTCCTCGACATTCACCGGTTTGCCACCGCCCTGAACACGCCCTTCCGCAAGGTGCCGGGGCAGGATGAGAATTACCTCGTCGACCACAGCGCCAACGTGGTACTGATCAACCCCCGCGGCGACTACCACGCGTTCTTCAAGGCACCGCTGGATCTGGCAAAAATGAAGCTGACCTACCGGTCAATCCGGGTTCTCTGGGACCATTGATCCGCATCACGGGAGGCCCTCATGGCTGATAGCGTCGCGCCTGTCGTCCTGGTGGACGGTTCCTCGTACCTGTACCGGGCTTTCCATGCACTGCCGCCCCTGAACACCTCGAAAGGCGAACCCACCGGTGCCGTGAAGGGTGTGATCAGCATGCTGCGCCGCCTGCTCAAGGACTATCCGGAAAGTCCGGTGGCGGTGGTTTTTGATGCCAAGGGCAAGACCTTCCGCGATGACCTGTTTGCCGAGTACAAGGCCCAGCGTCCCCCCATGCCGGACGAGCTGCGCGCCCAGGTGGAACCGATACACGCCATTGTCCGCGCCATGGGTCTGCCGCTGATCTGCGAGCCCGGTGTCGAGGCGGATGACGTGATCGGCACCTTGGCGCGCCAGGCTACCGAGCGCGGCCGCCCGGTGGTCATCTCCACCGGCGACAAGGATATGGCGCAGTTGGTGAACGAGCACACCACACTGGTCAACACGATGACTGATACGCGGCTGGATGAGGCCGGTGTCAAAGACAAATTCGGTATCCCGCCGTCCCGGATAATCGACTTCCTTGCACTGATGGGTGACAAGGTCGACAACATACCCGGCGTGCCCGGTGTGGGGGAAAAAACCGCGCTGGCGCTGTTGCAGGGACTGGGGGGCCTGGATGATATCTATGCCGGGCTGGACCGGGTGGCCAGCCTGGACTTTCGCGGTGCGAAGAGCATGGCGGCAAAGCTGGAAGCCGAGCGCGAGCGCGCCTACCTGTCCTACCAGCTGGCCACGATCAAGCTCGACGTGCCGCTGCAGGAGTCGGTAGAAGAGCTGCGCAATGAAGAGCCCGATACCGAAGCGCTGCGCGAATGGTATACACGGCTGGAATTCCGCAGCTGGCTGGACGAACTGCTGCAGGGCGTTGAACCCGGTGCCGTGGAGGGCGACAGCCCCGCGAACACTATCGAAACCCACTGGGAGGTGCTGACGGAGGCGCCCGCGCTGGAGCGCTGGCTGGCACGTTTGGAGACGGCTGAGCTGTTCGCCTTCGACACGGAAACGACCAGCCTCAATTACATGGAGGCACAGGTTGTCGGTGTCTCGTTCGCGGTGCGCCCCGGGGAGGCCGCCTACGTGCCACTGGCGCACGACTACCTGGGTGCGCCGGCACAGCTGGACCGCACCGAGGTACTCGCCCGTCTGCGACCACTGCTGGAAGACCCGGCGCGGGCAAAGGTGGGGCAGAACCTGAAGTACGACGCCAGCGTCCTGGCCAATCACGGCATTACCCTGCGCGGCATCCGTCACGACACCATGCTGGAGTCCTACCTGCTGGATTCCACGGCTACCCGACACGACATGAACAGCCTCGCGCTGAAGTACCTCGGCTACAAGACCATCCACTTCGAAGATATTGCCGGCAAGGGCGCCAGGCAGCTGACCTTCAACCAGATCAAGGTGGAGGATGCGGGTCCCTACGCGGCGGAGGATGCCGATATCACGCTGCGCCTGCACGAGGCGCTGTGGCCGCAGCTGTCGGCGCTGCCCGGGCCGGCCTCGGTCTACACCGATATCGAGTTGCCGCTGGTGCCCGTGCTGTCACGTATCGAGCGCACGGGAGCGCTGGTCTCGCGGGAGCTGTTGCAGCAGCAGAGTCGTGAGCTGGGTGAGCGCCTGCAGCAGCTGGAGGCCGAAGCCCACGACCTTGCCGGCGAGGCCTTCAACCTGGGCTCCCCCAAGCAGTTGGGCGACATCCTGTTCAAGCGGCTGGAACTGCCCGTACTGCGCAAGACCCCGACCGGCGCGCCCTCCACCGCCGAGGAGGTGCTGGCCGAGCTCGCCCTGGATTATCCGCTGCCGCGCGTACTGCTGGAATACCGCGGTCTTAGCAAACTGAAATCCACCTATACGGACAAACTGCCTGATCTGCTGAATCCGCACACCGGGCGTATCCACACCTCCTACCACCAGGCGGTGACGGCGACCGGACGCCTGTCGTCGTCCGACCCGAACCTGCAGAATATTCCCATACGCACCGAGGAGGGGCGGCGCATTCGCCAGGCGTTCATTGCGCCGCCGGGGTACCGCATTGTGGCGGCGGACTATTCGCAGATCGAGCTGCGGATTATGGCGCACCTGTCCTCCGATGCTGGTCTCCTGCATGCCTTTCGCGAGGGGCTGGATGTGCACCGCGCCACGGCGGCCGAGGTCTTCGGGGTGGCCCTGGACGCCGTATCCGCCGAGCAGCGGCGCAAGGCCAAGGCGATCAACTTCGGCCTGATTTACGGCATGTCGGCGTTCGGGCTGGCGCGTCAGCTCCACCTTGGCCGCAGCGAAGCTCAGGACTATATCGATCGCTACTTCGAGCGCTATCCGGGCGTGCAGGATTATATGGATCGCACCCGGGCCAGCGCTCGCGAGCAGGGTTACGTGGAAACCCTGTTCGGGCGCCGCCTGTACCTGCCGGAAATCAACGCGCGCAACAAAATGCGCGCTCAGGCCGCCGAACGCACCGCCATCAACGCGCCCATGCAGGGCACGGCAGCCGATATCATCAAGCGCGCCATGCTGCAGGTGGACCACTGGCTGCAGGCGTCGGATGTCGACGCCCGTACCATCATGCAGGTACACGACGAACTGGTGCTGGAAGTCGCGGAAGATGCGGTCGAACAGGTGTGTGACACGCTCTGCAGCCTGATGAGCGAAGCCGCGGAACTGGCGGTGCCGCTGCTGGTGGAAGCGGGCTCTGGAAAAAATTGGGATGAAGCGCACTGAGGCGCGGAACTTTCCGGAATCTGCCCAGTCATAGAGTCCGTAGCATGCTGCTACTGTTCCGCCGGCTCCCCCCCATGAGCCGCTCGCGGAACAAGTCTCTTCCCCAGAGACCCAAGCTGTCCCGGCTGCCTGTCCCCCTACGGGTAGCCGGGTTTTTTTATGCCTCCGTTTCCCCTGTAGTGTCGTCCTCGTACACGCTGATATCGGTCAGCCAGGCGTTCAGCACCGCTATCAGCTCCTTGTGGCCGCTGTGCTTGAGGGCGGAAAACAGCTGCACGCTGACCGTGTCACCGTGCGCCTGCAACTGCCGCTGTACCTGCAGCAGCGTGGCCCGCGCCGGACCGTTCTTCAGCTTGTCGGCCTTGGTCAGCAGAATGTGGACCGGCATGCCGGCGGTCACTGCCCAGGTGAGCATCTGCTGGTCGAAGGGCTGCAGCGGATGGCGAATATCCATCAGCAGAATCAGGCCGCGCAGGCTCTGGCGTTTTTGCAGGTAATTTTCCAGCTGTTTGGTCCACTCCTGCTTCACCGCGAGGGGCACTTTGGCAAATCCGTAGCCCGGCAGGTCGACCAGTCGCTGGGTTTCACTGAGGCTGAAGAAGTTGATCAATTGCGTCCGGCCCGGTGTGCGGGAGGTGCGCGCGAGCTTTGGGTTCCCCGTCAAGCTATTGATTGCAGAGGATTTTCCCGCATTTGACCGGCCGGCGAAGGCCACCTCCCAGCCGGTGTCCCCGGGGCACTGTGAAAGCCGGCTGGCGCTGGTCTGGAAACTGGCACTGCGGTAGTCGGGCCGTTCCGGAGCGGGTGCTTGCATGAGATGCGCTTGCCTTTTTTGCAGGGGGTATCTCGTATATAATGCCACAGCTTTCCCGGGACCGAGGGAAAAGTCCGCGTCCCGTATTACCCCGCAACAAGCAGCAGAGGTGTAGCATGAAAAAATTGTTGGCAGTTGGCGCCATGGTGTTTGCCGCCGGTGCGATGGCGGAGCCGCCCATGGACAAGTACAACAAGAGTTGTGCTGTGTGCCACAACGCAGGCGTTGCAGGGGCCCCCAAAACCGGTGATGCCGCCGCCTGGGCTCCGAAACTGGAGAAGGGTATGGACGCGCTGGTCGCGTCGGTCAAGAGCGGCCTCAATGCCATGCCACCCAAGGGCATGTGCTTTGATTGCACCGATGAGGACTACGCAGCCCTGATCACGTACATGTCCACGCCGGCGCAGTAAGGCGTCGTAACTCTAGGTTCCAGTCTGGAAGTGTCATGAAGAAAGCCCTTGTTCTTTGCGCAGCCCTGGTGGGTTTTGCACACACCGCAGGTGCGGCGACGCCGTTCCTGCAAGGCGATCCCGCAGCCGGTGAGTCACTCACCATGGTCTGCAGTGCCTGCCACGGTGCCGACGGCAACAGCCCGGCGCCCAACTTCCCCAAGCTGGCGGGCCAGGGGCAGCGCTATCTGCTCAAGCAGCTCATGGATATCCGCGATGGCGCACGTCCCATCCCTACCATGGCCGGCCAGGTTGATAACATGACCGACCAGCAGCTGGCGGATATTGCGGCCTTTTACGCCAGCAAGCAGGTCACCGGGAGCCAGGCAGATCCGGAGCTCGTAGCGCTGGGCGAGAAGGTCTACCGCGCCGGCGTTGCGGAGCGCAAGGTTGCCGCCTGCAGTGGCTGTCACTCACCCAACGGCAGGGGCAACGCGCTGGCGGGTTACCCCGCCCTGCACGGCCAGCACCCCGAGTACATTGCGGCGCAGTTGCGTGCCTACCGCAAGGGCTATGAAGACCCGACCGGTCGCACCAATGACGGCGACACCAAGATCATGCGCGCTAACGCGTTTGGCCTTAGCGACATGGAAATCGAAGCCGTTGCCAGCTACGCCGCCGGTTTGAAATAAGCCGCTCCAGCACTATCTGAAAAGGTGGCCATTGAGCCACCTTTTTTATCCGGGGTAGAACGGTACGCCGGAATCGTGGTCTGATAACGGTAATCTGACAATGGAGAATCTCATGTTCAAGCGTTTTCTCGCCCTTACCCTGATGGTGCTGGCTCCCCTCACGGTCGTGGCTCAGGACACCGATACCCCTGACTGGGAGGAGGGCACCCACTACGACCTGATCGTGCCGGCCCTGCGCACGGCCGACCCGGACAAGATCGAGGTGGTGGAGTTTTTCTGGTACGGCTGTGGGCACTGTTACACCTTCGATCCCCTGATCAGCCGCTGGAAGGAAACCCTGGCTGATGATGTCGACTTCAAGGGCTCGCCCGCCGTGTGGAACAAGCCCATGGAGCTGCATGCCGCCATGTTCTACACCGCCGACGTGCTTGGGGTGCTGGACGCCCTGCATACAGTGATGTTTCAGGCCATGAACGTGGATGGCAAGCGGCTGGGTTCGGAGGCGGAAATTCGCCAGCTGTTTACAGCCAACGGTGTCAGCGGTGAAGACTTCGACAAGGCGTTTTCCTCGTTTGGGGTCAGCAGTCAGGTGCGTCAGGCCAACAGCCGTGCCCGCGCTGCAAAGATTACCGGCACGCCGGAAATGATGGTAAACGGCAAGTACCGCATCAGCATCCGTAAGGCTGGCAGCCAGGCAAACATGCTGAAGCTGGCGGATTTCCTCATCGAAAAAGAGCGCGCTGCCGCGCAGACCGCTGCCGCCTCCTGATCGTGGAGGGCTGACAGGGCGCGCCGTGGAGGCCATTTACTACTCGCCAATGCTGCTGGGCGTTTGCCTGCTATTGGCGGTTGCCATTTCCTCCACCGCACTCTGGTATGTCTCACGTCCCTACGCTGGCCCGGTGTTCTGGATGGCCGGCAGCTGGACGCTGATTGCCGGTATCGTCCTGTTTTTCGGCTTTATCGCCACCGGCAGCCCGGTGCTCAATGTGCTGGGCAATGCGGGTCAGCTGACCGGTGAAGCCCTGTTTCTGATCGGCATCTTTCACTTCATGGGGCGTCCCCTGCCCTGGTGGACAGTGCCCGCCAGCGTCGGAGTCATGGTCGCCTTCAACATCCATTACTGGGTGGACGACGGCAACTCGGATTTCCTCATGGGTGTGTACTCCACGATCGCGGGTTTGCTGCCGGTACAGGCGATCTGGCTGCTGTTCAAGAGTCGCGAGGATCCCGCCACGCGTCCCGCCCAGCTGCTGGTGGGCGTGAGCTTGCTGATCTACAGCGGCGTGGTGTTGTTGCGGGGTTTTCATGGCTACTCCGACTGGTTGCAGGACGAGCCCTACGTGTTGCCCCTCAATTCCTACAGCTACCTCCTGCCCTATAATTTCGGTATCCCGGCTCTGGTCATGGGCTTCGTCGGCGTGACGCTGATGACCATGCAGCGCATTCTGGCCGTGGGGCGCAGGCACCAGCTGCGGGCTGAGCACCTAGCAACCCGCGATGATCTCACCAACCTGCTCAATCGCCGCGCGTTTCGCACGGTGGCCGAGCGCGATCTGGCCCGGGCCCTGCGCCAGGGGCACTCACTGTGCCTGGCAATGATCGACCTGGACCATTTCAAGCGGCTTAACGACAACCACGGGCACAGTTTCGGTGACCGGGCCCTGCAGCACGTCGCCGAGGTCTGGCAGCGGCAGCTGCGTGAAACCGATGTGCTGGCGCGCTACGGCGGCGAGGAGTTTGTGCTGCTGCTGCCGGATACAGCGCCGCAGGAGGCGCGTGTGTTGCTTGATCGCGCGCGGTTGGCGGTCGCGGATACCGCCCTGCACGCCGATAAGCAGCCTGTGAAGGTGACCTTCAGTGCCGGCATCACCGAGGCTCGACCGGGCGACACCATTGACCTGCTGCTCAGCCGCGCCGACGAGGCGCTGTACCGGGCCAAGGACGCCGGCCGCGACCGCGTGGAAGTCTTCGCCCCAGCGAGCTGACCAGCCGCTGCGCTCACATGCCGCTGGGATACACGTCCAGCGCGCCTTTGCCGCTGGCTCGCACCTGACGCAATGCCAGGGCATATTCCCGGAGCAGTTCCAGGCAGTAGATCAGGCGATCGCGGTGATAGGTATGCGGGTCCTGGTCGTTGTCGCTTTCATCCTCGTTGAACACCCCGTTTACATTGCGCACGATCAGGTGCTCCGGTATGAAGCACAGACGGTTGTTCTTGTACCCGCTCATGCGTAACTCCGCCACCGGGTAGGAGCCCCCGATGGAACCCGATACGGTAACAATCAACCCGGGTTTGTGCGCGAGCTCGCCACCGGCGGTCCACAGCAGGAGGAAGTTCTTCAGGGCGGCGGGCGCCATGCCGTGCCACTCCGGCGCAATCAGGATGAAGCCGTCACAGCTGTGTAATGCGGTGCGCAGCGGATCGAGAATCGCCTGCCACCGCGCGTCGTCTGCATCCCATACGCCCTCCTCCCACAGGGGCAATGGGTCTTTGCCGAGGTCGAGAAACCAGACATCGTCGCAGAGCTTGCGCTCCAGCAGGGTGTGCCTGATATAGCGGCCAACCTTGCCGCTCTGTGAATCGGGGCGATGACTGCCGCTGATGATGCCCAGTTTCATGGGGTGTCTCCGTGTTGCAAATGGGGGAAGTCAGATGTCCAGCCAGGGTGGTACCGGCAGGCCCTTGTTCTGCAGGAAAGCGGGGTTGAACAGCTTGCTCTGGTAGCGATTGCCGTAGTCGCAGAGGATCGTGACGATGGTGTGCCCGGGCCCCAGGTGTTCCGCAAGTTTCACGGCGCCGGCGATATTGACTCCGGCAGAGCCGCCCAGGCAAAGGCCCTCATACTGCAGCAGATCGAACAGCAGCGGAAGAGCCTCTGCATCCGTCACGGTAAACGCGGTGTCGACTCTGGCCTGCGCCACATTGCCCGTAACATGGTTGATGCCGATCCCTTCCATGATCGAACTGCCCGCACTCGGCGCGAGTTCGCCGCAGTTGAAATAGTGGCTCAACGAGGCGCCCTGGGGGTCGGCCAGGCCAATGACGATGTTCTCCCTGTGTGCCTTGAGCGCCTGTGAAACGCCCGCCAGGGTGCCCCCGGTACCCACGGCACAGATGAACCCGTCAATCTCGCCCTCGGTCTGCCGCCAGATCTCCTCGCCCGTGGTGTCGCGGTGAGTGTTCATGTTGGCGAGATTGTCAAACTGCCGCGCCCAGATGGCGCCCGCAGCCTCGGTGGCGGCAAACTTCTCTGCCAGCCTCCGCGCGGTGTGCACATAGTGGCCCGGCTCGCTGTAAGACGTGGCCGGCACCAGGTGCAGGTCGGCGCCGAGCAGCTCCAGGGTGTCGATCTTCTCGCGGCTCTGGCTGATCGGCATGACGACGGTGCTGGTGTAGCCCAGGGCATTGGCCAGTAGTGTCAGCCCGATGCCCGTGTTGCCCGCGGTCCCTTCGACGATTCTGCCACCCGGGCGCAGCTCGCCGCTGGCCTCTGCGGCGCGGATAATGCCGAGCGCAGTGCGATCCTTCACGGAGCCGCCGGGGTTCATGAATTCCGCCTTGCCCAGAATACGACAGCCCGTGCGCTCAGACACCTGGCGCAGGTACAACAGCGGCGTGTTGCCGATAAGCTGGGTAACGTCTGCAGCGCTGGCCACGGCGCAATTCTCCGGTAGAAGCGAAGCGGCAGTATGCCACAGCCCGCGCGACGGGTCAGTTTCCCTGCTCGTCACCGAGCGGCTTCAGTGCGCCGGCATGTCGTCGGTGGTGCGGCTGTGCAGCCTGCGGGCCAGCAGTGCCAGCGCAAGCCCTGCCAGGCCGAGCAGCAGAATCCCCGCCAGCATGGGTTGTGGTGAGTCGTGCAGGAACAGACCGATCAGGCCTCCCGCCACCGCCGACACCGCCATCTGGATAAAGCCGAGCAGTGCGGACGCGGTGCCGGCCATATGGGGATAGGGCTGAAGTGCGAGGCCCATGGCATGCGGCAGCGTCAGCCCCATACCCGCGGTATACAGCATCATCGGAACCGCCAGTGCCGCGACACTGGTATCGAACACGGTTCCTGCGATCGCCATGCCCAGGCTGGCGACGGCAACCACCACAGCGCCGATGAGCAGTACGCGGGTGGAGTCCAGACGCGTGGCGAGCCGCGCACTGACTGCGCTGCCGGCGATATAGCCCGCCACGGTGGTGAGGAATATCGGGCCGAAATACTTCACCGGCAGCTGCAGCATTTCGATGTAGACAAAGCCGGATGACGCGAGATAGACCATCATGCCGGCGTAGACCACCGAGCTGCTGACCACGACCGCCATGAAGCGTCCGCTGCGCACCAGCACGGCGTAATTGCGCAGGATGGTGGCGGGGTGAAGGCTCTGCCGTACCGGCAGCGATTCTCCCAGGTGGCGGTTGAGTACAATCAGGACCAGCGCACCGTACAGCCCGAGAAACACGAAGATACTGCGCCAGGGGAAAAACAGGGTCAGCAGGCTGCCCAGACTGGGCGCCACAGCAGGAGCCAGCGCCATCAGCATGGCGATCAAAGACAGGGCCCGCGCAGCCCGGCGCGGCCCGAACAGGTCGCGGGTGATCGTGCGTGCCAGCGTCGGCCCGACACAGGCGCCGATCCCCTGCAGAAAGCGGTAGGCGAGCAGTTCGTCGATCGTGGTGGCCAGGCTGCAGCCGACGCAGGCGGCGATGAACAGCAAGGTGCCTGCGGTGATGACCGGCTTGCGCCCGTAACGGTCTGCCAGGGGCCCGCAGAACAGGTGAAACACGGCGAAGCCGGCGAGGTAGGCACTGAGGGTCAGCTGTATGCTGCCTACGTCGGTGTCCAGTGCAAGCCGCATGGCGGGCATGGCCGGCAGGTACATATCCACACTGAGCGGACCCAGCGCAACCAGCGTCGCCAGCAGGACCAACAGCCAGGGGGAATCAGCGTTGAGGTGTCGTGAACTCATGGGTGGCCGATGCTATCACGCGCTTCGGCCACCCGGTCACTGTTTCTCGAACTTCAGCACCGTTTTCCACCACAGTCGTGGCAGCAGCGCGTGCCAGAGCATGAGCAGGCGAGCCTCGCCCGGATAGATGATATCCCGGTTTTTGGCGACGCCTTTCTCTATCGCGGTGACAATTTTCTCCGGGTCGGAAAGACGACCGGACTTTTTTGCCTCAATCAGGCTGGCGGGGCTGTCTGTCGCCAGCGTCTGGTCAATCAGTGGTGTGTTGACGGGCGGTGGGCACACCAGGTGCACCTGCACCCCGGAGTCCCGCAACTCATTCTGCAGTATTTCCACATAGGTATTCACAGCGGACTTGGTGGCACAGTAGCCGCCCATATGTGTGACCAGTGCGTACCCCGCCACCGAGCCAAAGGCGATGATGCGGCCGCTGCGTCGGCTGAGCATCGACGGCAGCACGCTGCGGATCATGTAGGTGGTGCCGAAATAGTTGATGCGGAACAGGCGCTCCATACCGTCATGGGTGTGGTCAACCAGTTTGTGGCTGGGCATCAGTGCCGCGGCGTGTACCAGCAGGTCTATGGGGCCGGTTTCCTGCTCTACCCGCGCGACCTGCCGCTCCACATCGGCCAGGTCGCCGATGTCGCAGCGCAGCGCGCGAATGCGGTCGTCCTCGGCGCAGGTTGCCTCGAGGCCGGCCTCGTTGACGTCGAAAATCACCACCCTGGCGCCGCGTGAGGCCAGCCGCAGCGCGATGATGCGCCCCATGCCGCTGGCGCCCCCGGTAACCAGGGCCACTTTGTTCTGCATATCAAGCATGACATGACTCCCGTTCTGTACGTCCATCATGCGTCCAATGGTGAACTTCGGGCAAGCACCATGTTGGCCACAGGCCCCGTGGGCAGTGCCGGCCTGCCGCCGTCATGTTTCAGACCTCGGTGTCGTTATCCACATGATCCAGGGGCAGGGCGGTTTTCTGCACTACCCGCCGCAGCTCGAAGCTGGAGTGCACGCCGGTCACGCCGGGAATGCGTGTGAGCTTGCCGAGCAGGAAGCGTTCATAGTGCTGCATATCCGGTATGACGGCCTTCAGCAGGTAGTCAGCGCTCTGGCCGGTGACCACCGAGCATTCCATCACCTCGGGAAAGGCCCGTACCTGTTCCTCGAAGGCGTCGAAGCGGTCGGGGGTGTGCCGATCCATGCTGATGCCTATATAGGCGGTGAGCTTCAGGCCGAGGCGCGCCTGATCCAGCAGCGTGGCGGTGCCGCGGATCAGCCCTGAGTCCTCGAGCCGCTTCACACGGCGCGCACAGGGCGTGGCGGAGAGACCCACCCGGTCCGCGAGGTCCAGATTGCTGATGCGGCCGTCCCGTTGCAGGATGTCCAGAATGCGGCGATCGATGCGGTCCAGCTTCATGCGCCGGCTGCCAGTTGCAGGATGACACTGCGGTGCCTGGGCGCCACCGGCATCACGGACAGGCGGCTGCGCTGCAGCAGCGCAAAGCCCTCAAGTTGCGCGGCGTGACGTTTGAGTTCGGCGAGCGGCAGCGGGCGCGGCAGATGGCTGCGGTAGCGGATATCACGCAGTACCCAGCGCGGGTTGTCGCGGTCGCTGCGCGGGTCGTAATAGGGTGAGTTCGGGTCGAACTGGCTGGGGTCGGGCCGCACCGGGCCCACCACTTCGGCCAGCCCGACAATTGCCGGCACGGCGCAACTCGAATGGTAGATGAAGACCTCATCGCCGGGTTGCATGCCATCGCGCAGGAAGTTGCGCGCCTGGTAGTTGCGCACGCCGTCCCAGGGCTCGGTCTGCGTGGGCCGCGCCGCCAGATCCTCCAGGCTGAAGGTATCCGGCTCGGTTTTCAGAAGCCAGCAGGCCATGCTATGCCCTCCTCCGGGCTCGTTTGCCGCGTTGGTTCAGAATGCGAGAATCGAGGTTAACATAGGCTTAATCACTAAAAAAATAGAAAAAAATAAATATAAAAACTAATTATGACCCAACACTGGCGGGTTTTTGCAGTAATCCTCCGGCGCGCAGGGGTTATACTGTGCATTCGGCTGATGCAGCATCTGGTGCCGCTGTGCCATCTGTCTGACACGGGTGGATATGCAGGGTGGCGGGGCTCCACAAGAGCTGGTCAGGCAGGACACAACCCTGCGCGACCCCCAGATGTACAGCCGCATGTATTCGCCGTCCGGGCAGAACTGACAGAGGACAGGGCCATGAGCCAATTTGATCATCGCAAATACCCGCCGTTCGCGCCCGTACGCATGACGGCGCGCCGCTGGCCAGACAGGCAGATTACCCAGGCACCGCGCTGGTGTAGCGTCGACCTGCGCGATGGCAACCAGGCCCTGATCGAGCCGATGACGGCGCGGCAGAAATCCCGCCTGTGGGATCAGCTGGTGAAAATCGGCTTCAAGGAAATCGAGGTGGGCTTTCCCTCCGCCTCCAGCCACGACTACAACTTCTGCCGGGAGCTGATCGAGAACAACCGCATCCCTGACGACGTCACCATTCAAGTACTCACCCAGGCGCGCCCGGAGCTGATCGAGAAGACCTTCGAGGCACTGCGCGGGGCCCGCCGCGCCATTGTGCACGTGTACAACTCCACCTCAACGGTGCAGCGCGAGCAGGTGTTTGGCCTCGATCGCGCAGGCATCATCGATATCGCGGTCAAGGGTGCCGAGCTGGTGCGCGATGTGGCGGCCCGCTATCCGGACACGGAATGGGTGTTTGAATACTCGCCGGAAAGCTTCACCGGCACCGAGCTGGATTTTGCCGTGGAGGTGGTCGACGCGGTGACGGCGGTGTGGCAGCCGACGCCTGAGCATCCGGTGATCATCAACTTGCCGGCAACGGTGGAGATGAGCACGCCCAACGTTTATGCAGACCAGATCGAGTGGTTCTGCGACCACGTCAGGAACCGCGAGGCTCTGCTGATCTCGCTGCATACGCACAACGACCGGGGCTGTGCGGTAGCCGCCGCCGAGCTCGGTGTACTGGCCGGCGCCGACCGCGTCGAGGGCACGCTGATGGGTAATGGCGAGCGCACCGGCAACATGGACATCGTCACCATGGCCATGAACCTCTACAGCCAGGGCGTCGATCCACAGCTGCAGCTCGCACACATGGACGAAATCATCCAGACGGTGAAAGAGTGCACCCAGTTACCCGTGCATCCCCGCCACCCCTACGCCGGGGAGCTGGTGTTCACGGCGTTCTCCGGCAGCCACCAGGACGCCATCAAGAAGTGTCTGTCCCGGCGCGAGGCGCAGGCGCCCTGGCAGGTCGCCTACCTGCCGATCGACCCGGCAGATATCGGCCGCTCCTACCAGGAGGTGATTCGCATCAACAGCCAGTCGGGCAAGGGCGGTATTGCCTATGTGCTGGAGCGCAATTACGGCTACGAACTGCCGCGTTGGCTGCAGATAGACTTCAGCGCTGCCGTGCAGGCGTTCGCCGAGAAGCAGGAATCTGAAGTGACGCCCGAGGCGATCCACGATCTGTTCCAGCAAACCTACCTGAGCGATGCAGGCCGCTGGCGCCTCGGCGATTACCAGGTGAGTCGCGCCGACAGCATTGATCAACTGCAGGCGGAGATTTTCGACGGTGCGGCGCGCAGCGCCTTGACCGGCACCGGCAACGGGGTTGTCGCGTCGTTTGTCGATGCCATGCAGCGCTTCACCGGTCGCCAGATTGTGTTGGTCGAGTACAGCGAGCACGCCCTTAGCCAGAGCGCCGATGCCGAAGCGGTGTGCTATATCCAGCTGAACATCGACGGCGAGCGCTACTGCGGCGTCGGTCGTAGCTCCGACATCATCCAGGCGTCGCTGGAGGGTATTCTCGGCGCCATCAATCGCGCGGCGCGCCAGGGTCAGACCGCGGCGGCGTAGTCACCGCGGGCCAGCGCCACGGTTCTAGCGACCAGCAGGTCAGTCGAGGACAGTAGTTCTACGCCCACGTCACCGGCCTGCAACAGCAAGGGGATTTCGGTGCACCCCGCGATCAGCAGTTCAGCACCGCCGAACGCGAGGCTGGCGGCGAGGGACTGCAGCCCGTTGCGCAGCTCCGCGCTGCGCTCCCCGGCCTTGATGCGGTAAAGCAGATCCATGAAGCGCGCCTGCTCACTGCGGTTCCAGAGCAGTGGCTCGCGCCCGGCTGCGCACAGTGCCTGTTGGTACAAGCCCGCCTGCAGGCAGCCGTCCGCAGCCATCACGCCTACGCGTCGAGCCGGGTGCGCAGATACTGTGTCCATCACCACATCGATGATACTGACAAAGGGAATGCCCACCGCCGCGCGAATCTCCCCCGTGTAGGCGTGAGCCGTGTTGCAGACCATGACCAGGAAGTCCGCACCGGCACGTTCCAGCCGCTGGGCCATGACGGCAAGGGCGGGTCCGGCATCGGGGCCGCTGCCGGCGATGGAGGCATGCCGGTTGGGTATACGCGGGTTGTGGTCCACCAGCATGTGGATATGCTCCTGATCCGTGCTGGCCGGTGTCGCAGCAAGTACCCGCGCCATAAAGTCCACGGTGGCCTCCGGCCCCATCCCACCCATGATGCCCGCCACTTTGCCCGTCGGATGATCAGCCGCCATGTGCCGTACCTCTCAGTAGGGATGTCGTTGGAAATACTCCCGCGCCGCCATCCGCACCTTGCCCGCCAACAACAGGGTGGACACCATGGTGGGGATGGCCATCAGGCCGTAGGAGCCGGAAATCAGGTTGAACACGATATCAATGCTGACCGTGGCGCCGAAAACGACCGCCAGCACAAAAAACCAGCGGTAGTAGTTCTGCAGCCGCGCGCCAAACAGAAAGCCAAAGCACTTGGCCCCGTAGTACCACATGGTGAACATGGTGGTGCTGGCAAGAATAAGCGTGACAAAAAGCAGCAGGCCGCTGCCCAGGCTGCCGAGGTCCTGGCGGAAGGCGTTGGCGGTCAGCGTGATGCCGGACAGGTCTCCCGGGTCCTGCCAGGTGCCCGCAAGCAGAATGACCAGGGCGGTGCAGGTGCAGACAATCAGCGTGTCCGCTACCGGGCCGAGCATCGCCACGAGCCCCTCCCTCACCGGCTCGTTGGTGCGTGCGGCACCGTGCGCCATGACCTCGGTGCCCACCCCGGCCTCGTTGGAAAACACGCCGCGGCTGACACCGATGAGGATCACACCGACCAGGCCGCCGCCCACCGCCTGGGGATTGAAGGCATCGGTGACGATGCTGGCCAGCAAGTCGGGGACCTGCTCACTGTGCAGCAGGAGCAGGTACAGCGTCATGGCCATATAAGTCACCATCATCAGCGGCAGGAGGGTGACCGCAACCCTGGCCACGCGCTGCAGCCCACCGAAGACTACCGCGCCCACCACGGCGGCCATGACGCAACCAATCAGCAGATTCGCACTGCCCGGGGCGTGCCCGGCAAACAGGTTGTCGCGGATGAGCGCGGTGAGCTGGTTGGCCTGGAAAATGGGCAGGGTGCCGATCAGGCCGGCGAGGGAGAAGAGAATTGCCAGCGGGAAAAAAGCGCGCGGCAGGGCTTCGCGAATGATGTACATGGGCCCGCCCTGCAGCTGTCCTGCGCTGTCCTTGCCGCGATACATCACCCCCAGCGTGCAGGTGAAAAACTTGGTCGAAATCCCGACCAGCGCCGACATCCACATCCAGAATACGGCGCCCGGGCCACCGGCCGCGATGGCCAGCGCCACGCCGGAAATGTTTCCCATGCCCATGGTGCCGGACAGTGCTGCCGCCAGCGCCTGCGCGTGGCTCAGCTCGCCCGGTTCACCGGGGGTATCGTGTCGTCCCAGCATGATGCCGATGGCATGGCCGAAGTGGCGATAGGGCAAAAAGCGTGAGTACAGGGCGAAAAACAGTCCCCCGCCCAGCAGCAGCACCACCAGTGGTGTGCCCCAGACCGCGTTGGCAAAGCTGGCCGCGAGCTGTTGCAGTGAGTCCATCGGCGCTGCACCTCCGCTTGGCAAAAGGCGGCAGAATAGCACAGGGTGGTGCTAAACTCCGGGACATGAATCTGCGTATCATCGCCCTGCTGGCTGCGGTGCTGCCCTTCGCCGCGGTACATCTCACCTGGTTGCTGGCGGCCAGTTACGGCCATGTTGACTGGTGCAATCCCTACCTCGACAGCTGCACCTCAATCAGTGCCACCGGACGGCAGCCTCCGGCCAGCTATCTGTTTCGCGCCACCATGTTGCCCGCCGCTGTGATCCTCGCCCTGTACTGGTGGATCAACTATGCGTGGCTGCGGTCCCTTCACGGTGGCAATGCCTCCGTGCGGGCGCTGCGCTGGATGCTGTGGCTGGGCCTGCTGGCGAGCGTAGGGCTGATTCTGTATGTCACCGTACTGGGTGAGGCGGGCGACGCCTGGCGCTTTCAGCGGCGCGCTGGCACGGTACTGTTCTTTTCCTTCACCTTTCTCGCGCAGTTACTGTTTGCCGCCCAGCTCCACGCTCGAGCTGCCCATGTGCCGGGCGCCCCGCGTCTCGCCATCGCCATGCAGGCTCTCTGCTGCCTGTTGCTGGCTCTGGGGTTGCTGACGGTCGTGCTGCAGGCCTGGGATGGTGTATTGTACGACTCGGTCGAGGATGCTTTTGAATGGACGTTAAGCCTGCTGTTGCAAACCAACTTTCTGCTTGGCTACCTGCTGTGGCGACGCGCCGGCTGGCGGCTGCAGTTTGTTGTCCCGCGCTAGCCGCGGAGGGCGTGGCATGATGGATGCCATTCCGGATTTCTCGGCAATCACCGCGGCGCACGCCCGCATTCGCGATCACGTGCACCGCACGCCCGTCATGAGCAGCGTCCTGCTTAACACACACACCGGCGCCGACCTGCATTTCAAGTGCGAGAACCTGCAGAAAGTGGGCGCTTTCAAGGCCCGCGGTGCCAGCAATGCGGTGTTCGGCTTGACCGACGCCGAGGCGGGTGGCGGGGTGGCCACGCATTCTTCGGGGAATCACGGTGCGGCACTGGCCCAGGCGGCGGCTGCGCGCGGCGTAGCAGCGCACATTGTCATGCCCGCCAACGCGCCGGCGGTCAAGAAGGCGGCCGTTGCGGCTTACGGTGGGCTGATTATTGAGTGCGAGCCCACCCTCGCGGCGCGCGAGCAAACCCTGGAGCGGGTGGTGGCGGCAACGGGCGCGCATGTGGTGCATCCCTACGCCGACCCACGGGTCATTGCCGGCCAGGGCACGCTGGCGCTGGAGGTGTTGGAGCAGGTGCCCGACCTCGAGGTGATCGTGCTGCCGGTCGGTGGGGGTGGCCTGCTGTCCGGTGTCGCCCTGGCGATCAAGCACCTGCGACCGGATGTGGAGGTGGTTGCTGCAGAGCCGGAGGGCGCCGATGATGCGTTCCGCTCTTTCGGCCTCGGCGTCCTGCAGCCTTCCGTGGCCCCGCGCACCATCGCCGATGGTCTGCTGGCGGGCCTCGGAGCCATCAACTTCGGCATTATCCAGCGCCATGCGGATACCATCCTGACGGTATCCGATGCGGAGATTGTGCAGGCCATGCGACTGCAGTGGAGCCGCCTGAAAACCGTGGTGGAGCCCTCCGGTGCCGTCAGCTTCGCCGCCCTGCTGGCGCATCCGGAACGGTTTCGCGGGCGCCGCGTGGTCGCTGTGATCAGTGGCGGCAACCTCGACCTCGACAACCTGCCCTGGTGACCGGCATGCCCTCTCCCCCCTTTCATCTCGCACTGCCGGTCGACGACCTGCAGGCCGCCGACCGATTCTATGCCGAGCTGCTGTGTTGCCCACGAGGACGGCGCTCGGAGCGCTGGATAGACTATGATTTCTGGGGCCACCAGCTGGTCACACACCTGGTGCCTGCGGGGGCCATGCCGTCACTGGCCCGCAACCCGGTAGACGGCGAGGACATTCCGGCCTCGCATTTTGGTGTCGTGCTGCCCTGGGATGAACTCGAGCAGCTGATTGCCAGACTCACGGCATCCGGCGTCGAGTTTGCGATTGCGCCCACGGTACGCTTCGCCGCGCGGCGCGGCGAGCAGAAAACCTGTTTCGTCTGCGACCCGGCGGGGAACTACCTTGAGTTCAAGGCCTTTCGCAATATCGACATGCTGTTTGCCAGCGACGGGCTGGATTACCCGTGAGTGTTGCGTCGCTGCAACGCGCCGTCGCGCGCACCGCGGTGGTCGGGTTCCTGCTCCTCTGCCTGACAGCGTGCAGCAGCACGCGGTTCTTCTACAACCGGCTGGATTTCTTCGTCCCCTGGTATCTGGGTGATTATGTCAGCCTCGATCGCAGCCAGGATGTGCTGTTGCAGAGCGAGCTGCAGCGGTTCCTCGCCTGGCACAGGCAGGATGAGCTGCCGCGCTACATTGAACTGCTGCAGCGGGCGGAGCGCAGTCTCGATGAACCGCTGACCCGTGAACAGCTGGTCGCGCTCACCGCTGATGCCGAACAGGCCCTGGACCGTTTGCAGGACCGGGCCCTGGACTGGATGCTGGTGCTGGCTGATGCGCTGCGTCAGGATCAGCTTGATGAGTTCATGGACGAATTGCGCGAGCAGCAGGCCGAGTACGAAGAAAAATACCTTGAACGTGACGATGCAGATTATCGCGACGATGCCTGCGAGCGCCTGCAGGACAATGCGAGACGCTACCTTGGCCGACTGCAGACTGAGCAGAAAACGCGCCTGGCGGTGGGCTGTGCCAGCCTGCGCCGTTCGGACAGTGTCTGGCTGGCCGAGCGCGCGGTCTGGCTGGACCGGCTCGATGCGATACTGCAGCGTGAGCCGGATTGGCAGGCCAGCCTGCGCCAGGCGATCGCCCAGCGTCGCGACAGCGTGTCTCCGGAATACCGCGTGACCTGGGAGGCCAACACCGAGGTGATCCAGCGCGCAGTGGTCGATGTGCTGAACAGCCGTACCGAACGACAGGATGCGCACCTGCGCCGGGAGCTTGGCAAATTGCAGGACGACCTGGTGGCCCTGGTGGAGCAGGGGCTGCCGGAAGGCGCGCGTCTCGCGACCTCTGCCGACGAAGCCTGAGGAGGCCGCGATGTTACTGCGACGCATACTATGGGCGCTGTTGCTCGCCACCCTGGTGGCGGGTACCGCGGTATGGGTACAGCTGAAGTCTGCTGCGGTACCCGACCAGGATACGGCGCTGGCCTTGCCCGGTCTTGGCGCGCCGGTGACGGTGTTGCGGGACGACCTGGGTATTCCCTACATATTTGCCGAGAGCACTGCGGACCTGCTGCGCGCCCAGGGTTTTGTGACGGCACAGCACCGCCTGTTCCAGATGGAGTTTTTCCGCGCAACCTGGCAGGGCCGTCTGGCAGCCAGTATCGGCGAAGCAGGTCTCGCCAGTGATATCCGCATGCGTGTGCTGGGGATCGAGCACAACAGTCGCCGACATGCGGCGCAGTTGGGTGCGGCCAGCCGGAACTGGCTGCAGCCCTACGTCGACGGGGTCAATGCCTATGTGACTGCACACGCCGGAGACCACCCGCTGGAGCTGGGGTTGGTGGGCCTTGAGGCACGCACCTGGGAACTGGCCGACCTGGTCGCGCTGATTCATTTCGTGCACTACACCCACGCCACCAATTACCAGGCAGAGCTGCTGGCACAAAAGCTCATTGATCAGCTGGGCCTGCAGCGAGCACAGCAACTGATGCCGCTGTTGCGCAACCTGGATCGTGATGCAGCACAGCCCGACCTTGCCGCGAGCGCGGCCGCGAGCGCGCCTGAAGCGGGCGCCGCCGCTGGCCTCGGCGGGGCCCGGCTGCTGTTTGCCCCCGGCGCGCCGCGGCACGGCGGTATCGGCTCGAATAACTGGGCGGTCAGCGCGGCGCGCAGCGCCTCCGGTCGGGCCATGCTGGCCAACGATCCGCATCTCGACAACCGCATTCTCCCCGGTATGTTTCATCCCGTGGGTCTGTTTGCGCCGGGTATCCAGGCCGTGGGTGCCACCCTGCCCGGGCTGCCCGGCCTGTTGGTGGGACGCACGCAGCACGTGGCCTTCGGCGTTACCAATGCCTACGGCGACGTCCAGGACGTGTACGTCGAAACACTCGATCCTGCGAATCCACAGCACTACCTGGAGGGCGGGCGCAGCCTGCCCTTCGCGCGTCGCGAGGAGGTGGTACAGATCAAGGACAGCAAGGCGCCGGGGGGGATGCGTGAGCAGCCGCTGGTGGTGCGTTACACCCGGCGCGGGCCGGTGATCAGCGACCACGCGGGCCCCAGGGGAGACAGAGTGCTGGTACTGCGCACCACAGCCTGGGAAAAACATGCGCCGCAGCTGGGGATCGAAGGACTGCTCGACGCCGCGAACGCCCGGGAGTTTGACGCCCGGGTGCAGGATATCGACCTGATGATGTTCAATTTTGTCTACGCAGACGACCAGGGCAACATCGGGCATCGCGCTTCTGGGGCCCTGCCCCTGCGCGCGGGTGGTGATGGCAGCGTGCCGCGGCCGGTGCCCGCCGATGGCAGCGATGACTGGACAGGCTGGATACCCAAGGCGCAGATGCCCGCAGCGTACAACCCGTCCCGAGGCTGGGTCGGCACGGCCAACCACGATACCCGGCCGGCAGGTTTTCCCTGGTATTACACCAATTACCTCTCGCCGGACTATCGCTATCTGCGTATGGGCCAGGTGCTCAACCAGGCCAGGGCAATGACCGTGGCGGATCACTGGGCGCTGATGGCAGACAACCGCAACCTGCAGAGCGATACGCTGTTGCCGCAGATCCTCGATGCGCTGGCCACCGAGCCCACGCAGGGGGACCTGCATGCCCTGCTGGCAACCTGGGATGGCGTTGACCGTGCAGACAGTCCTGCACCGCTGATCTACCAGGCGCTGTATCGGGAAATTGCCCTGGGCACCTTTACCGATGAGTTGGGTGAGGCGCTGGCGGCCGAGATGCTGTCCACCTGGTACTTCTGGCAGCAGCGTTTCGAGGCGCTGCTGGCGACCCCCGACGCCGCGTGGTTCGACGACACCGCAACACCCCACCGCGAGACACTGGCGGATGTCATTCGGGCCGCGGCACCCCGGGCCCGGACACTGCTTGAGGGCCTGCAGGGCAAAGACCCCTCGGCCTGGCACTGGGGCGAGGCACACAGCCTGCATTTTGTCAGCCCGCTGCGCCCCAGCGGATTGGGCAGCGGCCTCGCCGGCAGTTTTGCGGTGCCGCGCGGTGGCAGCGGCGAAACGCTGAACCGCGGCATCTACGATTTCGAGAAACCCTTTGCGGCGGGTTTTTTCGCCTCGCTGAAGCTGGTGGTGGATTTTGCCGACCCGGACAAGGTCGAAGCGATCCTCGCTGGCGGGGTTGTCGAGCGGCATCTGCAGCGCCACCAGAACGACCAGGCGCATCTCTGGGCGGCGGGTGAGCGCAGGCCATGGTGGTTCAGCCCGGAGCAGGCCAGGGCACACGCTCGCACGGAAACACGACTCCTGCCGGAGTAATACGGGGATCCGGTTGCATTAAGCATGGCTTCAGAAAAGGCGTGTACACTAACGTCAGGCACAATCCTCAGGAGGGATGTCCATGCGTCAATCGTCAGCTTTGCGATCACACCCGGTGTGGGATGCCACGACCCGCTGGTTCCACTGGATCAACGTGCTCTGTGTGCTGGGCCTTCTCGGTGTCGGCCTCGTTATCCTCAACGCGGGCACACTGGGCATCAGCGGCGAAGGCAAGGTGGCACTGAAAACGCTGCATGTGTGGATAGGTTACGTGTTCGCCATCAACCTGCTCTGGCGCATAGTCTGGGGATTTGTCGGGAACCGTTACGCGCGCTGGTCAGCCGCATTGCCGGGAGGACGCGGCTATGGGCAGGCCCTTGTCGGCTACCTGCGTGGGTTGCGCGCGGGCAAACCGCCGCCCTACCGTGGACACAATCCCCTCGGACGATTGATGGTGGCCCTGCTGCTGTTGTTGCTAGTGAACCAGTGTGTCACGGGCCTGGTGCTTGCGGGTACCGACCTGTATCTGCCGCCCTTCGGGCACCTGTTCCTGGACTGGGTGGCGGTGCCGGGTGCCAGTGCAGAGCAGCTGGTCGGCCTGAAGCCCGCGCAGACCCCGCTGCTGGATGCCGACGCTTACGCGGCCATGCGCGCCTTTCGCAAGCCGTTTATTGAGCTGCACGAACTCGGTTTCTGGGGCCTGGTGTTGGCCATTCCCCTGCACATCGCCGCCGTGGTGATCACTGAGTTGCGCGAGCGCAACGGTCTGATTTCCGCGATGTTCTCTGGCCGGAAAGTCTTTTCCGAGGAGCCGCGTGACTGACACGTGGGCTGCGCCGTCACTCCTCGCGCACGTAAATGGAGGTATAGCCGGCGCGCGCGAACAGGTGGTAGCCGTGTGCCTGCAGGTGGGTGCATACCGTGCCGCTGGCCAGTGCGGCCAGGTTGGGGCCATACTCCTCCACGGAAATGACTTCCGGCCGAAAGCGGTGCAGATCGATATCGCAGGCGATTTTTTCGTCGTAGCCCTCGATATCAATATTAATGTAACGGATCCCCTCGCCCTGATTGTCGGCGAGAATACGGTTTACGCTGAGTGTCGGGACCGGCACCGCCCGCACCAGTTCCTTGAGTTCCGCCCTGTCACTGCTGATCGACCCCAGTGCGCTGATACCATCGCGTGTCTTGGTCACCTGCGGCAGCATCAGGTTCACCTCGGTCAGGCCGTCGCTGATTTCTGCCTCGCTGACCACGGCGGCGCAGATATTGCGGTCACCCCGCCGTACCCGATCGAACAGACGGATGCTGTTGGCATTGGCGTCCACATTCACGCCCTGCCAGCCACACATCCAGAGGTAGGCCGTGTTGGAAAAACGGAAGGGGTGGAACGCGCCGAGATCCAGGTAGCGACCCGGCGCACGGTTCGGTTTCACCAGCTTGCGCACGATCACGTCTTCACCATACTGGCCGAAGTGACCCTTGAAGCTGCCGGAGCTGATGGCGCTGAGTATCTTGAAAGGGTTCATGCCTGTTCACGTCCTCTCAGGCGTTCGCTGTGCATCAGTCGAGCAGCGACAGGTCGCGCACCGCACCGCGGTCGGCGCTGGTCACCATGCTTGCATACACTTTCAGCGCCGCGCTCACCTTGCGTGGTCGACTCTCTGCGGGCTTCCAGCCGTCTTTGCCCCGGGCGTCCATGGCCGCGCGCCGGGCGGCCAGCTGTTCATCGCTCAGCCGCACATTGATGCTGCGCTCGGGAATATTGATATCGATGATATCACCGTGCTCAACGAGGGCGATGGCGCCACCCGAGGCCGCCTCGGGTGACACGTGGCCGATGGACAGGCCCGAGGTGCCCCCGGAAAAGCGCCCATCCGTCAACAGTGCGCAGGCCTTACCCAGCCCCCTCGACTTGAGATAACTGGTGGGGTAGAGCATTTCCTGCATGCCCGGCCCGCCCCGCGGACCCTCATAGCGGATGATGACGACATCCCCGGCCTGCACCTTGCCCTCCAGGATGTCGGCGACGGCGCCTTCCTGGCTCTCGCAGATGTAGGCGGGCCCGGAGAACACCAGAATGCTGTCATCGACGCCGGAGGTTTTCACCACACAGCCGCTTGCAGCAATGTTCCCGAACAGAACGGCAAGGCCGCCCTCAAGGGAGAAGGCGTGGTCGATATTGCGAATACAGCCGTTCTCCCGGTCGAGATCCAGGCTGGGCCAGCGGGTGTCCTGGCTGAAGGCCACCTGGGTGGGTATGCCAGCAGGGCCCGCTTTGTAGAACTGGTGTACTGCCGCATCGTTGGTACGCACGATATCCCAGGTATCCAGTGCCGCGCCCAGCGTCGGACTATGCACGGTGGGGCAGTCCCGGTGCAGCAGTCCGGCGCGATCCAGTTCGCCGAGAATCGCCATGATGCCGCCGGCGCGGTGTACGTCTTCCATGTGGTACAGGGGGGTGTTCGGCGCCACCTTGCACAGCTGGGGCACACGGCGCGACAGTCGATCGATGTCCTGCAGGGTGAAGTCGAGTTCGGCCTCTTCCGCTGCTGCGAGCAGGTGCAGAATGGTATTGGTGGAGCCGCCCATGGCGATATCGAGGCTCATCGCATTCTCGAAGGCCTTGAAGCTGGCGATGTTGCGCGGCAAAACGCTGGAGTCCTCCTGCTGGTAGTAGCGCTGGCACAGCTCCACCACCAGGCGGCCGGCGCGGCGGAACAGCTGCTCGCGGTCGGCGTGTGTGGCCAGGGTGGAGCCGTTGCCGGGCAGGCTGAGCCCCAGGGCCTCGGTCAGGCAGTTCATGGAATTTGCCGTGAACATGCCGGAACAGGAGCCACAGGTGGGACAGGCCGAGCGCTCGTATTCCGCCACCTGTTCATCGCTGGCGTCGCTGTCGGCGGCGATCACCATGGCGTCAACGAGGTCCAGTTTGTGCTCGGACAGTTTCGTCTTGCCGGCTTCCATCGGGCCGCCGGAGACGAACACCACTGGAATGTTGAGTCGCATGGCGGCGTTCAGCATGCCGGGGGTAATCTTGTCGCAGTTGGAGATGCACACCATGGCATCCGCGCAGTGTGCGTTGACCATGTACTCGACCGAGTCGGAGATGATGTCGCGGCTGGGCAGGCTGTACAGCATGCCGTCATGTCCCATCGCGATACCGTCGTCCACGGCGATGGTATTGAACTCCTTGGCGACACCGCCGGCCGCCTCGATTTCGCGCGCGACCAGCTGCCCCAGGTCCTTCAGGTGAACGTGACCGGGTACGAACTGGGTGAAGGAGTTCACTACGGCTATGATCGGTTTGCCGAAGTCGCCATCCTGCATGCCGGTGGCGCGCCACAATGCGCGAGCGCCCGCCATATTGCGGCCGTGGGTGGAAGTCTTCGAGCGGTAATCAGGCATGTGGGCCTCGGTGGATTCAGTCAGATGACGTGCCGCCGAAGCAGCGATGGCAAGCGCGTAAGAATAGCAAAAAATCCGCTGTGATGGGCATTGACGATTGCGTCCGCGGCGCGTATTCGTGGCCACACAACGTGTCAGACGCCCGTGGGCGGGCGTTTCCCTGATGTATCGCAAAGACAGGGCAGAAGGGACATGGTGTAATGAAAGCATGGGTAATCAATTTGTGAGGCAGGGAGGTATGCGCCAGCAGTATTTCTGCGCAATCGTTTTCTCGGCGCTGTGTTGCGCGGCGCCGGTTCAGGCGCAGCTCGCCAGCGACCTGGCGCTGCATGAGGTCTTGACCGCGACGCTCGTGCATCACGGCTACACACCGGAGGCTGCAGCAGAGTCCGGCGAGGGCGGCGGCCTGCTGGCTGCCGTCCCCTCGTTGTCCGCCAGCCGGCTGCAGAGCGACCAGCGCGCGGGCACCGACGAAACCGAGCTGTCCCTTAACCTGCCCTTCAAGTCGCTGCAGCGTCGCGACCTCGATGAGGATCTGGCCACCCTGCAGGGCAGCCTGCAGGAAACACAGCAGCGCTACCGTGCCTGGTTTTTTTCCGGCCTGATTCGCGATGCTGTGTGGGAACACCGCCTTGCCACCCTGGAGCTTGAGCAGTCGCGCGCGCGTGCGGAACTGCTCCTGGAACTGGAGCAGCGCGCGGCGCTGCAGGCTGATGCTGGCACCATACCGGGCTACGCAGCCTTGTTGCTGACCCAGGAGCGGCTCGATGCCGAGCTCGCCGTGGCCGACGGCCTGGCCCGGCAGCGCACCGCCCAAGCCGGCTTTGTGGCACTTACAGGTCTGCCGGCATTGCCGGCCCGGATCATCGAAGCCACGCCTCACCCCCGGGAGCCCGATTACAGTCAGCACCCGCAGCTGGCCCTGCTGGCGTTGGATCGCGAGCAACAGCGGGCCCTGATCGCGCTGAATGACCCGGCAGCGGCGGACTGGAACCTTGCCCTGACCGCGCGCAGCCTGGATGGGCCCGGTCCTGCAGAACATCAATACGGTCTTGCCGTTGAGTTGCCATTGGCGTTCTTTGAGGTGGATAACCGCGCCGGCCAGGCGCAGCGTGCGGCGCTGGGCCGCGATTTCACGCGGCAGCGTGACACGCTGCGCACGGGCATCCGGCAGGAGTGGATTGCGCTGTCCACCGAAGCACAGCGTTTGCGGGAGCGGCGCGAACTGCTGCTGCAGTCGGCGCGGGTCGGCGAGCGCATCGAGGCGCAGCTGCTGGCGCTGCGCTCAGGCAGTGAGGTGGAGGTGGAGCTGGTGATCAGGCGCCTGCTGGAGGTGCTTGAGCGGCGCAGCGAAGCGTCGCTGATCGATGCACAAATCGAGTATAACGCCGCACGACTGCGGCAGACAGCGGGATTACCCTTATGAAACAACTTCAGTGGATGCTGCTGGCGTGGTGTTTGCCGGCAGTGAGCTTCGGGGCGGATGTGCCCCTCGCGGCACTGGGTGACTTGCAGCTTGACTATACGGCGGTACAGGAGATTGCGGAGGTCCCGGGCCCCGCTGTGCGTGCGCAGGTCACCCACCGCACTGGCAGCCAGTACAGCATCCAGCTGCCGCGTGATGTGCGGCGGGCGCATTATCTGGTACGCAATGGCGGACAAGTGGTCGCCGGGCAGCCTTTCGTTGTGTTGGAAGGGCCGGAGATTCATCATTTTCTGCTTGAATTCGATGCCATGGAGAGGCGCTACCGCAGCGCCGAGGCGCGCTACAGGCGCAGCCGCGCTTCCTACGAACAGAAAGCGCTCGCCGAGGAGCAGTGGGTTGCCATCGTTGACAACTATCTGGCGCTGCAGCTGGAGTATGAGCATATGCGGCATTTCATGGAGCTGGTTGACCCCCCGCAGGACGACGTTGAGTCCATTACGCTGCACGCTCCCATTACCGGCTACATTGAATTCGAGAGCCGTCAGATGGCGCTGATCGAAGGAGATGAAGTGGCATCCTTCCTGGCGCCAGGGGAATTGCGCGCGCAGCTGCTGGTTCCGGTGCAGGATGCCGACAGGTTGACCGGCGTGCAGCTCGAGGGTTGCCGGCTGGATGTCGAGGAGTTGGAGGGAGTTGCCCGAGGCTTCTCGCTGGTCGCCTGGAGTGAGGCCGTGACGGGCGCCTGTCGGTTGCAGCTCAACAGCGTGCTGAGCGCAACACCGCTGTACCGTCACGAGGCTTATCGGGTGCCGCGCTCAGCAGTGTTTACCTGGGCAGAACAGGCCCACGTCCTGCTGCGCGGCGACGGGGCTTTGCAGCTGGTGCCGGTGGTGTTGCTGCAGCCGGTCGGCGAGGATTACGCGGTGACCTCCGAAATCGATCTGGCGGGTCGCGCCGTGTTGAGCAGCTCGGTGTCCGCTGTTCAGGGTGTTCTCCTGGGCCTGGGTGGCGAGTGACATGCTGAAGCAGTTGGTGCGATTTTCCCTGACCCAGCGCCTGTTTGTGTGCGTGGCAGCCCTTGCGCTGGCGGGCCTCGGCCTGCGAGCCTGGCTCGCGCTGCCCATTGATGCCTATCCCGACATCGCGCCGACGCAGGTCAAGGTTATCCTCAAGGTGCCGGGCATGACGGCGGAGGAAATTGAACAGCGGGTCACCTACCCACTGGAAACCGAGCTGCTGGGCATTCCCCGGCAGTCGATGCTGCGTTCCACGACCAAATATGCCATTACCGACATCACGCTGGATTTCGTCGATGGCACGGATATCTACTGGGCGCGGCAACAGGTGAATGAGCGCCTGGCGGGCATTCTTGATGGCCTGCCTTTCCCGGTGGAGGGCGGCCTGGCACCCATGAGCACGCCGCTCAGCGAGATGTTCATGTTTACCATCGAGAATCCCCGACTCTCGCTGCAGGACAAGCGCCAGCTGCTGGAGTGGGAGATCCGTCCGGCGCTGCGCACGGTGGCGGGCGTGGCCGATGTGAACGTGCTCGGCGGCTACGCCAGGACCTACCAGGTCACCCCGCACCCGGTGGTGCTCTCCGAGCTGGGTCTGGGGATCGACGCACTGGAGGCCTCTATTGTCGAGCAGAACCTGAATGCCGGGGTGGGCCGGATCCTGCTCGGCAATGATGTGCTGGTGGTGCGGGTTGAGGGACAGGTGCACTCCCTGGAAGCGCTGCAGGACATTGTGGTGTATTCGGGGCCCGCCGGTGTGTACCGCCTGCGCGACGTGGCCGATGTTGAAATCGGTCATCTGGCGCGTTACGGCGCCGTGACGCGCAATGGCGAGGAAGCGGTGCAGGGCCTGGTGATTGCACTGCGCGACAGCAATACCGGAGCGGTCGTGGACGGCGTCAAGGCGCGCTTGGCCGATCTGGAAAAGACTCTGCCCGCCGGCACCGAGATCAACGTGTTCTATGACCGCGCGCGACTGATCAGCACCGCTATTGGCACCATTTCCAGTGCCCTGTTCCAGGCCATCCTGCTGGTGGTCGCGGTGCTCACCGTATTTCTGGGCAACCTGCGCGCCGCGCTGGTGGTATCGATCTCGCTGCCGTTGGCGGCTCTGGCGACGTTCCTGCTGATGTCTGGCACCGGCCTGACGGCCAACCTCATGAGCCTGGGCGGACTGGTGATCGCCATCGGCATGCTGGTGGACTCCTCTGTGGTGGTGGTGGAGAACACCCTGAGTCGCCTCGACAACAACCCCGGCCTGCCGCGCCTGCATGTGGTGTACCGCGCGGCGCAGGAGGTCGCGCTGCCGGTGGTCGCAGGCACGCTCATCGTGATCATTGTGTTTTCGCCGCTGCTGACCCTGAGTGGACTCGAGGGGAAGCTGTTCACCCCGGTGGCGTTGACCATTGTGTACGCCATGCTGGCCGCGCTGGTGCTGTCGCTGACACTGATCCCGGTCGTGGCGTCGTTGATGCTCGGCACGCACAAGGCGGGAATGCCGCGCTTTATGCTGCGCTTGCAGGCGGCCTACGTCGTGGCGCTGGAGCGGGTTCTGCGGCGGCCGCGCGGCCTGCTGCTCGGCATTGGCGCCCTGCTGGCGGTGAGCGTGGTGTTCCTGTTGCTGATGGGCAAGACCTTCATGCCTGTGCTCGATGAGGGTGATTTGATTGTGCAGCTGGAAAAATCCCCGAGCATTTCGCTGCAGGCCTCGGTGGAGCTCGACCGCCAGGTGGGTGCGGCGTTACTCGCAGGTGTGCCCGAAATTCGCCAGATTGTGACCCGTACCGGCTCCGATGAACTGGGGCTGGATCCCATGGGCCTGAATGAAACAGACGTGTTCATGGAACTGGCACCGACGGATGAGTGGCGCTTTGCCAGTAAAACGGTGCTGGAAGCCGCTGTGCGTGAGGTGCTCGAGGGGTTCCCCGGCATGAACGTCGGCTTCACGCAGCCCATTCAGATGCGGGTGTCGGAAATGTTGACTGGCAGCACCGGTGACGTGACCGTCAAGGTTTACGGTGAAGACCTCGTACGCATTGCGGCCCTGATGCACGACATTGCCCGGGTGATTCCCCGCGTGCAGGGCGCGGTTGACGTGCAGGCCTCGGTGACGGAAGGCGGCAAGTTCCTGAATTTGGAGGTGAAGCCGGAACTGGCGTCAGCCCACGGGCTTACCGTGGAGGGTCTGTCCGGCTATCTGCGCAGCCAGATTGAGGGCGCCGTGATCTCGGAAGTACGCCAGGGTAACCGGCGTATTCCCGTGACGCTGGCGGCCGGTTCACAGTCGGTGGCGGTGCCGGCCACGGTGGCGGACCTGGCTGCGCGCAGCGTGGCCCTGCCCGATGGCAGTCTGGCCACGCTGGGCGATGTGGCCAGCCTCAGCTATGCCGAAGGCCCCCTGTTGATAGAGCGGGAGCGCGGGAGCCGCTTTGGGGTGGTGACGGTCAACGTGGAAGGCCGCGATGTGGTGGGTTTTGTGGAGGAGCTGCGCGAGGTGTTGGCCAGCGACGTCTCCCTGCCTGCCGGTTACCGCCTGGAGTACGGTGGTGAGTTCGAGAACCAGCAGCGCGCCACGCACAACCTGTTGCTGGTGGTGCCGGTGGCCCTGGTACTGATTCTGTTGATCCTGTTTGCCACCTTCGGTTCGATGGCGCTGGCCGGCATCATTCTCGGTAATATTCCGTTTGCCCTGATGGGCGGCGTGATCTCGTTGTACATCAGCGGTGAGTATCTCTCGGTGCCTGCCTCGGTGGGACTCATTGCCCTGCTGGGTGTCGCGGTGCTGAATGGTGTGGTGATGGTCAGTCATTTCCAGCAGCAGGCGCATTTGCCGGGCGCCCTGCCGGCACGCATCTGCGCGGGTGCCAGCCAGCGTCTGCGCCCGGTATTGATGACCGCAACCACAGCGATTTTCGGACTCCTGCCGCTGGTGTTCGCCACCGGCCCGGGCGCCGAGGTGCAGCGCCCTCTGGCCATTGTGGTGGTCGGTGGCCTGCTCACATCCACCGTGACAACGCTGTTCCTTGTGCCGGTGTTGTATCAGTACAGGGAGAAGCTTGTCCATGGATGAACTGCTGGTCATCATGGTGCCGCGGGAGCTGCACGATGAGATGGTGGATGTCTTGATGTCGCTGCCGGACGTGAGCGGGTTTACGGTCGCTGCGGTGAGCGGTTTCAGCCGCGAGCACAGTCGCCTGAGCCTGGCTGAACAGGTGGAGGGCTCGCGCCGTATCAGTCGCTTTGAAGTCCTGCACGCGCCGACCCAGCGCCCGTCGCTACTGACCGCGCTGGCCCCGGTTGCAGGTCGCGACCGGCTGCGCTACTGGGTACAGCCGGTACTGGAGTGCGGCTACATTGGCAGCGATGCCGCAAAGCCGGCGCTAGAGTGACTTGAAGAATACCTTGGAATTGCGCTGCAGGTTGTAAAGCGCCTGTTTCTGCGCCGGCAGTGCATCCCGCGAACGCTCTTCAAACCCCTGTTCCAGAAACCAGTGGGCGGTCTGTGTTGTGAGCACAAACACCCGGTCCAGCCCAAGCAACCGCGCCTCGCGTTCTATTTCCTGCAGCAGGCGCTGGCCACGTTGTCCACCCCGGTAGTCGGGATGGGAGACGATGCAGGCCACTTCTCCGCAGTTTTCCTCGGGAAACGGGTAGAGCGCCGCGCAGGCAATAATGCGCCCGTCGCGTTCAATAATGCGGAACTGGCGGATCTCGTTTTCGAGCAGTTCACGCGAGCGCTTGACCAGGACGCCCTCGCGTTCCAGCGGTTCGATCAGCTCAAGGATGCCGCCGACATCATCGATACTGGCACTGCGTGTCTGCTCGTAATCGTCCTTGGCGACCAGCGTGCCATTGCCGTCGTGGGTGAACAGCTCCTCCAGTAGCGCACAGTCATCCCGGTAACTGATGATATGGCAGCGCGACACGCCGGCCATGCAGGCACGTCGAGCGGTGGCCAGCAATTTTGCCTGTTCGGCATCCTGCCCCTGGATACCCGCTATGCTGGCGACCGTAAGCTGGCGCAGCAGGGCACCGTCGCTGCCGGCAATGCCGGCGGCACTGCCGAACAATACCAGCTTGTCGGCACCGATCCCCGCGGCGCAGTGCACGGCAATGTCCTCCAGCATGAGGTTGAAAATTTCTCCGGTCGGCGAATAGCCGAGGGGCGACAGCAGCACAATGGAGCCGGCGGCGAGTTGCTGCTGGATGCCGGCGCTGTCGATGCGCCGCACCCGTCCGGTGTGCTGGTAGTCGACCCCATCCACCACACCCAGTGGCCGGGCGGTGACGAAATTGCCGGAACAGACGCGCATGCGCGCACCCTGCATCGGTGAATTGGGCAGGCCCATGGAGAGCAGTGCCTCGATCTGTGCCCGCAGTGATGCCGCGGCATCTGTCACATGGTGCATACTGGCACTGTCGGTGATGCGCATATCATCGTGGAAGCGGCTCTCGATCCCCGCCGCGGCCAGTCGGCTGTCAATCTGCGGACGATTGCCATGCACCAGAACCAGCCGCACACCGAGACTGTGCAGCAACGCCAGGTCGTGGAGGATGGTGGGAAAGTTGGAGTCCTGTGCAGCATCACCCCCCAGCATCAGGACAAAGGTCCGGTTCCGGTGGGTGTTGATGTAGGGCGCCGTATTCCTGAACCAGCGAATATGGCTGCGGCCTGGGGTGGTCACGTGGCGGCTTCCGTTTTATCAGTAATGTTCGTGCGTCAAGAGTACCCAATGCGGGCGGTGGCGACTAATGCAAATTTTCACGGTGGGGCCGCCCCGCCCGTTACAGGCAGTAGTGCGCGATGCAGGACTGCAGCAGGTCCACGCAGGGTCGTATCTGGCTCAGTTCCAGATATTCATCGGGCTGGTGGGCCCGGTCGATGGATCCCGGGCCCATGATGATGGTCTCCATGCCCATGGACTGCAAAAAGGGGGCCTCGGTGGCGAAACCCACGGCGGTCGCACTGTGGCCGGTGAGCTTCTCCGCCAACCTCACGAGGTCGCTGTGTGCGGCCTGTTCAAAGGGCGGTACGGGCTCCACCAGCGAGCGCAGCGCAATGCCGGCCCCGCGCGCCTGTGCCAGGGTCTGCAGGCGCTGCTGTAGCTGTTCGCGAACCCCTGCGGCAGCCGCGGAGGGGGTCAGGCGCAGGTCGAAGTGCAGTTCACAGCGTCTGCAGATGCGGTTCGGGCTGTCGCCGCCGTGTATGCAGCCCAGATTGAGGGTGGGAAAGGCCACGTCGAAGGCGCTGTTGGCGTGCTCCGCAGCCAGCTCCCGCCGGAACTGCATGAGTTCACCCACCATTTCATGCATCACATCAATGGCGTTGAGACCCAGCGCGGGGTTGGAGGAGTGGCCCGCGAGACCGGTGATCTCGATGGCCTCCATCATGATGCCCTTGTGCAAACGTACCGGCTGCAGCGAGGTGGGCTCGCCGATAATGGCGGCGCGGGCCCGCGGCCGTCCTGCAGCGGCGAGGGCCCGGGCGCCGTCCATCGAGCTTTCCTCGTCGGCGGTGGCGAGTATGATCAGCGGCTGCTGCAGTGTCTTGCCCGCAAACGCGCTGGCAGCGGCGATGGCGATGGGGAAAAAACCTTTCATGTCGGTACTGCCCAGGCCGTACAGACGCTGGTCGCGTTCGGTGAGCTGCAGCGGGTCTGAGCGCCAGCGCCCCTCATCAAAGGGTACGGTGTCGGTGTGGCCGGCCAGGACCAGGCCGCCCGGGCCGCTGCCAAGTGTGGCAATCAGGTTGGCTTTACGCCCATCGGCTGATACATCCATGATTTCCGTGCGAAACCCCAGCGCTTCGAGCCACCCGGCCAGCAACTCGATGACCGCCCGATTGCCCTGGTCCCAGGACGGATCGGTTGAGCTGACGGAGGGCGTGCCGACAAGCGCGCGCAGCTGGCTGATGATCTGTTTGTCTGGCTGTGACATGGCGCGGCTGCCTGCTGTTGCCCGGAGAGGGTCGGCTGACGGTAGCGGCGGGCACTGACGGAGTCAATCAGTGCCCGGGGAAAGGACTCAGCCGAAGATGCCCTTGAAGGTGAAGAAGAAGATGATGGATAACCCGGCACCCGCGGGCAGCGTGATGATCCAGGACATGAAGATGGTGCCGATGGTGCGCAGGTTCAGCGCAGCAATGCCGCGCGCGAAGCCTACCCCGAGGATGGCGCCCACCAGGGTGTGTGTGGTGGAGATCGGCAGCCCGGTGCCGGAAGCCAGTACCACGGTGGAGGCCGCGCCCAGTTCCGCGGCAAACCCGCGACTCGGCGTGAGCTCGGTGATTTTGCGCCCTACGGTCATGATCACTTTCCAGCCGTAGGTTGCGAGGCCCACCACGATACCCAGCGCGCCGACCAGCAGGATCCACCAGGGCAGCGGCGCCTGGGAGGCGATCATGCCGCCCGACAGCACGGTATTCGCCACGGCGGCCAGCGGCCCTACGGCATTGGCGACATCGTTGGAGCCGTGGGCGAAGGCCATCGCGCAGGCGGTGAAGATCATCAGGATACCGAATACCCGCTCCACGCTGGCGAAGCGATGCTGCTCGTTGGGCACGTACTTCACCCGGCTGACCAGGAAGCCGCCCAACGCCGCGACCAGCAGGCCGATCAGGAATGACAGGGGGACGGCGTTGGCGAACTTGGAGCCCAGCCCGAGGTCCATTTCCACGCCGATATGCTTCAGGCCCTTGAGCAGGGTGACCATGGAGATCATGAAGCCGACCATCCACATATAAATGGGGATGAAGCGCTTGGCGCGCTGAAAGGGATCTTCGGTGTCGAGAATGAGGATTTTCACGCTCATGAACAGGGCAAAGGATATCGTGCCGGCGAGCAGCGGCGACACCAGCCAGCTGGCGGCGATGGTGCCCACCTTTTCCCAGTGCACGGCGTCCATGCCGATACCCACCGCGGCGAAGCCGACAATGGCGCCGACAATCGAGTGGGTCGTGGAGACCGGCCAGCCCTTGATGCTGGCGATCATCAGCCAGGTGCCGGCCGCAAGCAGTGCTGACAGCATGCCGTACACCATCAACTCCGGCCTGCCGGACATCGACTCGGCATCAATAATGCCCTGGCGAATGGTGGCGGTGACCTCACCTCCGGCCAGATAGGCGCCCAGAAATTCGAACACCATGGCGACGAGAATGGCCTGCTTGATGGTCAGGGCCTTTGACCCCACCGAGGTGCCCATGGCGTTGGCCACGTCGTTGGCGCCGACCCCCCAGGCCATGAAGAACCCGAACATGCAGGCCAGTATCAGAAGCAGCGTGCCGTGTTCCGTGATGATTTCCATGCGCTTGTCCTATTTCGCCATCAGTATCTGCAGCCTGTGACCCACCCGCTCGGCGGAGTCGGCCAGACCTGCGAGCAATTCGATCACCTTGTAATAGAACATCACATCCACCGCGTAGAGCTTTCTCTCCAGCTTGAACAGCTTGCCGCGCAGCGCTTTGGACTGCTTGTCGGTGCGCCCCTCAAGCTTGTCCAGCTCCTTGATCAGGCCCTCTACCCGCACGACTTCGCGGCCGGTGAAGCCCACTTCCAGCAGTTCGTCCAGCTCGCGAATCGCCACCAGGGCCTGCTCGCAGGTTGCCGTGCAGGCGCGGACGAATTCCAGCAGGTGTTTTTCCAGTTTGTCGGGAAAGCGCATTTCGCGCCCCAGCATCAGGCCGGCAACGTCTTTTGCCGTATTTGCCACGTGGTCCTGAATGGTGACCAGTTCCAGCAGGTCAGTGCGCGGAACCGGCAGGAACAGGCTGTTGGGCAGGTGCCGGCGCACGGAGCGTTTGAGCTTGTCGGCGGCCTCCTCGGCCTCCCCGATGCGCTTGAAAATATCCTCCGCCAGTTTCCAGTCGTCATTCTGTGCGGCTTCGACAAATGCCGGGAGAAGCTGGGCGGCATCGTTCGCTACCTGCATATGCTCCTGGATCGGCCCGATCGGAGACCGGCCAAAGAGGCTGCTGAGCGGGTTCGAGCTGGGCATCGGGTGCTCTCCTGTGTGGAAGGCGCGAAGTATAGGTGAGGCTGCCTCTCCTGTCACACCGGCCGGCGCGCAGCGCTCACCGCCTGTGCTAGCATGCATGCAGGATGCCTACCGTCAGCAGAGAGTTGCCGCACCATGACCGCCAACGTCAGCCCTGAATACGCAGAAAGATCACTCGAGCTGCATGTTCTGGCCGGAGAACTGTTCACTGCGGGCCGCGTCTCGGCAGCGGATCGCGACCGGCTGCTCAAGGTCAACGTGGGCAGCATTCACCCGCTGGTCTACCTCGCTGAGCAGAAACTGGTTGACGCCGCGTCCCCCGGAGAGATTCTGGATATGGCGGCGCTGCTGTCCTGGCTGAGCCAGCGCACCGGCCAGGCCGTGTACGACATCGACCCCCTGAAAATCAATGTCAGCGCCGTGGCGGAGGTGATGTCCCGTGAGTTTGCGCGCCGCCACCGGATTCTGGCGGTGGAGGTGAACGCCGACGATGTGGTGATTGCCAGCGCAGAGCCCTGGATCCGTGGCTGGGAACGCAACCTCGAGCACGTCCTGCGCAAACCCATTCGGCGCGTGCTGGCAGACCCCCGCGACATTACCCGGCACACCGCCGAGTTCTATAGCATGGCGCGCTCGGTGCGCGGCGCTCGGCACAGCGGGGCGACCCACGGCGCCGCGCCGGGGGTGACCAATCTGGAGCAGATGCTGGAACTGGGCGCCATGCACGAGCTCGACGCCAACGACCAGCACGTCGTCACCATTGTCGACTGGCTGCTGCAGTACGCTTTTGAACAGCGGGCGTCCGATATTCACATCGAGCCCCGGCGCGAGGTGGGTCATGTGCGCTTCCGTATCGACGGTGTGCTGCACAACGTGTACGAGTTGCCGGCGCAGGTGTGCGCAGCGGTCACCAGCCGTATCAAGATTCTTGGTCGCATGGATGTGGCAGAGAAACGCCGTCCCCAGGACGGTCGTCTGAAAACCCGCTCGCCGCAGACGGGCGGCGAGGTGGAGCTGCGCCTGTCGACCTTGCCCACCGCGTTTGGCGAAAAGCTGGTCATGCGGATATTCGATCCGGAGCTGCTGCAGAAGAGCTTTGCCCAGCTGGGTCTGGAGGATGAGGATCTGCAGCGCTGGCAGCTGATGACCTCACACGGAAATGGCATCGTGCTGGTCACCGGGCCGACCGGTTCGGGCAAGACCACCACGCTGTACTCCACGCTGCGCCGCCTCGCCACCTCGGAGGTCAACGTCTGCACCATTGAGGATCCCATCGAAATGGTGGAGGACAGCTTCAACCAGATGCAGGTGAACCACGGCATCAAACTGGATTTTTCCACCGGGGTACGCGCGCTCATGCGCCAGGACCCGGACATCATCATGGTTGGCGAGATTCGCGACCTGGAAACCGCCCACATGGCGGTACAGGCGGCGCTCACCGGGCACCTGGTGCTGTCCACCCTGCATACCAACGACTCCCCCGGTTCTGTAGCGCGCCTCATGGAGCTGGGGTTGCCGGCCTATCTCATCAAAGCCACGCTGCGCGGCATCATGTCGCAGCGTCTGGTACGCGTGCTCTGCACGGAGTGCAAGGTGCTCGAACCGGTGGATAAAGACGCCTGGGAGCAGTTGGTGCACCCGTTCCCGCTGACCCCGCCTGCGCAGGTGGCGCGCCCCGTAGGGTGCCGCGCCTGCCGGGAGACGGGCTACAGCGGCCGCCAGGGTATTTACGAATTACTGGTCAACAGTCCCGCGCTGGCCGCCTGTATTGTCCCCGACATGGAAGCCCGCAAGGTGCGTGAAGTGGCCATGTCCGAAGGCATGCGTACGCTGCGGCTGGCCGGTGCCGCGCGGGTGGCCTCGGGCCAGACCACGATTGAGGAAGTGATGCGCGTCGCCCCGCTGTTCGACGCCTGAACCGCCAACGGAAGCTTGTTACGGATGATCGATACCCATGCCTTGACCCCGGGACTGGCAGCAGCGGCAACAACCGCCTGGCAGCGCATACAGGACCACCCCGACAAAGAGGCTGCGGCACGCCTGCAGGCCGCGGTTGCCGAGCGGCAGGCAGAGCTCGCGGCGCCCCTCGCCCGGGTGCTGGCCTGCAGCCCCTTCGTTGCGGAGACCGTGCGCCGCCGGCCAGCGGTGCTGACGGAGCTCATTGAGTCCGGGCTCTTGCAGCGCACCCTGCACCCGGGCGAGTTGCGGGCGGAGCTGCGTCAGTGGCTGGCGGCTCCCGGGGCGGAATTGAATCCCGTACTGCGGCGCTTCCGGCAGCGGCATATGCTGCGCATCGTCTGGCGCGATTTCTGTCGCAGCGCCGACACCCTGGAAACCGTCGGTGACACCTCGTCGCTGGCGGAGTCCTGCATTGTGCTGGCGCAGGAGCACCTGGCGGCGCAGCTGCAGGCGCGCTTTGGCACGCCCAGAAGCGCCCGCGATGGCGAGCCGCAGGAGCTTATTGTGATTGCGATGGGCAAACTGGGGGCCCGCGAGCTCAACGTTTCATCGGATATCGATCTCATTTTCGCTTTTCCGGAGGCGGGCGAGACCGATGGCGAACGTCGATCCATCAGCAATGCGGAGTTCTTTACCAAACTCGGCCAGGGCCTGATCAACGCTCTTGACCAGGTCACCGCAGAGGGTTTCGTGTTCCGTGTCGACATGCGCCTGCGGCCCTACGGTGAGAGCGGCTCCCTGGCAGTGAATTTTGCGGCGCTGGAAGAGTATTACCAGGATCAGGGGCGCGACTGGGAGCGCTACGCCCTGATCAAGGCGCGCCCCATCAGCGGCGACCCGCAGCGCGGTGCGGAGCTGATGGATATGCTGCGACCCTTCGTGTTCCGCCGCTACGTGGATTTCGGCGTGATCGAAAGCCTGCGCGGCATGAAGCAGATGATCAACAGCGAGGTACGTCGCCGCGGCCTGCAGGACGACGTCAAGCTGGGCCACGGCGGCATTCGTGAGGTGGAGTTCATCGCCCAGTGTTTCCAGCTGATTCGCGGTGGCCGCGACCTGGCGCTGCAGCAGCGCGAGCTGCTGTTGATTCTGGAAGAACTGTGTACGCTGGGTTGCCTGCCGGCTGAGGCGGTGTTCGAGCTGCGCGCTGCCTACCTGTTCCTGCGCGATAGCGAGCATGCTATCCAGGGGTATCTGGACCAGCAGACGCAGGCCCTGCCGACCGACGCACTGCAGCAGCAGGCCATGGCAACGGTAATGGGCTGCACGGACTGGGGGGCCTATCTCGCGGCGCTGGCGGCGCACCGCAGCCGCGTCGCGGAACACTTCCGCGACCTGATTGCCGACCCCGAGGACGAGGCCGGTGCCGCTGCCGACGACCTTCCAGCCTGGGGCGAGGACCTGACCGCTGAGATGCTGGCGGAGCTGGGGTATCGCGCGGCGACCGACAGTCTGGCACAGCTGCAGGCACTGCACGCCAGCAGCCGCGTCGCGACGCTGCAGGCCGAGGGGCGTGAGCGCCTGCAACAGTTCATGCCACGCCTTTTGCTGGCCTGTGCGGAGGCCGCAGACCCGGATCGCGCCCTGCAGCGAATTTTGCCGCTGGTCAATGCGGTGCTGCGCCGCAGCGCCTATCTGGCGCTGCTGCTGGAGAATCCCCCTGCGCTTGCCGACCTGGTGTTGCTCTGCGATGCCAGCCCCTGGATTGCCGAGCAGTTGCAGCGGCACCCGGTATTGCTGGATGAACTGCTGGACAGGGCCAGCCTGTATACCGCACCCGACAAGTCACGCCTTGCGGACGCCCTGCGCCAGCAGGTTGCGCGTCTGCAGCCGGATGACCTCGAAGGGCAGATGGACGCACTGCGCTATTTCAAGGCCGCACATGTGTTGCGTGTGGCGGCCAGTGAGGTGGTTGGGCGCCTGCCGCTGATGCAGGTGAGCGACAAACTGACGTGGATCGCGGAAGTGATTCTGGAGCAGGTGCTGGCGGTAGCCTGGAGCGACCTTACTGCGCGGTTTGGCGAGCCGTCACGCAACAGCACGGGCACCGGTTTCGCGGTGTTTGGCTACGGCAAGCTGGGTGGCATCGAACTCAGTTACAGCTCCGACCTCGATCTGGTCTTCATCTTCGATGCCGACTCGCAGGGCGTCACCAACGGCGAGCGCAGCATTGATAACGTGCGTTTCTACACCCGTCTCGGTCAGCGCGTCATTCATATTCTGGAAACACGCATGGCCATGGGCCAACTCTATGAAGTGGATATGCGCCTGCGCCCCTCCGGTGCTTCGGGCCTGCTGGCGACGTCCCTGAAAGGCTTCCGCAGCTACCAGGAAGACAGCGCCTGGACCTGGGAACACCAGGCGCTGGTGCGCGCACGGCATGTTGCGGGCGATCCGGCGGTGGCCGCCGGGGTGGATGCCGTGCGCCGGGCGATCCTGGAGCGGGAGCGCGACACCCATGCGCTGGCGGCGGAAGTGGTGGCGATGCGCACGCGCATGCGCCGCGAACTTTTGCCCGCGCAGCTCCCCGAGGGCGAGGATTTCGACCTGAAACAGAGCGCCGGAGGTATCGTTGATATTGAATTTATGGTGCAATATGCGGTTCTGGCGTGGTCTCACCGCGTGCCTGAACTGGTGCGCTGGTCGGACAACATTCGCATTCTGGAAACCCTGGCACGTGCCGGCCTGCTCAGCGAGGAAGAGAGCAGCACCCTGGTGCAGGCGTATCTGGCGTTCCGGTCTGCCGCCCACCAGCTGGCCCTGCAACAATTGCCCGGCCGGGTCGATGGCGCGCAGTACCGCGAACAGCGGGCCAGCGTGGAAGCCGTGTGGCAGCGCCTTTTTCCGGCGCAGTCAGGATCAACCGAGCAGCAGGACTGAACATGAGCGCAGTACCCAATTTTGCAGACCGCGACGGGGTCATCTGGATGGACGGCGAACTGGTGCCGTGGCGTGAAGCCAAGGTCCACGTGCTGACCCATACCTTTCACTACGGCCTTGGCGTGTTCGAGGGTGTGCGTGCCTACCACACCCCCGACCGCGGCACCTGCATCTTCCGGCTTGAAGAACACACCAACCGGCTGTTCCGCTCGGCGCACATCCTGGGCATGGACATGCCCTACGACAAGGCTACGCTGAACGAAGCCCAGCGCACCGTGGTGCGGGAAAACAAGCTCACCGAAGGCTACCTGCGGCCCATGTGCTTCCTGGGCTCGGAGGGCATGGGTCTGCGCGCCGACAAGCTGCGCACGCATGTCATGGTGGCCGCCTGGGAGTGGCCCTCCTACATGGATCCGGAAGCCCGTGATCGCGGCATCAAGGTGCGGACCTCCTCGTTCACACGCCATCACGTCAATATCACCATGTGCAAGGCCAAGGCCAACGGCAACTACATCAATTCGATGCTGGCGCTGCGTGAAGCACTGGACAGTGGCGCCGAAGAAGCCTTGATGCTCGACAATGAAGGCTACGTGGCGGAAGGCAGCGGCGAGAACGTATTCGTTGTCCGCGACAACCAGATCTTTACCCCGGACCTCACCTCCTGCCTCGACGGTATCACGCGCAACACCGTGTTTGCCCTTGCCGCTGAGCTCGGTTACCAGATTCGTGAGCGACGCATCACGCGCGATGAGGTGTACATCGCGGACGAGGCCTTTTTTACGGGCACGGCGGCGGAAGTTGTTCCTATCCGCATGCTCGACGGGCGCAAGATCGGCAGCGGCGTGCGTGGCCCGGTGACCGAAAAGCTGCAGGCCATGTATTTTGACTCGGTGCGCGGCAACCGCCCGCAACATCCCGAATGGTTGACGCCGGTCGCCTAGGCGACTGGCTGCGAACCCGTGCCGGAGCATACGCCACAGCCTCCCGCCGTGACCGAGGGCCAGCTGGACGATGGCATTTTCTATCGTCACTGGCCCGCCAGCGGTCCCGCAAGGGGCGTTATTCTGCTGGCCCATGGCCTCGGCGAGCACAGCGGGCGCTACGAGCACTTTGCGGCCTTCTTCACCCGCAGCGGCTATGCGGTGGTCGCCCCGGACCATGTGGGCCATGGGCGCTCTCCGGGCCGCCGGGCGCATGTGCAGCAATTCGCCGATTACCTGCAGCCGCTCCTGACCCTGCGCAGCCGCATTGATGACTGGTATACGGGTCTTCCCTGTTTCCTGCTCGGGCACAGCCTGGGTGGCCTGATCGCCTCGCGACTGTTGCTTGACGCACAGTCGCGCTTTGCCGGCGCGGCGCTCTCCGGGCCTGCACTGGCCGTGGCTGAGCCCCCGCCCGGTCCACTGTTGCTGCTGAACCGTCTGTTGGCCTGGCTCTGGCCCAGCCTGGGCATGCTCAAGCTCGATGCCAGCCAGGTGAGCCGGGATCCGCAGGTGGTGGCGGCCTACGAGGCAGACCCTCTGGTGCACCACGGCAAAGTGAGTGCTCGCCTGGTGCGGGAACTGTTTGCGACTATGGCGGTGGTCAATGCCCGCGCGGCTGAAATCACCCTGCCGCTGTTGATCATGCACGGCGAGGCCGACGTTATGACAGCGCCCGCCGGCTCCAGCGATTTCAGCGCCCGGGTGGGGTCCAGCGATGTCACGCTGCGCCTGTATCCCGGCCTGTACCATGAAATCTTCAACGAGCCGGAGCAGGAGCAGGTATTTGCCGAGCTGGCCGCCTGGATGCAAGCCCGGGCGTGACAGCAACGGCCCTGATCACCGGCGCTGCGGGTCAGCTGGGCCGCGAGCTGCAGGCGACGGCACCGCCGGGCCTGCGCATCGTGGCGCTGGACCGCGGCAGGCTGGACATCACCGACCCCGAGGCAGTGCGCCGCGTGTTTGCCGAGCAGCGTCCCGATGTGGTGCTGAATGCGGCTGCCTATACTGCGGTGGATCGCGCCGAGGAAGAAGAGGCGCTGGCCCTGGCTGTCAACGCTGACGGGCCTGGCCACCTTGCCGCGGCCTGCGCCAGTACCGGCACGGCGCTGATTCACGTGTCCACCGACTTTGTGTTTGCCGGCGATTCCGGCCATCCCTACCTGCCGGATGCCCCGACGGGGCCGCTGGGCGCCTACGGGCGCAGCAAGCTGGCCGGCGAGCGGTCGGTGCAACGCGCTCATCCGCGCGCCCTGATTGTGCGCACGGGCTGGGTCTACTCCTGTTTCGGCGGCAATTTCGTGAAGACCATGCTGCGCCTGATGCGTGAGCGCGACACCCTGTCGGTGGTCTGCGACCAGGTGGGCACGCCGACCTGGGCCCGAGGCCTGGCCGAAGCCCTCTGGGCAGCGGTCGAGCAGCCGCTGCTGCAGGGTATCTACCACTGGAGTGACGCGGGGGTCTGCAGCTGGTATGACTTCGCCGTCGCGATCGCTGAGGAAGCGCAATCCCTGGGGTTGTTACAGCGCCTGCCGGAGGTACGGCCTATTCCAGCCAGCGACTACCCGACGCCGGCGCAGCGCCCGGCCTGCAGCGTGCTCGACAAGCAGTCCAGCTGGGCCGCGCTGCAGCGTGTACCGCCGCACTGGCGGGTGCAGCTGCGCAGCATGCTGCAGGCTTTGAAGGAGTCCGCCGATGCCTAGATCGCTGCTGGTCACCGGCGGTGCCGGCTTTATCGGTGCCAATTTCCTGCACTACTGGCGCCGCCAGTACCCCGAGGACGCGCTGCTGGCGCTGGACGCCCTGACCTACGCCGGCAACCGGGCCAATCTCGCTGCACTGGAGGGGCAGGCCCGGTTTCATTTTGTGCACGGCAATATTTGTGACCAGCCGTTGGTGGAGAAGCTGCTGCGCGAGCACCGGGTGGACACGCTGGTGCATTTCGCCGCCGAGAGCCACGTGGACCGATCCATCAGTGGCCCGGACGCGTTTATCGAAACCAATGTCCTTGGCACCCACAGCCTGCTGAAGGCCGCGCGCGCCGTATGGCTGGGCGGCCCGGGTGTCGCGGAACACCGTTTTCATCACGTCTCGACCGACGAAGTGTATGGATCGCTTGCCCCGGACGCTCCGGGGTTTCACGAGGCGCAGCAGTACCAGCCGAATTCGCCCTATTCGGCGAGCAAGGCCGCGTCCGATCATCTGGTGCGCGCCTACCACCACACCTATGGCCTGCAGGTGACCACCAGCAACTGCTCGAACAATTACGGTCCCTGGCATTTCCCGGAAAAGCTGATCCCGCTATGTCTTACCAATGTGCTGCGCGGTCGCCCGCTACCGGTGTACGGTGACGGCAGCAATATCCGCGACTGGCTGTACGTGGAAGACCATTGCCGTGGCATCGAGCTGGTGCTGCGGGGGGGCGCGGTGGGTGAGAGCTACAACATCGGCGGCAACAATGAATGGCACAACCTGGCCATTGTGGAATTGCTCTGCGACCAGCTCGACCAGCGCTTTGCCGCCGATCCCACGCTGGCTGTGCGCTTTCCGGATGCGCCCGCAGCGCGTGGCGCCAGCGCGCGCAGCCTGATCCACTTTGTCGCAGATCGCGCCGGCCACGACTGGCGCTATGCCATTGATGCCAGCCGTATCACCGCCGAGCTGGGTTATGTGCCGCAGGAGACCTTTGAGACCGGTATTGCGCGCACGATCGACTGGTATCTGGGCAACGAGCCCTGGTGGCGCCCGCTGCTCTCCGCCTGAGGCGTTTACACCGGGCTTTCCACCATGCCGCCGTCCACGGTGAGCACTGAACCATTCATGTAGCCCCCCGCCGCCCGGCTGGCCAGCAGTAACAGCGGAACGCTGAGTTCCTCGAGTTCGCCCATACGCCGTGCCGGGATGGTCCTGATGTAGCGCTCGCCGCTTTCGGTGCGGAAATAGTCGCTGTTGATGTCGGTGAGAAACCAGCCGGGGCACAGGGCATTGACCCGGATGTTCTGGCGGCACAGCTCCATGGCCATCGACTTTGTCAGCTGTACAACACCGGTCTTGGAGACGTTGTAGGCGGCTTTCAGCACGCCGGTGTGCAGCCCGTAGATGGAGCCGATATTCACGATGCTGCCCCCGTTGCCGCTGCGCGTCATGTGCTTCGCTCCGGCCTGTGCCACGCGCCAGGCGCCGTTCAGGTTGGTTTCGATGATGTGATACCAGTCCGGTTCGGTGGTATCGAGGAATTTGATCGGGTCGCTGGCGACCCCGGCGTTGTTGATCAGGATGTCCAGTTGCCCCCAGTCCCGCTCGAGCTCGGCAAAGGCGGCCGCAACGCTGTCCGGGCTGGTGACGTCGAGGGTGATGGCGCCGGCCTCGGCACCCGCCGCGCGCAGGGCGTCGACCTGCTCGGCCAGCTTGTCGCGGCGTCGGGCGGCCAGCACCACGCGTGCGCCTGCCGCGCTCAATACCCGCGCAAAATGCGCTCCCAGGCCGCTGGACGCCCCGGTAACCAGGGCAGTCTGGCCCTGCAGCTGAAAATAATCCTGTGCCATATCGCCTCCCGCTCCTCTCCCGCGCCTAATCGAACAAGGGGACGCTGCCCCAGGGCTGGCCTGCGGCATCCTTGGCGGACAGCGTGGGCTGCTCGCCCGGGGCAAGCGGCCATTGAATGTTGAGTTGTGGGTCATCCCAGGCCAGTGCAACCTCGCTGGCGGGATGGTAGTAGTCGCTGCATTTGTACTGGAAGTCGGCGAACTCGGAGAGCACGTAAAAACCGTGTGCAAAGCCCGGGGGTACCCACAGCATGCGGTGGTTGCTGGCACTCAGCTCCAGGCCGAACCACTGGCCCAGCGTCGGCGAGCTGCGGCGCAGGTCTACCGCCACATCAAACACCGCGCCGGAGGTCACCCGGACCAGTTTTCCCTGCGGCTGAGTGGTCTGGTAGTGCAGGCCACGCAGGATGCCCCTGGCAGAGCGACTGTGGTTGTCCTGTACGAAGTTGACGTCGAGCCCGGCGTCGCGAAACGTTGCCGCGTTCCAGCTTTCGAGGAAGAAGCCACGCTCATCGCCGAACACGCGCGGTTGCAGCACACACAGGCCGGCCAGCGGCGTAGGCTCAAAGGTCATTGCTCAGCACCCCGTCCTGGTCCAGCAGCTGTCGCAGATACAGGCCGTAGCCACTTTTTTCCAGCGGCGCGGCCAGCGCGAGCAATTTCTCCGCATCGATGTAGCCCATACGGTAGGCCACTTCCTCGGGACAGGCGATTTTCAGGCCCTGGCGCTCTTCGACCACGCGAATGAAGTTGGCCGCGTCCAGCAGCGAATTGTGTGTGCCGGTGTCCAGCCACGCAGTACCGCGGCTCATCACCTCCACCCGCAGGTCGCCGCGCGCCAGATACGCCTTGTTGACATCGGTGATCTCGAGCTCGCCGCGGGCGGACGGGCGGATCCCCCGGGCAATATCCACGACATCATTGTCGTAAAAGTAGAGGCCGGTCACGGCGTAGTGGGAGCGGGGCCGCGCCGGCTTCTCCTCAATGTCCACGGCAACGCCCTGGGCGTTGAAGCTCACCACCCCGTACCGTTCCGGGTCCTGCACGTAGTAGGCAAACACCGAGGCGCCGGACTGGCTCTGGGCCGCGTTGCGCAGGCTCTGGGTGAAGCCGCCGCCGTAGAAAATGTTGTCGCCCAGCACCAGGGCACAGGGGCTGTCGCCGATGAATTCAGCACCCAGCAGGAAGGCCTGGGCCAGCCCGTCCGGACTGGGCTGCACGGTGTACTGGATATTGATGCCCCACTGCCGACCGTCCGCCAGCAGGTCGCTGAATGCCGCCTGGTCGCGGGGTGTGGTGATCACCAGGATATCCCGGATACCGGCGAGCATCAGTGTTGCCAGCGGGTAGTAGATCATGGGTTTGTCATACACCGGCATCAATTGCTTGCTCACCGTGCTGGTGAGGGGGTGCAGGCGGGTGCCCGAACCGCCGGCAAGAATGATGCCCTTGTACTGAGTAGCGGCCATACCTGATCCGGTCTTTTGAAAAGCCGCGATTATACGGGAAAAGGCGGCCAATTGACGATAAGGCGCGGCGATCAGAGCCGTTCGCGAACGCCGGGACTGGCCTCCTGCCCCGCGAGACTGCTAGAATCGGGTCGTCGCCAGCCACGTCTGCGGCGACAGCGATGGGCCCCTGGCCCGACCTCCAACGGTACAGGAAGAGGCGCCGTCATCAGGCAGCTTGATACAGTAGTGAGCGATTCCGCTGCAGCCGCAAGCGTCGACACCGCCTGCCCGCCAGCACCCGTGGGGAAAGCCCTGCGTCCGCTGCGCATCGCGCTGCTCGGCTATCGCAGCAAGCCCCATGCCGGTGGGCAGGGGGTCTACATCAAGTACCTGAGCAAGGCACTGGTCGACATGGGCCACACGGTCGATGTGATTTCCGGTCCACCCTACCCTGAGCTCGACCCGCGCGTCCGCCTGATTCAGCTGCCCAGCCTGGACCTGTTCGAGAACGGGCTGGGGTCGCTGCGCCCGCGACACCTGCGCTCGCTGAGCAACATCATCGAGTGGCTGAGCAAATTGACGGGGGGCTTTGCCGAGCCCTACACCTTCGGTCGCCGCGCCGTGAAGTACCTGCGCCGGCATCGTGGCGATTACGACCTGATTCACGACAACCAGAGCCTCAGCTACGGCATGCTGCAGCTGCAGGACATGGGCCTGCCGCTGGTGACCACGGTGCACCACCCCATCACCAGCGACCTGCGCATTGCCCTGGCCGCCGCGCCGCGCCTCTACCAGCGCCTGCTGATTCGTCGCTGGCACTCGTTCCTGCGCATGCAGCAGAAAGTCATCACGCGTCTGCACCATGTGGTGACGGTGTCGGACTGCTCGCGGCAGGACATTGCCCGGGATTTTGGTTTGCAGCCCGCGGGCATTGCGCTGGTGCACAACGGCATAGACACGGCGGAGTTCCGCCCCCTGCCGGAGGTCGAGCGCCGACCGCTGCGGCTGATGGCGACGTCGTCCGCTGATGCGCCCCTCAAGGGGCTGCGCTACCTGCTGCTGGCCTGTGCGCGCCTGCTGCCGCGCTACCCCGAGTTGGAACTGCTGCTGGTGAGCAAGCCCGAACCCGGTGGGCGCACCGAGCGACTGATCGAGCGCCTGGGAATCGGTCCACATATCCGCTTCGTCAACGGTATCAGTACCAGCGACATGGTGCGCTACTACGCCGAGGCGAGCATCGCGGTCGCGCCCTCTATCTACGAGGGGTTCGGCCTGCCCGCTGGCGAGGCCATGGCCTGTGGCGTGCCGGTGATCTCCACCAACGGTGGCGCACTGCCGGAAGTGGTGGGCGATGCCGGTGTGCTGGTACCGGTGCGGGATGCCGAGGCTCTCGCCGAGGCCATCGACAGCCTGCTGCAGGACCCGCAGCGTCGGGCCAGGCTGGGTGCCGCCGGGCGCCAGCGCATCCTCGAAGCGTTCAGCTGGGAGGTGTGCGCCCGCGACATGGACGCCTACTACCGCAAAGTGATCGCCGATGCAGACCGTTGATTTTCGCTATTTTCCCCTGCAGCCTGGCGATCGCGTACTCGACCTGGGCTGTGGTGAGGGTCGGCACGTGATTGCCGCGTATGCGGCTGCGCCGGTGCAGGCGGTGGGTGTCGATCTGTCCCATCGCGACCTGTGTACGGCACAGGCCCGGGCCGCGGAATTCCTGCAGCCTGGTGAGTCTGGTAAGCAGCTGGACCTCGCTCAGGCCTCTGCGCTCTGCCTGCCCTTCCCCGATGCCAGTTTCGATAAAGTCATCTGCTCTGAGGTGCTGGAGCATATCCCGGATTACCGTGCCGCTCTGGTGGAAATCCGCCGGGTGCTGAAGCCCGGTGGGCTGCTGTGCGTGAGTGTGCCCCGGCGCTGGCCGGAGCGGCTCTGCTGGCTGCTGAGCAAGCGCTATCACCAGACCCCGGGCGGACACCTGCGTATATTTCGCGCCGACACCCTGCGGGCGGAGATCGAGCGTGGCGGTTTCATCGGGTTTCATCGCCACGGTGCCCACGCGCTGCACGCACCCTACTGGTGGCTGCGTTGCCTGTTCTGGCGCGAGGGCGAACAGCAGTGGCTGGTGCGCCAGTACCACCGCCTGCTGGTCTGGGACCTGCTGCAGGCGCCGCGGTTGACCCGCACACTGGAGCGCTGGTTGAACCCGCTACTGGGCAAGAGTGTCGTGTTGTATTTCCGCGCAGAGGCCGGCCAATGAGCGGCCTGTACCTCAGTCGAGGCCTGTTTCCGCAGGAGTTCCTACGCCCCACGGTCGAGTACCTGCTGAACAGCCAGCGGCCCAGCGGCGAAATCCCCTGGTTCGATGGCGGCTACACGGATCCCTGGGATCACGTTGAAGCGGCCATGGGGCTGTCGATTGGGGGTGAATACGGGGCGGCCGTGAGCGCCTATCGCTGGCTCGCCGCGCGCCAGCTGGCGGATGGCAGCTGGTGGGCGTCTTACCGCGGCGATGTCGTGGACAATGACCACCGGCGGGAAACCAATTTCGTCGCGTATGTGGCGACCGGTGTCTGGCATCATTTTCTGATTACCGAAGATCGGGATTTCCTGCAGGAGATGTGGCCCACGGTGGAGCGCGCCGTGCGCTTTGTGCTGGCACTGCAGGGCCCCCAGGGCGAGATTGACTGGGCGGTCAACAGCGCCGGGGAACCGCTGCGCGATGCCCTGGTCACCGGCTGCAGTTCAATCTACAAAAGCCTGGAGTGCGCAATCAACATTGCCGTGACACTGGGCGAGCCGCGACCGGCCTGGGTTGCCGCCCGCGCCGCGCTGGGCACGGCGCTGCGCCAGCGGCCGGAACGCTTCGACCGCAGCTGGGAGAGCAAGGCCCGCTTTTCCATGGACTGGTTCTATCCCGTGTTGTCCGGCGCCATCAGCGGGTCCGCCGCGCGCGCGCGGCTGGCGGCGCGCTGGGAGGAGTTTGTGCACCCGGGCCTGGGCTGCCGCTGCGTGTCGGATCAGCCCTGGGTGACCGTGGCCGAGTCCTGTGAACTGGTGATGGCGCTGCTGGCGGCGGGCGATCATGCGCGCGCCGTCGAGCTGTATAGCTGGCTGCACCAGTGGCGCTCCGATGACGGTGCCTACTGGACAGGCTATCAGTTCGTGGAGGACCTGCTCTGGCCTGAAGAACAGCCGACCTGGACTGCCGCCGCGGTTCTGCTGGCGGCGGACGCCCTCACCGGGCATACCGCCGCCGCCAGGCTGTTCACATCCGTGCAGTTGCTGCCAGATGCGGAGGGTGTGGCGACCCGGGCGCGTCGCGACCAGTAGTTGCGGTTTACAGGCGGCGCAGTACCGCCAGGCTCTCGACCTGTTCACACAGCACAAATAAACCGGATTGCAGGGCCAGTCGGTAGACGGCCCGCGGGGCCTGGCCGCCTTTGGCTGCGTCGGCGTACACATCGTGAATCGCCAGGATACCGCCGCGCCGGATGTGGCCTGCCCAGCAGCGGTAGTCGGTGAGTGCCGCATCGAGGCTGTGCCCACCGTCAATGAACACCATGGCGAGCGGTGTTTGCCAGTGGCGGGCGGCGGCGGCAGACCCCGCAACCACCGGCACTACGGTGTCGTCCAGGCCGGCGCGCTCGATGTTGCGGCGGAATTCCCGGAAGGTATCCACCCGTGCGATATCGGCGTCGTACAGCGCCGGGTCGTGGAACATTTCCCCACGCTGGTGTTCCTCGGACCCGCGATGGTGGTCCAGGGCAAAGACGGTGCTGCCGTTTTCCTGTGCCGCCAGCCCCAGGTACAGGGTCGATTTGCCGCAATAACTGCCGATCTCAAGGAGTGGCCCGGCGCTACTGCTGGACTGCGCCCAGCGGTACAGCGCCTGCGCCTCGTCCGGGTGCAGGAAGCCTTTGATCTGGTCGATGTCGGCGGGCAGTTGCGCTGGCATGGCTGGCGCGGCGTCACGGCGAGGCCGCGACGCCAGATCCTCAGGGGGTGCTGCTGGCGGTCGGGGCGGGCGGCGGCTCCAGCGACTCGTCCAGGCGGTAGACATCCTCCGGGCTCAGCAGGCCGGCCTGTGCCTTGAGACGCATGGTGTTGAGGATATAGTCGTAGCGGCTGTTCGCGTAGTCGCGCTCGGCGGCAAAGAGGGTGTTCTGGGCGTTCAGCACGTCAACCACGTTGCGCGTGCCGACTTCGTAGCCAGCCTGGGTGGCATCCAGGGCGCTTTTCGACGAAACGATGGCCTGCGCGCGAGCAGCAACACGGGATACGTCACTGATCACGGTCATGTGCAGGGAGCGGGCATCTGTGACCGTCGTACGGGCCAGATTGATACGGTTTTCCCGTGCCGCGTTGAACTCCTGGGCCGCCTTGCGCCGGTTGGAACTCACGGCGCCGCCGCTGTAGAGCGGGACATCCAGGCGGATCTGCCACAGGCTCTCGTCCAGTTCGCTGTCCGGCGAGGTTTCAAAGCCCGTGGCGGGTGTCCGCGTCAGGTTGCCCTCGGTGTCGTAGTCGGAGTAGCTGTAACTGCCGCTGATGCGGGGTGCGTGCTCCATCTGGTTGGCCTTGGCCAGCTGGCGCGCGGCTTCTTCAGCATAGCGGGACGCCTGCAGGCTGAAGTTGTTTTCCAGCGCGAACTCCACCCAGGCAGCGCGGTCTGCGGGCTCGGGCGGTTTCACGGCGAAATCATCCTTGAGCACGTTGAGCTCGCCGTGTGCGCGGCCGGTCAATACCGACAAACGCTCCAGCGCTACGGAGACATTGTTCTCATCGACAATCCGGTTCACTTGGGCGAGGTCGCGTGCGGCCTGCGCCTCATAGACATCGGTGATGGCGATCAGGCCCACTTCGAAGCGCTGCTGGGTCTGCTCCAGCTGCCGCTCGAAGGCTTTCTCCGCGGCGCGCGATGCGGCGAGGTTGTCCTGGGCGCGCAGTACCAGCAGGTAGGCCTCGGCCACCCGTACAATCAAGTTCTGCTGGTTGGCGGCAAAGGTGGCCTCCGCCTGCTTGGTGAACTCCCGGCCCGACTGGAAGGTGAACCAGGCCGGCAGGTCGAACAGGGGCTGGTTGAGGCTGACTTCGTAGCCGTCGCGGGTGGTATCGATATCCGTAACGGTCTGTATCGTTTCCAGGCCACCGCCGAGCCCGCCGTCCACGGCGAAGCTCTCGTCGGTCGAGCTGCGGTCGACGTCGGTATAATTGTAGTTGGCATTCACTTGCGGCAAGAGCCGCGACAGGCCGAGCTTCTCCGTTTCCAGATTGGCTTTGTACTGTGCTTCTTCAGCCTTCAGTTGCGCGTCGTTGGCCAGCGCCAGCTCGTAAATATCGCGCAGGGACTCCGCCCCGGCGGGAGCGGTACTCGCAAAGAGCGCCAGCGCCAGCAATGCGGCTCCTGTCTTTCTCATCCTGAATCCTCTGTCGTGCTTCTGCAGTAGCGTGTGCGAGTGTAGCAGCCCGGGCGGTTCTCCGCATGCGTTAACCGGGTCGCAAAACCGGTAATATACTCACGGTTTTCAACGAGACAAGTGCTACACTCGGCGCTTTTACCGCGTCTGCACACGCCGGTGCTATACCAGTAGCCGGTTTTTTGCGGGCACAGGAAACAGATGATGGCAGTGCAGCGGGCCCGCAAGCGCCCCTTCAAAATGGATCTCAAGCGCCTGCACGCGCTGTGCGAGGCGAACTATGCGCGCCTGCTGCGTCTGTTCCCGGATTATGAACAGGCCAACACGCGCGAGTTTGCGCTGGGCGCCGCCCGCGTAAGGCTGGAAGTGCTGGAGCGTAGCCGCTACACCACGTTTTTTCGCCTGCATCAGCTACACGGGGAAGACCGCTGGCTGCGCCGGCTGGTGATCGACGTGCGCGCCTATCATGACGCGGGCATGCTAGAAGTAGGCGCGTTCCAGTCCCAGAGCCGCATTCAGGCGCGCTACAGTTACCCCAACAAGCAGATGTTCCAGCAGGACGAAAAGTTGCAGCAGAATGAGTTCCTCGGCGACTGGCTGGCCCACTGCCAGGCCAATGGCCTGGGGCAGTTGCCCGCCTCCACACCGGGCAATGTACGCTGAGCGCTGATGGCGATGGTCGAGATCAAGCGCCAGACTGTTCCCGTAGCCGACGACGTGGTGCGCCTGCTGCAGTTGACCGATACGCATCTCTGTCGTGAACGCGGCGGCGAGCTGCTGGGTATGGATACCGACCACTCACTGCAGGCGGTGATCGACCTCGCCCTGCGGGAACGGCCGCGCGTCGACGCCGTGCTGGGCACCGGTGATATGTCCAACCATGGCTTCCTGGAGGCCTATCAGCGCCTGCGAGGCTATTTCGAGCGCTTTGCCGCGCCGCAGTTCTGGCTGCCGGGCAACCACGACGACCGTGCCCGCATGGCTGCGGTGGACACGACGGGCGCCCTGCTCAGCAACGACATCCGCCTGGGGCGCTGGCAGCTGGTCATGCTCGATTCCCAGGTGCCCGGTGAGGTGGGGGGTCATCTGGGCGCAGAACAGCTGGCGCTGCTGCGTGAGACTCTGGCACTGGCGGCGGCAGAGGGGCTGTTCAGCCTCATCTGCCTGCACCATCATCCGCTGCCCATTGGCTGTCACTGGCTGGATGAACAGCGGGTCGCCGATGCCGATGCCCTGTTCGACGTGCTCGCAGCGTACGCCGGCGTGCGCGGCGTACTCTGGGGGCATGTGCACCAGGAGGTCGACCGCATCTGGCGGGGATTGCGCCTGCTGGGGTCACCTTCCACCTGTGTGCAATTTGCGCCCGACAGCGAGAATTTTCGTGCCGATACGCTGCCGCCGGGTTACCGCTGGCTGGAACTGCACCCCGATGGCCGCATTGACACCGGGGTTTCCCGTGTCTGGGACGTTGCGTTCACGGTAGACCTGAACCGCGGCGGTTATCTGCAGGATTAGTCGCCAGACGGGCGCCAGACCGCGCTGCTGGGTTACAATGCAGCCCGCCCGACTAACGCAGTTCCAGGAAACCACAGGCAGGCATGAGCAATTACACCGCGGAAGACATTGAAGTCCTCACCGGGCTTGAGCCGGTGCGCAAGCGCCCCGGCATGTACACTGATACGACACGCCCCAATCACCTCGCCCAGGAAGTGATCGACAACAGCGTCGATGAGGCCCTCGCCGGGCACGCCAGTCGCATCGATGTGATACTGCACCGGGATGGCGCTATCACGGTGAGCGATGACGGCCGCGGCATGCCGGTGGATATCCACCCGGTGCAGGGCCGGCCGGGCGTGGAGGTGATTCTCAGCACGCTGCACGCCGGCGGCAAGTTCTCCAACAAGAACTACCAGTTTTCCGGCGGACTGCACGGTGTCGGCGTGTCTGTGGTGAACGCGCTCTCTACCCGGCTGGAAGTCACGATCCGCCGCGACGGGAATGTCTATCGCATGGCCTTCGCCGGTGGCGAGAAAGCCAGTGAACTCGAGGTGATCGACACCTGCGGCAAACGCAACACGGGAACCGCCATTTATTTCATGCCGGACCCGCAATACTTCGATTCGGTAAATTTCTCCGTCATACGCCTGCAACACGTGCTGCGCGCCAAGGCGGTGCTCTGCCCGGGGCTGCGCGTCACCTTCCTGGACGAGAAAAAGGGCGAGACTGACGAGTGGTATTACGAGGACGGCCTGACGGACTACCTCTGCGACGCGACCATTGACTCTCCCTGTGTACCCGAGCAGCCGTTTGTCGGCAGCTTCAGCGGCCGCAGCGCAGCGGCGGACTGGGCGGTGCAGTGGCTGCCGGACGGTGGCGAGGTGATTGCCGAGTCCTACGTCAACCTGATTCCCACGGCGCAGGGTGGCACTCATGTGAACGGCCTGCGCACCGGGCTGCTGGACGCGATGCGTGAGTTCTGCGAGCTGCGCAGCCTTTTACCCCGGGGCGTGCGTCTGGCCCCCGATGATATCTGGGATCGCTGCTGTTACGTGCTCTCGGTCAAGCTCGAGGACCCGCAGTTCTCGGGCCAGACCAAGGAGCGGCTGTCATCCCGCGAGGCCGCGGCCTTCGTCTCGGGTGTGGCCAAGGATGCTTTCAGCCTGTGGCTCAACCAGCACACCGGCGAGGCTGAGCGTATTGCCGAACTATGCATCAACAGCGCCCAGAACCGCCTGCGCACGGCGCGCAAGGTGACCCGGAAAAAAGTCACGGCAGGCCCTGCCCTGCCCGGCAAACTGGCGGACTGTTCTGGCGAGGACCCCACCCGCGGCGAGCTGTTTCTGGTGGAAGGGGATTCCGCCGGCGGCTCCGCGAAACAGGCGCGCAATCGGGAGTTCCAGGCCATCCTGCCGCTGCGCGGCAAGATCCTCAATACCTGGGAAGTGGATTCCCAGGAGATTCTTGCCTCGCAGGAAGTGCACAACATTTCGGTGGCGCTCGGCATCGACCCCGCCAGCGACGACCTGTCCGGCCTGCGCTATCACAAGGTCTGCATCCTGGCCGACGCCGACTCCGACGGCCTGCACATCGCCACGCTCATCTGCGCGCTGTTTGTGCGGCACTTCCGCCCGCTGGTGACGGCGGGCCACGTGTTCGTCGCCATGCCCCCGCTGTACCGCATCGACGTGGGCAAGGAGGTCTTCTATGCGCTGGACGAAAGCGAAAAACAGGGGGTGTTGGACCGCATTCAGGCCGAGAACAAGAAAGGCAAAGTCAACGTGCAGCGCTTCAAGGGCCTCGGCGAAATGAATCCGCTGCAGCTGCGCGAGACCACCATGGATCCCGACACACGTCGCCTGGTGCGGCTGGTGATAGACGCCGGCGACGAGACCAACAGCATGCTCGATATGTTGCTCGCCAAGAAACGTGCGGGGGATCGCAAGGCCTGGCTGGAAAGCAAGGGTGACCTGGCCGATATTGCGGTGCTCTGAGGCGCCGCACTCCGCCGACCTTGCGAGTGAACTGACAGCGGTATCTGTACTCAAATCGCTTATAGTAGGGTCAGCGCAACATGATGATGGAGGTGAGGTGATGAATTCGATCTGCAAGGGGCTGCTTGTCGCGGCCATGCTGCTGGGCAGTGCACTGGCCCAGGCGCAGTGGGAGCTGGACAACAGCCGTTCCAGCCTGGATTTCCTGTCGATCAAGAACGACGCGATTGCCGAGAGTCACCACTTCACGTCTCTGGTGGGATTCGTCAGCGCTGAAGGGCAGGTGCAGGTGGGCATTGATCTCGACAGCGTGGAAACCCTGATCCCCATTCGCAATGAACGCATGCGCGAGCTGCTGTTCAAGACCGCGCAGTTTCCCGCGGCGAACATCGCCGCCAACGTGTCACCGGAAGTGCTCGCCATCGTGACGGACGGTGGTGTGGTGTCCACGGATATCGAAGTGCTGCTGACGCTGCACGGCACCGAGGCCAAGCTGTCCGTGTCCGTGCTGGTCACCGGGACCGAAGGCGGCCTGTTGCGGGTGATCAGCGCCCGGCCGGTAGTGGTCAACGCGGAGACCTTCGGCCTGGCTGACGGTGTGCGTGCGCTGCAATCCGTCGCCGGCCTGAACGCCATCAGCACGGCAGTACCGGTCACCTTCAACCTGGTCTTCGTGCCGGCCGGCGCCTGACGTCCTCAGCGGGTAGGGCCACCCAGACGCCCAAGCAGGGCGCGGTAGTTGCGGTTGCCGGGGTCGCTGGCCACCAGCTGCTGCGCCCAGTACCGCGCGCGCTCCAGATCGCCGCTGCTGGCTGTGTAATTGGTGAGTGCCAGCAGAATATCCGCATTACCCGGTGCCTGTCGCTGAACCGCTTCCAGCGTGGTAATCGCCTGTGTGATGTCACCACTGTCGTACAGGGCAATGGCATACACGTAACGGTGCCGAGTGCCTTCCTCCTCCTGCTCCGCGGCGCGCCGCAGATACTCCAGAGCCAGTGCCCGGTTGCCCGACCGGGTTTCCAGTAGCCCCAGCGCGTGCAGCGCTGCGCCGTTGTCCGGCGCGATGGCGAGTGCCGCCTGCAGCTCGGCGCGCGCCTCGTCCTCCCGCTGCAGCATACGCAGCAGGTCGGCGAGGTTCAGGCGGGCGGGCAGCAGCTGCGGGTTCAGCTGCAGTGCTTCGCGGTAGGCTTTTTCGGCTGCGGGCAGGTCGCCGCGGTTGAGCAGGAACATGCCCATCTGTAGCTGCACCCCCGGCATATCCGCATGCAGTGACTGTATGGCAATGTACTCGGCGAACAGGCTGCGCAGGGCGTCGGCCTGTGCCGGCGGAACCTGGGCCAGGGGTACCGCAGCCAGGTTCTCGGCGACTGCCATGCGCACGCTGGTGATGTCATCGCTGATCAGTGGCTGCAGCAGGCTGTAGCGCTGCGGCAGTGGCAGGCCGCTGGCCCCGCGCACGGCGCCGAGACGCAGGAGGGGATCGGGAGACTCAAGCAGCGCCTGTGCCTCCGGCGATGCACCACCGCCGGTCTGCCCCAGGGCGGCGAGCGCGGTTGCGCGCATGATGGGGGTGGCGCTGCCATCCGCCGCCAGTGCCTGTACATCAGGCACTGCCTGCGCCTGTCCGGCATGCAATCGCTGCAGTGCGCGGGCCGGGTGCGAGCCGCTATCGGTGAAGTTCACCCCCCAGTCCCGCACCGCGGCCAGCGCCCAGTCCGCCGTTTGATCGACGTGGCACTGGTTGCAGGCGTTGGGGACGCCCATGGTGACGCTGAGGTCAGGCCGCGGGATGCGCATGCTGTGGTCGCGGCGCGGGTCGACCACCATATAGGTGGTTTCAGGCATGTGGCAGTTGGCGCAGGACGCCCCGCTGGACCCCTCCGGGTGATGATGGTGTTCGGGTTGGTCGTACACCGCTGCCTGATGACACTGTGCACAGACCCCGTTGCCCGGTGCGCGCAGTTGCAGGCTATGGGGCTCGTGGCAGTTACTGCAGACCACACCGGCCTGGTGCATCTTGCTCTGCACCCAGGAGCCGTAGACGAACACTTCATCGCGGATCTGCCCGTCGTGGTAGTACAGCGGAGTTTCCGGCAGGGCCAGGCGGTGGGTGTCCAGCAGCGGCTTGCCGTAGTGATAGTCACCCAGGGTGCCCCGGCGGGAGTGGCAGCGGCCGCAGTTGTCGATCTGTGTGTTCTCTGTCAGCGGCTCCAGCCGGCTGGCGATGGCGGCGCCCTCGTTGAATGCCCAGTCACCCCGCTGTTGCAGGGCGACCGGGAAGCCCCCTCCAGCCACGCTGGACACGCTGCCATCGGCGACCCGCTTCAGGTGTGCTTCGCCCGGGCCGTGGCAGGCTTCACAGCTCACATCTACTTCGCTGAAGCGGGTGTCGAAGCTGCGCGTACGCGCATCGTAGCGCTTTTCCACGTTGGTGCTGTGACATTCGGCACAGCGGGTGTTCCAGTTCATGTAGGGGCCGGTCCAGTGCAGCGGATCGGTGTGGTCAGTCACTTCGTCGGGGTTGAGGTGAAACCAGCGCTGGCCACCCTCTGCCGCCGGTCGCGCATCCCAGGCGATCTCAAAGGCCTGTAGCCGGCCGCGGGACAGTGGCAGAAGGTATTGCTGCAGCGGATAGGCCCCGAAGGTGTAGCGCACGGGGAAGTCGGCCAGTTTGCCATCCTCCCCCGCCGTGCGGATGAACCACGCAGCGTCTTTGCGGAAGAAGGTTGTGACCACGTCGCGATGAGTAAAGGTGGCCTGGTTGAAGTCGCCCAGCACTGACTGTTCCGTCGGTGTCTCCATCGCCAGATCGTGATGCGACCCCTGCCACTGCGTGTGTTGCTCAGTATGGCAGCTGCCGCAGTTATCGCTGCCGACAAAGGCGCCGGATGCAAGGACCTGCGCGCTCAGCGTCAGGCAGAAAACAAAGAATGCGCACCGCACGGTATGAACACCTTGCCCTGAAGAGGGTTCAGGCTAACCCATGGCCGGCTGTTTCCCAAGTGCGTTGCGCGGGTTTTGCGGTGGAGACAGTGTGTGGCCCCAGAGCAGCGGCTGCAGGGTGTCCGGTTCGCTGCGCGCGCCGTCCGCCAGCCAGCGTGCGAGCGCAGCTGCCACATCGGGAAAGTGAACCGTCGGCGCTGTGTTGGGCCGTGCATGCCAGGCCGCCAGCGAATCTGCAGTCAGTTCTGCGGTCACGGTTGCGTACCCAAGCTCGCGCAGGGCCATCGCGTTGGCCAGTTGTTCAAGCTGCCCCCGCAGCGGGCGTGTAAGCACCGGCTTGCGCCACTGCAGGCACTCGCTGACCAGTTCGAAGCCGCTGTTGCAGATCACCCCTGAACAGCCTGCGAGAGCCTGCTTGAAGGTTGCGACGCGGGCGGGGTGCAGATGCACGTTGCCGGACACGGCTTCCGGGAGTGCCGGTCCGAACAGCTCGAAGCGCTGCTCAGGGCACTGCTGCAGGACGCCCACGACGTGGCGTGTGTCCTCAAACGGCAGATAGACAACAATATGTCCCTTGGCTCGGATATCCAGCGCGGGCAGGTCCAGAATCGGTGGCAGCACGTGCCTGCCGTAGGGGTGCCAATGCAGGCCGATCCCCCTGTCCACAGGGGCAAAGGCCTGCATGATACGCCGTGCCAGCCAGTGTCCCGCCGGTGTCGGGGTGTCGCCGCCGAAAGCGTACTGATGGCCGATGCCGATGGTGGGAATACCCGCCCTGCGGCCGGCGCGAGCTACAACCGGTTCGAAATCGGTAACGACAAGATCAAAGCCCCGCACGGGCAGCGTCCGCACATCGCGGCGAAACTGCCACAATCGGGCCTGACTCAGGGTTCTGCGATAGCGGATCCTGCCGGCCTCGGTGGCGAAGGTCAGGCCGCGGCAGTGCAGGAAGTCGCCAAAGGGCGCCATATCGAACAGCTGGTCCCGCTCGCGACCGGAAAACACCCAGACAATCTCTACGTCCAGACCCTCAAAGGCCCGGGCCATGGCGCGGGCACGGCTGATGTGGCCATTGCCGGTGGCCTGTACGCCGTAAAGAATGCGCATCAAGGCAGCAGCCCCGGCAGTTGCGCAGTCGCCAGCGCAATGCCCGCGCCCATGAGGGCCCCTGCGACGGTGTCACCTGGAAAATGTACCCCGAGCAGGATGCGGGACAGGGCCACCCCACAGGCCCACACGAAGACCACCACGAAGGGGCCGCCGTAGAACAGTGTGAGCAGCGTTGCCAGCAGAAACGCCGCCGAGGTGTGGCCTGACGGAAAGCTGAACTGGTCGGACGCGGTGATCAGGCTGCGGAAACCGGGTACCGCGACCTGCGGGCGTCGCCGGCGCAGGCTGTTTTTCAGGCTCCAGTAAAGAGCGCGCTCAGCGACAAGGGCGGTGGCCAGCGCCGTGGCGAACCCCACAGCCTGCGGCACGCCGAGTAGCCACAATAACAGGGGCACCAGTGCCTGCAGGTAGCCGTCGCCGGAGCGTGACACGGCGCGGGCAAGCGGGCGTACCATACGCCGCTCACCCTGGGAAAATATGCGGGCGAGCAGGTGAAGGTCCAGCCTGTGCATGGCGGTGAGCAGCTTCATGCATCCACAATGGCGTGTCGGTGTGGCAGCGGTGTGACAGCGGGGTGACGATTTGATGAAATCAGGCGTGCTGCACGGGGGATACGGCAGTGCGTGCAATAGCAATTTACAGCGGGTGGGCGCTCTCATACCATGCGAACTTCCGCCGCCACGCAACACGGGAAGTGCACAGTGAAACTGGGAATCCTGAAGACAGACGCCGTCAGGCCTGAGTGGGTGCCGGATTTCGGCGAGTACCCCGACATGTTCATCGCCCTGCTCAGCCGGCTCGACCCGACCCTTGAGTTTCGCGTGTACGATGTACAGGAGGGCATCTATCCGCAGGATATCGATGAGGTGGACGCCTATCTGATTACCGGCAGCAAAAGCAGCGTGTATGACAGCGACCCGTGGATAGCGCGCTTGAAGGAGTTTGTGCGGACCTTGCACGCGCGGAAGAAAAAACTGCTGGGTATCTGTTTCGGGCACCAACTGGTGGCCGAGGCCCTGGGCGGCAAGACCGAGAAGTCACCCAAGGGCTGGGGCGTGGGCATTCACCGGCACAGCTTCCAGCGTCTGCCTGCCTGGCACGATCAGGGGTCGGCGGCCTTTGCGATTCTGGTCAGTCACCAGGATCAGGTGGTGGCACCGGCAGCGGGCGCCGAGGTGCTCGCCGGCAGCGAATTCTGCGAAAACGCCGTGTGCCAGCTGGGTGATCACATCCTGACCTTCCAGGGTCATCCCGAGTTCGTGCCGGGTTACGCGCAGGCGGTCATGCAATTTCGCCGCGAACGTATCGGCGAGGAGGCCTACACGCAGGGCATGGCGTCGCTGGCAGAGGACTCCGAGGCCGAGCGTGTCGGACGCTGGATGCTGGCGTTTCTGCGCAGCTAGCCGCAGCGCCTGCGATTCACCAGCTGCCGGTGTTCGGCATGGACGCCCAGGGCTCGGCGGCGGGCAGGCTCTCGCCGGCTTGCAGCAATTCAATCGAAATGCCGTCCGGTGAGCGAATGAACGCCATGTGGCCGTCGCGCGGCGGCCGGTTGATGGTCACGCCGGCATCCAGCAGGCGCTGGCAGGTGGCATAGATGTCGTCAACGCGGTAGGCCAGGTGGCCGAAGTTGCGGCCTCCGCTGTAGTTCTCCGGGTCCCAGTTCCAGGTAATTTCCAGCAGCGGGCTGCTTTCCTCGCGCGCCCGCTGCACATCGCCCGGCGCCGCCAGGTAGACCAGCGTGAAACGCCCGCCCTCGCTGTCGTAGCGGTTCACCTCCACCAGGCCCAGCTTGTTGCAGTAGAAATCCAGCGAGGCGTTCAGATCGCTGGCGCGTACCATGGTGTGCAGGTAGTGCATCGGTTTTGCTCTCCGGTTGATCCAGCCTGCATGGTAGGAGCCTCACCGCATAGCCGCAACCCGGTTAGTCTGTCCCGAGTTGTCGCATGAGGTACAATCCGCCTTTTGACCGCCGCGGCCGGCGGTCTTCAGCGGAGTCTTCTATGTGGTTCAAAAATGTGCGGGCATATCGCCTGACAAGCCCCTTTTCCCTGTCTGCGGAGCAACTCGAAACGCAGCTGGCCCAGCGCGGGTTTCAGCACTGCGCCGCAACGCAGCCTGTGTCCCTGGGCTGGGTGCCGGCGCTGGGTGCGGAGACCGAGGCTCTGGTGCACCCGGTGGACGGCCGCTTTCTGCTGCGCCTGCGGCGCGAGGAACGGCTGCTGCCGTCGACGGTTGTGCGGGAGCAGCTGGCGGAGAAAGTGGCGGCGATTGAAGACGACCAGGGGCGCAAGGTGTATCGCAAGGAGCGCATGACCCTGCAGGATGAAATCGTGCTCGATTTCCTGCCGCGCGCCTTCACCCGCTCCTCGTATCTTTATGCCTATATCGACACGCGTGCCAACTGGGTGTTTGTCGATGCCACCAGCGCGGCGCGTGCCGAGGAATTCCTCAACCTGCTGCGTGAGTGTATCGGCACCTTCCCTGTCGTCCTGCCGCAGGTGAACAATGCGCCGACGGCGACCATGACCGCGTGGCTGGCCCATCAGAGCCTGCCCGATGATTTCGTGCTGGGTGAGGAGTGCGAACTGCGCGAACCCGGCGACGAGGGCGGTGTCGTACGCTGTCGCGGCGTTGATTTGCTGGGGGAAGAGGTGGAGACTCACCTGAACGCCGGCAAACAGGTGGCGCGTCTCGCACTGCACTGGGAAGAGCGGCTCTCGCTGGTGCTGGCAGAGGATCTCTGCCTGCGTCGCCTGAAGTTTTCGGATGAGTTGATGAAGGAAAACGAAGACCTGCCGGAAGCAGATCATGCGGCGCGCCTCGACGCGGACTTCGCACTGATGTCTGACCTGGTTACGCGATTGCAGACCCGCGTGGTCGATCTGTTCGGCGGAGAAATGGAGTAAACCTGCGGGTGACCGATCTTCCGGTATGCGCTGACTACCGTCGCCTGTTTCTGGAGGACGCGGTGTTCATGGACCTGCGCTCGCCCGGGGAGTATGCCCATGGCGCCTTCCCCGGTGCGACCAGCCTGCCACTGATGACCGATGAAGAACGCGCCCAGGTCGGCACCTGCTACAAACAGCGCGGCCAGGCGGCGGCCATCGAACTCGGCCATCGACTGGTAGCGGGTCGTGAGCGGGAGCGGCGCGTAGCGGAATGGCGCGCGTTCGCGCAGCGGCATCCGCAGGGTTACCTGTACTGCTGGCGGGGTGGCCTGCGTTCACAAACCGTGCAGCAGTGGCTGGCTGACGAAGGCATTGTCTACCCCCGTATCGAAGGCGGCTACAAGGCATTGCGCCGGTTTCTGCTCGAGGAACTGACCCGCTCGCTGGAGCAGGCGCAACTGGTGCTGGTCAGCGGGCGCACAGGCACCGGGAAAACCCGGGTCATTCACGCGTTGCCGGAGGCACTGGACCTCGAGGGCATGGCCCGTCACCGCGGCTCCAGTTTCGGCCATTTGCCGGAACCGCAGCCCAGCCAGATCGATTTCGAGAACGCGCTGAGCATCGCTTTCCTGCAGCGGCTGGCACGCCGGCCCGGGCCGGTGCTGCTCGAGGATGAGGGGCGCCTGATTGGGCGTGTTGCACTGCCCGAAAACCTGCGTCAGAGCATGCAGCGCGCGCCCATGCTGGTGGTGGAGGAGCGGCTGGAAGAACGCGTGGCGGTGATTCTTGACGACTATATCGTTGACCTGGGCGCGCGTTACACGAAGCGTTTCGGAGCCGTTGAAGGCCCGGCAATGCACCGCACCCGCCTGCTGGAGGGGCTCGACGGCATTCGCAAACGGCTGGGTGGCGCCCGCCACCAGGCGCTGCGCGCCACCATGGAACAGGCGTTTGCGCTGCAGCACAGCGGCGGGGGCAGCGCAGCGCACGGCGCCTGGATTCGCGAGCTGCTGGAAGCCTATTACGACCCGATGTACAGCTACCAACTGGCACAGCGGGCCGGTACTGTCCTGTTCCAGGGTGACCGTCGGGAGGTCATCGCTTACGTTAGGGGCGAACTGTCTTGCTGACCGTGGACCCGGTGCAGCGTGACCTGGTGCTGGTGGGTGGCGGCCACGCACATGCGCTGGCGCTGCGAATGCTCGCCATGCGCCCGCTCGCCGGCCTGCGCATCACCCTCGTATCGCCCTCCAGCCACACACCCTACTCGGGCATGTTGCCGGGGCTGATTGCGGGCCACTACACGTTTGACGACACCCATATCGACCTCGCGCGGCTCTGCCAGTGGGCGGGAGCACGCTTTATCGAGGCTGCGGTGACGGCTCTGGACCCGGCGGCGCGCCAGCTCAGCATATCCGGGCGTCCCGCCCTGGGCTATGACGTGTTGAGTCTGGACATCGGCTCCCAACCAGACCTCGACAGCGTGCCCGGCGCCCGGGAGCATGCGACGCCGGTCAAGCCCGTGGCGGACTTCTGGGCCCGTTGGCAGGCACTTGAATCCACGCTGTTGCGGCGAAGCAATGGGCAGGCAACGCACATTGCCCTGGTGGGCGGTGGCGCCGGGAGCGTGGAGTTGGCCCTGGCCATGGCGCACCGGCTGCGTGACAGGACATCGCAGTTGAGCCTGTTTTGCGCGGCCGCCGACATACTGCCCGGCTACAATCGACACGCCAGGGCCGCTGCCCGGCGGGCACTGGCGGCGGCGGGCGTCAGCGTGCTGTGCGGCAGTCGGGTGAATCGCGTCACGGCGGCGCAGCTGACACTGGAAAACGGCAACACTGCGGCATTTGACGCGCTGTTCTGGTGTACCGGCGCGGCGGCGGCGCCCTGGGTCGGGGCCAGTGGCCTGCGCACCGTCGAGGGCGGTTTCCTCGCCGTGAGCGACACCCTGCAGTCGGTCGATGACCCCGCCGTCTTTGCCGCGGGAGATATCGCCACGCAGTTGCAACACCCGCGGCCCAAAGCCGGTGTGTATGCGGTGCGGCAGGCACCGGTGCTGGCCGCGAACCTGCGCAACGCGCTGATGCAGCGTCCCCAGCGCCGCCACCGGCCGCAGCGGCGTTTTCTCTCCCTGCTGTCGTTGGGAACACAGCGTGCAGTGGCGGAACGCGGGCCGTTCGCGGCCACCGGTGACTGGGTCTGGCGCTGGAAGGACCGGATTGATCGACGGTTTATGGCGCGGTTTGTGTCCCTGCCCGAGCCTATGCCCGGCATCGTGGAGGCGCTGCCCGAGGCGCGTGTCGCGGATGCTCAGCCACCCTGCGGCGGTTGTGGCGCGAAAGTGGCCGGTGACCGGCTTGCGGCGGCACTGGCGCAACTGCGCCAGCACTATCCGCAGCAGTGTCCGGAAGATGAGGGTGCCGAAGACGCAGCGCGTATCACGACGCCAGCGGGCGGTATCCAGTTGCAGAGTCTCGATATTCTGCGCAGTCTGGTGTCAGACCCTTGGCTGATGGGGCGCATTGCGGCCAATCATGCGCTTTCGGACCTGTTCGCCAGCGGCGCGCAGCCGACCGCAGCGCTGGCGGCTGTGACACTGCCCTTCAGTCATCCGGCAATCCAGCAGCGCGACCTGGTGCAGTTGCTGGCCGGCGCACTGCACGAGTTTGCGGCGGTGGGCTGCCGGCTATTGGGCGGGCACAGCCTGCAGGGCCCGGAGCTGGCGCTGGGTTTCGCGGTCAGCGGCGAGCCGATGGAGGTGGGCCGTCTTCTGCGCAAGCGCGGCCTGCGGCCGGGGGACCAGCTGATACTGACCAAAGCGCTGGGCACCGGCACCCTGTTTGCCGCGCACATGCAGCAGCGGGCTGATGGCCGGGAGGTGCACGACGCTATCACCAGCATGTTGCAGAGCAACCAGGCTGCGGCACGTCTGGCGCTGGCCCATGGCGTTAGCGCCGCGACGGATGTCACCGGTTTCGGTGTGTGGGGGCACCTGCGGGAAATGCTCCGGCCGGAGCAGGCCGCGGTGTTGTCGCTGGCGGCCCTGCCGGCGCTGACTGGGGCACTTGCGCAGCTGGAGGCGGGGCGGCGCAGCACCATGCATGAGGCAAACGCCCAGGGCGTTGCCCCGGGAAGTGCGGCAGGCCCGCGTTACGACCTGCTGTTTGATCCGCAGACCAGCGGTGGCCTGCTGCTGGGTGTGGCGCAAGAGTCTGTGCCGGCGCTGCTCGCAGCGCTGCGGGAAGCAGGCTATGCCGAGGCGGCAATCATCGGTGACATTGTCGACCGCGAAGGGCAGGGCGACGCTATCGTCTGCCGCTGATCAGCCATTGCTGCGGTGGCTGCTTTTGCGCCGCTCCAGCCACTGCCAGAACAGCCCCTGCTGGCGGTCCCGGCCGGTGAGCAGATACTCCAGGCGCTGATCGTTTTCCAGCACGGCCTGCAGGCGCTGGGCCTCGCCGTCGCGGCCCGCCAGTAACAGCCGGTCGCCCATTTCCAGCGGCAGATCGTCGGGGGGGAACAGGATGTCCTCCTTTTGCTTGCGGATCATGACGACTTCCAGATGCAGCCGTGCACGCCAGTTGCTGGGATCCGCCAGCAGGTTGCCCACGGTAATACGCTGGCCCGCGGAGAGTGCGCGTGCCAGCGCCGGTGAGCGGCGGTTGCTGATGCGGCCCGAGGAGAACTCGGGCGGATGGTCATTCTGGTGGCGCAGGAAGCGCGCCAGGGCATCGCGGCCGGTGTCGTTGTTCAATTGCAGCAGTTGCTGAATGAACGGCTCTACCAGCCCGGAGCTGATGCGGCTGAGAATGGTACCGGCCACCACTATGCTGGGCTGGCCGAGGAAGTCCGGCTCAGCGGCGCGGAACAGCGCGTGACTGGAGAGTCCATTTTCCAGTACCACGTGAAACAGATCGGGGTTCAGTGCGCGTGCCGTGATGAGGATGGACAGGTTGTCCGCGTCATCGCTGGTGGAGGCGACAATGCCGACGGCGTCTTCCACGCCCGCCGCGCTGAGTTCCTCCGCCTGCGTGCCGCGGCCGATCACCGAGCCGTGGGGGCAGCCGGCCTGCTCCGGATCGGGGTGGATGACGGTCACATCCATGCCGCGTTCGCGCAGCAGCTGGTACACCGCGCGACCCACCCGGCCATAACCACAGACAATCCACTTGCCGCGCGGGATCGAGGTGGATCGGGCCAGCCGGGCGCCGGGGCCGGAGTTGAGCCAGTGGTACAGCCGGAACAGGTCGGGTTTATCGATCGCCAGCTCCAGACGGCGCACATACTCCTCGACGGGATTGACCACGCAGTCGGTGTTGAACGAACGCATGTTGTCGGCATCGTTGCGCGTGTCTGCGCTGGCATACACGGCCACCTTGTGGTTCAGCAGCGTGGCACTGATAGCGATCTTCAGATTGACGTGCCCCTCGCCGGTCACAGCGATGACACCCGTGCACCAGCGGCTGCGCAGACCGGCCTCAACCAGGTTGTCCGGCAGGTTGGCATTCATGCAGAAGGCAGTGACTGGCGCGAGAAACTCGACCACCTCCAGCGCTTCGACCTTTTCCTGGTTGTGCTCGACGACAATCACCTGATAGCCGCGATCGGTCAGTGCGCTGGTCAGCATGCGGCCCGTGTCGCCGTAGCCGCAGACCAGGTAGAAGGGCTGGTTGAGATTGCGCACCTTCCACGCAAGCCGCGCGCGGCGCAGGGCGCGGGTGTAGGCAGGATCCTGCAGCAGGGAAACGATCGAGCCGATGGAAAACAGCCAGGCGATAACCGTCAGGTAGATACTCACCATGGTCCAGAGTCGCTGGCCTTCGGAGAACGGGTAGGGCACCTCGCCAAATCCGATCGTGCTGCCGGTGTAGCTCACCACGTAAAAAGCCTGGAAGAAACTCATGCGCCAGGGGTTGCCCTGGTCATCCACACCGGGGATCAGCGTAAACCCGACTGTGGCGATGGCATAGGCGGAAATGAGGATGACCAGCGGCATGCGCATGCGCCGCAGGAACAGGAATACCAGGGATTTATGCGCATGCCGGCTCATGGCGGATTATTTCCGGCTGAGGCCGGCCGTATCCAGCGTCAGCAGTACCAGGGACACCAGGTTGGCGAGCAGCGCGCCGCCGGACAGTGACACGATGGACGCCATCACGCGCGGTGTGAGGCCAACCTCCATGACATGTACCGCAACGGCCCAGACCACGGCGGCGGCCAGCAAGTGCAGGTTCACCACCAGGCTGGAGGCAAGCAGAATGGCGCCCATCTGTGAGCGCTCACCGAACTTGAGCACCGTGGCAATGAGGCTGACAACCAGCGCCGCAAAGAGCTCGTACACATCGTGGTGTTGCGGGTTGTCGATGTCGCCGATGAAGAACCCGAAGTTGAGTGTCACCGCGAGCAGCACGAAAAATCCGAAAACCACCTTGCTCATGTTCATAGCTGTTGCTTCCCCTGCCTAGGCCTGCCGTCATTATGCGCGACTGCGCGGCAGTTGCCAGCCCCGTGAACGCAGCGTTGTCAGCTGCCGAGCAGGGTGCGCACCCGATCGCGATAGCCGCGGCTGACTTTGATGCGGGCGCCGCTGTCGAGGTGCAGGAGGTACTCGCCGCTGTCGAGGCTTTCGGCTCCCGTGATCTCCAGGGCGTTGACGATGGTGCTGCGGTGCACGCGCAGGAACTGCGCCGGGTCGAGCATGGCTTCCAGCTCCTTCATGGTGACCCGCATGATGTGCGTCTTGCCCGCGGCGTGGATGCACATGTAATCGCCGGCGGCATCGATCCAGGTGATGTCGGCGGTTTTGATGAAATGGATGGCATTGCCGTCGCGCACGGTGAGCTTGTCCGGCCAGCCCTGGCGCCCGGATTCCGCCATGGCCTCCACGGTCTGCGCGTTGGCGCCGGTCATGCCCATCACGAGATCCATCAACTTCGCCTTGTCGCGCGCCGACGCGCGTTGCTCGTCGAACTGGCGTGCCCGCTCCACGGCCTCTTCCAGCCGCGCTTCGTCTACGGGCTTCAGGATGTAGTCGACGGCATGCACCTTGAAGGCATCCACCGCATAGGTGTCATAGGCGGTGACGAACACCACCATCGGCAGGGTGTCGGCCTGCAGTTCCGACAGTACCTGAAAGCCGTCCATTCCCGGCATCTGGATATCGAGGAAGAGCAGGTCCGGCTCGTGTTCGGCGATCGCCTGCAGGGCCTGCTGGCCGTTGCTGCACTCCGCGACGATATTGATGCCCGGAATCTGTTTCAGGCGCAGCGCGAGCCCGCGGCGGGCGAGGTCTTCATCGTCGACGATAATGGTGGACAGGGCCTGCATCAACCGGCCTCCTCGTATTCCAGTGGTATGCGGATGGTGGTGGTGAGCCCGTGAGGCTCGGTGGCGCCCAACCGGAACGACTGCCGCTCGCCGTACAGGGCGCTCAGCCGGTCGCGGATGTTGCTGAGCCCGACACCGCCTCCCTTGGCGTTGCGGCCGACGCGCATATCCAGTCCGGGGCCGTCATCGGCCACCGTGAGCACCAGCTCGGTATCCTCCAGCATCGCACTGACGCCGATGCTGCCGCCGTGCACCGCGGTGGCGATGGCGTACTTGATGGAGTTTTCCACCAGGGGTTGCAGCAGCAGGGAGGGCATCAGCGCGTCACGTGCCTGTGGCGCAAGATCGAAATGCAGCTGCAGTCGGTCGCCGAACCGGACTTTTTCGATATCCAGGTACAGGCGCAGGGCGTCGAACTCCTCGGCTACAGTCACCTTCTCCATCGGATCGTTTTCCAGCGAGTAGCGCAGGAAGCGGCTGAGGCGACCGACCATGGTGTTGGCGAGCTGGGTCTCCTGCTCGAGTATCAGCGTGGAGATGGCGTTCAGCGTGTTGAACAGGAAGTGGGGGTTGAGCTGGTAGCGCAGCATCTTTAGCTGCGCCTGCTGCGCCATGGACATCGCCGTCAGCAGGCGCTCTTTGTCCGCCTGTACCAGCAGGTAGTACTTGATGCCGAAGTACAACACGCTCCACACCAGCATTACCCAGAACGCGGATACCGTGCCTGAAAAATAGTTGTACCAGGCCATCTCGGGCTTGCCCAGCTGCTCATTCGGGAACATCAGCTGAAACAGCGTAGCGCGCAGGCCCATCCAGGCCAGGGCAGCGAGGTAAGAGCCGCCGAGCACGGCGAGCCCGCGCCAGGCCATATGCTGCTGCCAGGTGCGTCGGTACAGGTGGCGCAGCAGCAGCGTGAAGCCAATCCCTATCAGGCTGACCAGGGGCAGGTAGAACTCATAGCCCTCGGGTGGTGTGCTCCACACCATGATGCCCAGGTAATAGGAAACTGCCCAGCCGCTCCAGCCGGCAGCCTGGAGTGCCCAGAAGAGGATGGTCTTGTTCTGCAGAAGCTCCGACATGCGCATGCCACCAGTATACGCCGGCCGTCCCGGTGGCTTCACCCCGGTTCGTCGCAGCCCAGGTGCAATCCACCGCTCTGCGCGCTGCGTCAGTCCCTGCCCGCGGCGAACCTGCGCAGTGCGTCACCGGTCAGGCGGTAACCCGTCCACTCACTCTGGGGCCGGGCGCCGAAGGACTCATAGAAACGGATGGCGGGTTCATTCCAGTCCAGCACATTCCACTCGAAGCGCCCGCAACCCTCATTGACCGCCACCTGCGCCAGATAGCGCAGCAGTGCCTTGCCCGCCCCCTTGCCGCGTTCGGCGGGGTTTACATACAGGTCCTCCAGGTACAGCCCAAGACGCCCTAGCCAGGAGGAAAAATTGTAGAAATACAGGGCAAAGCCCAGGGCCCTGTCGCCCTCCTCACAGATCACGCCGTAGACTTTCGGGTGGTCGCAGAACAGCAGGGCTTCCAGCTGCGGCACAGAGGCTTCGACCTCCTCCAGCGCGCGCTCGTACAGGGCCAGATCACGAATGAATTGCAGAATCAGTGGGCAGTCCTCCCGGCGCGCTTCGCGAATAGTGAGGGTGCTCATCAGGTGCCGCTCCAGTTGCGCTGCATTTCGTAGTAGAGGAAAGAGGCGGTCCAGGTGATCAGCACCAGGCCGGTCAGTGATTCGATGCCGATCAGGTAGCGCAGGTTGCCCTCCGGGTAAATATCGCCGAAACCCAGTGTGGTGAACACCGTGAACGAGAAGTAGATGCAATCCAGCAGGGAGCCGTCGAAATACTCACCGTGCAGTTCGCCCCAGCCCGGCGTGGTGATCATCAGGTAGTAGGCAACGCCAAATACCCACACCTCGATGGAGTGCGCCACCATGGCACCGGCGACCCCGACAACGATACGTGCCCGGTGCACAATACCGAGGCGCGGCAGCAGGCGCGTCATCCAGTGCAGGAATTCGTAGTGGATCGCCACGGTGAGCATGACGATGAGCATGTTGATGGCGACGAGAGCGAACAAACGCATTGCTCCACACGAATTTGCGCCAGTTTAACGAAAAAAGCGCCGGAGCGCGCGAGGCACTCCGGCGCCTGAATGGCGCGGGTTACTGCCGCTGGGCAGCCAGCACTTCGTCCACTGTCGGACCGTCGACCGTGACATGCTCGCGTGCCTTCACCTGGTCGGGGCGAATATCGGCGACGTTGGTCATGAACTGGCTATACCACTTGCGCACCATGTGGATGGGGCCGTCGCCGTCGCACATCAGCGGGTTGTCGATGATGCACTTGTTGTTCCAGATCGCCACATCCTGGTGGAAAGACTCGATGTTCTTCTCCGTGTACTCATCCAGCATTTTCTGGTTTTCCTCGGGACTCATGCTCGGGTCCTTGCGCATCATCACCCCAAAATTGATGATGAAATTGCCCATGTCCACCGGTATGTGGCTGACCAGCAGGTGCACCGTCATCGGGTGACCGTCCATGCTGCCGGTCATCGTGGTGGTCATGTAGGCGGGGCCCTCATATTTGGCGACGCTGGTGATCAGACCGCCCTCACCTTCGGTCAGGATCTGATGACCACCCACCATGTATTGCACGAACTTGTGACCCTCCATGGTGTTGCGGAAGGATTTCACCGTCGAGTAGTGGATCGGCCCGAAGTGCGCCATGTCCGCCATATTGTCTACCAGCTCGCGGCCGAGTGACTGGATCGGAACTTCGCGCATCTCCCAGTCTGTCCACTCACCCGAGTACCAGTCCGCCAGTTCCTCGGGCTCCTGCCCCGGAATGGGCGCGTTGTTTTCCGGGTCCTGCCACACCAGCACCAGACCGTTGCGCTCCAGCACAGGCCAGGACTTGATCACCGCCTTGTCGGGAATTTTCTTTGCGTAGGGAATGTCGTCACACACGCCGTCTGCGCCCCAGCTCCACAGGTGGAAGGGGCAGACCACGGAATTGCCACAGACCTTGCCGCCGCTGAGGTCGCCGCCCATGTGCGGGCAGTAGGCGTCGAGGATGTGCACGGCGCCGTCCTCTTCACCGCGGTAGGCAACCAGCTTGGTGCCGAACACTTCCAGCATGCGCGGTGTGGTGGTAACGCTGGCTGCGTTGCCGATGACGTACCAGCCGCGGGCATAGCGCTCGGGGCGCGGTTCGGCCTTGATCACATAGGGTTCGATTTTTTGTTGAACAGTCATGGGTCTCTCCGGTGCAGTGCGCTGCTCGTTATGGTGTTGTATTAAAGGAAAAAGTCTGTATTCGGCTGGCCCATCAGGTTGCCACCAAGGTTGCGGCCGAACTTGAACGGGTTGTTGGCCACGTGCGTGCGGCCGGCGTTGATATCCAGCCAGGCCCGGTTCAGTGGATGGCCGCGGTGGATACCCTGCGCGCCGCAGGCAATGAACATGGCGTTGATTGCATCCGCGCACTTGGCGCCTACCCGCGAGGCGTCGAAACGCATCTTGATGCGCTCTTCAATGGGCAGCGAGCGGCCTTCCCGCGCGGCGTCCAGCATCTTGTCGAAGTTGCGGAACATGATGGTCTCGCACTCGTCGACGGTGGCAATGGCATTCGCGAGCGCCATTTGCGCATCGGGGTCCGTGGCGATCTTGTTGCCGTCGTTCAGGCCCACGCGCTCGCGGTTCACCTGCACGTAGCTGTCGGTGACGCCGCGCAGGGCGCCAATGGCCGAGCTGCACACGGCGCGCACGAAGATCTGGCCGAAAGGCAGGCGGAAGATCGGATGCGTATTCACCGCGTTGCCGGGGCTGTTGCACTCGTAGCCGTGAATGGAGCGGTGGGTGCGGTATTCGGGGACGAAGGCGTCCTTCACCACAATATCGTGGCTGCCGGTGCCTTCCAGACCGCTCACGTCCCAGTTATCCACGATCTGGTAGTCACTGCGTGGCACCAGGAAGGTGCGGTAGTCCGGCGCCTCGCCGGCGTTTTCCGGCGGCACCATGGCGCCCAGGAAGGCCCAGCCACAGTGCTTGGACCCCGAGGAAAAACCCCAGTGACCGCTCAGCCTGTAGCCGCCGTCGACGCGGGTCACCTTGCCGACCGGCATATAGGAGGACGAGATCAGCACGCTGGTGTCTTCACCCCACACGTCCTGCTGGGCGCGTTCGTCGAACAGCGCCAACTGCCAGTTGTGGATGGCCACGACACCCAGCACCCAGGCTGTGGACATGCAGCCCTCGGCAAGGGTCATCTGCACGCGAAAGAACACCTCCGGTTCCATTTCGTAGCCGCCAAAGCGTGCGGGCTGCATGATGCGGAAGAAACCCGCTTCCTGCATCTCGCGTACTGTGGCTTCGGGCAGGTGGCCCAGGCTCGCGGCTTCGGTCTGGCGCTCGCGCAGGGCCGGTACCATTTTGCGCGCGCTGGCGTAGAGGCGGTCGATGTCATTCATTTGTTGTGCGGTCATGGTTATTCTCCGGTTCCGGATGATCTTTGATACCGACTATCCCCCTCCCAAGGCAAGCCGCTCATACCTCATCTGCGGTATAACCGGGGGTGAAAAGCGCAGAGCTTGATCCACATCAAGAGAATCCGGCCGGGTAACCACAGCGCCCTGATCTGTCAACTGATCTATACTGAGCGCATGCTTCAGCCAGTAATTATTGCAAGCGCCATCGCCCTGTTCCTCGCAGGGGAGTTCGCCCTGGGCGCCGACACCACGGTCTACCGTTCCGAGGGGCCCAACGGCACGGTGCAGTTTTCCGATACGCCGCCGGCGCAGGGCACCGGCACCGAAGTGTTGCGGATACGCGCACCCGAGGCGGGCGATCCGGCCGCCGCCGAGCGGCAGCTGAAAGCGATGCGTTACAGCACCGACCGGCTGGCGGAAAGTCGCCGCGAACGCGAGCTTGAACGCGAGGTGGCAAGGCTGCGGGCGCAGGTCGAGGCCCGCCCTCCTGCCCGGCAATCGGAGCCAGAGACGACCGTCCACTACGTGCCGGTGTATGTGCCCCCCGTGGTCATTCCCTGGCATCCGGGCCATCGGCCGCACCCGCCGCAGCGCCCCGGCCTGCGCCCACCGTTACAACAGCCGGGTATTGTTCCCGGGCCCAACAGCCAGTTGATGCGCCCCATCGTCTCCGGCCGCTGAAACCGGTTTGGGTGTTGCGCCGGCGTTGGTACAGTGTCTGCCCTGGTAGTGGTCGCCCGAGGAGCAACGCCGTGGAACTGGTGATGATTTTTGATATGCGCACGCCGGACTTTGGCGTGGGCAGGGCAGCGGCCTATGCCGCGGCGCTCGACATGGCCGAGTGGGCTGATGGTGTCGGCTTCGACGTGCTGGGCCTCGGTGAGCATCACTGCGCCGAGGACGGCTATAACCCCTCGCCATTGGTGTTGGCCGCGGCGATGGCGGGGCGTACCCGGCAGGTGGCGTTGCGCACCGCCGTACTGCTTGCCCCGCTGTACGACCCGGTGCGCCTGGCGGAGGACCTCGCCGTGGCCCAGCTCGCCAGCGCCGGGCGCATGCAGCTGGGTCTGGGGTTTGGCTACCGGCCGGTGGAGTTCGCCATGTACGGTCGGCGGGTGGAGGACCGCTTCGCACTGACCTGCAACACGGCGCGGCTGTTGAAAACGGCCTGGACCGGCGCACCCTTCAACCACGAGGGGCGCCCCTGCCTGGTGTCGCCGGTGCCGGATAAACCGGTGCCCATCCTGCTCGGTGGCATGGCGCCGAAGGTGGCGCGCATAGCCGCCGAAATTGCCGATGGGTTTCTGGTGCCGCTGTTTCCGCCCAAGGTGTGGCAACCCTACCGTGACGCCTGCCTGCGTCTGGGCAAGCCGGATCCCGGCCCCTATCCGCGGCAGGGCCCCACCTTTCTCTGGGTGTCGGAAGACCCTGAGGCGGACTGGCAGTGGATTGCGCCGCATATCCTGCACGTGCTGGATTCCTATTCGCGCTGGACCGCGGAGGCCTACGGCACACCCCAGGGCCCCTATGCGGGCGGCATGACGGCGGAGACAGTGCGCGAGAGCGGTGCCTACCAGGTGTTGCGGCCGGAAGCGGTAGTGGCCCTGGCCCGGGAGCTGGGCGAACACAGCTCACTGTACCTGACCCCCCTGTTCGGGGGTATCGACCCCACCCGCGGTTGGGCCATGCTGCAGTTCTTCGAGCAGCAGGTGTTGCCTCATCTCCCGCGCACGGGTACCAAGCCACTCTGGGGAATGCAGGCCTAGCCCCCGAGGGCGCGCGCTCAGGCGAGCCGACGCACGACCTGCTCGACGAGCTCCTCTGCCGCTACCATGGCGATAATCACCGCCAGGAATGCCACAACGCCGTGCAGTGGGCCGGTAAACCGCAAGGCATCACCGAAGGCGAGGTCGATCGCCCAGAGCATGACGAACTTGGAGGCAAACAAAACCAGCCAGGTGGAAAAGAAACGCAGGAACTGCCAGGACAAACCCCGGCGCCCGGAGAACCAGGCTGCTATACGGTGCTCGATCACGAGGGTGCCCTGCAGCAGCAACTGCAGCAGCAGTGCGGCGGCGAGGGTAACGCTGAAGGAGGAAATCTGCACGTGCTGCCAGTATTCTGCGCACAGATTCAGTACCACCAGGTCGATCAGAATGGACACCAGGTAGCGGACGAAAACCCGTTGCCGCGTACTGGGAGGCGCGTAGGCTTCGCGGGTGACGTGGTGGTGAAGTTTCATCGCGGTGCTTTATCCTTGGTGGCCGGTGGAGCCGTCGCCGACGTGTGGCCGGTGTGGACGGTTCAACAAGTTTTCGGCGCGCAGTATACCGCAGCGCACAGGGGAGGTCGCCGCGCACCATGTCGACACTGACGGATGCTGACACCATCGCTCGAAACCGCGCCATGCGCTACTTCGCCAGTCACGAGCGCCTGTGGCTGTTCGGCTACGGCTCGCTGATCTACAAAGTGGACTTTCCGTTTCTACAGCGGCGCCCCGCTATTATTCGCGGGTGGGCGCGCCGTTTCTGGCAGGGCTCACACGACCATCGCGGTACGCCCGCGGCACCGGGCCGCGTGGTCACCCTGGTGGAAAGCGCCGGTGCGGTTTGCCAGGGCATGGCGTTTGAGATTACCCCGGCCGTTTTCGAACACCTGGACCATCGGGAAAAGAATGGCTACCTGAGGGTGGTGGTGGATGCGGAATTCGAGGGTGGCGCGCGTGAAGAGGCCCTGGTGTATATCGCAGGGCCGGACAACCCCGCCTACCTGGGGCCCGCGAGTGAGGCGGAAATCGCTGCGCAGATCGACCGCGCCGTGGGCCCGAGTGGTCCCAATCGCGATTACCTGTTGCATCTCGCTGACGCACTGCGGGATTTGGGGGCGGAGGATGCCCATGTATTTGGTCTGGAGCGCGCAGTGCGCAAGCAGGAGTGAGCATGGAACCTGAATTCTGGCACCAGCGCTGGCAGCACAACGAGATCGGCTTTCACGCTGCCGAGGCAAACCCGCTATTGGTGGCCCACTGGGATGCGCTGTCGCTCTCGGCTGGCGATCGCGTGTTCGTACCCCTGTGTGGAAAGACACTGGATATCGGCTGGTTGTTGTCACAGGGTTACCGTGTGGCGGGCGCGGAGCTGAGTGAAAAGGCGGTTCAGGCGTTGTTCGAGGAGTTGGGGCTGACGCCCGAAATCAGCGAAGCCGGCGTACTACGGCGCTATTGCGCCCGTGATGTAGAGATCTTCGTGGGTGATGTTTTCCAGCTGACGCGCAGCCTGTTGGGCGCGGTACAGGCAAGCTATGACCGGGCAGCGCTGGTCGCGCTGCCAGCGCCGATGCGGCAACGCTACACCGGGCATCTGCGCGAGATCACGGCAACCGCACCACAGTTGCTGTTGTGCTTTGACTACGACCAGCGGGCCATGGAGGGGCCGCCGTTCGCGGTGCCCGACGACGAGGTGGCGCGGCATTACGCCGCCCATTACGCGCTGCGGAAGCTGGCCAGCGTCGAGGTGGTCGGCGGGCTCAAGGGACAGTGCGCGGCGCGGGAGAATGTGTGGTTGCTGGTGTAGGGGGTGCGTGGGGTGACGGCCCTGATCTCTCTCAGCCTCTTGGGCTATGAACGGAGGACGACGCACCCGTTTGCGACTCGAAGAAAACGCAGCGCAATTGCAGTGTGTAGACGGCGTTCCAGTGATGGCCATTGCCTTTTTCTCCAGCGGCGTTGAACCAAAAGCCAGCTCACCCGTATCCACCTACACGCACACGTGAGGAGAAAGGTGATGCTGGGTTTATTCAAGAGCCCCGAAGAGAGGCAGCTCAAGAAACTGCAAAAAGCGTATCAATCGAAGGTGGGCGAGGCCATGCAGGCACAGCGTAATGGCAACATACGACTGTATTCCGTGTTGCCGGAAGAGGCAGACAAGCTCTACCGGCAGATAACCGATATCAAGCGTTGATGCATGTCCCTTGAGCGGAGCGCAGGCCATGACTGACGACAATCCAGTTTGCGCCCGGCAGATCGCCACTCAACCCGACCCGCTGGCGCCCTACCGCCTTTCCCAAGCCTTCCACGTGGGGAACCTGGTGATCACCTCCGGACAGGCTGCTATCAACAGCCATGGGGAGCTGGTTGGGGTGGGCGATTTTGCTGCACAGGCGCAGCAGGTGTTTCGCAACCTTGCCGATGTGCTGGAAGCCGGGGGCAGTAGCCTGGCGCAGGTGGTGAAAGTCACGATCTACCTGACGGACATGAGCCATTTTCCCGATGTTGTGGAGCTGCGCAGACAGTACTTCACACCGCCCTACCCCGCAGACACCATTGTGGAGGTGCGTGCCCTGGCACTGCCGGAGCTGATGATTGAGATTGAGGCGATAGCGATTGTGGGAAGCATCCCTGAGGTCGCCGCAGGCTAGAGCGGGGGCTTGCCGAAAGGAATGTGTGGTGCTGGGCGGAGCGTTGTGCGCTGTGAGGGCAACTGTCCGGAAGTAATCGGGCCCGTCGCAGTACCGTTGAGCGGGAGGTCGGAGTGTCGCAGGAGAATGCTGGCTGGACGGGAGAAGATATGGTGCCCGGAGACAGAATCGAACTGCCGACACGGGGATTTTCAATCCCCTGCTCTACCAACTGAGCTATCCGGGCGTGTACTGCTATAGCGGAGGGTGCGTATTAAAACCGTAGTGGCTACGGGAGTCAAGCAGTCTCAGTTTTCCCTGGGCGGTGGTACATAGCCCTCCGCGCGGTCGTGTTCTTCGCCAGCAAAAAACTTGTCCATCTCTTCCTGCAGGTATTTGCGGGTGGCGGGGTCGATCAGGCTCAGCTGCTTTTCGTTGATCAGCATCGTCTGCTGCGCTTGCCATTCGCTCCAGGCCTTCTTCGACACATGCTCGAAGATCTCCTGCCCCTTGGGGCCGGGGTAGGGTGGTGCGTCCAGGCCTTCGAGGTCCTGCTGGTAGCGCTTGCAGAATACGGTTCTGGGCATGTGCTTGCTCCGCGGTCAGAGGCTCGCCAGCAACCGGGCAACGGGTGCGGCCAGGCCGATTTCGGGTGGTTGTTGCACGTTATACCAGAGCCGGTCACCGGCATCCATGATGGCCTCGGGCTGCGCGTCCAGTTGCGCGTACAGCGGCTGGATATCCAGGTGGTAGTGGCTGAACGTGTGGCGGAAGGCAGCCCCAGACTCCAGCGAGCGCGCGGCGTGGCCAAGCTGCTCCAGGCACCAGTCGGGGGCGACTTGCAATGAGGGCAGTTCGGGGAAGCACCACAGCCCGCCCCAGATACCGCTCGGGGGGCGTTGCTGCAGCAGTACATGGCCCTGTGTATCCCGCAGCACAAGGAACACGGTGCTGCGCACTGGCAGCGCCTTACGCGGTTTCTTGCCGGGGTAATCCGCCTGACGACCCTGTGCCAGCGCGCTGCATCCTGCCTGTAGCGGGCACTCTGTGCAGCGAGGTCTGCTACGGGTGCAGAGCGTGGCACCCAGGTCCATCATCGCCTGGGTGTAATCGGCAACCCGCGCCTGCGGTGTATGTTCCTCGGCGAAGGCCCAGAGCTGGCGATGCACCGCGGTATCCCCGGGCCACCCGGCAACGGCGTGGTAGCGCGCCAGCACCCGTTTCACGTTGCCGTCGAGAATGGCGGCCCACTCTCCGAAGGCGATGCCGAGGATGGCGCCAGCGGTGGAACGGCCGATGCCGGGCAGGCCCTGCAGGGCCTCCAGACTGCGTGGAAACACCCCGCCGTGCTCTGTGCACACCTGCTGTGCGGCCCGGTGCAGGTTGCGGGCGCGGGCGTAGTAGCCGAGCCCGGTCCACAGGTGCAGCACTTCATCGATGGGCGCCTGGGCCAGGGCCTGCACGTCGGGGAAGCGCTGCATGAAGCGCTGGTAGTAGGGGATCACCGTGCGCACCTGGGTTTGCTGCAGCATGATTTCCGACATCCATACCCGGTAGGGGCTGGTATCGTGCTGCCAGGGCAGGTCCTTGCGGCCGTGCTGGTCAAACCAGGCAAGAACCTGGTCGGCGAATGTGGGGTGTTTGCGCATCGGCCCAGTGTACTGCAGTTTGCCCTGCACTCTGCGCACAGGGCCGAATCGTTTCCTGTTGCGTAAACTGGACATGATGTATTCACGCAAGGGTCACAGGCCATGAAATTACTGCTTGCCGCGGTGGTCGCCGCCGCCTCGTTTACGGTGGCGGGATGCGGCGTGGTGCCCGGGCCGAAGCAGCCGGCCGCAGACATCCGGACCGTGGTGTACACGCCCCAGGACTGGCCCCAGCCGCTGGAGGCCGATCTGTATCTGCCCCAGGGGCAGGGTCCATTTCCCGGCATGTTGCTGGTGCACGGTGGGGGCTGGGAGCGCCGCAGCCGCGATGATATGGACCGGCTGGCACGCTACTATGCAGGCCAGGGTTATGTGGTGCTGAACGCCAGCTACCGGTTTGCGCCGGAGGCAAAGTATCCGGCCCAGGTGTACGACCTGCAGCAGGCGATGCACTGGCTGCACCGGGAAGCCTCCGGCCTGGAACTGGACGTCCGGCGCATTGCCGCCTTTGGCTATTCCGCGGGTGCTCACCTGCTGAGCTTGATGGCGCTGGCGGCGGGCACTGGCGATGATCTGGACAGGCCCTGGGGCGGAGCCCAAACGCGGCCCGCCGCGGTCATTGCCGGTGGCTCGCCGATGGACCTGCGCAAGTTCCCGGGTGGCAAGCTGGTGCCCCAGTTTCTCGGCGGGCGCCTGACGGAAATTCCCGAAACCTTCGCCGCCGCTTCACCGGTCACGCGCGTGCACGACGATGCGCCACCCTTCTACCTGTTTCACGGTACCCGCGACACGCTGGTGCCCATCGACCACGCTGAGGAGTTTGCGCAGGCCCTGCGTGCGCAGGGCGTTGCGGTGGAACTGGAGCGCCTCGCCGCCCGTGGTCACATTCTCACGTTTCTGACGGCGGGCAGTGCCCTGCCTGCAGCGGATGCGTTTCTGCAGCGCTATCTGTCGGAAGCGGCGCTGCAGTAGGCGGTGTGCAGGCGCTTACGCGCTGCCGCCGCGCCGCCACTGATGGTAGCGCGCCACCCAGCGCAGTAGGCGTTCGGGTGCGTGAGCCTTCTTCCAGGCACCGGCGGCGTATTTGTTGGCCTCTGCGAGTGTCGGGTAGGTATGGATAGTGCCGAGAATCTTGTTCAGGCCCAGGCCGTGGCGCATCGCCAGCACGAATTCCGCCAGCAGGTCGCCGCCCTGGGTTCCGACAATGGTCGCGCCCAGAATGCGGTCGCGGCCGGGCACGGTGAGTACCTTGACGAACCCCCGGGTCGCACTGTCGGCGATGGCCCGGTCCAGCTCGGCGAGTTCGAAGCGGGTCACTTCGTGCGGTATGCCGCGGTCGATGGCCTCCTGCTCGCTGAGGCCGACACGCGCGACCTCGGGGTCGATGAACGTGGTCCAGGGAATCACCGAATAGTCCACCTTGAAGCGCTTGAACTGCCCGAACAGTGCATTGACCGCGGCGTACCAGGCCATGTGCGCTGCGGTGTGGGTGAACTGGTAGGGCCCCGCGACATCGCCGGCGGCGTAGATATTCGGGTACAGAGTCTCCAGGTACTCGTTGGTGGTGACGGTGCGATTGCTGGGAATGCCGAGCTCTTCCAGGCCATAGCCCGTAAGTCGCGCCCGGCGGCCCACAGAGACCAGCAGCTGGTCGAAGGGAATGGCGCGTTCGCCACCCTGGTATTCCACGATCAGGCGTTTCTCGCCGGCGACCTGTTCGCAGCGCAGTGCCGTGTGCCCGGTGAGTATCTCAACGCCGTCCGCGGTGAGTGCGTCGCGCGCCAGCGCCGCTACCTCGTGGTCTTCCTTCGGCAGGATGCGCGGCCCGCGCTCGACCTGCGTGACCCTGGACCCCAGCCGGGCGAAGGCCTGGGCGAGCTCGGAGCCGATGGGACCTCCGCCCAGCACCACCAGTCGCTGCGGCAGCGCATCCAGCTCGGCAAAGCGCTCCCATAGCGTATCGCTGGTGACGTAACCCGTATCCTCCAGCCCGGGCAGGTCGGGCACCAGTGGTGCAGCGCCGGCGGCGATGACAATCGAGCGCGTGGTCAGGCGCTGTGTGCCGCCGTCGTTGAGGGCGATGTCCACTGTCCAGGGGTCGATGATCCTGGCGTAACCCTGCAGCACCTCCACGCCCAGTCCGGTGTAGCGCTCGACGCTGTCGTGGGGCTCGATCTCGGCGATGATGCGATGGACGCGCGCCATCACCTCGCGAAAACTGAACTGTGGCTCGCTGGCGATCAACCCGTAGTCACCGGCGTGGCGCATCTGCTGTGCCACCTTGGCGCTCTTGATCAGGGCTTTGCTGGGCACGCAGCCGTAGTTCAGGCAGTCGCCGCCCATTCTGTGCGCTTCCACCAGGGTGACTTTGGCTTTTACTGCCGCGGCGATATAGGCGGACACCAGGCCGCCTGCGCCTGCGCCAATCACCACCAGGTTGCGGTCGAAGCGTGTGGGCCGCTGCCAGCGCTTATACACGCGGCGGCGCTGCACGGCGGCGACCAGCAGTTTGGCCATCCAGGGAAACAGGCCGAGCAGTACAAACGAGAGCAGCAGCGCCGGCGACAGGATGTCGCCAAGACGCTCAACGGCGGCCAGCTGCGTGCCGGCGTTCACGTAGACCGCAGTGCCTGCCAGCATGCCCACCTGGCTGACCCAGTAGAATGTCCAGGTGCGCAAACGGGTCAGGCCCATCAGCAGGTTGATGACGAAAAAGGGAAAAATCGGCACCAGCCGCAGGGTGAACAGGTAGAACGCGCCGTCGCGCTCGATGCCGCGGTCAATGGCCTTCAGGCGCTCGCCGAAGCGCTGCTGCACGCTGTCGCGCAGTAGGAAGCGCGCAACCAGAAACGCGAGGGTGGCACCGATGCTGGAGGCAAAGGACACCAGCAGCAGGCCGAAGCCCAGGCCAAACAGGGCGCCGCCAGCCAGTGTCATGATGGCCGCGCCGGGCAGCGACAGTGCGGTGACCAGGACGTAAATGCCGAAGTAGGCCGCGGGTACGGCGATCGGATGCGCGGTCAGCGTCTGGGCAAACTGTGCCTGGCGGGCTTTCAGCTGGTCCAGGGTGAGGTAGTTATGCAGGCCGAGGGCAAAGAAACCCAGCACCAGGCCCAGCAGGGCCACAACAATCAAGAGCTTACGGTTCAACACGGTTCTCCTTGAGGGAGCCGCACAGGGCGCCCGGTTCTGGCCTGGGTCAGTTCAGGGCGCCACCGCAGCTGCTGCCCTGGCCGGCGGTGCAGCCATAGCAGTGGTCGGCGGTGCGTATCTCGCGGCCATCCAGTCCGCCCGTCAGCAGGCTGGCGAGCTGCGGCCTGCCCTCGTGGCCTGGGAGCGACAGGTCCAGCTGCTGGTTGAAGTCGCAGTCGTACAGGTAACCCTGCCAGTCCACGCTCACCAGCGACCGGCACATGACACCCTCGAGGTTGCCAGGCTGATAGGCGTCTTTCAGCAGCTGCATGTAGGCGGCAAACTGGCCCTTGGAAATCAGTGTGCTGCCAAAACGCTTGATGGGCATGTTGGCCAGCGTGAACAGGGCGTTGAATTCGATACCGAAATGCGCGCGCAGTTCCCGCTTGTAGTCTGCCTCCAGCGCCTGCTGGTTAGGCGGCAGGGTGGGGCCCAACGGGTTGTAGACCAGATTCAGCTGCAGACCACTGCCCGGTTGCCCATAGCCCAGGGCGTTGAGTGACTGCAGGGCGGCGATGCTCTTGTCGAACACGCCGTTGCCGCGCTGCTGGTCGACGTTGGCCGGCGAATAGCAGGGCATGGAGGCCACGATCTCCACCCGGTGCCGGGCGAGAAACTCCGCCATGTCTTCATAACCGGGTTCGCGCAGGATGGTGAGGTTGCAGCGATCCATCACCCTCACCCCCTGGGCGGTGGCCGCGGTCACCAGGTGGCGGAAGCGCGGGTGCATTTCCGGGGCGCCGCCCGTCAGGTCCAGCAGGGACACGCCGCGTGCCTGCAATACCCGGGGTATGAGATCGATGAGGTCGTCGCTCATCATCTCGGTGCGGGTGGGGCCGGCGTTGACATGGCAGTGCACACAGCTCTGGTTGCACAGGTAACCGAGGTTGACCTGCAGGGTCTGCAGCGCAGCCCGCCTGAGGGCGGGGAAATCGGTCGCTTCCAGCAGCGGCAGGGTGGCGTGCATGGGTGTGGAGTCCTTGTTCGGTGGCGGCTTGTGGTGGTTGCGTGTTTGGTGTGCTGCCGCGACTGTTCATGAGTTGGTACGCGGCTGGGCTCGCCACAGTTTACCCGCTGCCCGGGATGCCCGCCTGTGGCCAACGCTACCGCGGCATATCTGACGGTGAATTCGGCCCGGCTTTCTTCTATAATGGCGCGCTTTTCCGGGCCTGGCCCCGGTTCCCATCCGCCAGTGCAGGTTCTGGAGAATAGCATGTCTGAGCGCAAGGCGAGTGTGACTCGCAACACGCTGGAAACGCAGATTACCGCCACGGTGAATCTCGACGGTTCCGGTCAGGCGAAATTTGACACCGGTATCCCCTTCCTCGAGCACATGCTGGACCAGATTGCGCGCCACGGCCTGATCGATCTCGACATCCATGCCAGGGGCGATCTGCACATCGACGACCACCACACGGTGGAGGACATCGGTATCACCCTCGGCCAGGCTTTCGCCAGGGCGGTGGGCGACAAGAAAGGCATTGTGCGTTACGGCCACAGCTATGTGCCGCTGGATGAAGCGCTGTCCCGCGTGGTGGTGGACTTCTCCGGCCGGCCGGGACTGGTGTATCACATTCCGTTTACCCGCGCCTCCGTGGGCGGCTTTGACGTGGACCTGTTCCAGGAATTTTTCCACGGCTTCGTCAACCACGCCCAGGTCACGCTGCATATCGACAATCTGCGCGGTGAGAACACCCACCACCAGATCGAAACGGTGTTCAAGGCCTTCGGCCGCGCGCTGCGCATGGCGCTCTCGGCGGACCCGGCCATGGCCGGCATGATGCCCTCCACCAAGGGTGTGCTGTAACACCCGTGAGCGGTTCAGTGGCAGTGATCGACTACGGCATGGGCAACCTGCATTCGGTGGCCAGTGCGCTGGCGCATGTCGGCGCTGAACGCGTGGTGGTGACCCACGATGTTGAGCAGATCCGCGCGGCGGACCGCGTCGTCTTCCCGGGTGTGGGCGCCATACGCGACTGTATGGCGGAGATCCGCCGCCTGCGCTGCGACGAGCTGCTGCAGGTGGCCCTGACCGAGCAGCACAAGCCGGTGCTGGCCATTTGTGTGGGCATGCAGGCGCTGATGAGCCACTCGGAAGAGAACGGCGGCGTGGACTGCCTGAACGTGATTCCGGGCACCGTGCGCCACTTTGGCCAGCCGCTGCACGACGCCGAAGGGCAGCGCCTGAAAGTGCCGCACATGGGCTGGAGTGAGGTTCGCAGAGTAAGTGAGCACCCACTCTGGAATGGCATTCCGGATGCCACCCGTTTCTATTTCGTGCACAGCTATTACGTCACCGCTGCCGACCGCTCGCTCGTCGCAGGCAGCGTTGACTACGGCGTCTGTGCCGATGCGGCGCTGGCCCGGGACAATCTCTTTGCCACCCAGTTTCACCCGGAGAAGAGCCACACCGCCGGGTTGCAGCTGCTGCGCAACTTCATCAACTGGACACCCTCATGCTGATCATTCCCGCTATCGATTTGAAAGACGGCCAGTGCGTGCGCCTGCGGCAGGGCTTGATGGAGGACAGCACGGTGTTCTCTGATGACCCGCTGGCCGTCGCCCGGCGCTGGGTGGACGCGGGCTGTCGGCGCCTCCACCTGGTGGACCTGAACGGCGCCTTTGCCGGAGAGCCGGTCAACGGCGAGGTGGTGACGGCCATTGCCGCCGCCTGGCCCAGGCTGCCGATCCAGATCGGTGGTGGCATTCGCAGCCTGGAGACCATCGAGCACTATGTGCGGGCCGGTGTCAGCTATGTGATCATCGGCACCAAAGCGGTGAAGGAGCCGGCCTTTGTCGCCGAGGCCTGCCGCGCGTTTCCGGGCAAGATCATCGTCGGCCTGGACGCCCGGGATGGGCTGGTAGCGACCGACGGCTGGGCAGAGGTGTCCACGGTACTGGCCACGGACCTCGCCAGACAGTTCGAGGCCGATGGCGTGTCCGCCATTGTCTACACCGACATTGCCCGCGACGGCATGATGCAGGGTGTGAACGTGGAAGCCACACTGGGCATGGCCCGGGCCTCACGCATTCCGGTGATCGCTTCCGGCGGCATCACCAACCTGGAGGATATTCGGGCCCTGCAGGCTGTGGCACATGAAGGCATCTGCGGTGCCATCACCGGCCGGGCCATCTACGAGGGCACGCTGGACGTGGCCGAAGCGCAACGCCTGTGTGACGCGGCGGCCTGAGCCATGGGCCTGGCCAAACGCATCATCCCCTGCCTCGACGTCGACAACGGGCGCGTGGTCAAGGGGGTCAATTTCGTCGGTATCCGCGACGCGGGTGACCCGGTGGAAATCGCCCGCCGCTACAACGAGCAGGGCGCTGACGAAATCACCTTCCTGGACATTACCGCCAGCCACGAGGGCCGCGAGACCACGGTCCACACCGTGGAGCAGATTGCCGAGCAGGTGTTTATTCCGCTCACGGTGGGGGGCGGCATCCGCTCGGTCGACGACATCCGCACCATGCTCAATGCCGGCGCCGACAAGGTCAGCATCAATACGGCCGCAATCCACAACCCCGAACTCGTGCGCCAGGCCTCGCAGCGCTTCGGTGCCCAGTGCATCGTGGTGGCGATCGACGCCAAGCGCGTGGCCGATGTGGACGGCCAGCCGCGCTGGGAAATCTTCACCCACGGCGGGCGCAAACCCACCGGCATCGATGCGGTCGCCTGGGCGGTGAAGATGGCGGAGCTGGGAGCCGGGGAAATCCTGCTCACCAGCATGGACCGTGACGGCACCAAAAACGGCTTTGAGCTGGGTGTCACCCGCGCGATTACGGACGCTGTGGATATTCCCGTGATCGCCTCCGGTGGTGTGGGCAACCTGCAGCACCTGGTGGATGGCATTCTGCTGGGCGGTGCCGATGCGGTGCTGGCCGCCAGCATTTTTCACTTTGCGGAATACACCGTGCCCGAAGCCAAGGCCTATATGGCCGAGCGGGGCATCGAGGTGCGTCTCTAGCGGCGCTGGATTACAGCGTGAACAGCCAGAAGGCACACAGGGCGCTGAGTGCCGTAGCCCCGCCGTAAAAAAACCCTCCGAGCAGCCAGGTCGGCCCTTTGATGTGCAGGTCGTGCAGGCCGTGATACAGGCGATGTGCGGTGTGGTACAGCGGTAGTGCAATCACGGCCAGCGTCGCCAGCCTCGTCAGCGGGTGCTGCAGGCCGCTGCTCAGTGTGGCATAAAGCGCCTGTGGATCCTGCACCAGCCAGCCCAGCAGCAGCGTGCTCGCAATCAGCCCCGGGCCGATAAACGCCAGCAGCATGCCGCCGGCGCCGAACAGGGACCAGCTGATGGGCTCGTGGGAGCGGCGCATGGTTACGCGCCCCCTGCTGGCCACAGCAGCCAGAGTGTGGCGCCGACCAGCCCCAGGTTGCCGGCCAGCGCGCCGAGCTGGTGGGCACGCAACACATGCCGCGGATCAATGCGCAGGCGGTCGCTGTCGATGACCAGAATCTTTGGCACCAGTGCGACCCAGGTCACCGCGTGCAACAGGGCCGCCGCCAGCGCGATACCCTGCAGCAGCAGCCCTGCCGGCGTTTGCAGCCAGCTGAGCCAGGTGGCGAAAGCGGCCTCGCCACGGCTGAACTGGACTATCCCGGCGAGCAGCAGCAGGGTGTACAGCAGCAGGGGCAGCGCGGTGGCTTCCCGCAGCATGTAGCGGCGGTAGGCCGGGTTGCGCAGCCACCAGCTGCGGGGTTGTTGTGGCTGCCAGGGTTTACGCATCGCCCTTGCCTCGCAGCAGGCGGAACAGGTTGACCCCGTAGTTGATGTCCGATGCCACTTTGCCGCGGTTGATCGCCGAGGCCGGGTCTACGTCCTTGGGGCAGACCTCCGAGCAGTAGCCGACGAAGGTGCAGCTCCACACACCCTCCTCCGCATTCAGCCAGGGCATGCGCTCGCTGCTGCCTTCATCGCGGGAATCCAGGTTGTAGCGCTGGGCGAGGGTGAGCGCGGCGGGGCCCAGGAACGCCGGGTTGCGCCCGAACTGCGGGCATGCGGCATAGCACAGCGCGCAATTGATGCACTGGCTGAAGGCGTGGTAGCGCGCCATCTGCGCCGGAGTCTGTGAGTGTGCCGTGTCGACGGGGGCCTCGCTATGGCGTATCAACCAGGGCTTCACCGCCTCGATATGCTCGACCACGCCGCTGATGTCCGCGACCAGATCGCGCTCTACCGGCAGGTTGTCCAGCGCCCGGACCTCCAGCACACCGGCTTCGCGGTAATCGCGCAGGAAGGTCTTGCAGGACAGCTTCGGTTCGCCGTTTACCATCACGCCGCAGCTGCCGCAGATGGCCATGCGGCAGGACCAGCGGTGGCTCAGGGACGGGTCCAGTGCGTCCTTGATGTAGTTGAGGGCATCGAGTACGGACATGTCGTCGCTGCAGGGCACGGTATAGCGCTGCTCCCAGGGCTGCGTGTCCTGCTCGGGGCGGTAGCGCGTGACCGCCAGCTCGATAGTGTCGCTCACCTGCCTGCCTCCCCGGTCGCCTTGCCACCGTAGTGCCGCTCGCCCGGCGCCGAGCGGGTGATGACCACGTCCTGCCAGCTGACCTCGGCCGCGCCTCCCTGCTGTTGCCTGGCCAGGCTGTGCTTGAGGAAAAGCGCATCGTTGCGCGCCGGGAAATCCTCCGGACGCTGGTGGCTGCCGCGGGACTCCTGCCGCGCCAGCGCGGCGTGGCTCATCGCTTCGGCGACGTCGAGCAGAAAGCCCAGCTCGATCGCCTGCAGCCATTCCGTGTTGAAGGCGCGGCTGCCATCCTTTAGGCCCAGCTGCTGATAGCGCGCCTTGAGCTCGGCAATCTTCTCGACGGTCGCGGACATCTGTGCCGGCACGCGGAAAATGCCGATGCCCCCCTCCATGGCGCAGGCCATTTCATCGCGCAGGGCGGCGAGGCGTTCCGGGCCGTTTGCCGTACGCAACGCTTCCCGCCCGGCGGCCTGTGCCTCAGCCTGTGGCCGTAGACGTTGCGGGTCCACCGCCAACCCCTGTGCTGCGCGCTCTGCCGCCTGCTCCCCCGCCAGACGGCCAAAAACGCTCAGTTCTGCCAGCGAATTGGAGCCCAGCCGGTTGGCGCCGTGCAGCCCCACGCTGGCGCACTCGCCCACCGCATACAGCCCCGGCAGACAGGTGGCAGTGTGGCGGTCGGTCTGAATGCCGCCCATGGTGTAGTGGGCTGTAGGACGCACGGGAATGGGTTCGTGCACGGCGTCCACGTTGACATAGGTGCGCGCCAGGTCGCGGATGAAGGGCAGGCGCTCCTGGATGTGCTGTTCACCGAGGTGCCGCAAGTCGAGGTACACCGCCGCGCCCCGCTCCGTGGCCACTGTGCGGCCCGCCTGCTCTTCGTGCCAGAACGCCTGGCTGAGGCGGTCGCGGGGGCCCAGCTCCATCTGCTTGTTCTGCGGCTGGCCCAGCGGCGTTTCCGGGCCCAGGCCGTAGTCCTGCAGGTAGCGGTAGCCCTCGCGGTTGGTGAGTACACCACCTTCGCCGCGTGCTGCCTCGGTTATCAGGATCCCCGAGCCGGGCAGGCCGGTGGGATGGTACTGCACGAACTCCATGTCGCGCAGGGGGACGCCCTGCCGGTAGGCCAGCGCCATACCGTCACCGGTGACGATGCCGCCGTTGGTGTTATAGCGATACACGCGGGCAGCACCGCCGGTAGCGAGAATAACAGCGGATGCCGCAATCAGGGTCTGCTCTCCGCTGCGCATGTCGATGGCGAGCAGACCCGCGCAGTGGCCATCCTCCACCAGCAGGTCGGTGCAGAAGTACTCGTCACAGCGACGAATTCCGGGGTACTTGAGCGATGTCTGGAACAGCGTGTGCAGAATATGGAAGCCGGTCTTGTCGGCGGCGAACCAGGTGCGCTCTATCTGCATGCCGCCGAAGGCGCGCACGTTGATGCTGCCGTCCGGTTTGCGGCTCCAGGGGCAGCCCCAGTGCTCCAGCCGCAGGTTTTCTTCCGTGGCGTGGCGCACAAAATAGTTCACCACGTCCTGGTCGCAGAGCCAGTCACCCCCGGCCACGGTGTCGTCGAAGTGGGCGTCGACGCTGTCGTGCGCCTGGATGACGCCGGCACAGCCGCCCTCTGCCGCGACCGTGTGGCTGCGCATCGGGTACACCTTGGACAGCAGCAGGATGTCGAGGCCGGGGTTGCTCTCGGCCGCGGCGATGGCCGCGCGCAGGCCGGCTCCGCCGCCTCCCACGATCACGATGTCTGCCTGCTGCTGGTTCATCGCATTCCGGCTCCCATACCCGCAGCGCGCTCCTGCGCCTGCGTGCCCCTGCATTCTCCCCGCTCGCCCTGCGCGATGCAATGCACTGCGGCCACCGCGCAGCAGGTTACTCTGTGGGCGGCAGCAGCGGCCAGCCGAGCAACAGTACCCCCAGGGTGACGGCACCGATAAACAGGTTCATTGGCACACCCACTCGGAGAAAATCTGTAAACCGGTAGCCGCCCGGACCGTAGACCATCAGGTTGGTCTGGTAGCCCAGCGGCGTGGCAAAACTGGCCGAGGCAGCCATCATGATGGCCAGTACGAAGGGCACCGGGTCCAGGCCGCTGTTGGCGGCTACGCTGAGCGCAATGGGTAACATGAGAATGGCCGCCGCGTTGTTGGTGATGACTTCTGTCAGCAACGACACAGTGAAGTAGGTGAGCACCAGTAGCAGCCAGGGTCTGTCAGCCCCCAGGCTGATCAGGCCCTGCGCCAGGAACAGCGCGGCGCCGGACTGCTCCAGTGCTGCGCCCAGCGCGAACGATGCGCCGATGGTGAGCAACACCGTGAGATCCAGACTGCGCTCTGCCTGTTCCAGCGAGCAGCAGCCCGCCAGCAGCATGAGCAGCGCGCCGATCAAAGCGGCATTCAGCATGCTCAACAGGCCTGTGCCAGCCGCCAGCACAACGCCCAGGAGAATGCACCACGCCAGATACAGGCGATCATGCCGCGGTGGTTCGGTGGCGAGGTCGTTGACCAGCAGAAAGTCGCGGCTGTGGCGTTGTCGGGTGACAAAGTCTGGGCCCGCTTCCAGCAGCAGAGTGTCGCCTGCTGCCAGTTCCGTGCTGCCGAGGTTGCCGCGCACCCGTTCCCCGTTGCGGGCGACTGCCAGCACAGCTGCGCCGTAGCGGTCGCGAAACTGTGCGTCACGTATGGCCTGGCCCACCGCGGCGCAGTGCGGCGACACGACCACCTCCACCAGGCGCCGCTCGGCCCGGTCCCTGGGTGGTGCGGCCTCGGCAGTGACCTGCGTAGAGGGCACCACTCCGTTGATGCGCAGCAGGTCTGCAATCGCATCGGTATCGCCTGCGAATACCAGTCGGTCGCCGCCGTATAATGTCTCATCAGGGCCGACGGGCGAAATGACCTGCTCTTCGCGTTCGATCTCCACCAGGTACACGCGCACCAGATGCCGCAGGCCGGCCTGCTCCACGGTTTTGCCGATCAGTGGGCCGCCCGGGGCCACCGCGACCTCCAGTGTGAACTCGCGCAGGTTGGCGAAGGGCGCGTTGTCCCGCTGTTCCGGCAGCCAGCGGGCAAAGAACAGCCACATGAAGGCGGCACCTGCCAGGGCCACCGGCAGCCCCACCGCGGTGATGGCGAACAGGGAGAACCCTTCAGCGCCGGTCAGGCTGCGATACTGGCCGTTCACCACGAGGTTGGTGCTGGTGCCCACCAGTGTCAGCGTGCCACCGAGAATCGCGGCGTAGCTGAGCGGAATCATCAGCTTGGAGGGCGCGACATTGATGCGCCGTGCCCAGCTGTTCACGGCCGGAATCATGGTGGCCACGATAGGCGTGTTGTTGAGAAAGGCACTGAGCAGCGCCACCGGCGCAAACAGGCGCAGCATGGCGCCGCGCGCGGTGGTGGGCCGGCCCAGCAGGCGCTGCACAATCAGCTCTGCACCGCCGGAAGCCTGAATGCCACCCGCGACAACGAACATTGCGGCCACGGTGGCCAGCCCTTCATTGGCAAACCCCGCGAGTGCCTGCCCCGCACTGAGTACGCCGGTTGTCACCAGCACGGTGAGCGCACCCAGCATGACCACATGGGGGCGCAGTCGCGTGGCAATCAGCAGGGCGAGCACCACCCCCACCAAACCCAGTGAAAGCCAGCCCTGCCATACCATGATGTTGTCTCCGAAGAAGTTTGCAGATAGTAGTCGCCTCTGCGCGGGCGGGAAAGAAACGCTTGGCGATTGTGTTAGCAGAATTTGTTATAAAGCTGTTTGTAAGTAAGCGGTCTTTGCACGATGACCGCAGGTCACGTGACCTGTCTACCAGAAGCCGGGAGGTGAACGTGCAGCAACAACCCCAGGAACAACTCGAGGCGTTAAACAGGCAACTGCGCAAAGTGCAGATCATTGAGGCTCCCGGCACCCTTCTCTTCGGGCTGGGGCTGTATGGGAAGTTCGCGGCGAAAGGAGCAGCTTTTCACCCCCTGCTCAATGAACCGGGTGTCGTCAACCTGCTCCTTGGGGCGGGCGGGGCCGTCATGGTCTGGGGTGCTTACAGGCTCGTCAGTATTCTCAGTGAGATGCAGCGGCTGAAAAAACGGCACAGCCTGTGATAGCGTCATTGGCTGCGCACAGGAAGGCAGCGGCCGGCTGGGCGCGATGATGCGGCTACAGGCTTTTGGCAGGAGAACGTGATGACAGCTTTGAGAGTGTTGCTGGTTGCAGTGTTTATCGTTTTGACGGCGTATACCGGAATCGTGATAGGCGAGCATGGCTTCGGCCTGCTCAGCGTCTTCTTCGGTGATATGGCCCGCATGGGCTGGGCCGGACAGTTCAATCTGGATTTCATGTTCATGCTTACGCTGGTGGCGCTGTGGGTGTCCTGGCGCCACGGTTTCTCCGTCGCGGGGTTGTGCCTGGGTGTTGCCGCGTTTTTTGGAGGCGCCCTGTTCCTCAGCCTATATTTGCTCATCCAGAGTTTCAGGGTAAACGGGCAGCTCAGCGCACTGCTCGTGGGCCCCGGCAGAACTCGACCGTAGTCCGAACCGAAGGGCGTCGGTAGCACCGATCCAGCATGAAGCGCTCAACCACCCGGCTTGACCGGTTCATATCCCAGAACAGCGGTTTTTCCATGGGGGAGGTGCGCCTGCTGATTGCGCAGCACAAAATCCTGCTGGACGGCATCCCTGCGCACTGCATCCGACAGCCGGTTACCCGGTTCACCCGGGTTGTGCTGGACGGAATCGTCCTGAGCGACGCGCAGCCGGTATACCTTGCGCTGCACAAGCCTGCTGGTGTGGTCAGCGCTACCAAGGACGGTAAGCACCCCACGGTGCTGGATCTCGTCCGCCACCCCAGGAAACATGAGCTGCACCTTGCAGGGCGTCTGGACTTCAATACGACAGGGCTGGTTCTGTTGACGAACGACGGTGCCTGGTCGCGCAGGCTGAGTGCACCGGAAACGAAACTGCCGAAAGTCTACGAAGTCAGTGTTGCCAGGCCCCTGAGCGAGGAGTATGTGGCGGCGTTTCGGGCCGGTATTTACTTCGCGTATGAGGGAATGACTACACTGCCCGCGCAACTGGAAATACGCTCTGCCCGGACCTGCAGGCTGTCGCTGGTTGAGGGCAAGTACCATCAGGTGAAACGCATGTTCGGCCATTTTGGTAACAAGGTCCTGTCGTTACACCGTGTGTCGATAGGGCCTGTGAGGCTGGGCGAGTTGCAAGCCGGTACCACGAGGCCGCTCACCCGAAGTGAGCTTGCGCAGGTGGCGCAGCGGTGACGTGCACTGCTGCAACCGGCGTTGAGTCGCGAACATTTTGCGGAGGATATAATGCTTACCCGTTTCTGTGAGGACAGTTGCCCCTTTTGCGGCGGCACGAATGCCTGCGGCGTGAACAGCACGCAGCCCTGCTGGTGTGCTGGGGCCAGTATCCCGAGGGCTCTGGTGGACCTGGTGCCGGGTGCAGCAAAGGGGCGAGTCTGTATCTGCCAGGCCTGCGTGTTGCTTTACAACCAGGACCCGCCTGCCTTCGAGGCCCGTTACGCGCCGAAGTGATATCCAGACCTCGCGCGGTGGCGCAGCTCCAGGGTTGGTATTTGCTTCTCTGGCCTTGCCCGCTAGGGGGATAGAACGCTGAACAGGATCAGGCCTGAGCCAGCTGCCAACAGCAGTACGCTGTAGATCGAAGCGGTGAGGCAGAATTTCAGCAGCGTCTTGCCCCAGCGTTGTTGGTAGAAGCACTTCTGGCTCAGCAGCAGATAGGTTGGAATCCAGCACATAATCAGTGTGTCCAGCCAGGACAGGGCGGCCACCAGCCAGTGGGTGGCCAGTATCCGCTCCAGTGCGGTCACCCCCAGGTAAAATGCGAGCATCTGCAGAATGAAACTGTGGTTGTGCAGCGCCAGAATCAGGTGTTCCGTGTAATAGCGGTGCGAGCGCAGGTAGAGCAGTTTCAGTATCAGCGCAAAGGTGGGCAGCAGAACAAACATCACCTGGGGGGCGAGGCGGAAAAACCGCGTGATCACTGGCTGCGGGTTGTCCAACAGGTTTTGCAGTTGTTCATTCACTTCCAGCGCCGGTGCATCGTGCGCCCTCTCGATGGTTACGACATCGGAAGGGGTGAGATGCGAAAACAGCAGGAAGGCAATGATGGATGTGAACAGGTAAAGACGAAGCGGCGGTACGTAGGGTACCCGGTGGCCGGACACGTAGCGCTGGCTGAGGAAGCCCGGTCGAAACCACAGGGGGAACAGTGTTCGCCAGACCCGGGTATCCCAGTTACTGAATTCACCAAAGAACTCAGTGATGACGCCGCTGACATTGCGGATATAGCTCTTCTTTTCCTGGCCACATTCATGGCAAAAAGCACCATGCAGGGCACTGTGGCAGTTGTCACAATATAGTTGTGGCGGTGTATCCATGCCGACTCGCATTTGCGTTTAGTCGTGGCCACTGAGTTTACCCTAAGCAGTCATCGGGGCAACCGACCTTATACAGCGGAGGGTGGCTGTGTTGAGAGGGATTTGACCGTAAGAATATCCTGAGGTGCTTTCCGTATAATGTGGGCTCGGTTGTGTTCTTCCGAAACGGGGTTCTTGCGCGATTACAAAACTCAATATAAAAGTAGTGCCAGGAGCATCCCGCTCGGAAATGTCAGGATGGCTCGGCGATATGCTTAAAATAAGAGTGCCGGCACCCCCGGAGAATGGGAAAGCGAACGCGGCTGTCGAGGCGCTATTGGCAGAAAAACTGGGCGTCCCTCGAAGCGCTGTCACTATAATTGCAGGCAAGGTTGCGCAAAGGAAGGTCGTCGAGATTCAAGGTCTGTCACTCAGTGAAGTGATGGGGAAGCTGAAGCTGGGTGATAAACGTGCATGACCGCCGCCGGCAGATGCATTCCGCAGGACCGGCTACTTGAGCTGTCTCGCGAGTACCGTCAAACCACACATAACGATTGACAGCCGGGCGAGAGGGAAATCTGCAATGAAGGTGTCGCCAGTTCAGCAATTCATCAGATGGTTCGGCGGCTCGGAGTTCGGCCGTGTCTTTGATGTGTTCTGCGTCCGATGGTTCGCTTTCTCACCAATCATCTGGATCTTCACAAAAGATGACAAATCCGGCTATAACAATCCCTGCATCCTCACCTCGCTAGGCCGCAAATCGGGTTTGCCGCGCTCCACGGTGTTGCCGGCCTTTCCCACTGGCGATGGCAAGCTGCTGGTCGTGGGTTCGCGCGGTGGCACCAGCAGGGACCCCCACTGGGCGCATAATCTTCGCGCCACCCCTGATGCGGCAATGCGCTACAAACGCAAGAATTACAATGTGAAAACACGACTGTTGGAAGGCGCAGAGCGTGACGAGAAGTTTGCCCTGTGCTGCCGGCATGCACCTGTCTACAAGCAGTACCAGGAGTGGGCAAACCAGTATCCGCGCATTTTGCCCGTTTTTGAGATAGAGGGTGCGGCGGGGGAAACGTTTAGTTAGTCCCCCACCACCTCGCGGATTCAATCAATATGGTAAAGGCTGTTGCTTGGGCGCTTTTCTGCGCTATGCGTTAATCATGGCACAGCGCTCGCAATGAGCAAACGCAATGAAACAGGGCGGTTGACGGCGCTACAGCCCCAACACTTCCGAAACCGTCGCCAATTGTATGCCCTGCGCCTCCAGCTCGGGCAGTACCGCTTGTAAAAAGGCGATGGTTTCCGGGTACGGGTGCCCAATCGCCACCGCAAGGCCTCGCTGTCGGGCCTGACTTACGGCGGCGAGGAAGCGCTCGGCAATGGCCTCGGGGTCGGCCACGTTGTCCAGAAACACCTGCCGTGACAGGTGCGGCAGGCCGGCTTCGGCCGCGGCGGCGGCGGCCACGGTGGCACTGTGGGTACGCGAGTCCACGAAATAGAGCTGGCGCTCGGTGAGCTCGGCCATCAGCCAGCGCATGGGTTCGGGACTCTGGGTGAGCCCGCTGCCCATGTGGTTGTTCACGCCCCGCACATGCGGCACGCTGGCCAGCGCGGCGTCCAGCGTGTCGCGGAACTCGGTTTGCGATAACTCATTGGTGAGCGCGCCAGGCCCGAGGGGGCGGTGATCCAGTGTGCTCATGGGGGCATGCAGCATCACGTCCTTGCCGGCGCGGTGGGCCTCTTCGGCGAGGCGCGCACCGTGAGGTGTGTGGGGCAGCACCGCCACGCTGATGCGTCCGGGCAGGGCGACGGTCTGCCGTCCTTCCTTGAGGCGGTTGCCGAGGTCGTCAATGATAATGACCAGCGTGGCCGGGTCGCCCGGTGGCAGTACGAAGGGCGGGGGCTGGCTGGGCAGCGGCGCGCGGTAGGCGGTGCCGACTAGGCCGCCGGAGACGGGCAAGGCCTGGGGCGTTTCCAGCGGGCGCATGCCCCAGGCGGCTACAGGGAGCAGCAATGCTAGCAGCAGACCCCGCCACATGCGGTCAGCCGTCGCCCGCCGTACCGGCGTTGGCAGGGGCGCTGCGCAGGCCGAGGATGTTCACGCCCTTCAGCAGCGTGAGCGCTTCATAGAGCTGGTTGTCGGTGCCCAGCAGGCCCTCCGACTGGCGCTGGCTGCGGCGGGTTTCGCCGTTCACGTTGTCCAGCCGGCGCGTCAGGTCGGCTTCGGTAATCTGGTTGGATGTGTCGTAGGCAGTGACCTGGGCGCGCTCTACAATAATGTCGGGCTCGATACCTGACGCCTGGATGGAGCGGCCGTTGGGTGTGAAGTACAGCGCGGTGGTGAGCTTGACGGCGCGGGATTCAGAGATGGGCATGACAGTTTGCACGGAACCCTTGCCGAAGCTGTCAGTGCCCATGATGACCGCGCGCTTCTGGTCCTGCAGGGCCCCGGCCACGATTTCCGAGGCGCTGGCGGAACCGCCATTGATCAGTACCACCAGTGGCGCGCCGCCGCTGGCGTCCCCGGCTTCAGCCGAGTAGCGCATTTCCGAGTTGGCCAGTCGGCCCTCGGTGTACACCACCAGTCCACCATCCATGAACAACCCGGCTACTTCAACGCTGGCACCGAGCACACCGCCGGGGTTGTTGCGCAGGTCCAGCACCAGGCCTTTCAGCGGGCCCTTGGCTATCAGCCGCTGCAGCGCAGCGCCCACATCGTCACCGGTGCCGGTCTGGAACTGCGCTACGCGGATGTAGCCGTAGCCCGGCTCCAGAAAGCGCTCGCGCACGCTGGCCACCTTGATGGTGTCGCGTTTCAGGGTGATATCGAAAGGCTGGCTGGTGCCGGGCCGGCCTATCTGCAGTTCGATTGGGCTACCCTTCGGGCCACGCATGAGTTCAATGGCCTCGTTCAGGGAAAGCCCTTTCACCTGCTTGCCATCCAGCTTGAGGATCAGGTCACCGCTCATCAGGCCTGCTTCTGCGGCGGGCGAGCCGTCAATGGGCGCGACGATCTTGACGTAGCCGTCTTCCATGCCCACCTCAATGCCGAGCCCGCTGAACTCGCCGCTGGTATTGGTTTGCAGGTCTTCGAAGGCTTCTTCCGTGAGATAGGCAGAATGTGGATCCAGGTTCATCAGCATGCCCTGGATGGCGTACTCCAGCAGTGTGCTGTCGTCGATTTCCTCCACGTAGCCGATGCGGATCTGGTTGAACACGTCGGCGAAGGTGCGCAGCGCGTCCAGCGGCAGCTGGGCATCCTGTTGAGTGTGCTGCGCCAGCGCTGCGGGCGCCCCCAGGAAACAGGCCAGCAGCGCACTGCGCAGGACTGCCAGGGGAGAGAACTGTGACTGCATGAGTTACCGCCGTCGGCGTTGCGCCGTTGCCAGATGAAAGGCCCCAGTGTAACCGATTCCGGCTGAAACCGCGCAAGCGCGGGGCTTCAGCGGCACCAGGCGACCGGGTCCAGAGGCTTGCCATCCTTGCGTATTTCAAAATACAGAGCCGAGCGCTCAAGGCCGCCGCTGCTGCCGACGGTGCTCACCGGCGTGCCCGGTGCCACCCATTCGCCGACCTCTTTCAACAGGCTCTGGTTGTGAGCGTACAGGCTCATGTAGCCGTCGCCGTGATCGAGTATGAGCAGCAGGCCGGAACCGCGCAGCCAGTCGGCGAACACCACACGGCCGTGGTGGATGGCACGCACCGGCGTGCCTTCCTCGGCGATGAGGTTGATGCCCTGCCAGCGCATGCCGCCGACGCCGCGGCTGGCGCCGAAGCCGTTGCTGCGGCGGGCCTCGATGGGCCAGCTCATGCTGCCCTTGCGGCTGGCGAAGGGTTTGTAGTCGGTCGGCAGCTCGATTTCTACGATGGCCTGTTTGATCGACTCCAACAGTTGCTCCAGCTCTTCCCTGTCGCGCTCCAGTTGCTGTAGCTCGTCGTCCTTGCTGCGGATATTGGCAGCCAGCGCGCCAATGGCCTGCTCACGCTGCGCGCGCGAGGCCAGCAGTGCTTCCTGCTGGCTCTGCAGCTGCGCCTGCTGCGCTTCCAGTTCGAGGGCTGCGGTCTGGCTGCGGGCTGCGACGGCGGAAAGCTCCGCCAGTGTCGCGCGATAGGCAACCACCAGCTCGTTGCGCGCCTCGAAGAAGTAGCGGTAGTAGGCCATGGCGCGCGCCACCGTGTGTGGACTTTCCTGATTGAGCAGCACTTTCACTGTGCCCTGCTGACCCATTTGCCAGGCCGCGCGCAACTCGGTACCTATGCGTACCTGTTGGCTGTCGCGGGCGGCCTCCAGCTCGCTGCTGCGCCGGGCGAGTGAGGCAAGCTCGGCCTCGGTGCTGCGGATGGCGTCGCGGTTGTTGCCGATTGCTGTCTGCAGCTCGCCGAGACGTCTTTCCGCTTCACGGAGCTGCTTCTGTTCGCTGCTCAGCTGGCTGCGCGCCTGGTCCAGCTGCCCGGTCACGGCCTTGATCCGGGCCTGCAATTCGGCGAGACTGGCGCGCGCCTGCGCTTCGTCATCCTGTGGCGAGGCGGGCATGGCCAGTGGCAGGCAGAGCAGGGCGATGCCCAGCAACAGGCCTGCACGATGCTGGCGCAGGCGAGGCATGGCTAATCCTGGCAGCGCGCCAGGCTGTGCCCGGTCATTTCCGCGGGTTGCGGTAGCCCCATCAGGCACAGCAGGCTGGGTGCGATATCGGCGAGAATACCGCCGGCGGGATCCAGTTCACAGTCCCGCTGCCCGATATACACCAGCGGTACCTGCTCAGTGGTGTGCTGCGTATGCAGCTGGCCGGATTCGTAGTCGACCATCTGCTCGCAGTTGCCGTGGTCCGCGGTGATCAGAGCCTGGCCGCCCACCTCCAGCAAGGCCGCTTCCACCCTGCCCAGACAGGCGTCCAGGGCTTCCACGGCGCGTACCGCGGCGGCAAAAATACCGGTGTGGCCGACCATGTCGCCGTTGGCGTAGTTGCAGACAATCAGGTCGTAGCGGCCACTGTGGATGGCCTCAACCAGTTTGTCGGTGACTTCCGGGGCACTCATTTCGGGTTGCAGGTCATAGGTGGCGACGTCTGGTGAGGGCACCATGATGCGCTCCTCGCCCGGGAATGTGTCCTCCCGTCCGCCACTGAAGAAAAACGTGACGTGAGCATATTTCTCGGTTTCAGCGATGCGCAGCTGGGTTTTGCCCTGATCCGCCAGGTATTCGCCCAGCACGTTGTTCAGGTGCTCCGGCGGGAAGGCGCAGGGTGCGTTGATATCTGCCGCGTACTCAGTGGTGGTGACGAAACCAGCGAGTTTCGGCACCGCGCCACGTTCGAAACTGTTGAACGCCGGGTCGGTGAAGGCGCGGGTGAGCTGGCGCGCGCGGTCAGAGCGGAAGTTCATGAACAACACGCAGTCGCCATCGCATATGGCGCCACTGGGGTCACCCTCGGCGCCGACTGCGGTTGGCAGCACGAACTCGTCATTTTCATCACGGGCATAGGCGGCCGCGAGGGCGGCCCGCGCGGTGTCGGCGTGGTGCGCTGCGGTGCCGGTTGTCAGCAGCTGCCAGGCTTGCTCAATGCGCTCCCAGCGGTTGTCGCGGTCCATGGCGTAGTAGCGCCCCACGATGCTCGCAACGCGGCCACAGCCGAGCTCGGCAAACAGTGCCTCGGCTTTGGCCAGAGACGCGTCGGCGCTGCGCGGGGGTGTGTCGCGTCCGTCCAGGAATGCGTGCAGATACACCTGGCTCGCCCCGCGCGCCGCGGCCAGGCGCACGGCGGCAAGTATCTGGTCCTCGTGGCTGTGCACACCGCCGGGGGACAGCAGGCCGAGTACATGCACCGCGCCGCCGCCGGTGACTGCGGCGTCGATCGCCTGCGTATAGGCAGGGTTGTTGTTGAAGCTGCCATCGGCGATGGCCTGGTCGATGCGTGTGATGTTCTGGTAGATAACCCGGCCGGAGCCGAGGCTCATGTGGCCAACCTCTGAGTTGCCCATTTGCCCTGCGGGCAGCCCGACATCCAGCCCCGAACCAGACACCAGCGTATGCGGCGCCTCGCACCAGAGCCGGTCCCACACCGGGGTGTTGGCCTGCACAATCGCGTTGTCGCGGGCCTCTGCGCGGTGGCCCCAGCCGTCCAGGATGATCAGTACGGTGGGCTGCTTGCGGGGGTTGCTCATGCTTGATCCAATGCTCCGGTGGTGGCGAAAAGCCGGGGGGCTGCCATTCTACCCTGTCGCTGGGGGAATCGCATCGCCCGCCGGGCAGGCTGGTTGCCGCAGGGCTTAGCCTGTATACTTGCGGCCTTTTCTGCAGCCCTCCCGCCGGCGCTTTGCCAATGTGTGCCCGGGGTGGCCTCCGAACAGTTTCTCACAGGTGAGCGCACAACACGGTTATGGCCCTGTTTATCGAATTTTTCATACAGCAGTGGCTGCTGTTTGCCGCATTGCTGGCGGTTGTCGTCATGCTGGTTATGCACGAGGCACGCAAGTCCGGTCCGGCCCTGACGCCACAGCAGGCCATTACCCTGGTGAACGCGGAAGAGGGCGTTTTCGTTGACCTGCGCGATGCCGCGGAGTTCAAAAGCGGGCACATCGTCGATGCGCTGAACATTCCCGCGGCCAAACTGCCTGCCCGCATGGACGAACTGGCCAGGTATCGCCAGCGCCCGGTCATCCTGGTCTGCAAGATGGGACAGACAGCTGGCCCTGCGGGTAAACAGCTCAAGGCCGCCGGCTATGAAAAGGTCTACAAGATGGGTGGCGGTATGCTGGAGTGGAGTAACCTGCAGCTGCCCACGGTCAAGTAGGTCGCGCTCGTGACGGCTCCGGTAACCCTGTACACCACGCGCTTCTGCCCCTATTGCGTGCGAGCGCGCAGGCTGCTGGCCGACAAGGGCGTAGAGTTTCTGGACATTCCGGTCGATGGTGACCGCGCAAAGCGCGCCGAGATGGAGCGCCTCAGCGGTCGCCATACGGTGCCGCAGATATGGGTCGGCGACGTGCATGTCGGCGGCTGCGACGAGCTGGTGGCGCTGGAGCGCCAGGGCCGTCTCGATTCCCTATTGGCCCAGGCGCAACAGGCGCCCGGCCGCTAACACAACCTGATGGAGGACGGCTCAATGGCCGATGAACAAGCAACAGCAGCAGGCGCCGCACAAGAACCGGCGCAACAGCAGTTTGTTTTGCAGCGCATCTACAACAAGGATCTGTCGTTCGAGTCGCCTGCCAGCCCGGGCGTGTTTCGCAAGCAGTGGCAGCCCAAGGTGAATGTCGACCTCAACACCAAGAGCGATGCCATTGACGAGAACGGCAATTACGAAGTGGTGCTGACCATTACGGTGACTGCCAAGATGGAAGACGAAACAGCCTTCCTGGTTGAAATCCAGCAGGCGGGCATCTTCCTGATCAAGGGCTTCGACGGCGAGAATCTGCGCCGCGTACTGGCCACGGCGGCGCCGAACATCCTCTTCCCCTACGCCCGTGAGAATATCGACTCCCTGTGTGTGAAGGGCGGCTTTCCCCCGGTCATGCTTGCGCCGGTGAACTTCGATGGCCTGTATATGCAGGCGCTGGCGCGCTCACAGGAGCAGGGCCAGGCACCGGCCGCTGCCGCTGGCACCGAGCACTAGTCTGCTACCCGGCCGCGCCTGTCCGGCGCCGGTCGGCTGCGCACGCCCCGCCGTTCACGCCAGCCCGGGAAAGCCGAGCTGGCGCAAGCCTTCGTAACACAGAATGGCAGCCGCATTGCTCAGGTTGAGGCTGCGGCTGTCGGCCTGCATGGGAATTCTCAAGACCTGCTCCGCCGGCAATGCATCCAGCAGCGCCTGGGGCAGACCGCGCGTTTCCGGGCCCAATAGAATCGCGTCGCCACGGCGGAAGTCTGCCCTGTGGTGTGGCGTGGTGCCCCGGGTGCTGACAGCCAGCAGGCGCGAGTGTGGCAGGCTGCTGCGCAGTGCTTCCAGTGAGGCATGCACCTGCACGTTGGCGAACTCCCGGTAGTCCAGGCCGGCGCGGCGCAGGCGGCGGTCGTCCAGCTCGAACCCCAGTGGTTCAATCAGGTGCAGTTGGCAGCCGGTGTTGGCGCACAGGCGGATGATATTGCCGGTGTTCGGGGGAATTTCCGGTTCGTACAGGACGATGTTCAGCATGCACGCAGTATGCCGTCCCTCAGTCGCTCATATCCAGATCTTTCATTTTGCGGGTGAGCGTATTGCGACCCCAGCCCAGGAGCTCCGCGGCATCGCGCTTGCGGCCCTGGGTTTGCGCCAGCGCCACTTCAATCATGGCCCGCTCGAACATGGGTACCGCCTGGCGCAGAATGTGGTGCTTGCCCTGCTGCAGTTCCTTGCGCGCCCACTGGCCCAGTTGCTCGTTCCATTGCGAGGAGCCGCCGCCCGCCGCGGGCGCCGCCACCTTGCCCAGTTCCGGAGGCAGGTCGCGCAGGTGAATCTCACGCCCGGAGGCCATGACGGTCAGCCAGCGACAGGTGTTTTCCAGCTGCCGCACGTTGCCGGGCCAGGACAGCGCGGTAAGAAAGCGCTCGGTCTCCGGCAGCAGCAGCTTCGGCTCACCGCCCAGTTCCTCGGCGGCCTTGCGAAAGAAGAATTTCATCAGCCGCGGGATGTCCTCGCGCCGCTCCGCCAGCTTGGGTATGTGGATACGGATCACGTTCAGGCGGTGGAACAGGTCTTCGCGAAAGTCGCCGCGCTGTACCCGCTCTTCCAGGTCCTGGTGGGTCGCGGCGATGATGCGCACATCGACCTTGACTGAGGTATGCCCCCCCACGCGGTAGAACTCGCCGTCGGCGAGCACCCGCAACAGGCGCGTTTGCGTTTCCGCTGGCATGTCGCCAATTTCGTCAAGAAACAGTGTGCCGCCGTTGGCCTGCTCGAACCGGCCTTCGCGCTTGCTGTTGGCACCGGTGAAGGCGCCCTTTTCATGGCCAAACAGCTCGGATTCCATCAGGTCCCGGGGTATCGCCGCCATGTTCAGGGCAATGAAGGGGCGCTGGGCCCGCGGGCTGTGGCGATGCAGGGCCCGGGCCACCAGCTCCTTGCCGGTACCGGATTCGCCGTTGATCAGCACGGTGATGTTGCTCTGTGCCAGTCGCCCGATGGCGCGGAAAACCTCCTGCATGGCCGGGGCTTCGCCGATGATCTCGGTGTCCGGCAGGGCTTCGGGCAGGGTCATTTCCCCGCGCTTCTCCCGCGCCTGTGCCAGTGCGCGCTCGGTGATCGCCACCACTTCGTCAATGTCGAAGGGCTTCGGCAGGTACTCAAATGCGCCGCGCTGGTAGGAGGCGACAGCGCTCTCCAGGTCGGAATGGGCGGTGGTGATGATGACAGGCAGTTCCGGGTGCTGATCGTTGATGCGCGTCAGCAGGTCCAGGCCGTCGATACCGGGCATACGTATGTCGCTGATGATGACGTCCGGCTGCTCGGAAAGCATGCGCTCGATCAGCTGGTCGCCATCGGAAAAGCTCTCGTTGTCGATACCGGCCTGGCTGAGCGCGCGTTCCAGCACCCAGCGGATAGAGCTGTCATCATCCACGACCCAGACTTTAGCGTGTCTCTGCATGGCTCTGTTCCATTGGTAAATAAAGGGTAAAACGGGTGTTGCCCGGTTCGCTGGCACACTCCAGCAGGCCGCCGTGGCGGTTGATGATGGACTGCGCTATGGACAGTCCCAGCCCGGTGCCGTCCGGGCGTCCGGTCACCATGGGCACAAAAATGGCCTGCTGCAGGTCTGCCGGAATACCGGGGCCGTTGTCGATGATATCGACGCGGCATACCAGGCGGTGTCGCCGACCACTGATCGTGAACTGCCGCTGCGAGCGGGTGCGCAGAAGAATGCTGCACGCTTCCGGCGACGCCGCCGCCTGCAGGGCATTGCGCATGATGTTCAGCACCGCCTGGATGAGCTGTGCGCGATCTACCGGCAGCGGCGGGAGGCTGGGGTCGTAGTCGCGGTTGATGGTGACAGCGTTATTCACCTCGGCCGAGATGAGGTTGCGCACATGCTCAATGATTTCGTGGATATTCACCGGCTCTATCGCCAGCCGCTGGTTGGGACCAAGCAGGCGATCCACCAGGTCGCGCAGGCGGTCCGCCTCGCGGATGATAATACGGGTGTACTCTGCGAGTTCTTCGTTGGGCAGTTCCTTGGCCAGCAGCTGGGCCGCCCCCCGCACGCCACCCAGCGGGTTCTTGATCTCATGCGCCAGACCACGGATCACCGCACGGGTCGTTTCCTGCGCGTGCAGCATGCTTTCTTCCCGGCTGATCCGCTGCAGCCGGTCAATAGGAATCAGCTCCAGCAGCAGGCTATCGCCCTGTTCGCCGTGCAGCACGGTGACAATCAGGTCGATTTGTACTTCCTGGCCGGTGTGTGTGACCAGTAGCATGCCCCGCCGGGCCAGGGTGGCGCGGTTGGCCCGGGCCTGCTTCAGGGTTTGCAGCAATTCACCCGGGTGCTGCACCAGTTGACTGACGTCGATGCCCATGGCCCGCGTGGCCGAGGCTTCCAGCAGCACCTCGGCCGCCGAGTTGATCGCCGTGACGCGCAGCTGTGCGTCCAAAGCGATCACGCCGGTGCTGATGTGGTCCAGAATGTCGGGTTTCTGCTGCATGCCTGCCCCATGATTGACCGCCTGAGCGCGGTACGCCTGTTGGCAAAGCAAGAATAACGCCAACTTGGCCTTTAGGAGAGGCGCCTCACTGGTTGACCAATAAAAAATAGGGTTATATTGGTAGCGAGCACTTACTTAAAAGGCGAAAATGGCAAGTCTCAGCGATTCAGGGCAGGTTGTCGAAGTGTTTTCCCGCAGCCGCTGATAATTCGCACCAATATAGTGCACGGCAGCGCTGGCGCTGTCCAGTGTGGGCTAGTTGCGGTTCTGGATATTGTAGGGCCGCATGACCTGGACATGTACCGATGGGGAGCGCGCGACTTCGGCGCCACTGGCGCCAAGGCGCACCACCGTGAGGTCGTGACCACCGCGCAACACATTGGTCAGGGCCCAGCGTCCGTTCGTCTGGGCATCGCCTACGGGTGCGCCGTCAATCTGCAGCACCAGCTTCTCGCCCGAGCTGAGTGGGGGCTGTGCAGAGGCCTCTACAGTAAAGTCACCCTGCCCCATGGGTATCACGGTCTGGTCTGCCGGCGAGATGATCGTCACCGTCCGCGCTACGGCTGGCTCCGCCTCCGGGGCGATATCGCGCGGCGCGGGCGCACTGCTCATGTCGGGCGCTGGCTGCGTGTTCAGGCGGCGCAGGGTCACTTCTTCACGGGCGGTGCCTTCGGCGGGTGGTTTGTCGGTAAACACCACGTTGCCCTGGGCATCCGTGGATTTGTAGATAGGCTGACTGGCCTGGGTGGCCACAGGCAACAGCAGCGATAACAGCAGCAGTAGACGGATCATGCCCGATAGCCTCCGGCGCGGCGATTCCCCATAACCTTAGCAGAAAAAGCGTTGGTGCCCTATCCCCGGGGCGGGGTGCTGCGGGCATAAAAAAGGCCCGCACGTGGCGGGCCTGGAAACAGCGTTCCGCAGCTTACACGGAGTAGTACATGTCGAACTCGACCGGGTGTGTGGTCATGTTCAGGCGCTCGATGTCGGCCGCCTTCAGGTCGATGTAGCCATCAATCATGTCGTCGGTGAACACGCCGCCTGCGGTCAGGAAGCCACGGTCCTCATCGAGTGACTTCAGCGCTTCGCTCAGGCTGGAGCACACGGTGGGGATGGCCTTGCCTTCTTCGGGTGGCAGGTCGTACAGGTCCTTGTCGGCGGCATCGCCGGGGTGGATCTTGTTCTGGATGCCGTCGAGGCCCGCCATCAGCAGTGCGGCAAAGGCCAGGTAGGGGTTGGCAGCCGGGTCGGGGAAGCGCACTTCCACGCGCTTGCCCTTGGGGCTCGCAACGTAGGGAATGCGGATCGACGCGGAGCGGTTACGGGCAGAGTAGGCCAGCATCACAGGCGCTTCAAAGCCGGGAACCAGACGCTTGTAGGAGTTGGTCGCCGGGTTGGTGAACGCGTTCAGCGCCTTGGCGTGCTTGATGACACCGCCGATGTAGTACAGCGCGGTTTCCGACAGCCCGGAGTACCCGTCGCCAGCAAACGTGTTCACGCCGTCCTTGGAGATGGACATGTGAACGTGCATGCCAGAGCCGTTGTCACCCACCAGTGGCTTGGGCATAAAGGTGGCGGTTTTGCCGTAGGCGTGCGCCACGTTGTGCACGCAGTACTTGAGGATCTGTACTTCGTCTGCTTTCTTCACCAGCGTGTTGAACTTGACGCCGATCTCACACTGCCCGGCAGTGCCCACTTCGTGGTGGTGTACCTCTACGCCCAGGCCCATCTGCTCCATGGCGGTGCACATGGCTGCGCGGATGTCGTGCAGCGAATCCACGGGGGGAACCGGGAAGTAGCCGCCTTTGACGCGCGGGCGGTGGCCGGTGTTGCCGTCTTCCTGGTGCAGGTTGGAAGACCAGGCGGCCTCGGAAGAGCTGATGGCGTAGCCCGCGCCAGAGATGTCCGCGTGCCACTTGATGTCATCGAACACGAAGAACTCGGGCTCAGGGCCGAAGAAGGCGGTGTCGCCAATACCGGTGGTCTGCAGGTATTCCTGGGCGCGACGTGCAACGGACCGCGGGTCGCGCTCGTAGCCTTGCATGGTGCTTGGCTCGACGATGTCACAACGCAGGATAACGGTGGTGTCATCGGTGAAGGGATCCAGCACCGCAGTGCTGTCGTCCGGCATCAGGATCATGTCTGACTCGTTGATGCCCTTCCAGCCGGCGATGGAGGAACCATCGAACATCTGGCCGTCTTCGAAGAAATCTTCGTCCACGGAGCTGGCGGGCAGGGTGACGTGCTGTTCCTTGCCTTTGGTGTCCGTGAAGCGCAGGTCGACCCATTTTGCTTCGCTATTCTTGATCAGGTTCAGAGTATGCTCTGACATTGGATGTCCTCCATGGGGTGTAAAGTCGTGCCACAGTCTTCGGCGCAGTGCGTGTTCCTGGTGCGGCGGTTGCTTGCGAGCGCTCCGTCAGCGGCCAGCGAATCTTGGCAGGATTCCTAACAGCAAAACCCATGCCAAGATTCCAGGGGGCCTAACTCCCTGTTTTGCAGCAGTTTATCACCGCCCGTGCAGTGGCGCCCCATCGCCGTGCTCTATTTTGATGCGTCAGTGCTTTATTTTGGTGCACGACGGGCGCGTGGCGACATTCTGCCGCCAACGCTGCCGGCGCCCGCCTGTAGCCGCTGCTGCCTGATCTGGCGCGAATACCGCATTATCACCGGAAACGGGCGCTCCGCTCACTGCGGTGCTGGGGTATAATCCGCCGCCTTTTTTGCTGCCGGGCCCCCGGACTGAGGAACTCCCTTGATTGAGAAGCTTCGCAACATCGCCATTATTGCCCACGTTGACCACGGCAAGACCACGCTCGTGGACTGCCTGCTGAATCAGTCGGGAACCCTTGACCGTCGCTCCGAAGGGGCAGAGCGTATCATGGACTCCAATGACCAGGAGCGGGAGCGCGGTATCACCATTCTGGCCAAGAATACGGCGATCCGCTGGAACGACTACCGGATCAACATCGTGGACACCCCCGGACACGCCGACTTCGGCGGTGAGGTGGAGCGCGTACTGTCCATGGTGGACTCTGTGCTCCTGTTGGTAGACGCGGTTGACGGCCCTATGCCGCAAACCCGTTTCGTGACCTCCAAGGCCTTCGAGCAGGGCCTGAACCCCATCGTGGTCATCAACAAGGTGGATCGTCCGGGCGCACGCCCCGACTGGGTGGTCGACCAGGTGTTTGACCTGTTTGATCGGCTCGGCGCCACCGACGAGCAGCTCGACTTCCCCATCGTCTATGCCTCCGCCATCCAGGGCATTGCCGGCCTTGATCACGAGGCCATGGCAGACGACATGCAGCCGCTGTTCCAGACCATCATCGACAAGGTGCCGACACCCGCGGTAGACCGCGATGGCCCGTTGCAGCTGCAGATCAGCGCGCTGGATTACAACAGCTACGTCGGTGTCATCGGTGTGGGCCGTGTGACCCGCGGTACCCTGAAGCCGAACACCCAGGTCACGGTGATTGATCGCCAGGGCAAAACCCGCAACGGACGCGTCCTGCAGGTGATGGGCTACATGGGGCTGGAGCGGGTTGAAGTCCCCTCTGTAGAGGCCGGGGACATTGTCTGCGTGACCGGTATCGAGGGGCTGAACATTTCCGACACGCTGTGTGACCCCGCCACCGTAGAGGCCCTGCCGCCCCTGACCGTTGACGAACCCACCGTCAGCATGACCTTCCAGGTCAATGACTCGCCCTTCGCCGGCCGTGAGGGCAAGTTCGTCACCACGCGCAATATCAAGGAGCGCCTTGAACGCGAGCTGATCCACAACGTGGCACTGCGGGTAGAGCCGGGTGATACGCCGGACAAGTTCAAGGTGTCCGGGCGTGGGGAGCTGCACCTGTCGGTACTCATCGAGAGCATGCGCCGCGAGGGTTTCGAGCTCGGTGTTTCGCGTCCCGAGGTGATTCAGAAAGAAATTGACGGCGTCATGCAGGAACCCTACGAGCAGCTGGTGATCGACTGTGAGGAGCAGCACCAGGGCGCGATCATGGAAGAGCTGGGCCTGCGTCGCGCATCGCTGGAGAACATGACGCTGGACGGCAAGGGCCGGGTGCGCCTGGAGTTCATCATACCCGCCCGCGGCCTTATCGGCTTCCGCGGCCTGTTCCTGACCCTGACCTCCGGCAGTGGTATTCTCACCCACGTGTTCGACCATTACGGTGCGGTGAAGAATCAGGAGATCGCCCGCCGCACCAACGGTGTGCTGGTGTCCATGGTCAAGGGTAAGACCCTCGCCTACTCGTTGTTCAACCTGCAGGACCGTGGTCGCCTGTTCGTGGGCCCCAACGTGGAGGTCTACGAGGGGCAGATTATCGGTCTGCACAGTCGCGGTAACGACCTGACCGTGAACCCGATCAAGGGCAAGCAGTTGACCAACGTGCGCGCTTCCGGCACGGATGAGGCCCTGACGCTCACCCCGCATGTTCGCCACAGCCTGGAGCAGGCGCTGGAGTTCATCGAAGAGGACGAGCTGGTAGAAGTCACGCCGGAAAGCATTCGCCTGCGCAAGAAGCTGCTGCTCGAGCACGAGCGCCGCCGCGCCGGTCGCGCCTGAGGCGTGAAGGCTCTGCTGCAGCGCGTCACCACGGCGAAAGTGACCGTGGGGGAGCGCTGTGTCGGGGAAATCGGTAGTGGTTTGCTGGTGTTTCTCGGGCTGGAGCAGGGCGACCAGCGCGAAGCGGGTCTGCGCCTGCTGGACAGGCTGCTCAGCTATCGCATTTTTCCCGATGACGAGGGCCGCATGAATCGCAGCGTGCGGGATGCCGGCGGCGAAGTGTTGCTGGTGTCCCAGTTCACCCTCGCGGCAGATACCCGCAAGGGCCTGCGGCCCGGCTTTTCCACCGCCATGGCGCCGGAAGAGGCGGAGCCGTTTTTCGCGTGGATGCTGGCACAGCTGCGTGAACGCCACGCCGGTGTCGCCGCCGGGGAATTCGGCGCCAACATGCAGGTGAGTCTGGTAAACGACGGGCCGGTGACCTTTTTGCTGGAGACTAGCCCGGCATAAGCCGCATGTGCAGGTGGAAGATGCCATCTTCCAGGTAGGGTTCGCCGCTGGCGACAAAACCCAGGCTGGCATAGAAGTCCCGCAGATAGGCCTGGGCGCCAATCGCAATGCCTGCCCCGGGCCATTGTTGGCGGTTGAAATCGATACCCCGTTGCACCAGCGCACGCCCCAGCCCCGTCCCTCGCGCGGCCGCGGGCACCGTAATCCTGCCCAGTGAGCTCTCGGCATAGCTGAGGCCCGGCGGCAGGCAGCGTTGATAGGCGAGTAGTTCTGCGCCCCGCTGGTGGCGCATGTGCCAGCATTGCGCATCCAGGCCATCGAGGTCGCGATACACGCAGGCCTGCTCCACCACAAAAATATCCTGGCGCAGTTGCAGCACCGCGTACAGCTCAGCGGCCGAGAGAGCCTCGAAGCGCGTGTTGAGCCACTGACCCACGGTCAGTGGTGATGGCCGCCCACGCCGTGGGCGTGGCCGTGGGCTTTTTCGTCAGCGCTGGCGGCACGCACGTCAACGATTTCGATGGCGAAGCGCAGCGTCTGGCCCGCCAGGGGATGATTGGTGTCGATCTCGGCGCTGTGGCGGCCCACCCTGGTCACCGTTACCGGGTGGCGCCCTTCGCTGGTGTTGAGCTGTACCGTCATCCCCGGCTGCAGTTTGCCCCGGTACACCAGATGCTTCACCGGCACTTTCTGCACGCGGCCCTCGCGCCGCTCACCGTAGGCGTCGGCGGGCGCCAGCTCCACCTCAGTGTGTGCGCCGGCTTCCAGGCCCTCCAGTGCCGACTCCAATGCAGGCAGGATATTGTTGGCGCCGTGCAGGTAGGCGCTGGGGTCACCGCCGCGGGAGGATTCCAGTTCCTCGCCGGCCGTATTCTGCAGTGAGTAATGAAATGTAACGACGGTGTCTTGGCTTATTTTCACTATGGTACGATCCATCGAAGCGGGGGTGGCGATATTATCACGCCCTGCCGGGGCGTTGGCATCCTCCCGGTGTACAAATCCCGGCTTTGGCGATTCTCCGCTGCCTGAATAGTTGGTAGTATGCGCAGGCGTGCGGTGCCGGCAGACAGGGCAGGCCTCCACGGCTGCCGAAGGCGGGCGCGATGGCCGCGCAAAGACTGACAAAGAGCACGGTGATGCTGGCAAACGCTGAACTTTCTCCCGACTTTACCCACCTCAACCAGCAGTTCAAGGAGCTGGTGTCGGCATTGATCGATATTGTCGACATCCAGCCTGTGCAGGTTCAGGTAGAGGCCGTTCGCAATGGGTCGTTTCGCGGCTTCGATGCCACCCGCTTCTATCTGGTGGCAAGCGGCTCCCTCACCGCGCGCTATCTCGGGCGCACCGTTTATCTGCTGGATGAAGGCGACCTGCTGCTGCCGGATATTGCCGGCACCAGCAATGCCAATATGGCCGTGGTGTTCGGCAGTGAAGCCGGTGCCAGCCTGTACGCCTTTCCCGGGCTGGAGCTGATGCAGAAGGTGTTTGCCAACCCGGCGGCGGTGAAAGTGTGGACCCGCCTGCTGGTCACCTACGCTGGCCTCATGCTGCGTATCACCGCGGCGAACACACCGGAATCCGGCCTTGCGACGCCGGGATTCGAGGAGTTCCAGCCCGGCGATGTGATCATCCGGCAGGGCGAACGGGCGGAATACGTGTTCAACCTCTCGTCCGGCAGCGCGGAAGTACTGGTGGACGATGTGGTCGTGGGTCGCATCAATGAAGGGGAGATTTTTGGCGCCATGGCGGCGCTGACCCAGTCTGACCGCAGTGCCACGGTGCGCGCGCGGACGCGCTGCTCGGTAGTGAAAGTGCGCAAGGAGCAGTTCACGGATCTCATCGCCAACAACCCGGCCACCATCCACAGCCTGCTGGTGGATATGGCCAACTCGATCGTTAATCTCAATGAGCAGCTGGTTGCCACGCGCAACGGCAGCACCCCGCTGGAACGCTGAGCCCGGTCTTCACGCCGCGGGGCGGGGTGAAGACGCCGCTGGCTCCTGATGTAACAGACACAGGCTTTTTGCATGTCCGACATAGTGGAAATCGACAGTGATGGTATCGAGCAGGTCTCGATGCATCAATATACTGAAAAGGCGTACCTGGACTACTCCATGTACGTCATTCTGGATCGCGCGCTGCCGCACATAGGTGACGGTCTGAAGCCCGTACAGCGGCGCATCATCTACGCGATGAGCGAGCTGGGCCTGAAGGCGACGGCAAAGTTCAAGAAGTCCGCGCGCACCGTGGGCGACGTGATCGGCAAGTTCCACCCCCATGGCGACAGCGCAGCCTATGAGGCCATGGTGCTCATGGCGCAGGATTTCAGCTATCGCTACCCGCTGGTGGACGGGCAGGGTAACTGGGGCTCACCGGACGACCCCAAGTCCTTCGCCGCCATGCGCTACACGGAGTCAAGACTCACCGCCTACGCCGACGTGCTGCTTGGCGAGCTGGCCCAGGGCACGGTGGACTGGGTACCGAATTTTGATGGCACGATGGATGAGCCCTCCGTATTGCCGGCACAGGTACCCAATGTGCTGCTCAACGGCACCACCGGCATTGCGGTGGGCATGGCGACCGATATCCCGCCGCACAACCTGCGTGAAGTGGTGAATGCCGCCGTGCATTTGCTGGAGTCGCCGCGCGCCACGCTGGCGGACCTCTGCGAGTTTGTACAGGCGCCGGACTTCCCGACTGAAGCCGAAATCATCACCCCCCGGGAGGATATTCGCGCCCTGTATGAAACCGGCCGCGGCGGGCTGCGCATGCGCGCGGTCTGGGAGCGCGAGGGCGGCGACATCATCGTCCGTGCCCTGCCCTACCAGGTGTCGGGTTCCCGGGTGCTGGAGCAGATTGCGGCACAGATGCAGGCCCGCAAGCTGCCCATGGTGGCCGACCTGCGCGATGAGTCAGACCATGAGAACCCGACGCGACTGGTGATTGTGCCGCGCTCGAACCGGGTGGATGCCGAAGCGCTGATGAGCCACCTGTTTGCGACCACCGACCTGGAAAAGACCTACCGGGTCAACCTCAACATGATCGGCACCGACGGCCGCCCTGCGGTGAAATCGCTGGAACGGATTCTGCGCGAATGGCTGTCTTTCCGCACCGCGACCGTGCGCCGGCGTCTGGAGCACCGGCTGGAGCGGGTGCTCAAACGCCTGCATATTCTGGAAGGCTATCTCATCGCCTACCTGAATATCGATGAAGTGATTCATATCATCCGCACCGAGGACAAGCCCAAGCCCGCCCTGATGGCGCGTTTTGGCCTCACCGATCCGCAGGCAGAATCGATCCTTGAGCTGAAGCTGCGCAACCTGGCCAAGCTGGAGGAAATGAAAATCCGCGGCGAGCAGGAGGAGCTGGCCGCCGAGCGGGATGCCCTGCAGCTTACCCTGGGCAGCGAGGCGCGCCTGAAAACGCTGATTCGCAAGGAGCTGCAGGCGGCCGCCGAGCAGTATGGCGACGCGCGGCGCTCACCGCTGGCGACCCGCGAGGAGGCCCGCGCGTTCAGTGAACTGGAGCTGATGAGCGCGGACCCGATCACCGTGGTGCTCTCGGAAAAAGGTTGGATTCGCGCGGCGAAGGGCCACGATGTGGATGCAGGTAGCCTGAGCTACAAGTCCGGGGATGGTTTCAAGCTCGATGCCCGCGGCCGCAGCAACCAGCCGACCGTGATACTGGACTCGACGGGGCGCGCCTACACGCTGGCGTCGCACAATCTGCCCTCGGCGCGTGGCCAGGGTGAGCCGGTGACCGGGCGCATCAACCCGCCCTCCGGCGCTACCTTCGAAGGCCTGCTGCTGGCGGATGAGCAGCAGCGATTCCTGCTGGCGAGTGATGCCGGCTACGGTTTCGTGGCGGTCTACTCGGACCTGCAAACCAAGAACCGTGCGGGGAAAGCGGTGCTGTCACTGCCCAAGGGGGGGCGCGTCCTGCAGCCCTGCCCGGTGCCGGCGGAGAACGACGGCGCCTGGGTGGCGGCGCTGTCCAACGAAGGCCGCCTGCTGGTGTTTCCGCTGGCGGACCTGCCCCAGCTGGCGCGCGGCAAGGGCAACAAGATCCTCGGTATCCCGTCAGCCCGGGTCCAGGCCCGCGAGGAGTTTCTGGTGACGGTGCAGGTGATCGACGAAGCGCAATCGCTGGTGATCCAGGCGGGCAAGCGTCACCTGACCCTGAAGTTCAGCGAACTGGAACACTACCGCGGCGAGCGCGGCCGGCGCGGCAACAAGCTGCCGCGGGGCTTCCAGAAGGTTGACGGTATGCGGGTGGAGTAGCCACATTGCCAGCGCTCCTTCCGCTTCGATGAGGCCCTGATTATGCCCGTCAAACGCCCCGTTCCCACCCCTCGTCGTCGCGGTCGCCCGGCCAAGATCAGTCGCGAGAAAGTCATAGAGGCGGTGCTGCTGCTGCTTGAAGATGCCGCCCCGGACGAGGTGAGCATGGCGGATGTGGCGGCCCGCCTGAATGTGCCAGTGATGTCCCTGTATAACCACTTTCCCAACACCAGTGAGCTGCTGCAATCCGTAGCGGACCATACCTTTGGCCTGTTCCGCATGCCCGCGATGCGTGCCGGTGCTCCCTGGCAGGATGATTTGCTGGCCTGGTTGCGCGCCCTCGCCCACCACTGCCAGCGCTATCCGGTCGCCCTGCGCATGATTTCCATTGAGGGGCGGGCCACACCGGCCTATCAGCGGATCGTTGCACCGCTGCTGCGTGTGCTGCAGTCACTGCAGCTGGACGAGCGCCGCTCGGCCCTGCTGCTGGCCTGGGTCACCAGCCAGGCTATGGGCCTTATCTACATTGAGGATTTTGCCGAACCCGCGCGACGGCTGGCGCCGTCCTCGCTGGCGGCCGACAGCACCGATGCTGAATGGCTGACGGCTGTGGGCGGCGCACTGCCTGACGTCCAGCGCGAAGAGGTGCTGGAACTCGGCTTTCGCTCCCTGATTGCCATACTGGAAGAAGAGGCGGCAAAATAATTATAGAAACTATTATTAAAAATAATTAGACTCAGTTTCAGCGCGTTCGACATTGCCCCGGTAATCGCTCGGCCGCGACCCTCCCAATCCGATAAAAATGCAAGAGGTGGTGACACGATGAGCAAAACACTGATTCGAAACGGTACCGTCATCGACGGTACAGGTGCAGCTGGCTTCGCGGCCGACGTCCGCGTGCACAACGGCGTAATTGCCGAAGTGGCGCCGGGGCTGGCGCCCGCCGCCGATGAGACGGTGGTGGACGCCTCCGGCTGCTATGTCTGCCCCGGTTTTATTGAAAGCCACACCCACTTCGATGGCGCCATGTGGTGGGATGAAGAGCTCGACCCCCTGCCCGGCTACGGCGTCACGTCTGTGGTCATGGGCAACTGCGGCTTCTCCATCGCGCCCGTATCTGACGACGAAGCCGCGCGCCGCGAGGTGGTCGGTATCTTCTCCTTCTTTGAAGACATCCCGGAACAGCCTTTCCTCAAGTCCCTGCCGTGGGATTGGCGCAGTTGGCCGGAGTACCGCGACTCCATGGTGCGCAATGTGAAAATGCCTGCCAACTATGCGGCGTTCTGCGGGCATATCGCCCTGCGCCTGGCGGTCATGGGCCTGCAGGCCTGGGAGCGCGCCGCCACACCGGCAGAAGTGGAGCAGATGTGCGGCCTGCTCGACGAGGCCCTGGCTGCAGGCGCCCTGGGCATGTCCACCAATCTCTTCGATCACGACGGGCAGGACCGCCCGGTGCCCTCGCTGAAGGCCGATGACCACGAGCTGCAATCCCTGATGGCGGTCATCAGCCGGCATCCCGGCGCCACCTTGCAGGTGATTGTCGATACCTTCCGCAACATGACTGCACCGGACACCATGCGTCGCATTGCGCGCCTGTCCGAAGGCATGCCGTTGCGTGTGCAGTGGGCTGGCCTGCCCACCCTGGTGTTCCAGCGCGATATGATGGGCATACAGGCGCCGCTGGTGGAGCTGCATGAACAGTTCAAGCAGGAGGGTCGTGATTTCTGGACGGGCTTTGCCCATATCGCCGTCACCTCCACGATGAGTGTGCAAAGCTCGCTGATCTTCGCCCAATCGAATGATTACGTCTGGCACGAAGTCGTGACCGCCGAAGGGGATGAGGCCAAGGCAGCCCTGCTGCGCGACCCGAGCTGGCGCGAGCGCGCCCGCGAGTCCTGGGATACCAAGACCTTCGAGTTCTCGCCGTTCCCCGAAGGGCGTGCCGCCCACCTGTTGCTGATGAATTCGGACAACGGTGTCGGGCCCACGCACCTCACGCTGGGCGAGTACCAGGCCCAGATCGGCGCGCCCCATCCCTCCGACGCCATGGCGGAGTGGCTGCTGGCCAATGGTCTGCAGTCTACCGTGACCATGCCGCCCTTTGAGTGCGATCGCGAGATGGTGCTGCGCCTGATGCGCGACCCCTACTCCGTGGGCAACATCAGTGATGCCGGCGCTCACGGCCAGATGCTCTGCGGCGGCGGTGAGAACGTCAAACTGTTCACCGATTTCGTGCGCTCCGGTGACCTCTCGGTGGAGGAAGCGGTGCACATCCAGACCGGTAAACTGGCCAGCCATTTCGGTTTCCACGACCGCGGCGTTCTGCAGGCGGGCAAGCGCGCTGACCTTACGGTCTTCAATCTCGATGAGGTGCAGGAACGCGAGATGAAGCGTGTCTACGACGTGCCCGACGGCAAGGGTGGCTTCACCTGGCGCTGGAGCCGCGACCCGGCACCGGTGCGCATGACCATGGTCAATGGCGAAGTGACCTTTGACGGGCAGAAAAGCACACCCGCCCGGCCGGGCGAGATGCTGGCGCCGTCCGCTGCGGCGTAAGTGTTCTCTCGTTATCGTCTGAATGGGGGATCACAGCGGCGCCCAGCGCCGCTATGCTGGTATCTCCCTTGTTGAGTGAGTAGAGCCAATGCAGCGATTCAACGGCAAAACCATCATCGTCACCGGCGCTGCCCAGGGCATGGGCGCCAATCATGTGCGGCGCTTTGTGGGTGAGGGCGCGAACGTGGTCTTCACCGATGTCCAGGAAGAGGCCGGCGCGGCGCTGGCCTCGGAACTCGGTCCGCAGGCCTGCTTTGTGCGACAGGACGTGTCCAGCGAAACAGACTGGGACACCGTGGTTGCCACCGCGACAACGCGCTTTGGGCGCATTGACGTGCTGGTCAACAATGCGGCGCTGTTTTTTTCCTGTCCGGTCGACGAGGTGGAACCGGAGCGGGTGCGCCGGTTACTGGAGGTCAATGTCTTCGGCAGCTGGCTGGGCATCAGCAAGGTTGCGCCGGTGATGAAGGCGCAGGGCGGCGGTGGCGCTATCGTCAACCTGTCATCGCTTGCGGGCATCCGCGGGATACCCACCATGGCGATCTACGGTGCCTCCAAGGCGGCGGTGCGCGGACTGACCAAATCCGCGGCCTACGACCTCGGGCCGGCCGGGATCCGGGTGAACGCGGTACTGCCGGGCGCAGTGGCGGATACCGGCATGTTCTCCGGCGGCACGCCGGAGCAGATGCAGGCCATTCCGCTGCAGCGCCCGGCAAGCCTGGATGAGATATCTGCCCTCGTGCTGTTCCTGGCCTCGGATGAGGCCAGCTACATCACCGGAGCCGACCACACCATTGATGGCGGGCGCAGCCTCTGGTGAGTCGTCCGCCGTGCTAGAGTGGTTCCCCGAGGCGCTTCAGGGTCAACCGCAGCTGTCGCTCCAGCAGGTCGTCCCAGGGGTTCAGGAATTCTTCCAGAATCGCGTAGTCGCCGAGCTCGCTGGGGCGTTGCTCCAGGCGGCTGCTGACGTCGATATCCTCGCAGACACCCGGTGACAGCATCACCTGCGGCGGCTTGCTGGCGCACAGCGTCTGCAGTTCGTCCAGGGTGGACTGGATGTACAGCCCCGGATAAATGTCCGTTTCATCCCCGCGCCCCAGCTCACTCTGGGCGACAGCCATGGCCATGCCCAGCGACAGGCTCATCTTCTTCTCCACGGCCTTGCTGATGCTGCGCACCAGCCAGGCGCAGCAGCTGGCCCGAAAGGCCGCGCTGCCGCCGCTGGTGTTGCCGCTGAAAAACACGGCCAGGCCAAACTGCCGCACCACTTGCAGGTGGCCGCCGTAGAAGCCGGCAGCGGCGTAGACGATCTGGTGCAGGCGGTCGGTGTAGCGGTGCAGGGAGCTTTCGTCCAGCGTGTCGATGTAGTCCGCGAGGCTGATCAGGTGCAGGTAGAGCACCGCGGTATCCCGGTAGTTGGCGGGGTTCGGTCCGCTGCTGCTGCGCGCCCGCAGCAGCTCCATGGGCAGTGCATTGATGTGGTGTTGCAATTGCAGCAGCTCATTGGCGGGCAGTGCAGCCTTGCTGTTTTCCTCCAGCGCCAGGCTGCGTGCCTGCCGCTGTAGCCGGCTGGCGAGAAACTCCAGCGCCGCTTTGCGCGCCAACGCATAGACGATCAGGCTGAGTACAATGGCGAGCCCGAACAGGCTCAACAGGAAGCGTATGCGGGCAGTTTCGGCGACGGCAGTGCTCAGGGTAATCACGACTTCGCCCGCAATGTCCGGGCCGATCATCACGGGTGCACGGTAGTCGGTGAGGTACTCGCCGTCGACATGGCCCGCTTCACCCAGCGGGCGCCCCTCCACATCGAAGATGGCGACCCTGCCGGCGGAGGACGACTCAACAAAACGGTGCAGCGACGCGGCAACGTTGAGCAGGTCGCCGGTTTCCAGCGCGACGCCGATCCGCCGCGCGATCTGCTGGGCCAGCGCATCGCCGAACTCCGCCTGCTGCACTTTCTGCATGTGGCGACTGGAGGTGGCAGCGAGGGCCACCAGTGCCAGGCTGATCAGCAGGCAGCCGAGCCCGGCGATGAGCGCCAGCTGATGGCTTAAGCTTGCGTCGCGGAATCGATTGCTCACGCCCTGTGGCTTCCCTGTCGGTAAAGCGGCGAGTATAAACCAAGGCTGCGCCTGCTGCGCGCAGCGGTTTCGCCGCAACCGGCGCAGGGTTAGAATACGGCCCTCTGCAGCCAGCCGGACCCGCCATCCCGTGAACGATATTGTCCTTATCACCCTTTCCGGCGCGGATAAACCGGGTATTACCGCGGGTGTTACCGGGTTGCTCGCCGAACATTCGGTGAATGTGCTGGACATTGGCCAGGCGGTGATTCACGCCACCCTGTCCATGGGGCTGCTGCTGGAAATTCCCGCCGCTGCGCCGCACAGCGCTATCGAGCATGCGCTGCAGGGCTTTGCCGCACAGCAGCAGTTGCAACTGCGCTGGCAGCAGGTGAGTGCAGAGAGCTACAGTGACTGGGTGTCGGCCCAGGGGCGCGCGCGTTACATCACCACGCTGTTGGCGCGCAAGATTACCGCCGACCAGCTGGCCCGGGTCAGCGGAGTTTTCGCTCGCCACGGCCTCGGTATCGACGGTATTTCACGCCTCTCCGGGCGTATTCCCCTGGGAGAGCTGCCGCCGCTGAGCAAGGCCTGTGTGGAGTTTTCACTGCGCGGCAGCGTGCCCGATGTGGCCGCCTTTCGCCGCGAGCTGCTGGAAGTCGCCAGCGCCCTCGAGGTGGATCTCGCATTTCAGGAAGACACCATGTATCGCCGCAATCGGCGACTGGTTGCCTTTGATATGGACTCCACGCTGATTGAGGCCGAGGTCATCGACGAACTGGCGCGCCTGGCGGGGGTGGGCGAGCAGGTGAGCGCCATCACCGAGCGCGCCATGCGGGGCGAACTGGATTTCGCGGCCAGTTTTCGCGAGCGGGTCGCCCTGCTCAAGGGGCTGCCGGAGTCGGCGCTGCAGGAGGTCGCGGCGAACCTGCGCATTACCGAGGGCGCGCGGCACCTTATCAGTACCCTGCGCGCGCTGGGCTACCGGACCGCGATACTCTCCGGAGGGTTCACCTACTTCGCCCATTGGCTGCAGCGGCAGCTGGGCATTGATTATGTTCACGCCAACGAGCTGGAAATTGCCCAGGGCGTGGTGACCGGCAACGTCAGCGGCGTGATTGTCGATGGCGAACGCAAGGCGGCGCTGCTGCGCCAGCTGGCGAGTCGCGAGGGGATTGACCTGCAGCAGGTGATAGCGGTGGGTGACGGGGCCAACGATCTGCCCATGCTCAGTATCGCCGGGCTGGGCATCGCGTTTCGCGCCAAACCGCTGGTGCAGCAGTCTGCCGAGCAATCCATATCCACCCTCGGCCTCGACGCCATTCTTTACCTGTTGGGTATCTCCGACCGCTATCAGCCGGCTTCGACGTCAGATATCCGTCCAGATTGACCGGAACGGCGACGCCGGCAGTTCACGCTCCGTTTTTACTTTCTCCGCGGCGCGCGCGGCGGTTTCCCGGAATTCGAACTGGCTGTAGGCGCCGGTGGCCGCCACCAGGCGCTGTAGGCGCACATCGCGCGTGGTGCCTTCGCGCAGCAGTGTCAGCCCCTGGCCTTCGCGGAAGCCGCTGCGAGGCGTGATCAGGGTGGGCGGCTGCGCCACCAGTTTGATTTCCGGCAGCAGCAGCACGCGGATGGGCTCGGAGAGCCCCGTCTCTGCGTGGATGCGGGCGCCCCAGGATTCAGCCCCGGGACTCAGCAGCTCCACCCCAATCAACGTGCTCTTGCCTTCGAGATGACTTACCCAGCGGATCGTGGCCAGCACCCAGTTGGGGTGGTCGTCCTCGCGCACGCAGAGCAGGTCGCCGCTGCGGATGATCCCGGGCGGAGTCTCTTCCCAGGCCAGGCAGTAGCCCCCCGGGCTGGCGTTGATGGACTTGATGGTGTACTCGCGAAAGCGCTCCTCGTCCTGCTGCAGGCCGCTGTCGTCCTCCTTAAGCAGGGCCGCCCGCGTGCGGGCGTCGACGGAGACCTCACTGCCGGCGGCAGGGTCGTCGGGCTGCGCCTGTTCCTCGCCGCTGAAAATGTCGTCGGGGGTGGCTTCCACCCAGGGATCGCGACGTTTCTGTTCCACCAGGAAAGGGTTGCTGGCAACGCGTTCCCCCGGCGCTGGTTGGTAGCCCTTGCCATGCAGAACCTCGGCAAAGTTCAGCTTGCCCGCGGAAAAGTAGTGCGCATTGCTGAGCCCCAGTGTCACATGCAGGATCTGCTGCACCGGCGTGCGGTGGAAGTTGCGCATGCTGACCGAGGAAAGCGCCTCAATCATGTGCAGCAGGGTGTGATGGTGTAGCCGGGTGTCCTTGTCGAACACCACATCGCGGCGGCCGTTTTCCTCGGACTCCGCGGCGATGGCACGCAGCTGGACAACCAGCGCGCTGGTGTCAACCCGGCGCAGGCCCGGGGGGTTGTCGGCAAACCGCGGGCTCTTGGCGTAGGTCGGCGGCTGATCGGCATCAAGGTCAACCGCGAACAGCGCATCCTCATGCTCGCTGACCTCCGCCTCGCCGCCCCACTCCAGCAGGCAGCGGAACATGGCGATCAGGTCACCCTGGCGAACCTGGTTGGGTTTACAGGAGGAAAGCAGCAGTGGGCGCAGCCAGGTGGCTTCGACGGTGGTGGTGCCGCCGTCCCCGTCGTCCACCCGCAGGCGTGTCAGGTGCTGTCGCTCAGCCAGGTGGTAGAGCTGGTGCAGGGTCTGCCACGCGCGGCTTTCGCCGGGCTGGTAGAGCAGGAAATGCTGGAAGATTTTACCCGCGGTGAGGTTGATGGCCCGCTGCAGGGCCTCACACATCAGGCGCGCCGGATTGACCCCGGCCATGGCGTCGCGGTCGCGGAGGGCGTGCACGGCCACCAGGGTATAGGCGGTGCTGGACAAGCCCAGTAGCTGATCGGCTATTTCCGCCAGCTGGCGCGGCTCTTCCGGCATGACCAGTGGCTGGTTGATGACCTTGCGCGTGAGGCTGGCAACGGCCACGTTCATATTCGGTCGGATGGCTTCGAGAATGGCGTAGCGCTCGGCTGCGGGGAGGGCAACCCGGTTCAGCTCCCCGAGAAGGGAGGCCAGTGTCTGGGCGACTTCGCGGGCGCTGGTGACTGGCAGACCCGCGGCCCAATGCGCGGCATCCGCGCCGGTCAGCGGGAAATAGCTGAACGTGGTCAGGTCCTGACGCGGAATACGCAGTTTTACGGGTGCCTTGTCACTCATGCCCCTGGCCTCCCATCACGCCCATCCTTGTTTGCTGGTAAACGTGTCCAAGAGTAGCCCATACGAGGCGTTAATCGCCACTGCAATATCGCCGTAGGCGGCCGGGTACGGTATGATTGCCGCCTGTTTTCAGTAGTGTGATACCTGTCATGGCGAATTTTTCTACCAACGAGTTCCGTCCCGGCCTGAAGGTCATGCTGGACGGCGATCCCTGCAGCATTCTCGAGAATGAGTTTGTGAAGCCGGGCAAGGGCCAGGCCTTCAACCGCGTGCGCATGCGCAACCTGAAGACCGGCCGCGTCTGGGAGCGCACCTTCAAATCCGGCGAAAGCCTGGAAGGCGCCGATGTCATGGACCGCACCATGGAATACCTCTACACCGACGGCGAGTTCTGGTATTTCATGGAGCCAGACACCTTTGAGCAGCATCAGGCTGATGCCAAGGCCGTGGGCGATTCCTACCTCTGGTTGAAGGAGCAGGACAGCTGCGAGGTCACGCTGTACAACGGTTCACCGCTGTCGGTTGCGCCGGCCAATTTTGTCGAGCTGGAGATCGTGGAAACCGACCCCGGCCTCAAGGGTGATACCGCGCAGGGTGGCAGCAAGCCGGCCAAGCTCAGCACCGGCGCTGTGGTCAAGGTGCCGCTGTTCGTCACCACCGGTGAAGTGGTTCGCGTTGACACCCGTACCGGCGAATACCAGAACCGGGTCAGCAAGTAGGCCCCGCTCGCGGCCGTAGCCCGTGAGTGACTGGCGTCCCGGGGCGACGCTGGCGCAGTTGCGGCAGCGCGCAGCGCTGCTGGCGACGATTCGCGACTTCTTTGCCGTCCGTGGTGTACTGGAAGTCGAGACACCACTGCTGTGTTCCCGGGGTGTTACCGACCCTGCGATTGAGCCCCTGGTCGTGCGTGACGGGCGGTCCCTGGCGGCGGGCCCGCGCTATCTGCAAACATCGCCCGAGTATGCGATGAAGCGTCTGCTGGCAGCGGGCAGCGGGCCGATCTACCAGATCTGCAAGGCATTTCGCGACGGCGAAGCCGGGCGCCGCCACAACCCTGAGTTTACCCTGCTGGAGTGGTACCGCCCGGGCATGGATCATCACGGCCTCATGGCCGAGGTGGCGGCGTTGGTGTGCAGCTGTCTGGGCGCGCGGCCTTGGCAGGCGTTCAGCTACCGCGAGGCCTTCCAGCGCAGCCTGCAGCTGGACCCGTTTACCGCTGAAATCGCCGAGCTGCAGCGCGCTGCGCGGCAGCTGACGGACCCGGGCACCCTGACGGGTGGGCGCGATCTCTGGCTGGACCTGCTGTTGACCCACGGTGTCGAGCCCTGGCTGGCTGGGCAGGGTCTGTGCTTCCTTTACGATTATCCGGCCAGCCAGGCGGCCCTGTCGCGGCTGGCGCAGCGCAACGGGCACAGCGTTGGTGAGCGTTTCGAGTTGTACATCGATGGGGTGGAAGTGGCGAACGGCTATCATGAACTGGCCGATGCCGCGGAGCAGCGCGCCCGCTTCGAGGCAGACAACCGACAGCGTGAGGCCTCTGGGCAGTCGCCGCGGGCGCTGGACGAGGCTCTGCTCGCGGCTCTGGCGCACGGCCTGCCCGCCGCCAGTGGCGTCGCGCTGGGGCTGGATCGCTTGCTGATGCTGGCCACCGGCGAGACGGATATCCGGCGCCTACTGGCCTTTTCCTGGGAGCGCAGCTGAGGGCGGCGGGCAGACCGCCGGGCCGTAGCCAGCGATAAACTCGGGCGGCATGCGCCGCGGCCGCCCGGTGCTGATTTCGATGCAGGCAAAACGCATCATGCCGCGCAGGAGCGTGGCGCCGTCAGCCGGCCGTTGAATCTGGAAGCGGCGCTCCATGGTGAGCCGGCGGTCCCAGCCCACGATCCAGGTGCCGGCAATCAGCGCGTCACCTTCCCGGGAAGCCTGCAGGTAGTCGAATTCGCTGTGGGTAATGGCCATCGCCCGGTCCAGCCGGCGATAGCTGTCCAGGTCCAGCCCCAGGTGCACCGAATGGGCCCAGGCAACCTGCTCACACCATTTCACATACACGGTGTTGTTGGTGTGTTGCAGGCCATCGATGTCGGCCGCGCCCACCTTGGTCTCGAGCGTGAACGGCTGCGGATAGTCCCAGGTCAGCGCGGTCATGCTACACGGCCTGGCCGGGGCTGAGCGCTACGCCCGGCTCCAGCGGCTTCTGCGCGAAGTGGAAGAAGGCGTAGACGACGGCCAGCAGCGGGCAGAGCAGGTTGAAAAAGGCAAAGGGGGCGTAGCTCAGGGTGGCCACGCCCAGCGTAGCGGACATGTAGGCACCACAGGTATTCCAGGGAATCAGCGCTGAGGTCAGTGTGGCCGAGTCCTCCAGCGTGCGCGACAGATTGAGCCGCGACAGTCCGCGACGGGCATATTCATCGCGGAACATGCGCCCGGGCAGGGCAACGGATATGAACTGGTCTGCCGCCAGCACGTTGGTGGCGATGCAGGTGCCGACCGTGGCGCTCACCAGCCCCGCCGCGCTGTGTACCCGCTGCAGTATCTTGCGCAGCAGGTGGTCGAGGATGCCGGTGCGCTCCAACACGCCGCCGAACGCCAGCGCGCAGATAATCAGCCACACTGTATTGAGCATACTGCTCATGCCGCCCTTGCTCAGCAGATCGTCGAGAAAGCGGTTGCCGCTGTTGGCCACATAACCGTCGAACAGGCTGATCCACACCCCTTTCAGCAGCAAAGCGGCCTGGTGGAGCTCCCCCGCCCCCCCCGCGAGTTCGCGCACCGCCTGCGGCTGGAACAACACCGCGAAAACAGCGCCCACAAGGGCGCTGATCACGATGGCGGGAAACGCCGGAAAGCGTTTGTAAATCAGCCCCAGCATCAGGATCAGCGGCAGCAGCAGGTACCAGCCGATGTTGAATTCCTGCATCAGGCTCTGCTGCAGTGCGGCGATCTCTTCGGGGGTTGCGGCCTCGCCGCCGCCGATCAGCAGGAACGCCAGCAGTGCCAGTGCAAACCCTGGCACGGTGGTCCACAGCATGTGGCGGATGTGGTCGAACAGGTCCACCCCGGTGGCCGCCGCCGCGAGATTGGTGGTGTCGGACATGGGGGACAGCTTGTCGCCGAAGTACGCGCCGGACACGATGGCGCCGGCCGTGATTGCCGGTGACAGGCCAAAGCTGCCGGCGATACCCATGAGTCCGATACCCAGGGTGCCCGCAACGGTCCAGGAGCTGCCGATACTCACTGCCACGATGGCGCAGATGGCTGCACTGGCGGCGTAAAACACCGATGGATTGAGTATCTCGACGCCATAGTAGATCATGGCGGGCACGGTGCCCGACAGAATCCAGGTGCCGATCAGCATGCCTACCGACAGCAGGATAAGCGTAGGCCCCAGCCCCACGGAAATACCGTGGATAATACCTTCCTGGGTCGCGTGCCAGGTGAGCCCGATACGCCTGCCGACCAGCGCCGCCACGCAGGCCGCGAGCAGCAGCGCGATCTGGTTGGCGCCGTAGGAGGAGTCCGCGCCGAACAGATAGACGGAGGCCGCCAGCAGCAGGGTCAGGAAGACCACTGGCGCCAGTGCGAGGCCGGTGGTCAACGGGCGATAGTCAGGGGGCTGGTCGCTCAAGGGGGCTCTCGTGTTGCTGCGGCAGGCACTGATCGGGCGTCATCAGGGCTGAAGAATGCCTTAAACTAGAGCGCGGGTACAGTGCGGGCAACGGCGGCAGGGGGAATACAGCGATGGTAATACGGTGGTGAGTAACGATCGCAAGGCGCTCTATCTGGGGCTGAGCGCGGTCCTGCTGTGGTCCACCGCGGCCACTGCCTTCAAACTCGCCCTGCGTGAGCTGGATGTGTTCCAGCTGGTCGCCTGGTCGGTGTCCGCCTCCGCACTGGCGCTGTTGGCGATCGTCTGCTGGCAGGGCCGGCAGCGGCAACTGTGGCGTTCGCTGCGCGAGCGCCCCGGCTATTTCCTGGTGCTGGCGGCCATCAACCCGCTGCTCTACTACCTGGTGCTGCTGCACGCCTATGCGCTGTTGCCGGCGCAGCAGGCACAGACCATCAATTACACCTGGGCCATCACACTGGCCCTGCTGGCGGTGCCGCTGCTCGGGCAGCGTCTGGGACGCCGTGATCTACTCGCGGTGGCCCTGGGCTATAGCGGCGTGGTGATTATCGCCACCCAGGGCCAGCCCTTTACCCTGCAGTTCAGCAGCCTGCCCGGGGTGGGGCTGGCGCTGGGCAGTACCCTGGTCTGGGCGCTGTACTGGATCCTCAATACCCGCAACCAGGGCGACCCGCTGGTCAGCCTGTGCCTGAATTTCCTGCTGGCGACTCCGGCCGCATGGCTGGTGTGCGGCCTGTTTTCAACACTCTCGACGGGCGGTACCACCGGGCTGCTGGCCGCCCTGTATGTGGGCCTGTTCGAGATGGGAATCACCTTCGCGCTCTGGTCCAGCGCCCTGCGCCTGACCAGTTCGGTGGCGCGGATCGGCAACCTGATCTTCCTGTCGCCGCTGTTTTCGCTGGTCTTTATCGCGACAGTGCTCGACGAGACCATCCACCCGGCGACACTGGTCGGGCTGGCCCTGATTATCCCCGGCGTGCTGCTGCAGCAGGCGGGCAGCACGACCGCGCCCAGCGAGGCCTAGATCGCAGTGGCCACGCCCGAGCCCCCGGTGTTGGCGCCCCGCTACTACCGCGACAATTTCCAGCACCTCTGCGATACAGTAGAAACGCTCTACGGCGATCTGTTGCAGCCCGAAGAGCACGCCTGGCTGGCACAGTGGCGTGCGGCTTCGGAACCGGCGCAGTGCCTGTACGTCAGGCTGGTTTCTCGCGTAGGGCCGTGGTTTCGCGTGAACAGGCTGGATTATCCGGAAATCGGGGCTGTTGAGGCGCCGCTGGCGGAACTTCACGCACTCGACCTGCTGCTGTTGCCGCAGGAAGCCAGCGAGGAGTCGCTGCAGGTGCAGGACCTGGACCGCCTGTTCACACTGCCCGAGTGGCGCCGCGCCTTCCGGGATCGCTTGACTGCGGCGGCACAGCGCAGCAAGGCGCAGTGGGTGGCAGCGGTGGAGGGGCTGGCTGAGCCGGTGGCCAATGTGCTGCAGGCGCTATGCGCAGCAACCAGCGAGCGCCTGGTTGCCCCGCTGGGTGTGGATACGGTCGGCCTGTTCCAGTTGCTGTTCTTCGGTAACCGGCGGCAAACGCTTACCGACTTCGTGCTCAGCGACCTGGGCATCAACCGCTATTATCCCTACGTACTGACCCGCGCGCAGCGACGCTTCCCCTGCCGCGAAGCGGTGGACGAGTACCGGCAACTGGGCGAACTGGCAGACAGGCACTGGCTGCTGGAACAGGCCGGGGAGGCGGAGGACTTCACCGCACTGGCTGAGGCCTTGCTCGACACCCCACCGCGCCACGCCACCAGTGAGCGACGCTACTGGCTGCTGTGCAATCGGCTGGGGCGCAATCTGGAGCGCAGCGGCGACTGGACGCTGGCCGGGCGGCTCTACCAGCGCAGCCAGCTGCATCCGGCGCGTGAGCGCCATCTCCGTGTGCTGGAGCAGCGCGGATGCTGGCAGGAGGCGCAGGACGCGTGTACGGAGCTGTTGCAAAGCCCCTGGTGTGAAGAGGAACGCGATGCGGCCCGGCGCATTCTGCCGCGGCTGCAGCGCCAACTGGGTTTGCCCCCGACTCCGCGCAGGCGTCGGGCGGTGCCGGTGCTGGACCTGGCGTTGCCGCAGACAGAGACTCGGGTAGAGATCGCGGTGGCCGAGCACCTCGCCGATGGCGAGTGGGACTCGGTGCACTATGTGGAGAACAGCCTGTTCAACAGCCTGTTCGGGCTTGCCTTCTGGGAGCAGATTTTTGCGCCGGTGCCCGGCGCTTTCCACAACCCCTTCCAGGCCGTGCCCGCAGACATGTACCAGGCCGGGTTTCGCAGCCGCAGGGAGGTGGCGCTGGCGCGTCGCCTGCGCGAGCTGGCCACGGGTGATCTCGCTGCCGAGTTGCAGGCTGCGTTGCAGCGCTACGCGGGTTACCAGTGTCGCTGGGTCAGCTGGCCGTTGCTGCACGCCGATTTTCTGGCCCGGGTCACAGCCTGCATACCACGGGAGCACCTGCTCGCGGTATGGGAGCGTATCCTGTTCGACCCGGGTGAAAACCGACGCGGCTTCCCCGACCTCATCGCCCTCGGTGAGGGCCCGGGCGCCTATTGCCTGGTTGAGGTAAAGGGTCCGGGCGACCAGCTGCAGCACAGTCAGCGGCGCTGGCTGCAGTTCTTCGGGGACCAGGGTATACCGGCGAAGGTGGCGCGGGTGGTGTGGACTGATGGCTGAGCACCGCGTCACCGTGCGTGAACTGGCGCTGTTCTGTCACCGCAGCGGTGACATCGACCACCGCTTCACGCCTTCACCCACGGGCCAGCAGGGGATTGAGGGGCACCAGCGCATCTACCGTCGCCGTCCAGCCAGCTACCGCGCGGAGTTTCCCGTGCAGCTCGCCTGGCAGGGGTCAGCAGAGCTGCCGGCGCTGTTGGTCTCCGGCCGTGCGGATGGTTACGACAGCGAGCAGGGGCTGGTGGAGGAAATCAAGACCTGCCGCATTGACCCGGCGCGCATCCCACCTGCGGTAACGCGCCTGCACCTGGCCCAGGGCAGGCTGTATGCGGCCTTGATTGCAGCCAGCGAGGATTTGCCCGGGCTGGCGGTACAGCTGACCTGGCTGCAGCTGGATACGGACGAGGAGCACTCGCTGCGGCAGGACTACAGTCGCGAAGAGCTGGATGACTTCCTGCAGGATACCCTCCTGCGCTACGGCCAGTGGCTGGCACAGGTGGCGCAGCGCCGCCAGCGGCGCGATGCCAGCCTCACGGCGCTGGCGTTCCCCCACGCGCAGTTCAGGGCTGGCCAGCGCGAGCTTTCCGAGCGTGTGTACAAGTGCATTCACCAGGCCGGTCAGCTATTGCTGGAGGCGCCCACTGGCATCGGCAAGACCGCCGCCGTGCTGTACCCCGCCCTGAAGGCCCTGGGCACAGGCCGCCATGACAGCGTCGTCTTTGCGACGACCCGTATCAGCGGGCGCCGCGCCGCGGAACAGGCCATGCAGCGCTTTGTGGCAGCGGGCTATGGCGGCAACGCGCTCAGCCTCACAGCCAGGGAGCAGGCCTGCCTGGCGCCGGGAAAAGCCTGCCACGGAGAGGATTGTCCCTACGCCAGCGGCTACTACGACCGTCTGCCCGCCGCCCTCGAGGAAGCGCTGCAGGCGCCGCTGTTGGGGCGCGAAGCGCTGGCCGGGATTGCCGGGCGTCACTCGGTATGCCCCTACCAGCTCAGCCTGGACCTGGTGCCCTGGGTGGATGTCATTGTTGCCGATGTCCACCACGTGTTCAGCCCCACCGCGAACCTCGCCGAGCACCTGACAGCCAGCGGTGGACGTTGGACAGTACTGCTGGACGAGGCGCACGGCCTGCCCGACCGGGCGCGCGGCATGTACGGAGCCGAGCTGCCCAAGGCGCTGGTGATGGCGGCCCGTCGCGAGTCCTCCGGGGACCTGCGACGGACGCTCGATCGGCTCAATCGCCAGTTGCTGGCGCTGTTGAAACTGCAGGGGTGGGTGTCCGCCAGCCATTGGCTGGTGGACGTGCCAGAGCCGCTCGGCAGGGCGTTGGCAGAGTGTGTGGAGGCGGTGAATGCAGCGCAGGCGCTGGATGCGTTTGTGTTGCAGGCCCGCCCTGCCCTGCGCGACCTGTATTTTGTCGCGCTGCAGTGGCAGCGCCTGCTGGAATGCTGGGGTGGCGAGTTCCGGCTGGAGCTTGAGCGGGGCGCTGGCCCCCAGGGCTTGTTACTGCGTGTGCATTGCCTGGAGCCCTCGCGATTGCTGGCGCAGCGTCACCAGGCGATGCATGCGCTGGTCGTGTTCTCCGCCACGCTCAGCCCGCAGCAGTGGGCACTGGATACCCTGGGTCTGACACCCGCGGCGGTGGCCTGGTGCGCGCCCTCCCCGTTCACCCGGGACCAGCTGCAGGTGCAGATCGCCTCGCATGTGGATACCCGCCTGCAGCAGCGTGCCGCAAGTTTGCCGGTGCTGGCCACCCTGCTGCGGCAATGGCTGGAGAGTGAGCCCGGGAACTGTTTGCTGTACTTCCCTTCGTACCGCTATCTGGAGGACTGCCTGCAGCAGATGCTGGAACAGGGTTGGCCGGCGGGCCGCCAGCGCTGGGTGCAGGGCCGGAGTGCGGCGGGTGGCCCGGACCTGTTGTCGTTGCTGCAGCAGGCGCGGGATGTGGCGGCGTTCTGTGTGCTCGGCGGTGCCTTCGGCGAGGGTATCGACCTGCCCGGGGATGAGTTGCACAGCGTGGTGATCGTGGGTGTTGGCCTGCCACAGGTGAGTGCCGGCAACGAACAGCTGCGGCAGCTGTTCGGCAGCCGCTACGGGAATGGCTTTGCCTACGCCTACCAGTACCCGGCGGCGCAGAAGGTCAGCCAGGCGCTGGGCCGTGTGGTGCGCACCGGAAGCGACCGCGGCAAGGCAATGCTGGTCGATGCGCGCTATGCCGACCCCGGCTGGCGGGCATTGCTGCCGCCCTGGTGGGACTACACGAGCTATCCGGTGACATCCAGCGGACGATAGCCGGGCTTGGCGAAGGCGAGTTGCACCGTGCCGATAATCCGTTCGCGGAAGCCGCCCTCGCAGTAGCAGAGGTAAAACTCCCACATGCGGATGAACTGGTCGTCAAAGCCCTGTCGGCGCACGGCGTCCAGCTGCGCGATAAAGCGCTCGCGCCAGGCGGCCAGGGTGCGTGCGTAGTCCAGGGTGATGTCGCGCAGGTGCACCATCTGCATGTCAGTGTCGCGGGCCAGGTGGTTGGCGATCACGGCTATGGACGGCAGGCAGCCGCCCGGGAAGATAAACCGCTTGATGAAGTCGACGGTATCCCGCGCCTGCTGGTAGCGCTGGTCGCTGATGGTGATCGCCTGTATGACCATTTTCCCGTGGGGTTTCAGCAGTTCGCTGCAGCGCGCAAAGTAGGTGCCGTAAAACTGGTGACCCACCGCTTCGATCATCTCGATGGACACCAGTTTGTCGTATTGTCCGGTGAGGTTGCGGTAGTCCTCGCAGAGCACCGTTACCCGATCACCCAGGTCCAGCTGGGCCACGCGCTCGCAGGTGTAATTGAATTGCTCTCTGGAGATGGTCGTTGTGGTGACCCGGCAGCCATAGTGTTGTGCGGCGTGAATCGCCATGCCGCCCCAGCCAGTGCCGATTTCCAACAGGTGATCGTCCGCGCTGAGTTCCAGCTGCCGGCAGATCTCGTCGAGTTTGGCCAGGGATGCTTCCTCCAGCGAGGTGTCGGCGCTGGAGAAGAGCGCGGAGGAGTACATCATGGTCGGGTCGAGAAACAGGCGGAAAAAATCGTTGCCCAGGTCGTAGTGTGCGGCGATGTTCCGGCGTGAACCGGAGTGCGTATTGCGGTTCATGCCGTGGGCGAGCTTCAGGCCCAGCCGCACCAGCCAGGACTGGCCGCGCTCCATGGCTTCCATGGTGAGCATGTTGGCGCTGAACAGGCGGGTGACCGTGGTCAGGTCGGGCGTCGACCAGTCGCCCTCGATGTAGGCCTCGCCTGAACCAATCGTGCCGCCGGAAAGCAGTTTGCCGTACACCGCGGGGTTGTGCACGGTCACCTCGGCATGGGGTTCGCCATCGCGTCGTGAGCTGCCGACACGGAACGTCTCGCCACCATCGTGCAGGGTGAGGCTGCCCACCGTAAAGTTGCCAAGTACCCGCAACAGCAGCTTGCGCGCCAGCTGATGGTTGGACCAGCGTTTACCGGCCTTGGTTTGCAGCCGCACCTGGCTGACACTCATGTCGTTCATATCACGCTCCAGAAGGTCTCGATCCGGGGTGGTTGTGCACCGGCACCCCTTTGATAAACAGGCGCAGTGCCTGCCAGTAAATACCCAGGGCCACCTTGAGTGTCATCAGTGGGTGACGCCAGAGAATGCGGTTCAGGTTGCGGCCGGTCATGGGTTGGGCGCGCAGGGTGAGATTGGCCTCGAAAATGCGCCCCTCGTCGGTGTCCGTCGCCAGGTAGATCGACAGGCGCTCGCCGGGGGTGTTGCTGCGCCACACGTAGTGCATGTCCATCGGGTTGAAGGGCGACACATGCATGGCCTTGTCGAAGGTATGTTGCAGCCAGCCGCCGCTCTCGGGGCCTCGCAGGACGTAGCTATGGCGCTCGTCCCAGGGTGTGTTGGTCACCTCTGCCACCAGGAACTCGAGGCGACTTTCGTCGTCATTGAAGCAGTAGTAACAGGCTATCGGGTTGATCTGGTAACCGAAGTAGCGCAGGTTGGCGAGCAGGTAGATGGGCCCGGTGTGCGCCTCACCGGTTTCTTCGCGGATGCGGCGCCGCACTTCGTCTGCAAGCGGTATTGCGGGATCACCGAGAAAGTCGCTGCGCAGGAAGCGTGCCGGCGCCCAGCGCGTGCTGGACCACAGCCAGCGTTTGGCAAACAGCTGGGGCAGTTCATCCAGGCATATCCAGGGCATGAAGACGCGATAGCTGAAGGCGTGCTCACGGGGCAGGAAGCGGCGGTGGCGCAGCATGCCTTGGTATAGCCGGGACTTCACGCGGCGGCCTTGGCCGCCTGGTTGATGCCGTCCGCCACACGCATGGCGCTGACGACACCATCTTCATGGAAGCCGTTGTGCCAGTAGGCGCCGCAGTACCAGGTATTGCGTGTGCCGTTGATCTCCTGCCAGCGCTGCTGGGCTTTGATGCCCGCCAGCGAAAACACCGGGTGGGCATAGTTGAACGTGCCGAGGATGCGGTTCGGGTTGATGGAGGCAGTGTCGTTCAGCGTCACGCAAAAGGTCTCCGGTGCATTGAGTCCCTGCAGGATATTCATATTGTAGGTTACCACGGCTCGCCCGGAATCCACGCCCAGGCGGTAATTCCAGCTCGACCAGGTTTTGCGGTTCTGCGGCAGCAGGCGGACGTCGGTGTGCAGCACCACCTCGTTGTTCTGGTAGGGCAGTGCACCGAGGATGGCCTTTTCCTCCTCCGATGGGTCGGCAAGCATGCGCAGGGCCTGGTCGGAGTGTGCCGCCACCACCACCTGATCGAAGCGGAAGCTGCGGCCATCGCGCAGGGCGAGGTCAACGCCGTTGGGATTCCGGTTGATGTGGGTGACCTCGCTGGAGGTGTGTATACGGTCTTCGAAGCGCTGGCAGAGCGGCCGCAGGTATTCCCGCGAACCGCCTTCCACGACCCGCCACTGGGGTCGGTTGTTGACCGAAAGCAGGCCGTGATTGCGGAAGAATCGCAAAAAGAATTCCAGTGGGAAATCGCTCACGCTGGCGCAGTCTGCAGACCAGATTGCGGAGGCCATGGGCACCAGGTAATGACTGCTGAAGGCATCGCCGTAGCGTTTGCGCTGCAGGTAGTGGCCCAGCGTTTCCCCGGGCTCCAGCAGTCCGGACTCCAGGTCGGCGACGGATTCACGGTTGAAGCGCAGGATGTCGCGCACCATGCCCAGGAAGCGGGGCGATGCCAGATTGCGTCGCTGCGCGAAGAGGGTATTGATGCTGCTGCCCGAGTATTCGAGGCCGCTGTCGAGATCGCTGACGCTGAAGCCCATGTCCGTCGGTTTGCTGCTGACGCCCAGTTCCTGCAACAGGGCGATGAAATTGGGATAGGTCCAGTCGTTGTAGACGATGAAGCCCGTGTCCACGGCGTAGCGCCGGGTGCCCAGCTTGACATCGACGGTGGCCGTGTGGCCCCCGATCTGCGTCCCTGCCTCGAACACAGTCACGCGGTGCGCGCGGCTGAGATAGTGGGCACAGGACAGGCCGGAAATACCTGAACCGATGACTGCGATATCCAAAACTGTGACTCCTCCCGGCCTTCAGGCGGCACCGCGCTGCGTCGCGGTCGAAACCCGTGCCTCAAACGATAGTTCAATGGCCAGATTACGCCCTCCCGCTGCCGCTGGATCATTCTGCTTATTTATAGAAACGATATGATCCGGCTGCCTCGCCGGGGCGTATACTGGCCTGAACACGATGAAGAACGCGGGTGCAACGGTGGAAGAAAAGATCGACAGTGCGTCGAACGGCTGGCAGGGCCCCACAGGGCGCCGTACCGACGAGTGGAGCGAATGCCTCACACAAATTGCAGCGACCGGCGATCGCGCGGCGTTTACGCGCTTCTTCCGCCACTTTGCGCCGCTGATCAAGGCCTTCGCCCTGTCCGGCTCCAGTCTGTCCGCGGCACATGCAGACGAACTGGTTCAGGAAGTGATGTTGAAGGCCTGGCAGAAGGCCTCCGCGTTCAACCCGGAGAAGGCAGCCGCCAGCACCTGGGTCTACACGATAGCGCGCAACTGCCGCACGGACATGTTTCGTCGTTTGCAGAAGTTCGATACGCCGCTCGCGGCGGACGATTTCATGCCGGATCAGGAACCCAGCGAGCCCTTTGCCATGTTGCAGAGTCGCCGCAGCCGGGACACGATCCACGAATTGATGGGTACCCTGCCGCCAGATCAGGCGCAGATACTCGCCAAGGTATACATGGAAGGCAAGTCGCACGCGGAAGCGGCGGCTGAGTTGGATCTCCCGCTGGGCACCGTCAAGTCACGGGTCCGGCTGGCAATCCAGAAATTGCAAATTCAGATAGACAGGTAAGCAGCAGAATATCATGGCCAAGTTTCATCCCAGCGTTGATTTATTGACCGAGTACGTGGCGGGTATCCTGCCGCTCGCGCAGTCCGCCTGCATCTCGGCACACCTCAATTACTGCCCGCAGTGCCAGCAGCAAAGTGCCCGCTTGCAGGACCTGGGTGCCGTGTTGTTCGAGAGCCTGACACCGGTGCCGGTGGGCGACGCGCTGCTCAACACCGTGCTGGCGCGGTTGGACGAGGAGCCGCCCCTCAGCTATCGGCGTGCCCAGGACCCTGCAGTAGGCCGGCTCCCGGCGTTGTTGCAGCGGCTGATGAAGGGCGATTTCTCCGAGCTGTCCTGGAACAAGATTACGTCCTCCCTGAGCATCAGCTACCTGAAAACGGGCGATACCGCCTACGAGTTTGCGCTCTATCACATCAAGGCGGGCGGCAGGATTCCCGAGCACACCCACCGCGGCTCTGAAATGACGCTGGTGCTGCAGGGTGGCTTCTCTGACGCCGCAGGCAGCTACCACGAGGGTGATTTCCTGTTCCGCGAAGCCAGTGACACCCATGCGCCCACTGCCTTGCAGTCAGAGGACTGCATCTGTCTCGCCGTGCTGGACGCGCCCCTTCGCTTCACCGGCTGGAAGTATCGCTGGATGAACCCATTCCTGCAATTGCGCGCAGGCTGATTCGATCGCCCCCTCTCGGGGGCTTTTTTTTGTCTTCCTTCACCTGTTTGCGGGATGGTGGCAACCGCAGGCCATGGGACGATAGAGTATTGAATCGGCCAATGCCGGGCCTGCAATTATTTGCCATGTGAATATTAGGCATAATTCCTTGACGGGGGTCTGTGTGCTACAGTCCCGTGCCGAAAAACAGGGAGAGCCGGGATCAGGGGTTACCAAACGTTACAGAATAAGGTGCCAGACCCTGCTGCCACGGCCACAACAACGACAGCAATCTCAACCGACACGCTTGAAAACGGGGTAGGAAGAACTATGCGCATCGCAATTCCGAGGGAGACGCATCCGGGCGAAAACCGGGTGCCGGTCACACCGGAGACAGCCAAGAAGCTGTGTCGCCTGGGTGCTGACCTGGTCATTGAAAATGGGATGGGCCTCGGGTCCGGGTTCACGGATGAGGAATACGCTGCAGCCGGTGCCACGTTGACGACCGATCGCGAAGGTCTGTTCCGTGACGCCGACATGCTGTTGCGCCTGCGCAAGCCCGAGAAGGCCGATATCGCGCTGATGAAAAAGGGCTGCATCCACATCAGCTACCTGGATCCGTTCAATGAGCACGACCTGGTGCGCAGCCTGCAGCAGCACGGTGTGACCGCCATCAGCATGGAAATGATTCCGCGTACCACGCGCAGCCAGAAAATGGACGCCCTGAGTTCCCAGGCCAACCTGGCGGGTTATGTCATGGTGCTGCAGGCCGCTACGCACCTGCCGCGCATCTTCCCGATGATGATGACACCGGCGGGCACGCTGAAACCGGCCAAGGTGTTCATTATCGGTGCTGGTGTCGCCGGCCTGCAGGCGATTGCGACCGCCAAGCGTCTCGGTGCACGGGTGACGGCCTTTGATACCCGCCCGGTGGTGGCGGAGCAGGTGCGCTCGCTGGGCGCCACCTTCCTTGAGATCGACCTGGGGCAAACCGGTGAGACGGCCGGTGGCTACGCCACGGAGCTGACGCCTGAGCAGATCCAGAAACAGCGCGAAGCGCAGAAAGACACCATTGCCGACTCCGACGTGGTGATCACCACCGCCCAGGTGTTTGGCCGCAAGCCCCCGGTGATCGTTACCCGGGACATGGTGGAAGGCATGAAGCCGGGTTCCGTGATCGTGGACATGGCGGCTGAAACCGGTGGCAATGTGGAGGGCTCGGTGCCGAATGAAGTGGTCACCGTCAACGGCGTGACCATCATCGGCAAGGGTAACCTGCCCAACGAAGTCTGCCGCGACGCCAGCCACATGTATGCCAGCAACCTCTTCAACCTGGTGGACGATGCCTGGGACAAGGAGAGCAACGCCTTCAAGATCGACTTTGAACACGACATCCTGCCCGGCTGCATCATTACGCACGGTGGTGAAGTGACAAACGAAACCATCAAGAAAATCCTGGAGGGGGGCAACTGATATGGAAGCCGTATTCCTGACCTTTATATTGATGTTGTCCATTTTCCTGGGCTTCGAACTGATCAACAAAGTACCGGCAACGCTGCACACGCCGCTGATGTCCGGTGCCAACGCGATTTCCGGCATCACTGTGGTCGGTGCCATCAGCCTTGCCGGCACTGGCCAGCACGATGTGGCCCAGTGGCTGGGTGCTGCGGCTGTCGCTCTGGCGACGATCAACGTGGTGGGTGGTTACATGGTGACCGACCGCATGCTGGCGATGTTCAAGAAGAGGGGTAAATAATCATGGGTGCAACCGGATTGGCCATTCAATTGGCGTTTGTTATCGCGGCGGCCCTGTTTATTTTCGGCCTCAAGCTGCTGGGTTCCGCCGCCACGGCACGCAAGGGTAACCTGCTGTCCGCGGTGGGCATGCTGCTGGCGATTGTCGCCGCGCTGCTTGACCAGGGCATCGTCGAGTTCCAGTGGGTACTGGCGGGGATGGTGGTTGGCGGTGTCATCGGCGCTGGCGCCGCACGCCTGGTGCAGATGACCTCCATGCCCGAGATGGTGGCGCTGTTCAACGGCTTTGGCGGTATGGCCAGCCTGCTGGTCGGTGCTGCGGCGCTGGGTGCCGGCGACAGCAACACCTTCATCCTGGTGACCATCGTGCTGTCCATTCTCATCGGCGGTCTGACCTTCACCGGCTCCCTGGTGGCCTACGGCAAGCTGAGCGAGAAGATCGGCAGTGGCGCCGTCACCTTCAGCGGCCAGCAGATCGTCAACAGCCTGCTGGTGCTGGCGATTCTTGCCAGCGCCGTGATGTTCTGCCTGCAGCCCGAGAACAGCCAGTGGCTGTACGCCATCATCGCGCTGTCCCTGCTGTTCGGTATCATGGCAGTGATCCCCATTGGCGGCGCCGACATGCCGGTGGTCATCTCGCTGCTGAACTCCTACTCAGGCCTTGCGGCCTGTGCGGCGGGTTTCGCCATCAATAACAACATCCTCATTGTCGCCGGCTCCCTGGTGGGCGCCTCGGGCATCATCCTCACGCAGATCATGTGCAAGGCGATGAACCGCTCCCTGAGCAACGTCCTGTTCAGCGGCTTTGGCAGCGTCAGCAGCGCCGAGGCGGTGGTAGAGGGTGAAATCAAGCCGATTTCCGTGGAAGACGCCTTTTACGTACTGGAGGCCGCAAGCAGCGTGGTGATCGTGCCCGGCTACGGCATGGCCGTTGCCCAGGCGCAGCACGTGGTCAAGGAACTGTGTGAACTGCTGGAAGAAAACGGCTGCGAGGTCAACTTCGGTATTCACCCGGTGGCGGGCCGTATGCCGGGGCACATGAACGTGCTGCTGGCAGAAGCGGACGTACCCTACGACCAGCTGCTGGAGATGGACGAGATCAACCCACGTATGGAAACCGTGGACGTGGCGATTGTGATCGGCGCCAACGACGTGGTGAACCCTGCTGCGCGGGAGGTGGAGTCCAGCCCCATCTACGGCATGCCGGTGATCAACGTCGACAAGGCACGCACCGTGTTCGTACTCAAGCGGTCCATGGCGTCGGGCTTTGCCGGCATCGAAAACCCGCTGTTCTACAAGGAAAACACCCGCATGCTGTTCGGCGATGCGAAAGAAAGCATCGGCGGCCTGATCCGCGAGTTCAGCTAAGTCCTTCTCGCCCTGCGGGTGCAGTGCATCCGCGGGGTGTGATCCCTTCCGACTAGCAAGCGAGATGTTCTCTTAACGCAGGGCTGGGAAGTTACTGCGGTGGAAGGGCGTCTGCCTCCACAACCTCCCGGAACTGCAGACTCGCCAGCCGCGCATACAGCGGTGAATCCCGCAGCAGGGTCTCGTGCGTGCCCGTGGCCACCAGCTGCCCCTTGTCCAGCACCGCAATGCGGTCCGCGTGGCGTATGGTGGACAGGCGGTGGGCGATGATCACCGTGGTGCGGTTGCGCATCAGTTCCTCAAGCGCGAGTTGCACCTGGTGCTCGCTTTCGCTGTCCAGAGCGCTGGTGGCCTCATCCAGCAACAGCACGCGGGGGTTCGCCAGTATGGCACGGGCCAGGGCGATGCGCTGGCGCTGGCCGCCGGACAGGCGTACGCCCTGCTCCCCCAACTCGCTGTCGTAGCCCTTCGGCAGGCGCTGGATGAACTCATCGGCGTGAGCTGCCCTGGCAGCCGCCATCACCTCTTCCGTGCTGGCGGCGGGCATGCCGTAGGCAATGTTGTAGCGCACGGTGCCGGTGAATAGCGCCGGCTGTTGCGGCACCAGGGCCATTTGCTGGCGCAGGGTTTCCAGGCGCATCTCGCGCAGGTCCACACCGTCAAACAGCACCGCGCCGTCCTGCGGGTCGTAGAAGCGCAACAGCAACTGGAACAGGGTTGATTTGCCGCCGCCTGAGGGGCCGACCAGGGCCAGGCTCTTGCCTTCTTCAATGACCAGTGACAGGCCCTTCAGTGCCGGGTCAGCCGGGCGCGCCGGGTAGGCGAAGGTGACGTTGCGCAGGCTCAGGTTGGCCCGGCGGGGCACCGCACGGCTGGTGCCGTCAATAATTTCGCTGCGGGTATGCAGCAGTTCCAGCAGGCGCTCGGAGGCACCCGCCGCACGCTGCAGTTCGCCCCACACTTCCGAAATGGTGGCGAACCCGGAGCCCACCATCAGCGCATAGAACACGAACGCGCCCAACTCACCGCCGCTCATTTCGCCGCTGATGACCGACTGCCCGCCACTCCAGAGCATGGCCGCCATGCCGCCGAAGAGCAGGAGGATGGCGACCCCCACCAACAGGGCGCGCTGGCGAATGCGCCGCCGGGCGATGACAAAGGCACGCTCAACTTCCCGGCCGAAGGCAGCGCTTTCGCGGCTTTCGCTGGTATAGCTCTGCACGGTGCGGATGTGCTGGATAATCTCGCCGGCGTAGCTGCCGACGTTGGCGATGCTGTCCTGGCTCTGGGTGGACAGCCGCCGCACGCGCCGCCCGAAGAACAGGATGGGCAGCAGCACCAGCGGCACTGCCACCGTAATGATCAGGCTCAGCTGGATGTTGGTGATGAACATCAGCACCAGGCCGCCGAGCAGGGTCAGCCCGCTGCGCAGCGCCATGCTCAGGGAGGAGCCGATGATGGTCTGTAGCAGCGTGGTGTCGGTGGTGAGGCGCGACATGATTTCGCCGCTGCGGTTGGTCTCGAAATACCCGGGATCCAGATGGATGATGTTGTCGAACACCGCGTTGCGGATGTCGGCGCTGACCCGCTCGCCCAGCCAGGAGACAAAATAGAAGCGGGCAAACGTGCCCACGGCCATGGCGGCGGCGATGACCAGAATGACGCCGATGGCATTGGCCAGGTCGGCGCGGGTGCCGCCGCTGAAGCCTTCGTCGATAAGCACCTGGATACCCCGGCCGAGAAACAGCGTGGCCCCCGCGGTAAATACCAGCGCGGTGCCGGCGGCCAGCAGGCGAGCCCGGTAGGGCAGCAGGAAGCGCAATATGGCCAGCAGCGGTGACAGGCTGCGACCGGGCTTTGCCGCCATTACTCCGTGTCTGCCGGGGCTGCGCCGCGCCGTTTGATCAGGCGCCCGAACACAATGCCCAGTTCGAACAGGCACCACATGGGTACCGCCAGCAGCGCCTGTGAGATCACGTCGGGCGGGGTGAGCAGCATGCCAAAGACGAAGCAGCCGACGATGACGTAGGGCCTTTTACGCGCGAGATCCTCGGGTGTGGTGATCCCGGCGGCGATCATGATTACCACCGCGATGGGGATCTCAAAGGAGATACCGAAGGCGAAGAACAGCTTCAGCACAAAGTTCAGGTAGCTGTTGATATCGGTCATGATGGCGATATCTTCCGGGCCCACGCTGGTAAAGAACCCGAACACCAGCGGAAACACCACGTAGTAGGCGAAGGCTGCGCCGGCGTAGAACAGCACCACGCTGGAGGCCAGCAGGGGTATGGCGAGGCGCTTTTCATGCCGGTACATCCCGGGTGCGATAAAGCTCCAGGCCTGGTAGAGCACATAGGGAATGGCGATGAACACCGCGGCGACCAGGGTGAGCTTAAACGGCGTCAGGAACGGCGAGGCGACATCCGTGGCGATCATCGACGCGCCCGCTGGCAGCAGCGCGCGCAGCGGCTCGGAGACGAAGCTGTAGATCTCGTTGGCGAAGGGAAACAGGCCGATGAACACGATCAACACGGCGAGCAGCGCGCGCAGGAGCCGGTCGCGCAGCTCGGTGAGGTGTGCCACCAGGGGCAGGGGCTGGTCTTCGCTGTCGTCGCTCATTGCCCCGAAGGCTCCTTGTCGGGGCTGACCTGCCCGGGGCGTCCAGGGTTCGCTGCACTGGAATCCTCGGTGGACGCGGACGCCGCTGCGCTGTCGTTCCCGCCGGCCGCCTTCAGGGCATCGCCGGCCTGCTGTGCATCGCGCTTCAGGTCGCTACCGGTTTTGCGCAGCTCCTGCATGATGGCGTCGTTGTGCAGTTCCTGCTCTACCTCGCTGCGGATCTGATTGAAGCCGCGGCGGATCTGCGCCAGCCAGGCGCTCACGGTACGGATTGTCGAGGGCAGCCGCTCGGGCCCGATGACCAACAGCCCGACCACTCCGATAAGCAGTAGCTCGGCAAACCCGATATCAAACATGGCGGCGTGTCACGACTTGCTGTTGTCGCTCCGTGCTTCGCCGCTGGTGTCGTCCTTGGTTTCCGCTTCCGCCTCCGCCTTGCTGCTCTCATCATCCTGGATGCTTTTGCGGAAGCCCTTCACGGCGCTGCCGAGGTCGCTGCCCAGGGTGCGCAGGCGCTTGGTGCCGAACAACATGATGACAATGGCGAGAATGATCAACAATTGCCAGATACTGATGCCACCGATACCCATGTGTGTCTCCGTTGTGTAGTGGTGATCCCGCGGTCAGCCGCGAGAGGCCTTTTCGTCCAGCCCGGACACGCCGAAGCGCTCTGCCAGGCAATCCAGCACCGCGCTGGAGTCCAGCTCCAGGTGGGAGAGCATGACCAGGGTGTGAAACCAGAGGTCAGCCACTTCCCCCACCAGCTCCGCGCGGTTCTCCCCCGCATCCTTGGCAGCAATAATGACCTCGGTCGCTTCCTCCCCGACCTTCTCCAGAATCTTGTTCAGACCCCGGTGATGCAGGCTGGCCACGTAGGAACTCTCCGGGCTTGCTGTGCGGCGCGCGGCGAGTATCGCGTCCAATTGTTGCAGAACATCGTTCACGGTGTCTTTCCGTACATGGATTCCGGTGATTTCAGCACAGGGTCGGTGGTGTTCCAGTCGTCACCGGTCCAGCGCTGGTAAAAACAGTGGCGACGCCCGGTGTGGCAGGCGACGCCACCCACCTGTTCCACGCGCAGCAGCACGGTGTCGCCATCGCAGTCCAGGCGCAGCTCGTGCAGCAGCTGTACGTTGCCTGAGCTCTCGCCCTTGCGCCACAGCGCCTGGCGCGAGCGCGACCAGTACACGGCGTGCCCGGATTCCACCGTGCGCTGCAGCGCCTCGGCGTTCATCCAGGCCAGCATCAGCACATCCCCGCTGGCGGCGTCCTGGGCGATCGCAGGCACCAGGCCCTGGTCGTTCCAGTGCACGGCCTGCAGCAGGGCTGCGGTGTTGTCAGGGGTCACGGTATCCATAGCGGGGCATTATGGCACAAGGGCATGACCCCGCCTATTCGTCCGCGCTGCGTCCTGGCCAGAGCAGCAGCAGGGCTCCCGAGAGCAGTAGCCAGCTGGCGGCCGGTACCGTACTGAGGAACGCCCATCCCCCGGGCAGCGCCAGTACCAGCCCGCTGCCGGCGAGTGCCGCGGCCGCGACGTGGCGCCGCGACCTCCGGCGCTGTTGTGCGCGCTGCAGGGCCATCTGGCGTTGCTGTTGCTGGCGCTGCTGGCGTGAAAGATCGGGGGCGCCGGGCCTGCGTTGCAGGTTGTCGAGCACGGCATCCGGCACCTGCGGCAGCTGCTCCAGCCAGGACGGGAAGTGTCGCTGCAGGCGCCGCAGCATGGACTGCGGCGAATAACGCTCCTGCACCCAGCGCTCGAGGAAGGGCTGCGCGGTGTCCCATAAATTGAGCTGCGGGTAGAGCTGGCGACCCAGGCCCTCGATGTTGAGAAGGGTCTTCTGCAGCAGAACCAGCGCAGGCTGCACTTCCATGTCGAAGCGGCGCGCCGTGCTGAACAGGTAAATCAGCAGCTGGCCGAAGGAAATGTCGCTGATGGGCCGTTCGAAAACGGGTTCGCAGACCGCGCGCATGGCGGACTCGAAATCCTGCACGCGGGTGTCCGGGGGTATCCAGCCACACTCCACGTGCAGTTCGGCGACCGCGCGGTAGTCGCGCTGGAACACCGCCAGCAGGTTGCGTGCCAGGTAATACTGGTCAGCGTCGCTGAGGTTGCCCACGATCGCGCAATCCACGGCGATGTAGCGCGGGTTGGCGGGGTCGGTGGCGTTGACGAAGATATTGCCCGGGTGCATGTCGGCGTGGAAAAAGTTGTCGCGGAATACCTGCGTAAAGAAGATTTCCACACCGCGTTCGGCGAGCAGCTTGAGGTCGGTGCCGCGTGCCTTGAGCGCGGCCATATCGGTCACCGGAATACCGCTGATACGCTCCGCCACCATCACGTTGCTGCGCGTGTAGTCCCAATGCACCTGGGGTACGTAGACCAGGTCGCTGCCCTCGAAGTTGCGCCGCAGCTGGGAGGCGTTGGCCGCCTCGCGGCGCAAATCCAGCTCGTCGAGAATGGTCAGCTCGTAGTCCGCCACCACCTCCACCGGGCGCAGCCTGCGACCATCGGGCAGGTAGCGCTGCACCAGCCGCGCGAGGGTATAGAGCAGTGCGAGGTCCTGGCGTATTACCGGCTCAATGTCCGGGCGCAGCACCTTGACCACGACCTCTTCCCCGCTGTGCAGCGTTGCACCGTGCACCTGCGCTACCGAGGCCGAGGCAATGGGTATGGACTCGAATCGCGCAAACAGGGTGCTCACCGGCTCCCCGAGGGCAGACTCGATAATCCCCGCTGCCAGGGTCTCGTCGAAGGGGGGCACCTTGTCCTGCAGCCGCGCGAGCTCGTCGGCGATGTCGGCGGGCAGCAGGTCGCGTCGCGTCGACAGGAGTTGACCGAACTTGATGAAGACCGGACCCAACGCCTCCAGCGCCCGGCGCAGCCGCTCTCCCCGGCTCATGCCGGGCTGGCTGTTGCGCCAGGGCGACAGGCGCAGCAGTAACCGCAGGGCCGCGGGCAGCGCTTCGGGCGCGACAAACTCCTGCAGCCGGTAGCGCCCGGCCACGCGCAGGATCAGCAGCAGCCGCCGACTGCGGGAAAACAGCCCGGCGCTCACTGCCCGGCGCTCCGGATGCGCTTGCGCAGCCGTTCCAGCCGCGACTGCAACCGCTCCACGCGTTGCTGCAGGGCTTGCACGTCGCCGTAGAAGTCCTCAACTTCCAGCCGGGGCGGTGTCAGGCGTGCCTCCTCATGGATGAACTCCTCGAGCTGCCGCAGCAGGCTGCTCGACGCGGCCGTCCCGGCACTGAAACCCGCGCGCAGGAACTGAGCAAGCTGATGGCCAGCGACGTCCCCGAGCACGTTCACCAGCGGCGCTTCCCAGTCCAGGTCCAGGCGCCCGATGATGCCCTGCAGTTCGATCAGCGGCGCGCTGTCGCCCTGCAGCACCAGATTGCCGTTGATCAGTGTGGCTGCCGGGTCGCTGGCACCCGCCAGCTCGGCAAAATCGGAGGCGCTGCCGCGCACGCGCGTGGTCACCGGGCCATCGTAATAGCCGAGCAGCCGGGTGCGTTCCGCGCCCGGCTGCAGGTACACGTGAACAACGGGCGAGGTGCACTCAATGGCGAAGGTGCGTCCAGCCAGCCCGGCCAGGTGCCGCTGGCCAGCCGGGTCCAGCGCCAGGGCGCGATTGAGTGCCGCCTCCAGCGCGGCCAGGGCCGCTGTAGTCAGTGTCGGGTCGAGGCCGGCGGCCGCCATGTCAGGCCTTGAAGCCCCGATGCAGGGCGACAACACCGCCGGTGAGGTTGTGGTATTCGCAGTTGACGAAGCCTGCATCCTCCAGCATGCCCAGCAACGTGTCCTGATCGGGGTGCATGCGGATGGATTCTGCCAGGTACTGGTAGCTGTCGCTGTCCCCCGCGACCAACCTGCCCATGAACGGCAGCACGCGGAAGGAGTAGCTGTCGTAGGCTTTCTCCAACAGCGGATTGACTGGCTTGGAGAATTCCAGCACCAGCAGCCGCCCCCCGGGCTTGAGCACACGCAGCATGGAGCGGAGTGCGAGGGCCTTGTCGGTGACGTTGCGCAGGCCGAAGGCGATACTGACGCAGTCAAAGCTGTCGTCGGGGAAAGGCAGGTACTGCGCATCGGCCTGTACGAACTCGAGATTGCCCTGGTAGCCGTGGTCCAGCAGTTTGTCGCGGCCCACGTTGAGCATGGATTCGTTGATATCTGCCAGTACCACGCGGCCCGTGGGTCCGACGATGTCAGCGAATTTTGCCGCCAGGTCACCCGTGCCGCCGGCAATGTCCAGCACCGACTGGCCCGCGCGCACGGCACTGAGTTCGATGGTGAAGCGCTTCCAGATCCGGTGTATGCCGCCGGACATGAGGTCATTCATCAGGTCATAGCGCCCCGCCACCGAATGAAAGACATTGGCCACGAGGCCGGCCTTAGCGTCCTCATCGACTTCCCGGTAACCGAAATGGGTGGTGCGTTTATCGCTCATGCGGCCTCCGCCGTCCTGCAACAGGGCAGCTATTGTAGCGCGATGTGGCTCCCGCGGTCAGGGCTGGAACTGGATGACCTGCACCTGGGGGTCGCGCGTGGCACCGGCCGCCGACATGCGGTCGAGGTAGTCCTGCCAGAGCGCTTCCCGCTGCGTGCACAGCTGGTAGAGGTAATCCCAGGCGTAGAGCCCGGTGTCGTGACCGTCATCGAATACCAGTTGCAGTGCATAGTGCCCCACGGGCCGGATGTCGGTGATGGCGACGTGCATCTTGCCGGTTTGCAGCACTTCCTGCCCCGGGCCGTGGCCCTTCACCTCCGCCGAGGGGGAGTAGACGCGCAGGTACTCACAGGGCAGACGGTAGCTTTCTCCACCGGCATATGCCAGCTCAAGCTCCCGCGAGGCGCGGTGCAGGTGTATGTCGATGGGGCGCGGGGCTCGTTCGGTCATGGTGTGACTCTCAACTCACAGAATGAAGCGCGACAGGTCTTCGTCTTCGCTCAGGGCCTGCAGCTGGCTGTTGACGTAGTCGGCGTCGATGGTCAGCGGCTGTTGCTGCAGCCCGGCATCCGCGGCGCCGAAGGAGGCCTGCTCCAGCAGGCGCTCCATGACGGTATGCAGGCGTCGCGCCCCGATGTTTTCGGTTTTCTCGTTGACCTGCCAGGCGGTCTCCGCAATGCGTCGCAAGCCATCGGCGGTGAACTCCACCTGCAGGCCTTCCGTGGCCAGCAGGGCCTGGTACTGTTCGGTGAGTGAAGCGTCAGGCTCGGTGAGAATGCGTTCGAAGTCGCTGGCGGTCAGTGACTCCAGTTCCACCCGGATCGGCAGGCGGCCCTGCAATTCAGGAATCAGGTCGGAGGGCTTGGCCAGGTGGAACGCGCCCGAGGCAATGAACAGGATATGGTCGGTCTTGATCGTGCCGTGCTTGGTGGTGACGGTAGAGCCCTCGATCAGCGGCAGAAGATCGCGCTGCACGCCCTCCCGCGAGACATCGGCCCCGGCCGTCTCGCCACGCTTCGCCACCTTGTCCAGTTCGTCGATGAAGACGATACCATTCTGCTCGGCTTCGCGAATGGCCCGCTGCTTCAGCTCCTCTTCGTTGACCAGCTTGGCCGCCTCTTCGTCGCACAGGGCCTTCAACGCCGCCTTGACCGGCATGCGGCGGGTCTTGCTCTGCTGGCGCGAGAGGTTGGAGAACATGCTTTGCAGCTGGTTGGTCATCTCCTCCATGCCGGGGGGTGCCATGATCTCCATGCCAAGCCCGCTGGTGGCCAGGTTGACCTCCACTTCCTTGTCATCGAGCTCGCCTTCACGGAGCTTTTTCCGCAGCAGCTGCCGGGTGCCGGCGCCGGTGTTGGCGCTGTCTCCGCGCGCCGGTGGCAGCAGGATGTCCAGCAGCCGCTCCTCTGCTGCCTCTTCGGCGCGGAACCGCACCCTCTGCATCTCCTGCTCGCGATACAGCTTCACGGCGACGTCCGCGAGGTCGCGGATGATCGATTCCACATCGCGGCCGACATAGCCCACCTCGGTGAACTTGGTGGCTTCGACCTTGACGAACGGTGCGTTTGCCAGCTTCGCCAGGCGACGCGCGATTTCGGTCTTGCCCACGCCGGTGGGGCCGATCATGAGAATGTTCTTCGGGGTGATTTCGGCGCGCAGCGCATCCGGCAGCTGCATGCGTCGCCAGCGATTGCGCAGGGCGATCGCCACAGCGCGCTTGGCGTCCTGCTGGCCGATGATGTGCTTGTCCAGTTCGTGGACAATCTCGCGGGGCGTCATGTTGGACATGCGGGGAGCCTAATAGTCGAGTTGTTCGATGGTTTGGTTGTGATTGGTGTAGATGCAGATATCGCCGGCGATGTTCAGGCCCTTCTCCACGATACTGCGGGCGTCGAGTTCGGTATTGTCCAGCAGTGCGCGGGCGGCGGATTGTGCGAAGGGGCCACCGGAGCCGATGGCGATGAGGTTGTCTTCGGGCTCGATCACATCGCCGTTGCCGGTGATCACCAGGGAGGTCTCTTTGTCGGCGACCGCCAGCAACGCTTCCAGCCGGCGCAGGGCGCGTTCGGTGCGCCAGGCCTTGGCCAGCTCCACGGCGGCCCGCACCAGATGCCCCTGGTGCTTGTCCAGCTGCGCCTCAAACAGCTCGAACAGGGTGAAGGCATCCGCGGTGCCGCCAGCAAAGCCCGCCAGCACCTTGTTCTTGTGCAGGCGGCGCACTTTGCGCGCGTTGCCCTTCATGACGGTATTACCCATCGATACCTGTCCGTCGCCGCCAATGACAACGCTGTTGCCACGACGCACTGAGAGGATGGTCGTGCCTCGATATTGTTCCACGATAAGTCTCCTGTTGCTCCAGATATGGGGAGCCGTGGCGGGAATTCAAGCGCGGCGCCGCGGGGCGGCACCGGTACTAGGGGCGCCCCCGCTTCAACAGCAGGGTGTCGATATTCTGTGCAGCCGTTAAGCCACGTGCGCGGCTCATCTGTGCGTGGGTGGTGTAGGGCCCGAGATAAACCCGGAACCAGCGACCGTTGTCTCCCGTGGATTCCTCCACGCTGGGTTCCAGACCGAGCAGCAGCAACTCCGCCCGCCGCCGGTCGGCGTCCTCGCGCTGGCGGAAGGAGCCCGCCTGCAGCACATAGCTCTCTGCGGGCGGCGGGGCCACGTTGGGCTGTTGCGCCACCTCTGTCGGTTCAACTTCCACGTCGATGGTTTGCTCCGGCAACATGGTGTAGAAGTCGAAGCGGGGTTTTGGGGGCGCCTCTGCCGCGGCGGTTTCCGGTGTTTCTCCCGCGGGCTGTGTGCCCGGTGGCAGCGTGCCCAGGTAGAGCAGCAGGCTGAGGAACACGCCTGTGCCCACGCCGGCAGCGAACCAGCGCCAGGGGCTTGCGCCACCGTTATTGCGGCTGGCCGCCTGGGGTTTGCGGCGCGCTCCGCTGCGTCCGCCCCGGCCGCCGCTGTCGCGCGCCATTTACATGGCCTCCGGTGCGTTCACGCCCAGCAGCCACAGGCCGTTGGCCACCACTTGGCGCACGGCTTCGCTCAGCGCGATGCGGGCGTCGCGCAGTTCGCCGTCATCCACCAGCATTTTATGCGCGTTGTAATAGCTGTGGAACTCGGCAGCGAGCTCCCGCAGGTAGTTGGCTACCGTGTGGGGTTCGCTGGCCAGCGCCGCGCCTGCCACCACCTCGGGGTACTGGTCGAGCCGCTTGATCAGGGCTTTCTCCTGCTCCTCCTCCAGCCGTGGCAGCGCCGCAATGCCGCGCTCCTGTTCCCAGTCCCAGCCCTGCTCGGCCAGTTTTGCGCGCACCGAGCAGGCGCGGGCGTGAGCGTACTGAATGTAATACACCGGGTTGTCGTTGCTCTGCGACAGCGCCAGGTCGATATCGAAGGTAAGCTGCGAGCTGGGCGCCCGCGCCACCAGGAAATAGCGTGTGGCGTCACAGCCGACTTCATCGATCAGGTCGCGCAGGGTGACGTAGCTGCCCGCTCGCTTGGACAGCTTCACCTCGCTGCCGTCGCGCATCACCGTCACCATCTGGTGCAGCACATAGTCAGGCCAGCCTTGCGGAATGTCGGCCTGCAGGGCCTGCAGGCCGGCACGCACGCGAGTCACGGTGCTGTGGTGGTCCGCACCCTGTTCGTTGATCACACGCTCAAAGCCGCGTTGCCATTTGTTGAAGTGGTAGGCCACGTCCGGGAGGAAATAGGTGTACCCACCTTCCCGCTTGCGCATCACCCGGTCCTTGTCGTCGCCGAACGCCGTGGTGCGCAGCCAGAGTGCACCGTCCTGCTCATAGGTATGGCCATTGGCGACCAGCCTGGCCACCGTCGCTTCGACCTCGCCGGACTCATAGAGCGAGGACTCGAGGAAGTAGCGATCGAAATGCACTGCGAAGGCTTTCAGATCCAGGTCCTGCTCGCGGCGCAGGTAGGCAACGGCGAAATCGCGGATGGCGTCGAGGTCGTCCGGGTCCGCCTTGCCGGCAACATGGCGGTCCGTGGCGTCGATTTTTTCACCGGCCAGATAGGCTGCAGCAACATCGGCGATGTAGTCGCCGCGATAGCCGTCTTCCGGCCATTGCGGATCGTCGGGCCCCAGGTCGCGGCAGCGCGCCTGTACCGAGAGGGCCAGATTGCTGATCTGGGCCCCGGCATCGTTGTAGTAGAACTCGCTGGCCACCGACCAGCCGGTGGCGCTGAGCAGCCGGCAGATGCTGTCGCCCACGGCAGCCCCGCGGCCGTGGCCCACGTGCAGGGGGCCGGTGGGGTTGGCGGACACGAACTCAACCTGCACCCGGCGGCCGGCGCCGGCGTCGCTGCGGCCGAACTGCTCGCCTTCGGTGAGCACGCGCTGTACCACGGCGCGGCTGCTGTCGCCGGACAGGAAGAAATTGATGAAGCCCGGCCCGGCAACCTCTGCGCGACTGACCAGCGGTGAGGCGGGCAGCGCGTCACAGATCATGCCCGCCAGGTCGCGGGGCTTGTAGCCCGCCGCCTTGGCCAGGGTAAGGGCCACGTTGCTGGCCAGATCGCCATGGCTGGCGTCCCGTGTGCGCTCGATGGCGATGGTCGGTTGCGTGGCCTCGGGGAGTCGACCGTCGGCGGCCAGCGCGTCGAGGGCCTGCTGGATCAGCTGTGACAATTGTTCCTTCATTTCCGGGGGGGACACCTGCGTTTTCTGGGATGAATTGGCTGCTCGCCTGCCGTGCAGGGCAGCGTCGCATTATCGCCGTAAATGGCTGCTCATGGCCAGCGCGAGCCGGCGATCAACCCAGATCCAGTGGGTCGACATCGATGGACCAGTTGAGCCCCTGGCGGCTGGGCAGTTGCTCGGCGCAGTGCACCAGAAGGCGCGCCAGCCGCTGGGCCCGGCGCACGTCCGGCGCCATCGCCAGTAGCTGGTTACGGAATTTACCCGCCCGCCGTTGCAGGGGGGACGGCAGCGGCCCGATCAAACGGCAACCCTGCGGCAGTGCCGGGTCGGCCTGTTGCCTGAGGGCCGCCAGGAAGCGTTCCCCGGTGTCCGTGGCCGGGCTGTCGGTGCGCAGTAGAATCAGTCGCCCATGTGGCGGCATGCCCTGTTCCTCACGGGCCTGCAGCAGGCGCCGCGCCTGGTCGGCGTAGCGCTCGGTAAGCATCGCCTGCATCAGGGGGTGATCGGGGTAGTGGGTCTGCACCAGCACCTGCCCGGCGTCCCCCGTGCGCCCCGCGCGCCCCGCGACCTGGGTCAGCAGCTGCGCCATGCGCTCCTCACCGCGGAAGTCAGCGCTGAACAGCAGCGCATCCGCGTCAATGACGGCGACCAGGTTGACCCCGGGAAAGTGGTGCCCCTTGGTCAGCATTTGCGTGCCCAGGAGAATGCACGGCGCGCCGTTCTGTACCTCGGACACCAGTGTCTGCATGGCGCCTTTGCCCTGCATGGAGTCGCTGTCGACGCGATGGATGGGCCACTCGCCAAACGTATTGCGCAACACCTCTTCGGTTTGCTCGGTGCCCAGACCATTGGTGAGCAGGCGCGCGCTGTGGCAGCTGGGACAGGCCTGCGGCAGCCGCAGGTTGGCGGAACAGTGGTGACAGCGCAGCCTGCGCTGGCGGCGGTGCACCGTCATGCGGGTGTCGCAGGCACTGCACTGGGCAATCCAGCCGCAGTCGTGGCATTGCAGCGCCGGTGCGTAGCCGCGGCGGTTCAGAAACAGCAGCACCTGCTGTCCGCCCCTCAGGGCGCCATGGATGGCCTCGCGCAGCGCCCGCGACAGTCCGCCCTGCAGGGTCTCCCGGCGCACATCAATAGCCCGCAGGGTGGGCAGTTCACCCTGACCTGCGCGCTGTGTCAGGCGGTAGTGACCATAGCGGCCCTGCAGGGCGTTGTGCAGGGTTTCCAGTGCCGGGGTGGCGCTGCCCAGCACTACAGTGGCGCCCTCGATCTGCCCTCGTTTAACGGCGATATCCCGCGCGGAATAGCGGAATCCATCCTGTTGCTTGAAGGACGCATCGTGCTCTTCATCGACAATGATCAACCCCGGTCGCCGCAGGCTGCTGAAGATCGCCGAGCGTGTGCCCATGACAATGGATGCCGCGCCGGTGCGCGCCGCCTCCCAGGCAGCGTAGCGCTCGGTGTCGTTGAGGCCCGAGTGCAGCACCGCGATGCCGGTGCCGAAGCGTGCCGTGAAGCGCGCCAGGGTCTGCGGGGTGAGGCCGATTTCGGGTATCAGCACCAGTGCCTGTTGGCCCTGGGCAAGGCAATGGGCAATCAACTGCAGGTAGACTTCGGTCTTGCCGCTGCCGGTAATCCCCTCCAGCAGGCTGCAGTGGAATCCGCCGTAGTGCGCCAGGATGCCCTCCAGCGCCGCGGCCTGCTCGCCGTTCAGTGGCAGCCCAGGCTGCGGCGTGCTCAGGATCCGGCCGGGCGCCAGCACGCAGCGTTCGGCCAGGCCTTTCTGTTCCAGTTGGCGCAGGATGCCGGCGTTGATACCCCGCTCGCGCAGGCTGCTGGTGGCAAGCTCGGCGCTGTCCTGCAGCAGGGCCAGCGCCTCTGCCTGGCGCGGCGACCGCTGGAGGGCCCCTGCCGGCAGCCCTTTGCCACGCTGGCTGAGGCGCCAGCCTGGCTGCCCCGGTGGCTGGTGTGGTTGGGCGTTCCTGAGTCCGGGCGGAAAGGCGACTTCGAACACCTCCCCCGGTGGGTGTTGATAATAGTCCGCTGCCCACAGGCACAGCTGCAGCACCCCGGGCGACAACAGCGGAGCGGAGTCGACGACCGCCTGCGCCGCACGCAGCGATGCCGCAGGTAGCGCAGATTCCTCGGCAACCTCAATCAGCCAGCCCTGTAACTGGCGCCGCCCGAAGTCGACTTTCACCCGCACACCGGGCCGCAGGTCCGACAGGGCCTGTGGCTCCAGTCCTGCCGGAGGCAGGTAGTCGAACAGGGAGCGCAGCGGGCAGGAAACGGCCAGGCGAAGAACGGGCATCGCGCCTCTCAGCGTGTTGTCGATGTGGAACGGTGGCGCATGATAGCGCAACCGCGGGGCTGCCTACAGCGGGGCTGCCATCAGCGGGGCTTGCGCTGGACGCTGTGTCTGGTACTATGCGCGCCTATTTTTTCGCGTTACCTCCACAAGTCCGGTGCGGTGCCCGACAGGATCGGGTGGCGGCACCAATTCACAGGAGCAACACCATGAAAGCAGAAATTCATCCCAAGTACGAGGCGGTCACCGCGACTTGCAGCTGTGGCAACGTGGTTGCCACTCGCTCCACGCGCTGTGAGGACTTTCACATCGACGTGTGCTCGCAGTGCCACCCGTTCTTCACCGGCAAGCAGAAAGTACTCGACAGCGGCGGCCGCGTTGACCGCTTCAAGAAGCGTTTTGGCGCGCGCGGCGCATCGCGTTAAGCTGCTTCAGGCGGCTGCCTTGTGCGGCCGCCAAACAAAAGCCGGGCGCCGTGGGGTTCCCGGTTTTTTTGTGTCTGGTACAAGCCCTTGAAGTGCCTGCGCTTGTGGCTGCGAGTGCTTTTCTATATTCTCGTGCGTCCCTCCCGCAAGCGCAGTCACCAGCGGATTTCTGACTATGAGCAAAGATTTCAGACAGGCGGCCCTCGACTATCACGCGAAGCCGGTTCCCGGAAAAATCAGCATGGAGCTGACCAAGCCTGCGGAAACCCAGGCCGAGCTGGCGCTGGCCTACAGCCCCGGTGTTGCCGAGCCCTGTCGTGAAATTGCCGCCGATGTCGATGCCGCGTATTTATACACCGGCAAGGGCAATCTGGTTGCGGTGATCAGCAACGGCACTGCCGTGCTCGGGCTCGGCAATCTGGGTTCGCTGGCGAGCAAGCCCGTCATGGAGGGCAAGGCACTGCTGTTCAAACGCTTCGCCGGCATCAACTCGGTGGACATCGAAGTCAACACCGAAGACAGCGCCAGCTTTATCGACACCGTGGCCAACATCGCCGACACGTTTGGCGGCATCAACCTTGAGGATATCAAGGCACCCGAGTGTTTTGAAATTGAAGCAGAACTGGCCCGGCGTTGCTCCATCCCCATCTTTCACGATGACCAGCACGGCACCGCCATTGTCACTGCGGCGGGCATGATCAATGCGTTGGAGATCCAGGGCAAGCGCCTTGAGGATGCCGTGATTACCTGCCTCGGCGCCGGCGCGGCGGCGATTGCCTGCATGCGTTTGCTGGTGAGTATGGGTGCTCGCCAGGAAAACATCTTCATGCTCGACCGTCGCGGTGTGATTTACGCCGGGCGCGAGGGCGTGAACAGCTACAAGCAGGAGTTCGTCAACAATACCGACAAGCGCAGCCTCAGCGATGCCGTACGCGGCGCCGATGTGTTTGTGGGGCTGTCGGGGGCCGATCTGCTCAGCGCTGACATGCTGTTGTCCATGGCGGACCGCCCCATCGTCTTCGCCTGCTCCAATCCCGACCCGGAGATTCGCCCGGAACTGGCGCACAGCGTGCGCGATGACCTGATCATGGCCACCGGCCGTTCGGATTATCCGAACCAGGTGAACAACGTACTGGGCTTTCCGTTCATTTTCCGCGGCGCGCTTGACGTCCGTGCCAGCGCGATCAATGAAGCGATGAAGATCGCGGCGGTTAAGGCGCTCAGCGAATTGGCTCGCGAGCCGGTACCGGAGTCGGTGCTCAGGGCCTGTGGCGAAACCGAACTGAGTTTCGGCCCGCGCTACATCATTCCCAAGCCGGTTGACCCCCGACTGCTGCAGCACATTGCGCCGGCGGTGGCGCGTGCTGCCGTGGACAGCGGTGTTGCCCGAGTGCCCTACCCCGACAATTACGCACCGGGTCGCGGTTAACGACTAGAAGATATCCCGCACCAGGTCTTCCGTGGTGCCGCGCAGGCCGCTGTCGCCTGTTCCACCGCTCGCCGCCGGCACCTGGTCCTCCCGGAAATACTCGAAAATGGCGTTCTGTTGCCCCGGGCGTGCCAGCAGGCCGGTGTCGGGGTCGATGCGTACGTGCACCACGCCCGGAGGCAGGGGCGGCTGTACGTCCGGGCTGTCGCGCAGGGCGCCGCGCATGTAGTCAATCCAGATGGGCAGTGCCGCTGTGCCGCCGAATTCCCGGCGCCCCAGGGGCGTGTAATTGTCGAAGCCGACCCAGGCCGTGGTCACCACGTCGCGGTTGTAACCGGAAAACCAGGCGTCCATGGGCCCGTTGGTGGTCCCTGTCTTGCCGGCGAGGTCGTTGCGCCCCAGGGTCAGGGCGCGGCGCCCCGTGCCCCGTTTGATCACATCCTGCAGGATGCTGGTGAGGATGAAGTTGCTGCGCTCGTCCATGACCCGCTCGGCGCGTGGGCGCTGGGGCGTCGCAGCCGCACCGGCACCGGCAAGGATTTCCTCCATGCGCAGCTCACGCTCCGGGTCGGCTTCGACGGGCGCTTCGACGGGCGAACAGTCGCGGCACACGGTCGCGGGTGCGGCCTCGAAAATAACCTGCCCGTCGATGTCCTCGATGCGCTCAATCAGGTACGGCTTCACCGCGTAGCCGCCGTTGGCGAGCACCGCATAGGCGGTGGCGAGCTCCAGCGGCGACATCACATGGGTGCCCAGCGCCAGGGACAGGTCCGGCGCAAACTTGCTGGTGTCGAAACCGAAGCGCGCGACGTGGCGGATGAGCTCCGGTACGCCAATCTGCTGGAGCAGGCGGATGGAAACCAGATTGCGCGACTGGGTGAGTGCCCAGCGCAGTCGGGTGGGCCCGTAGAAACGACCACCGTCGTTTTCCGGTCGCCAGATATCTTCCAGAGAGGCGTCTTCCAGCACCACGGGAGCGTCGTTGATGATGCTGGCAGCGGTAAATCCCGCCTCCAGCGCGGCGCTGTAGACGAAAGGCTTGAAGCTTGAACCAGGCTGGCGGCGGGCCTGGGTGGCGCGGTTGAACTTGCTGCTTTCGAATCCCAGACCGCCGACGATGCTGATGATGGCGCCGTTGTCCGGGTCCAGGGACACCAGCGCCGCCTGTGCCGCTGGCACCTGGCTGAGGTGCCAGCGTCCATCGTCCTGGCGCCGCACCCGGACGAGATCCCCGACGGCAACTACGTCGGCAATGCTGGCGGGCGCGCGGCCCACGGAGTTCTCGGTGAGGTAGGGGCTGGCCTGACGCAGGCCGTCATCCCAGAGCAACTCACCGGGGCTGCCATCGCTGAACAGCAGGTCGACGCGGTCTTCGCGCAGGCCGGTCACGATCGCGGGGCTGAGCCCGGCGACCACCGGTGTGTCGACCAGGGCGTCCAGCCAGGTGGCGGTGGCATCGGTAGTCGCATCGTCGGCGTCCGGCGCCAATTGGCGTTCCGGCCCGCGATAGCCGTGCCGCCTGTCATAGGTCATCAGGCCGTGCACCACGGATTCCTGAGCCAGCTGCTGCAGCTCGCTGCTGATGGTGGTGTAGACGTGGTAGCCATCGGTATAGGCCGCCATCCCGTAGCGATCGAGCATTTCCTGGCGGGCCATCTCCGCCGCGTAGTGTGCAGCGAAGCTCAGCTGCGCCCCGTGGTGCTGTGCGCTGGCCGGCTCGGCAAGAGCCTCTGCCCAGCTGTCCCGGTCAATGTAGCCCAGCGACAGCATGCGCCCCAGAATCCAGTCGCGGCGCTCCTTGCTGGCTTGGGGCCCGCTGATGGGATTATTGCGCGATGGCGCTTTCGGAATGCCGGCGAGCATGGCGTGCTGCGCCAGTGTCAGGTCCTTGATGCCGCTGCCGTAGTACACCTGTGCAGCGGCTTCAAAACCGTAGGCACGATGGCCCAGAAACACGCGGTTGAAATACAGCTCAAAGATTTCTTCCTTGTCCAACGCGCGCTCAATCTTGATCGCCAGCAGGATCTCGTTAAATTTGCGTGTGAACGTGCGCTCCAGGCTGAGGAAATAGTTGCGCGCCACCTGCATGGTCAATGTGCTGCCGCCGGAGCCCTTTTCACCCGTCAGCGCGAGCTCCGACACGGCGCGCATCAGGCCGGCGAGGTCAACGCCGCGGTGGGCGAAGAAACGGTCGTCTTCAGCGGCCAGCAGGGCCTGCACAAACTGCGGCGGAATGTCCTCGAAACGCAGTGGATTGCGCTTCTGTTCGCCGAACTGGCCGATCAGGTCGCCGTCCCGGGTATACACCTGCATTGGGGTCTGTAGTCTGACGTCGCGGAGGGTTTCCACGTCGGGCAATCCGGGGTCAAGGTGTAAATAGACGCCCGCAAGCAGCCAGCCCAGGCCCAGCAGGGCGAGCACGGAAGAACGCAATAAAAAGCGGAGGAAACCCATTTATTCCTTTACAAAGCAGTGACTTGTATTACTGTAGTCGGAAGGGGGGCAGGCAACATTTGGTAATTATAAGCGTATTTTCGCTTTTGATTGCAGTATTGATTATGCTATATCTACAAATTAATGTAGTAGTGTATAAAAACAAGCTAAGTCAGTGATACACATAGGAAAACGAATTGCTTGGCATTCTAGGGAAGAAAAAGTCGGTGGCGGTGTTGGGGCTGGATATCAGTTCCACAACGGTAAAGCTGCTTGAGCTTAGCCAGTCCGGAGGGCGATATCGGGTAGAAAGTTACTCGGTCAGTTCCCTGCCGGTGGACGCGGTCATCGAAAAAAACGTGAACGATGTCGAGGGCGTCACCAACGCCATTCGAGCTGTCGTGGCACAGTCGCGTACCAAGCTCAAGGCGGTCGCCGCCGCCGTGGCGGGTTCGTCGGTGATCACCAAGATCATCGACATGCCAGCCGGTCTCAATGAGGACGACATGGAGACGCAGCTGACGCTGGAGGCGGATCAGTACATTCCGTACCCCCTGGATGAAGTGGCAATTGATTTCGAGATCCAGGGTGCGTCGCCGGAGCGTGCCAATCATGTTGAGGTTCTGCTGGCAGCCTGCCGGCGTGAAACGATCGAGTCCCGCGTGGATGCCATTGAAGGCGCCGACCTTACCGCACGCATCATGGATGTCGAGGCCTATGCCATGGAGCGCGCCTACGGCCTGATCCGGCGCCAGCTGAACCTGGAGCTGGAAAGCATGGTCGCCATTGTAGACATCGGCGCCACCATGACCACGCTCAGCGTGTTGAACAACGGGCAGACCATTTACACGCGCGAGCAGCTGTTTGGGGGCAAACAGCTTACCGATGAAATCATGCGCCGGTACGGTTTGCCGCTGGAAGAGGCCGGTCTGGCCAAGAAACAGGGCGGCCTGCCGGACGACTACGAACCCGAGGTGCTGATTCCCTTCAAGGAGGCGGTCGTGCAGCAGGTGGCGCGCTCGCTGCAGTTCTTCTTCTCCTCCAGTCAGTACAACGACGTCGACTACATCATTCTCGCAGGCGGCGTGTCCTCCATGGAGGGTCTGGTCGACCTGGTGCAGGACAAGCTGGGTACGCCCACCGCCGTTGCCAACCCGTTCGCCGAAATGACCATCTCATCCCGGGTCAACGCGGTTGCCCTGAGCAGCGATGCCCCCGCGATGATGATCGCCTGCGGACTCGCCCTGCGGAGCTTTGACTGATGGCACAAATCAACCTGCTTCCCTGGCGTGAGGAACGCCGGGCCGAACGGAAGAAAGAGTTCCTCGCCCTATTGGGTATGGTTGCGCTTATCGGCATCGGGCTGGTGATTCTCGGCGACCGCATCGTCAACGGCCAGATCGACCACCAGAAGGCGCGCAACGAGTACCTTACGGAAAATATCCGCGTGCTGGATCGCCAGGTGGAAGAGATCCGCGAGCTGGAGCGTCGCCGCAACCAGCTGATCGACCGCATGCGCGTCATCCAGGAGCTGCAGGGCAACCGGCCGATTATCGTCCGCGTGATGGACCAGTTGGTGCGCACCCTGCCCGACGGCGTGTTCTACACCAGCCTGCAAAGCAGCAACAACGAGATCGTTCTGATCGGGGTGGCGGAGTCCAACAACCGCGTCTCCAGCCTCATGCGGCGCCTGGATTCCTCCGACTGGCTGCAGCAGCCAAACCTGGATTCCGTGCGTGCTGCTACCCAGTATGGTGATCAGGCGGCTACGTTCAATCTCAAGGTGAAGGTGCAGTTGCCCGAATCCGATAGCGGCGCGGGAGGTTAAGGCATGGCACTCGAAGATACCCTGCGCAGTCTCCGGGAGTTCGATGTCAACGATATCGACTTCGACAATATCGGGTCCTGGCCGACCGCGGTCAAGGCGGTGCTCTGTGTACTGCTGTTGGTGCTGGTTGTTGCGGGCGGATACTACTACCACATCAAGGATCTGCAGCTCACGCTGGGCAACGTGCAGGCCGAAGAAGAGCGCCTGCGCAGCGATTATGAGAAAAAGGCCTTTCAGGCGGCCAACCTTGAAGCCTACAAGGTACAGATGGTGGAAATGGAAGAGTCATTCGGTGCCCTGGTCAGTCAGTTGCCCAGCGACACCGAGGTCCCGGGCCTGCTGGAGGACATTACCAACAAGGGCCTGATGAATGGCCTGGAAATCAACAGTATCGCCTTGCAGCCGGAGCAGGCGCGCGAGTTTTACGTTGAGCTGCCGATTGCGATCACAGCGACGGGTTCCTACCATGACCTGGGGGCGTTCATCAGCGGTATGGCCGGCCTACCGCGTATCGTCACGCTGCACGATTTTTCAATTACGGCGCCGTCGGGCAACAGCAACGCGCTCAACATGAGCATTACTGCCAAGACCTATCGCTACAAGGATGGAGAGGGCTAGCATGAGCATGGAGTGGCGACTGACCGCAGTTGCGGTGTCTGCAGCCCTGCTGCTGACAGCCTGCGGGTCGGACAATTTCAGCGATCTGGACGCTTTTATGGCGGAGAAGCGTGCGCGGCCGGGCGGCATCATTGCGCCGATCCCGACTTTTCAGGCCTATGAGGCCTTTGCCTACAGTGCCACCGCCTTGCGCAGTCCCTTTGATCGCCCGGTACAGGTGCGTGATATCACGCAGATGCAGGCTATCAGCGCAATCAAGCCAGACGAAAAGCGGGCTCGCGAGTTCCTCGAGCAATACACCTTCGATTCGCTGACGATGGTGGGCTCGCTGGAGCGCGGTGGAACCCAGTGGTCCCTGATTCGGGACCCGGATGGAGGGGTGCACCGTGTGCGCCTGGGGAATTACCTGGGTCGCAACCACGGCCGGATCGTCGAGATGACGGATTCCTATGTGGCGGTGGTGGAGATCGTCAGTGACGGTACCGCGGACGGTTGGGTGGAACGTCCGCGGAGAATCGATCTAAGCGGCATCTGACGCAGGGGCCATTGGTGACAGCCATGTTGAAAAAAACAGCAAATTTGGGGATTAGTGCCGTGAAAGAGGGATCTTGCAGACGGAGTGGTACACTGCAACGTCTGGCAGCAATGCTGGTTTTCAGCCTCTTGGGCCAGGCCGTGCAGGCGGCGCCGACAGTGACGGATATCGAATTCGCCTCGCGCCCGGGCAGCAAGATCGAGGTGCGACTGGATTTCGATGAAACGCCACCTCCGATGGAGGCCTACACCATCGAGAAGCCGGCGCGGATTGCCATTGATTTCCCGGGCACACGCAGCGCGCTGCCGCAAAAAAGCTACACCCTGCCCTATGGCAACGCTACCGGTGTGGTCGTGCTCGAGTCGGGTGACCGCACGCGCCTGGTGCTGAACCTGGTGAAACTGGTGCCCTACGAAACCCGGGTTGAAGGCAACAGCCTGTTCCTGGTGGTGGGCCAGGGCAGCAGCGGCGACTACGTCAAGCCGGCCAGCGACCCCAATGCGCTCACGGCGCGTGTCGAACAGGTTGCCCGCGAGCGCTCATCCATCAACGACCTGCAATTCCAGCGCGCAGGCAGCGGTGAGGCACGCCTGACCCTGGAGCTGAGCAATCCCTCGGTCGATGTGAACGTTTTCAGCGAGCGCGGTGATATACGCGTGCAGTTCCTCGATACCAGTGTGCCCGAGCACCTGATGCGGCGTTTCGACGTTACCGATTTCGCCACGCCGGTGACCAGCGTGGACGTCAACAGTGCCGAGCGCGGTGCAACCCTGACCCTGAAGACCGTGGGTGAATTCGATTACCTGGCGTACCAGACGGACAACCAGTATGTGATTGCGGTCAAGCCGCTGTCCAAAAAAGAACTGGAAGAGCGCCGCGACGAGTTCACCTATGTCGGTGAGCGCATCTCGCTGAACTTCCAGGACATCGAAGTGCGCGCCGTGCTGCAGCTGATTGCCGACTTTACCGAGCTCAACCTGGTGGCGAGCGATACCGTGTCCGGGCGCATCACCCTGCGCCTGCAAAACGTGCCGTGGGACCAGGCACTGGAACTGGTGCTGCGCACCAAGGGCCTTGACAAGCGCCAGGTCGGTAACGTGCTGATGGTGGCGCCCGCGGCGGAAATCGCCGAGCGTGAGCGCCAGCAGATCGAAGCGAACAAACAGATTGCCGAACTGGCACCCCTGCAGAGCGAGTTTATCCGCATCCGTTATGCCAGTGCCGCGAGCGTGGTAAGCCTGTTCGAAGCGGGCTCGGAGGATGGTGGTACGCTGATTTCACCGCGCGGCTCGGTGATCGTGGAGCCCCGCACCAACTCCCTGATCGTGACCGAAACTGCGTCCAAGCTGGCCGAAATCCGCGACCTGATCGACCTCGTGGATATTCCGATCCGCCAGGTGATGATCGAGGCGCGTATCGTGATCGCCCAGTCTGACCTGGAGCAGGAGCTGGGTATTGAATGGGGCGGCGGTTTTGTCGACTCTGATGTGAACGGCAATGCCCTGTCCGTCTCCGGCGATACGGCAAACGTGGCGGCGATCAACCAGTCGGTGATCGATGGCACCGCCAGCGGCGTGAACTTCCCGGGCGCGCTGATGGTCGACCTCGGTGTCGCGTCCAAGGCCGGTGGCTTTGCCGTCGGATTCACCAGTGAAGACCTGTTCCTGACCGCCGAGCTGTCGGCGCTGGAAGCGGCGGGCAATGGCGAGGTGGTGTCGCAGCCCAAGGTGATTACCGGCGACAAGCAGAAGGCGATCATCAAGTCGGGTTCTGAGATTCCCTATCAGGAAGGCTCGCTGAGCGGCCAGAACACCACGTCCTTCAAGGAAGCCGTGCTGCAACTGGACGTCACGCCCAATATCACGCCGGACGACCGCATCCTGCTGGACCTGGTGATTACCCAGGACTCGCTGGGCGACCTGGTGCCGAGTGGCCAGGGTGGCTTCATCCCGTCCATCGATACCACCGAGTTGACTACGCAGGTGCTGGTGGGTAACGGTGAAACGGTCGTGCTTGGCGGTGTGTTCCGCACCGAGGACATCGAGTCCGTGACCAAGGTGCCGTTCTTTGGCGACATTCCGTATATCGGCCGCCTGTTCCGCAATGAGTCCAATTCCAAGACCAAAACGGAAACGCTGATCTTCATTACGCCGCGTATTCTTGCCGACAGTCTGCTGGACTAGGGCGTGTCCTGACGTCACATGCCGGATCTGCATCGCGTCTTTCTGGTCGGCCCCATGGGGGCCGGCAAGAGCACCATTGGCAAGTACCTTGCGCGCCAGCTCGGCCTGGCCTTCGCGGATACCGATACCGAGATTGAGCATCGCACGGGCGCTGATATCCCCTGGATATTCGATGTTGAGGGCGAGTCGGGTTTCCGCGACCGGGAACAGCAGGTGGTGGAGGAAATGACGCAGATGGACGACATCGTCCTCGCCACTGGTGGCGGCGTGATCATGCGCGCCGAGAACCGCACGGCCCTGGGAAGCCGCGGCTTCGTTATCTACCTGCACGCAACGGTGGACGAGCAGGTGCGTCGCACCCGCAACGACCGCAAGCGACCGCTGCTGCAGTCAGGGAACCCGGCGACGGTCCTGCGCGATCTGTTCAAGGTGCGTGACCCGCTGTACCGGGAAATTGCCGATTATGTCATCGACACGGACGGCTGCAGCCCGCGCACGGTCGCCCAGCGCCTGATGGAGGCGCTCACCGCCGAGCGCTAAAGACAGGGGGGGATCGCGGGGCTAGCAGCCTGTCGGCCCCAGGCTCATCTGCTGCGGCTGATGGGAATCGGTCCAGAATCCCGCTCGTTTTCGTTAAATAGTCACCACTATTCGCCTCAAACGATCGACATTCTGTCCTCGATTCCCACACGCCTCGCGACGATGCCCTGAGTCCGACAGGCTGCTAGAATAGCAGTCTTTTACCGTGGGGTGCCCTGTGTCCGTCATTATGCATACCGTTCATGTCGATCTGGCAGAGCGCAGTTATCCGGTCTACATCGGCCGCGACCTGTTCTCCGACCCGCAGCTGCTGCGCCAGCACGTTCGCGGCCGCGAGGTGGCCATTGTCAGTAACGTGACGGTAGCGCCCCTCTACGTGCCCCGGCTGCGCGCCGCCCTGGGCGACGGAGGCCGGGTCACCGAGATCATCCTGCCCGACGGCGAACAACACAAGACACTGGCCAGCTTCGAACATATCCTTGAGTGCCTGCTGGCCGATCGCCACAGTCGCAGCACAACCCTGATTGCGGTCGGTGGCGGGGTGGTTGGCGATATCACCGGCTTCGCCGCCGCCTGCTACCAGCGCGGGGTCGAGTTCATTCAGGTGCCAACAACCTTGCTCGCCCAGGTGGACTCCTCCGTGGGCGGCAAGACCGCAGTCAACCACGCCCTTGGCAAGAACATGATTGGCGCGTTCCATCAGCCGCGGGCCGTGTTCATTGACACCAACAGCCTGCACACGCTGCCGGCGCGTGAGCTGTCTGCCGGCCTTGCCGAGGTTATCAAGTACGGCCTGATCTGTGACGCCGACTTTTATGCCTGGCTGCTTGAGGCCATGCCGCGCCTGCTGGGCCGCGACGACAGCGCCCTTGCCGAGGCCATCGAGCGCAGTTGTGCACTGAAGGCCCAGGTGGTGGCGGCGGATGAGCGGGAGGGTGGCGTGCGTGCGATCCTCAACCTGGGGCATACCTTCGGCCACGCCATTGAGACCGCTCAGGGTTACGGCAGCTGGTTGCACGGTGAGGCGGTTGCGGTCGGTATGCTGCTTGCGCTACGCCTGTCGGTCGTCCGGGGCTGGGTAGCTGAGGACGAAGTGTCGCGGCTGGCAGCATTGCTGCGTGAGGCGCGCCTGCCGCTGGATATTCCCGCCGGTATGACGCCAGCGATGTTCATTGACCTGATGGGGCGCGACAAGAAGGTGGTGGATGGCCGTATGCGGCTGGTGTTGTTGCGCGAGATAGGCGACGCCTGCATTGTCGACGACGTGACCGGAGAAGAACTCGAGGGCTTGCTGGGCGCGGCCCAGGCACGTGCGGCCAGCCCCTGTTGAGGTGGTTTGTTCCACACTGCGCAACTGTGTAAAATGAGCTCCCCCTTTCGCCCGAGTGCTGCCGAGGTACGGGGCGTGTCGGTGTAACCGTTTGTTTTTATTACCTATTCTGGACACAGTATGAGTGCAGGCTTGTTTAGCCCTGAAGAATTCCGCGACAACTGTGGCTTCGGCCTGATCGTCCACAGTGCGGGCGATGCCAGCCACCGGTTGCTGCAGACCGCCATTGAGTCGCTGACATGCATGACGCACCGGGGCGGTATCGCGGCGGATGGCAAGACCGGTGACGGCTGCGGCCTGCTCTTGCAGATGCCCGTTCCCTTCATGCGCACGTTGGCGCGTGAGGCTTTCGGCGCCGAACTGGAGGAACCTTTCGGCGTCGGGCAGATTTTCCTGAACCAGGATGAGGGTCGCGCAGCGGCCGCGCGTGCGGGGATGGAGAAGGCGCTCACCGACCAGGGGCTGATCGTTGTGGGCTGGCGGGAAGTCCCGACCGACAGCAGTGTCTGCGGCGAAATTGCTCTCGCGACACTGCCGCGTATCGAGCAGGTGTTCTTCAGTGCTCCGGGCCTCAGTGCCGATGAGCTTTCCACCAAGTTGTTCGTGGCGCGCCGCAAGGCGGAGATCGCCAACGACAGCGACCCGGATTTCTACATCTGCAGCCTGTCGGGCCGCGTGATTGCCTACAAGGGCCTGGTAATGCCGGTAGACCTGCCGCGCTTCTACCACGACCTGGACGACGAGCGCCTGGAGACCGCAATCTGCGTGTTCCACCAGCGCTTCTCCACCAACACTATGCCGCGCTGGCCGCTGGCGCAGCCGTTCCGACTGCTGGCGCACAATGGCGAGATCAACACCATTGATGGCAACCGCAACTGGGCCGAGGCGCGCACGGCGCTGTTCCAGTCAGACCGTCTGCCCAACATCAGCGACATCGCGCCGCTGGTGAATCGCACCGGTTCGGATTCTTCCAGCCTCGACAACATGCTGGATGTACTGCTGACCGGGGGTGTGGACATGCCCCGCGCGCTGCGCATGCTGATTCCGCCGGCGTGGCAGAACATGGAGGACATGGACCCCGACCTGCGGGCCTTCTATGAATATCACTCCATGCACATGGAGCCCTGGGACGGCCCCGCCGGCATCGTGCTGACGGATGGGCGCTATGCGGTGTGTCTGCTGGACCGGAATGGCCTGCGTCCCGCGCGCTGGGTGAAAACCAAGGACGGCTTCATCACGCTAGCATCGGAAGTGGGTACCCACGGCTACCGCAGTGAAGACGTGATCGCCAAGGGCCGTGTCGGCCCCGGGCAGATCCTCATGGTCGACACCCAGACCGGCGAGATGCTGCACACGGCGGATATCGACAACCGCCTGAAGAGCCGCCACCCCTACAAGCGCTGGTTGAAGGAGAACTCCTACCACGTTGAGGGCACCTTCGGTGGTGAGCAGGCGCCGGGCATCGAGCCCGATATGCTCAAGCCCTACCAGAAGATGTTCCAGGTGACCTTCGAGGAGCGCGACCAGGTACTGCGTCCGCTGGCGGAGTCGGGTAACGAGGCGGTGGGTTCAATGGGTGACGATACGCCCATGGCAGTCCTGTCGCGGCAGGAGCGCCCCCTTTATGACTTCTTCCGGCAGAAATTCGCTCAGGTGACGAACCCCGCGATCGACCCCCTGCGGGAGGCGATCGTGATGTCCCTGGAGACCGACCTAGGCGCCGAGAAAAACGTATTCCACGAGGGGCCGGAGCACGCTGACCGGATCATCCTCAGTTCGCCGGTGCTGTCCCAGGGCAAGTTCAATACGCTGCTGTCGCTGAATCGCCCGGGCTTTGATGTCTGCGATATCGACGGCACCTACGACCCGGCCGAGATGAACCTGCAGCAGGCGGTGGCGAAGCTGGTGGATACTGCGGAGCAGGCGGTGCGCAATGGCGCGACCATCCTGATCATTTCCGACCGCTCCATCGCCCCGACGCGCCTGCCGATTCACAGCCTGATCGCCACGGGCGCGGTGCACCATCACCTCATCCGCCAGGGCCTGCGCTGCGATGCCAATCTGGTCATCGAGACCGCGAGTGCGCGGGATTCCCACCAGGTGGCCTGCCTGCTGGGGTTCGGGGCAACGGCGATCTACCCCTATCTCGCCTACAGTGTGCTGGAGGACCTGATACGCGATGGCGAATTGCTCGGTGAACCGAGCACCTGCTACAAAAACTATCGCAAGGGCATCAACAAGGGCCTGCTCAAGATCATGTCCAAGATGGGCATCTCCGCGGTGAGCTCCTACCGCGGCGCGCAGCTGTTCGAGGCAGTGGGTCTGGCGCGCGAGGTGGTGGATACCGCATTCTGCGGCGTGGCTTCGCGGATCGAGGGTGCCGGTTTTGCCGAACTGGAACAGGACCAGCGGCACCTGGCCAAGCTGGCCTGGAACCCGCGCAAGCCGCTGCAGCAGGGCGGCCTGTTGAAATACGTGCACGGGCAGGAATACCACGCCTTCAACCCCGACGTGGTGACCACGCTGCAGCTGGCTGTCGCCACCGGGGACTATGCGACCTATCAACGCTACGCCGAGCTGGTCAACACCCGCCCGGTGGCAACGATTCGCGACCTGCTGCAACCCGTGCTGGCGGAGAAGCCGCTGGACCTCGATGAGGTTGAACCGATCAGCGCCATTCTGCCGCGTTTCGATTCCGCGGGGATGTCGCTGGGCGCACTCAGCCCCGAAGCGCACGAGGCGCTGGCAGCCGCCATGAACCGGCTGGGTGCGCGCTCCAACTCCGGTGAGGGCGGCGAAGACCCCGCGCGCTACGGTACCGAACGCAGTTCCAAGATCAAGCAGATCGCCTCCGGCCGCTTCGGTGTCACGCCGCATTATCTGGTCAATGCCGAAGTGCTGCAGATCAAGGTGGCGCAGGGTGCGAAGCCCGGTGAAGGCGGCCAGCTGCCGGGCGGCAAGGTGAATGAACTGATTGCGCGCCTGCGCTACTCGGTGCCTGGCGTAACGCTCATTTCACCGCCGCCGCACCATGACATCTATTCCATTGAGGACCTGGCGCAGCTGATCTTCGACCTGAAGCAGGTGAACCCGAAGGCGCTGGTGTCGGTCAAGCTGGTGTCGGAACCGGGCGTGGGTACCATCGCCGCGGGCGTTGCCAAGGCCTATGCCGACCTGATTACCATCAGCGGCTATGACGGCGGCACCGCCGCCAGCCCGCTGACCTCCATCCGCTATGCCGGCTCCCCCTGGGAACTGGGCCTGGCTGAGGTGCAGCAAACCCTGCGCGGCAACGGCCTGCGCGGTGCCATTCGCCTGCAGACCGACGGCGGCCTGAAGACCGGTCTGGATGTCGTCAAAGCGGCCATTCTGGGCGCGGAGAGCTTTGGGTTTGGCACCGGGCCCATGGTGGCGCTGGGCTGCAAGTATCTGCGCATCTGTCACCTCAACAACTGCGCTACCGGTGTCGCCACGCAGAACGAAAAACTGCGGCAGGATCACTTCAATGGCACGATCGAGATGGTGACGCATTTCTTCACCTTCATCGCCATGGAAACACGCGAGTGGCTGGCGCGTCTGGGCGTGCCGTCGCTGGAGGCCCTGATCGGCCGCACCGACCTGCTGGAACGGCTGCCCGGCACGACGCCAAAGCAGTCGCGACTCAACCTGGCGCCCATTCTGCACAAGGACGCGAGCTCGGCAGGCCAGCCCGAGTATTGCCAGGTGGTGGCCAACTATCCTTTCGATCGCGCGGAAAAGGCCGAAGCCATGGTGGCTGCGGCGCTGCCCGCCATCGAATCGCGCAGCGGTGGCGAGTACGCATTTGCCCTGACCAACTGCGACCGTTCCATCGGTGCACGGCTGTCGGGCGAAATCGCGCAGCGCTACGGCAATAACGGCATGGAAGACGCACCCATCGTGCTGCGCCTGACGGGCACCGCCGGGCAGAGCTTTGGCGTGTGGAATGCGGGCGGTCTGCACATGTACCTCGAAGGCGACTGCAACGACTATGTCGGCAAGGGCATGGCGGGCGGGAAACTGGTGGTATTCCCCGCGCGTGATGCCAACTTCCGCTCTCAGGATACGGTGATTATCGGCAACACCTGTCTTTACGGTGCCACCGGTGGGCGCCTCTATGCGGCGGGTATCGCCGGCGAGCGTTTTGCGGTGCGCAACAGTGGCGCGCAGGCGGTCGTTGAAGGCGCGGGCGACCACTGCTGCGAGTACATGACCGGCGGCACGGTGACGGTGCTCGGGCCTACGGGCGTGAACTTCGGCGCGGGCATGACCGGCGGCTTCGCCTATGTGCTGGACCAGGACCGTTCCTTCATCGACAAGTACAACAGCGAGCTGGTGGACATCCACCGGGTCAACTCCGAGTACATGGAGCCCTACCGCAACCACCTGCGCACCACGATACGCGAGTTTGCGCAGGAGACCGGTTCGGCCTGGGGTCTGGAATTGCTGGATAACTTTGAGGACTACGTGGGCAAGTTCTGGCTGGTCAAGCCGAAAGCGGCGGACTTCAACCAGCTGCTGTCACGTCTGCGTAACACCGACTAGGCGCCGGGAGGCGAAAGCGTTATGAGCAAGCGTTTGTCGAATGATTTCCAGTTTATCGACGTGGGTCGGACCGATCCCAACAAGAAAAGCGTCGAGACGCGCAAGACAGAGTACGTCGAGATCTATGAATCCTTCACCGCAGATCGGGCGGCGGAGCAGTCGCACCGCTGTCTGGAGTGCGGCAACCCCTATTGCGAGTGGAAGTGCCCGGTACACAACTTCATTCCCAACTGGCTGAAGCTGGTCAGTGAAGGGAACCTGTTCGAAGCGGCCGAGCTCAGCCACCAGACCAACACGCTGCCTGAGGTGTGCGGCCGCGTGTGCCCGCAGGATCGCCTGTGCGAGGGCGCCTGTACCCTGAACGATGGCTACGGCGCCGTCACCATCGGCTCTTCCGAGAAATACATTACCGACACGGCGCTGGCCATGGGCTGGCGGCCGGACATGTCGAAGGTGGTGCCCACCGGCAAGAAAGTGGCCATCATCGGCGCCGGCCCCGCGGGCCTGGGCTGCGCCGATGTGCTGACCCGCGCCGGTGTCAAACCGGTGGTCTTCGACCGCTACCCGGAAATCGGCGGCCTGCTCACCTTCGGTATTCCCGAGTTCAAACTCGAAAAGGATGTCATGGTGCGTCGCCGTGAGGTGTTTGAGGGCATGGGCATTGAGTTCCGCCTGAACACCGAGGTTGGCCGCGACATCAGCGTGGCCGAGTTGATGGAAGAGTACGACGCCGTATTCCTCGGCATGGGTACCTACAAGGCCATGCAGGGTCGCTTCCCCGGCGAGAACCTGCCTGGGGTGCACAAGGCGCTTCCCTACCTGATTAGCAACGTTAACCACAATCGCGGCTATGAGCAGGATCCGTCGGATTACGTGAACCTCAAGGGCAAGCGCGTGGTGGTCCTGGGTGGCGGGGACACCGCGATGGATTGTGTGCGCACGGCGGTGCGCCAGCAGGCGGAGCACGTGATCTGTGCCTACCGCCGCGATGAACTGAACATGCCCGGCTCACGCAAGGAAGTGGCCAACGCCCGGGAAGAGGGGGTGGAATTCCTGTTCAACCGCCAGCCTATCGAGATCGTTGAGTACTTCGGTCGCGCCTGCGGCGTGAAGATGGTGACCACCGAACTGGGCGAGCCGGATGCTGGCGGCCGCCGCCAACCGCAGCCCATTCCGGGCAGCGAGAAGGTGCTGGAAGCGGACGCCGTCATCATTGCGTTTGGTTTTCAGCCCGATCCGCCAGCCTGGCTGCGGGAACTGGGTGTGCAGGTCAACGAGTGGGACGGCGTGATCGCGCCCGAGGAGCAGGCGTACCGTTTCCAGACCACCAACCCCAAGGTGTTTGCCGGTGGTGACATGGTGCGCGGTTCTGATCTGGTGGTCACCGCCATTTGGGAAGGACGCCAGGCCGCCGAGGGCATATTGGATTTTCTCGAGGTCTGAGCCGGCCGTATCCGCCAAACTGCACACGGAGATTCTGTGACCGAACTGAAAAACGACCGTTTCCTGCGCGCCCTGCAACGCCAGCCCGTTGACCGCACTCCGGTGTGGATGATGCGCCAGGCCGGGCGCTATCTCCCCGAATACCGTGCCACCCGCGAACAGGCGGGCTCATTTCTCGACCTGTGCAAGAATGCCGAGCTGGCCTGTGAGGTGACGCTGCAGCCGCTGCGCCGTTACCCCATGGATGCAGCGATCCTGTTCAGTGACATTCTCACCGTCCCCGACGCCCTGGGGCTGGGCCTGTACTTCGAAGAAGGTGAGGGACCGAAATTCCGCAAAACCGTGCGCAATGAAACTGACCTGGCCGGGCTTAACGCCATTACGGCGGCGGATGACCTGGGATACGTCATGAATGCTGTGCGCACCATTCGCCGTGAGCTGAATGGCAGCGTGCCGTTGATCGGTTTTTCCGGCAGCCCCTGGACGCTGGCCACGTATATGGTCGAGGGCGGCGCTTCCAAGGACTTCTCCCAGGTGAAGCGCATGGCCTACGACCAGCCTGAGCTGATGCACCAGCTGCTCGCCCTGCTCGCCGATGCGGTGGCGGATTACCTGACCGAACAGGTCAAGGCGGGGGCCCAGGCGCTGCAGATTTTCGACACCTGGGGCGGCGCACTGAGCGCCGCGGCCTACAAGGAGTTCTCGCTGAAATACATGCAGCGGGTCATCAGCCGACTGCCCACCGAGGCGGACGGACGCAAGGTGCCGGTCATTCTCTTCACCAAGGGCGGCGGTCAGTGGCTGCCCGCCATTGCCGATGCGGGTGCCCAGGCCGTGGGCATCGACTGGACCACGGACATCGGTGCGGCGCGTGCACAGGTGGGTGATCGGGTAGCGTTGCAGGGCAACATGGATCCTTCGATGCTGTATGCCTCGCCGGCGCGGATTCGTGAGGAAGTGGGCAGCATACTGGCGGGGTACGGCCACGGCCCAGGCCACGTGTTCAACCTGGGGCACGGCATCACACCGGGGGTGAATCCCGATCACGTCACCGCGTTTGTGGAGGCGGTGCAGGAGCTGTCGCCCCAGTACCACCACAACGACTGACGGCCTGCTGTCAGCGTCGGCGTTGCGCCTGCGCGGCATCCTCGCAGGCCAGCTCCTGCTCGGGATCGCAGCAGAAGCTGTGGTCCATCTCCAACGCCGGGGATTGCGATGTGGGCTTGCCCACCACCTTGGCCGGCACGCCAGCCACGGTTGTGTGCGGGGGCACCTCGTCCAGCACCACGCTGCCGGCACCCACCTTGGCGCCATCGCCCACCCGGATATTCCCGAGAATCTTGGCACCGGCGCTGATCAGCACGCCGTTGCCGATCTTCGGATGACGGTCACCGTGTTCCTTGCCGGTGCCGCCCAGTGTGACCGATTGCAGGATCGAGACGTTGTCGCCGACCACGGCGGTTTCCCCGATGACCAGGCCGGTGGCGTGGTCCAGCATGATGCCGCTGCCGAGGCGCGCCGCCGGGTGAATGTCCACGGCAAATTCCACGGCAACCCGGTTCTGGAAGAACAGTGCCAGTGAGTGGCGGCCGCGTTGCCAGAGCCAGTGCGCGACGCGGTGGGTCTGCAGCGCGTGAAAGCCCTTGAAGTAGAGGAACGGAATGTAGATTTCCTGACAGGCTGAGTCGCGCTCCTCGACCGCCAGCAGGTCGGCGCGAATGGCCTTGCGCAGGGCGGCATCGTCCTTCAGCGCCTCGAGGATGACCTCGCGCAGCAGCAGGGAGGATACGGTCGGGCTGTCCAGCTGGGTGGCGAGGTGAAAGCTCAGCGCGCACTCCAGGTTGTTGTGATTGAGAATAGTGGCGTGCAGATAGCTGGCGAGGATCGGTTCCTCCGCCGCATGTTGCTGCGTCTCCTGCACTATCCGGTCCCAGACCGGGTCGGCTTTCCTGGTGGCCATGTCAGTTCCTCGTTTCCGGGCGCACACTTTAGCGTATACGAGCCCGGTATCGCCACAGCGCGTGACCGCTGGCCCTGTACTTGGCTTCGAAGCGGGTCAAGGGCGGGCCATCGGGCAGCCGCTGCACAACCCCGTGCACGCCGGCGATGTGCATGGCCACGCCGAACTCCTCGACGTACAGCGGCCAGTTGGAGCGCAGTTCCACCCTGCCGCCCAGGGCCAGGAGGTCGGCAAAACCCGGGTGGCCATGAATCCGGCGCTGCAGATGGCGCGCCTTGGGCCAGGGGTTGGGATACAGCAGGTAGTGGTAGTCCACGCCGCGGCCGGCGCCCGCCAATGCACGCCAGAGGGGCTCGCACTCGGCCTGCAGCAGCAGATACGGCGGATGCTCGTCGTGCTGGTGCAGCGCCAGCCGGTGCGCTGAGCGGTCGATGCCAACCACCAGATGCCCGGGGTGGGCGGCGGCGAGCCGCGCCGTGCTCATGCCGGTGCCGCAGAAGGAATCCAGCACCAGCGGTCGCGAGTCCTCCGCCAGCCGCTGCGCGAGCCTGCGCCAGGCGTCCGCATTGTGCGCCGCCAGCGGCGCCTGGGAGGCGTGCCCAAGGTGCCGGCGCACAGTGTGCACCAGGCGCGGGTGCAGCCCCTGCTGGTTGCTGGTCACCGGGCGGGAGGAAGCTTGCACGCGGGGTCGGCTCCTGTAACAGTGCAGCCAGCGCTTGAGTTGCGCCAGCGGGATTGCCATCATAAATCGCGCCGCCACCACGACCAACCAGGGAATTGTGCCATGCACCAGGATCTGCGCCCGTACTGGCTGAAGCAAATCTACCTGCGCTACCGGCGCTGGTATGCCGACTACTTCCTGCGCCCCCGCTGCACGTCTCTGGGGCCGCATCACACCATCATGAAGCCGTGGTATGTGCACATTTCCGGGGCCAACATCCACATCGGGCGCTGCTTCACCGCCATTGGCGAACCGATGCATCGGGTGCAGATTGGGGTGTGGGGGCGCGAGGCGGGGCAGGGACGCATCCAGATCGGTGACTGTGTGCTCATGAGTCCCGGCGCCCGCCTCAGTGCCAGCGATGAAATCGTGCTCGGTGACGGCGTGATGATGGCCAACGGCTCCTACGTCACAGACTCTGACTGGCACACCCTGTATGACCGCACGGCCCGCGCCCCCGAGCCCACACCGGTGCACATCGGGGACAACGTGTGGCTGGGTGACCACGCGACCGTGCTGAAAGGCGTGACCATCGGCGAAAACAGCGTGGTGGCGGCACAGGCGGTGGTCACCCGGGACGTGCCGGCCAACGTGGTGGTGGCGGGCAATCCCGCGCGCGTGGTGAAAGAGCTGGACCCGGAGCGCGGTTTCACCACCCGCATGGATCTGTTTGCGGACCCGGAGGGCGCCGAGGCGTTTTTCGATGCGGTGGACCGCGAGGTGCTGCGTGGCAACTCACTGCTGCGCTGGCTGTGGTCGGTGCTGTATCCCGCGGGAGCACCCCGGGGCTAGACCCCGGGGCCTACAACAGGCGCAGCGGTTCCTCCTGCAGCGCCGAGAGCTGCTCACGCAGCTCCAGGATGTGGTTGGCCCAGTAGCGCTCGGTGTTGAACCAGGTGAAGCTGCGCGGAAAGGCCGGGTCAGTCCAGCGGCGCGCCAGCCAGGCGGCGTAGTTCACCAGGCGCAACGTGCGCAGTGCCTCTATCCAGCGCAGCTGGCGCGGTGCAAAGTCACAGAATTCGCTGTAGCCCTCAATGAGTTCGGCCAGTTGCAGCTCGCGCTCGTGGCGCTCACCGCTCAGGCACATCCACAGATCCTGCACGGCGGGTGCCATGCAGCAGTCATCCAGGTCGACAAAATGCGCGCAGTCATCGCGCCAGAGAATGTTGCCGACGTGGCAATCGCCGTGCACACGGATCAGATCCCGCTCCTGTACCTCCCCGTAAAGCTGAATCACGGCCGCCAGCAGGTCCCGGGTGAGGCTGTCGTAGGCGGGCTGCAGATCGCGGGGAATGAAGTGTTCCAGCAGATAGTCACGGTTGTGCGTGAGCATGCCGTCAATGCTGAGGGTGGGCCTGTGCCGGAAGCGCGCACTGGCGCCCACCGCGTGGATGCGCCCCAGCGTGCGCCCCAGTACCAGCAGGCTGTCCATATTGTCGAGCTCTGGCGGGTAGCCGCCGCGGCGCGGGAACAGGGCGAAACGAAAGCCGTCATGACGGTGCAGGCTGTTGCCGGATGCGTCGACCAGTGGGGCCACCACCGAGATCTCGGCGTCCTGCAGTTCCAGACTGAAGGCATGCTCCTCCAGAATCTGCGCGTCGTCCCAGCGCCCCGGGCGATAGAATTTGGCGATCAGCGGCTGCCCATCCTCAATGCCGACCTGGTAAACGCGGTTTTCGTAGCTGTTCAGGGCCAGCAGTCGCGCATCGCAGAGGTAGCCTGCGGACTCGACCGCGTCGATGACACAGTCCGGCGACAGGCGATCATAGGGATGTTGGGCTTCGCTCATTGACTCACTCCAGGCAGCGACCGCGACGGGCGGTGCCAGGGGAGCAGTGTATCAGGTCGCCGGTGGTGGAGTCCGGGCGATGCACCAGAGTTGCACATCGGCGGCGCCCGCGTCCTTGAGCAGGCGGGCGATGGTCTCGGCGGTGGCGCCGGTGGTCATGACGTCGTCGACCAGTGCGATGCGGCGTCCCTGCACCGGAGCGCGCAGGCTAAACGCATCGCGCAGGTTGTGCAGGCGCTGCTGTGCCGTGAGGGTCGACTGTGCAGGGACCGCGCGCGGGCGGCGCAGCGTGCGCTCCGCCACTGGCAGCCGCTGCAGGGCGGAGTCGCAGTGCTGCAGCGCCCTGGCCAGCAACGTTGCCTGGTTGAAACCCCGCTGCAGCAGGCGCCGCCAGTGCATGGGCACGGGCAGCAGGAGGTCGCGGTCTTGCGGTGGGTCTACTGCGGCAAGCCAGAGTTCTGCGAGCAGGCCGCTCAGATGTCGCTGGCGCTGGAATTTCCATTGCCCGATGAGGTAGCCCAGGCAGGGCTCGTACACATAGGGCGCGAGCACCCTGTCCAGCGCCGGCGGGCGCTGCGTGCAGGCACTGCACAGGCCGCCGCCGGGGGTAGCCAGCGGCAGGGCGCAACACGGGCAGCAGGGGTGATTGGGCACCAGCTGTGCCGCGCAACAGCCGCACAGCGGCAGGTGGCTGGCGCTGGGCAGCCGACACAGCAGGCACTGCTGCGGGAAGAGGGTATCCGCGAGCAGGCGCGCCCACCTGTTAACCAAGGTGTGCGCCACAGGTTGACAGCGGCGGGGTGCGGCTTATCATGTTGGCTTGCCCACTGTCTCTCTGGATACCTGTCATGAATGCTCCCGCCTCCGCGCCTGCCTCGCTCCGCCACGACTGGAGCCGCGGCGAAATCGAAGCCCTGCTGGCGCTGCCCTTCAACGACCTGCTGTTCAGGGCGCACAGTGTGCACCGCGCCTATTTTGACCCAAACGAGGTGCAGGTCAGCACACTGCTTTCCATCAAAACCGGCGCCTGTCCGGAAGACTGCGCGTACTGTCCGCAAAGCAATCGCTATGACACGGGGCTGGAAGCGGAAAAGCTGATGGAAGTGGAAAAGGTGCTGGCGCAGGCACAGGCGGCCAAGGCCAGCGGCGCCACCCGCTTCTGCATGGGTGCAGCCTGGCGTTCACCCAAGGCCCGCGACATGCCCTACGTGGTGGCCATGGTCAAGGGCGTGCGCGAACTGGGTCTGGAAAGCTGCATGACCCTGGGCATGCTGACCGAGGCGCAGGCGAAGGAGCTGGCCGAGGCCGGGCTTGACTACTACAACCACAACCTTGACACCTCGCCCGAATACTACGGCGAGATCATCACCACGCGTACCTACAAGGACCGGCTGGACACACTCTCCCATGTGCGCGAGGCCGGCATGAAAGTGTGCAGCGGTGGCATCGTCGGCATGGGCGAGTCCCAGCGCGACCGCGCCGGGCTGCTGCAGCAGCTGGCCAATCTGCCCGAGCACCCCGAAAGTGTTCCCATCAACATGCTGGTGCGGGTCGAGGGCACGCCGCTGGCCGATGAGGCTGACCTGGATCCTTTCGACTTTATCCGCACCATCGCTGTGGCGCGCATCCTGATGCCCGCCTCCCATGTGCGCCTGTCTGCCGGGCGTGAATCCATGAGTGAAGAGATGCATGCGCTGGCGTACTTCGCGGGCGCCAACTCCATCTTCTACGGCGAGAAACTGCTCACCACGCCCAACCCGCAGGCCAATGCCGACATGGCCCTGTTCCAGCGTCTGGGTATTCGTCCGGAGCAGCGTGAGGTGGCGAGCGCTCCGCAGGTGCCCACGCCGCAGTTCTACGACGCAGCGGCGGCGCACTAGCCGCCAGCGCCATGAAGGAGGCCTTCCCGCAGCGTCTCCGGGCGGTGCTGGAAGAGCGCCGTGCCGCCGGTCTGTATCGCCAGTGCCTGACCCTGGAGTCCGCCCAGGGGCCAGTGGTGCGGCTGGCGGGCCGCGACTACCTGAATTTCTGCAGCAACGACTACCTCGGCCTCGCCGCACACCCCAAGGTCATCGCGAGCCTGCGCGATGCCGCGACGCGCTGGGGCGTGGGCAGCGGCGCATCCCATCTTGTGTGCGGCCACAGTGCCGCGCACCGCGAACTGGAGGAGGCGCTCGCTGCCTTCACCGGCAGACCCCGGGCGCTGTTGTTTTCCAGCGGTTACGCCGCCAACACCGGCATTCTGCAGGCCCTGCTGCGGCCCGGCGACACCGTATTGCAGGATCGTCTCAACCACGCATCGCTGCTTGACGGTGGCCTGCACAGTGGCGCACGGCTGCGCCGCTTTGCCCACAACGACTGTGCCGACCTGGCGCGCAAACTCGACGCTGCTGCCGGGCCCACGCTGGTCGCTGTCGACGGCGTGTTCAGCATGGACGGCGACACGGCGCCGCTGGCCGAGCTGTCCGCCACCTGCGCCAGTCGCGACGCCTGGTTGATGGTGGATGATGCCCACGGCTTCGGTGTGCACGGGGAGGCAGGTGCCGGCAGCGTGCAGGCAGCCGGGCTGGGCGAGGCGGAAGTGCCGGTGCTGATGGCGACCCTCGGCAAGGCCCTGGGTACCTCCGGCGCCTTTGTGGCGGGCAGCGAACTGCTGATCGAAGCGCTGATCCAGTCCACACGCAACTATATCTATACCACGGCCATGCCCCCGGCGCTGGCGGCGGCCAGCCTCACCGCGCTGCGACTGCTGCATGAGGAGTCCTGGCGGCGCGAGCAGCTCGCTGAGCACATTGCCCGGTTTCGGCGCGGTGCCCTGCAGTGCGAGCTACCCCTGCTGGACTCCCATAGTGCCATTCAGCCCTTGCTGGTGGGCGATGCCGGGCGCGCCGTGCGCCTCAGCGAGCGGTTGCGTGAGTGCGGCCTGTTGATCAGCGCCATTCGTCCGCCAACTGTGCCGGCGGGAACCTCCCGGCTGCGCATCACCCTGAGCGCAGCGCATACGCCGCAGCAGGTGGCCACACTGCTGGCGGCACTGGCGGAGTGCTGGCCCGATGCCTGAGCTGTTGGCCAGAGCCGAATACCTGCCCGCCGCGCAACAGGCCAGAGCAGACCTGGTGCTGCTGCACGGCTGGGCCGGCAGCAGCGAGTGCTGGCGGCCGCTGCTGGCCGCGCTGCGACGCTGGGCCAACGTTACCCTGATTGACTGGCGGCCCGGCGCCGACCTGGCGGATGTTGTGGCGGAGGTGTTGGCGGTGGCGCCGGCCAGCGCGGTGTATGTCGGCTGGTCCCTCGGCGGGCAGCTGGCCACTGCCGTGGCGTCGCGAGCGCCGCAGCGCGTCGCCGGGCTGGTCACTGTGGCCAGCAACCCACGCTTTCTCGCCGAGGGGAGCTGGCCCGGTGTGGCAGCGGCGCAGCTGGCCGGTTTCCAGGCAGGTCTGGCGGCGGATGCTGGCGGTACACTGCGCCGCTTTTCCGCCCTGCAGTCCCGCGGCTGCGCTGCTGAGCGCGCCCTGGCGCGGCAGCTGGTGGCGCAAAGCCGGGGCTGGGACGCCGTCGCGCTCACCGCCGGCCTGCAATGGCTGGCGGAACTGGACACGCGCAGCCTGCTTCCGGCGTTGGCCTGCCCGCAACAACACCTGCTGGCGGAGGCCGACGCACTGGTGCCGGGCGCTGTCCATGAAGCCCTGTGCGGATGGCTGGCGGGCGTCGCCGAGGCCTCCGTGTCGGTGATACCGGGTGCCGGTCACGCGCTGCCCTGCGCCGCACCGGGGGCTCTGGCAGAGGCGCTGTACCGCTTCGCCGTGGACACAGCGGCGGTGTGTGAAGCGGCTGAGGCCGCTCCCGCGGCACCGGTGAGCAAGCAGGCGATTGCGCTCTCCTTCAGCCGCGCGGCGCCTCGCTATGACAGCGTGGCGGCGTTACAGCGCGACGTTGGTGAGCGTTTGCTTACTTCAATAGTCAATGAAAGCAAGGGCTCGATCACCCTGCTGGACCTCGGCTGTGGCACGGGGTATTTTCATCCGGCGTTGCTGGAGCGCTATCCCGGGGCCGCTTATGTCGGGCTGGATCTTGCGCAGGGCATGCTCTCCTGGGCGCGTGACCGGCACACAGAGCACGCCGTCTGGGTCGCCGGTGACGCCGAGGCACTGCCCCTTGCCAGCGGTTCGGTGGACGTCATCTTCAGTAGCCTCGCCTTTCAGTGGTGCTACCGCCCCGATCTGCTGTTTGCCGAACTGGGCCGGGTGCTGGCGCCGGGTGGTCGCTGCTTCTTCAGCTCCCTGGGCCCGGCAACCCTGCAGGAGCTGCGCCAGTCCTGGGCGGCAGCGGATGGCAGCCAGCACGTGAATGATTTTCTGCCGCCCGAAACCCTGCAGGCAGCGGCAGACATCACAGCGGGGGTACGACTCACCCTGCGCAGTGAGCGTATTGTGCTGCGCTACAACAAGGCGACCGAACTCCTGCACGAACTGAAAACGCTGGGCGCACACAACATGAACAGCAAGCGCCCCGCCGGATTGACCGGACGCCAGCGTCTTGCTGAGATGGTGCAGGCCTACGAGGCATGGCGCGAACCCGCCGGGTTGCCAGCCACCTACGACGTCATTTACGGGCATCTGGAGAAACTATGAGCCGCAGGTATTTTGTCACCGGTACCGATACCGAAGTGGGTAAGACCGCCGTCAGCTGCGCGTTGCTGCACGCCGCGGGTGCGCTGGGGCTGCGCACGGCAGCTGTCAAACCGGTGGCGGCCGGCTGTGACGCACAGGGCCGCAACGAGGACGCACTGGCTCTGCAGGCGGCGATGAACATGCCCTTGCCCTACGAGCAGATCAACCCGGTGGCCCTGCAACCGGCGATCGCCCCGCACATTGCCGCAGCGCAGGCGGGCAAGCGCCTGCAGGTGGAGCGGCTGGCCGGCCTGTGCCGCGGCGTGTTCGCCAGCGGCGCTGATCTGGTGCTGGTCGAAGGGGCCGGGGGCTGGCGCGTACCGCTGGGTCCTCGGGAAACCCTGGCGGACCTCGCAATCGCACTGGGCAGCGATGTTATCCTGGTAGTGGGTATGCGGCTGGGCTGTATCAATCACGCCCTGCTCACCGCCGAGGCCATCCGCGCCGATGGGCTGCAGCTGGCCGGCTGGGTGGCCAACCAGGTGGGTGAGCGCATGGCCTGCCATGAAGAAAATGTGGACACTTTGCGTCAGCTCCTGCCTGCCCCACTGTTGGGTGAGCTGCCACACCTGGTCCCTTTCGATCCGGAAAAAGCTGCACAATACATTGATATAAAAGCACTTTTATAGGTTTTTCGGGGTGCAGCCAGCACCCCGGAACGCTTTGCCACCCGCCTCGCCGCCTGTGCGGTACCCAGCAACTTTCGCAAAAGTTATTTGACTTCGGTTGTAATTCGCGCAGAATGTGAGCGATGAAAACATAGGTTCAACTGCATTGCGAGGTAACAGCATGCCGCAGTACAAAGCACCGCTCCGTGATATCCGGTTTGTGATGAATGAGTTACTGGAGTCCGAGGCCCTGTATCAGCGCCTGCCGGGCTATGAAGAGGCGACCCAGGAACTGATGGACGCCATCGTTGAAGAGGGCGCCAAGTTTGCCGAGAACGTCCTGTCGCCGCTCAACGAGCCGGGCGATGACGAGGGTTGCACCTGGAAGGATGGTGTTGTCACCACGCCCAAGGGTTTTCCAGAGGCCTACCAGCAGTTCGTGGCCAACGGCTGGCCAGCACTCGCTGCCGATACCGCCTACGGTGGCCAGGGCATGCCCGACCTGCTGGGTATCATCGCCAACGAACTGGCAGGTACCGCCAACTGGTCCTGGCTGATGTACCCCGGGCTTAGCCATGGCGCAATCAAGACCATCGAAGCGCACGGCAATGAAGCGCAGAAGCAGAAATACCTGACGCGCCTGGTGGAAGGTGGCTGGACCGGTACCATGTGCCTGACCGAGGCCCACTGCGGCAGCGATCTGGGCCTGCTGCGCACCAAGGCGGAACCGCGCGCCGACGGCAGTTATGCCATCTCCGGCACCAAGATATTTATCAGCGCCGGCGAACACGACATGGCCGAGAATATCGTCCATATCGTGCTGGCGCGCCTGCCAGATGCGCCCGAAGGTACCAAGGGTATCTCGCTGTTTATTGTGCCCAAGTTCAACGTGAACGATGACGGCAGCCTGGGTGAGCGCAACGGCGTGCACTGTGCTTCCATCGAGAAGAAAATGGGGATCAAGGCCTCGGCCACCTGTGTGCTCAATTTCGACGGCGCCACCGGCTACCTGATCGGGCCACCCAACCGCGGCCTGAACGCCATGTTTACCTTCATGAATACCGCGCGTATCGGCACCGCCATCCAGGGGTTGGCCCACGCTGAACTGTCCTACCAGGGCGCCCTGGCCTACGCCCGCGATCGACTGGCGATGCGCAGCCTCACGGGCCCCAAGAACCCGAACGGCCCGGCGGACCCGATTATCGTGCACCCCGATGTGCGCCGCATGTTGCTGACACAGAAAGCGTTTGTAGAGGGCAGCCGCGCGCTGCTGTACTTCCTGTCACAGCAGGGTGACATCGTGCATCGTGGCACCGAGGAAGAAGCAAAAGCAGCGGATGACCTCCTGGCGCTGCTCACGCCGATTGCCAAGGCGTTTGTGACCGAAACCGGCTTCGAAGCAGCCAACCTGGGCGTACAGGTCTATGGCGGTCACGGGTTTATCAAGGAATGGGGTATGGAGCAGATCGTGCGTGACGCGCGCATCGCGATGCTCTACGAAGGCACGACCGGCATCCAGGCACTGGACCTGATTGGTCGCAAGGTGCTGGGCTCCGGCGGCAAGTTGCTGATGGGCTTCACCGAAATGATGGGTGCCTTCTGCGACGCCAATACTGACGAGGCCGATGCGCCGTTCATCAACACGCTCAAGTGCTACAAGGACGACTGGCTGGAACTCTCGCTGAAAATTAGCGAGAAGGCGATGCAGAACCCCGACGAAGCGGGCGCAGCTGCCGTCGATTACCTGATGTACAGCGGCTACGTCACACTCGCCTATTTCTGGGCGCGCATGGCGGTGCTGGCACGTCACAAGATCGCGGCGGCCGAGGGCGATACCGCCTTCTACGAAGCCAAGGTGCTGACCGCGCGGTTCTATTTCGACCGCCTGCTGCCGCGCACCCTGGCCCACAAGCAGGCGCTGCTTTCCGGTGCGGAAAACCTGATGGATATGCCGGAAGCCCTGTTCGACGTCGCAGGCTGATCGACCTCGGCGGCCCGCTGCCCCCGCGGGCCGCCGCTTGCTCGAAGCTGGGCGAGACTACGGCAGGCAGGTGACTTTTCGGTGGCCAGCGGGGAAAATAAGGCTGCAGTTCCCGGGAGGATGTGATGTCGGATCAAAACGAACAAGCAGATGGCCAGCCCCGCCTGTACCCAGAGGATCAGGCCAAGGTGGATGCGTTTATCACCAGTGGCGTCAACTCGGTTGAGCGCAAACCGTTCAAACCCATACGTTTGCTGGTGTTGCTCATGGTGGTGGTGATCGGCTTCAGCGTGATGAGCCAGCTTATCGCCAAGTGGGCGGGAATTTACTGAGGTTCCCAACGGGACCCTGGCGTAGCCCACAGGCTCTTGGTTCCCGCCCGAGCCTCTGGTATATTTGCGCTCCTCAAAAAATCGGTGTGTAGCGCAGCCTGGTAGCGCACTTCCTTCGGGAGGAAGGGGTCGGAGGTTCGAATCCTCTCACACCGACCATTTTCAAATCTGATTACGTCCTATACTGTCTGTAACCTCCTGTTTTTAATCGATTTTTTTACTTACTCCCATCCGATTCCGTCCGCTCCGTCCTACTTGATACCGACGCCGGTGACGGCATTGATGTCGGTATCAGTGGGCTCACGAAAATCGATACCGTCAAACGGTAGCAGGAGAGCCACATGAGCAAGCTGACAGCTGCAACAGTCAAGAACGCCAAGCCAGGTCCCAAACCCAGGAAGCTCACTGACGGGGGTGGCCTGTACCTCCTGGTGGACACCAAGGGTAGCAAGTTTTGGCGCTACGACTATCGCTTCGCCGGGAAACGCAAGACCCTCGCCCTCGGTGTGTTCCCGGACGTCTCCCTGAAGGAGGCCCGGGATGCACACTACGAAGCCAAGAAACAGATCCAGAAGGGCATCGACCCTGGCCAGGTGAGGAAGGTGGAGCGCCAGACACGCAACCTCGCCGCCGGTGACAGTTTCGAAGCCATTGGCCGTGAATGGTTCAACCAGGTCATGGACGACAAGTCGGAGAGCTACCGGGTGCGTACCGGGCGTATCTTGGAAAAGGACCTGTACCCCTACCTAGGCAATCGCCCCATTACCGAGATCAGTGCGCCGGAACTGCTAGCGACCCTGCGACGCATCGAGGGGCGCGGAGCGGTTGATATCGCCCACCGGGCCCGGCAGACCGCCGGGCAGGTCTTCCGCTACGCCATCATCACTGGCAGGGCTGAGCGGGATCCGACAGCCGACCTGAAGGGAGCCCTCAAATCCAAGAGGACAAAGCACCATGCCGCCATCACTGAGCCAGTGGAAACGGGCCGACTGCTAGTTGCCATCGACAACTTCCAGGGCACGGCGGTGGTCAAAGCTGCGCTGCGGCTGTCTGCTCTCCTGTTCCAGCGACCGGGCGAAATCCGGGCCATGGAATGGGAGGAGATCAACTGGGACGCCAGACGCTGGGAGTTGCCTGCCGGAAAAATGAAAATGGGGCTGCCCCACATAGTACCGCTCAGCCGCCAGGCTCTGGAGATCCTGCGTGACCTGCAGCGTCATACCGGGCGAGGACGCTTCGTGTTCCCCAGTGCCCGGGGTGCGAGCCGTCACATCTCGGAGAACACCGTTAGGGTGGCTCTGCGGGCAATGGGCTACACCAACGAGCAGATGACGGCCCACGGGTTCAGGGCGATGGCCAGGACCTTACTCGATGAAGTGCTGGGCTACCGGCCGGACTGGATAGAGCACCAGCTGGCCCACGCGGTGAAGGACCCAAATGGTCGCGCCTACAACCGCACGTCTCACCTGGAGGGGCGGACTGAAATGATGGCCAAGTGGGCAAGCTACCTGGACGAGCTGAGAGAGAAAGCACTCCAGACCTCCTCAGGACCAGCCGACCCTGACGCCAGCGTAAAGGCGGCCTAGGCTGCCTTCCCGCGCGTACCATACTGTCCGTAGGTTTTCATAGATTTAGTTTCGCCCGATAGGGAGAAAGTTCAGAAAAGAAGTTGCAGGTTCCGGATCATGTGCGAATCGACTGACCCAAAGGGCAGCCGGTACACCATTAGCCACATGAGACCAAGTACATGTCGTACCGACAAAATCAAGCCTCCCACTGCAACCGCCTTATCCGTCTCCGAGAAGTTCGGGAGCTGACCGGGCTCTCCCGATCTTATCTTTATTCGCTATCAGCAAAGGGGCTTTTCCCAAAAAGCGTGCCCTTGGTACCCGGTGGCAGTTCTCGCGCCTGGGTCGAGGCTGAAGTCCTGGAATATCTCCAGCAGAGAATTGCCGAGCGCGACCAGGAGGTTAACGCCAATGCCTAAGCCACGCGAAGAAGTTGCCCTTCCGAATCCAGTACCAAGCGTATCGCTCCCGCCTGTATCGGCGGGGGTGGCGCGGGCTCTTGTCGACGCTGGTGCCCGAGGGGCTACCACTCTGGAGCTGCTGGCGATGGGGTTTCTACATCCCGCTAACGTTGTTTCAGAACTGCGGAGACTTGGGGCAGTGATTGAGACGACCTACTGCGAAGCTATATCTCATAGCGGGCAAAAGTTCTCTGGTATTGCCCGGTACGTGTTCCGTTACTGGAACCCGGAAGCCAACAGAAACAACCTAAACTACGACCTGAATGAGGACGTCTAATGCAAGACCAACCGAAGAAAATCATCTCCCCCTTTAAAGAGGGAGCTGAAGAAGAGAATGCCCTGGCCGCCGGCAAGCAAAACCAGGGCTCTCGTGAGAACTTCGTGTGTGATGATAACACAACCGCCTACACGCCCATGGACATTTATGCTGCAAAAGAGGCTATGGCCATGGATGCAGAAAATTCTAATGAGGGTGGGGGAAGCGAACCTGGCAGCTCTGGTAGTGACAGCACTGCTGGCAGCTTCGGAGGCCCTGGGGGTCCTAGAGTCCCTGTGGATTTTGACGTTGCGGATGACCCTGATGACTCTGATGATTCAGGAGGCCGACAGGCTGGGGATAATCATACTGAAACCAGAAATACCACCTCGGCGACGCCTGAGAAACGACCATCCGTTCTTGACGAACTACGGACGTATTCGCTGAACGAGCAAGTCGAGGACATGCTCGCACGCAAAAGGGATGCTGTTTTCGTGGCTGGTCGCCTCGCCTTGGCCGGACAAGTGACAGTTTTCTATGCTGGACCCAACACCGGCAAAACACTGATCACTCTGCACCTACTACGGGAAGCCATCCAATCTGGGGCAGTGACTCAGCGTGTGTTCCACATCAACCTTGACGACGACTTCCCCGGGCTGATTCAGAAGGCGGAGCTGGGCAACCGTTATGGATTCGACGTGATCGGCTCTGAAGTGTTTAAGTCTCCTGGTGAAAACTTCAGCAAGCTCGTAGACATGCTGATTGAAGAGGGTGTGGCTGCCGAGGCCGTGTTCATCCTGGACACTGTCAAGAAGTTCGTTAACGTCATGGACAAAAGGGACAGCACTGCCTTCATGACGACCTGCAGAAGGCTCACAGAGCGCGGGGGCACTATCATCGCTTTGGCACACGTTAATAAGAATCGCCATGATGGGGTCTCAGTGCCGGCAGGTACCAGCGACCTCCTCGATGACTGTGACTGTGCATATGTTCTGGACATCGTTGGAGAAGAGAAGGTCCCGGGAGGGATCTTGCGCTCGGTGGTGTTCACCAACAACAAATGCCGTGGACCTTCGGTGCCCTCCGCCACATACAGTTACGTCAAGCACGATGAGGGCGACTATGTGCAGATGTTCGAGTCGGTGACTTTGCTGAAACCTGATGAGGCTGACCGTATCCGGGAGGAGAACGCAAGGAAGGCGGCACAAGCTGCCGACCAAACCATGATCTATGCAGTGACTGATCTCCTGAGCGCCGGAGAGCTCAACCAGGGGGACATCATCGCTACCCTGACCCAATCTCACGGCTTCTCGCGTAGGAAATTGACCGAGTGCCTCCGGCGTTGGTCTCGCCCTCCGGGAGAGGGGGGCTTATGGCAGGTGCGGTCTGGTGACCATAACAGGCGGCTCTACTATGTAACCGCTTAACATCCTCCCCCCACCCTTGGTAAAACTGGTAATTCTGGTAAAACCGGTAATTCTGGAAGCGCTCCAATTTTGAAATTTCAGTTTTGCCAGTTTTGCCAGTTTTGCCGGGGGTACCCCCTCCAAACTTCTCGCCCACCATTCTACCGTCGGCCCGGTTGGCGCAGGGGCGCAGCCCCAGGCGCCAACCGGAGCCGTCAGTGGATTTCTGTACAAAATTTAATCAATTGCAAGGAGCGAACACTCCTGGCGATCGAACCGATATAGAGCCGGTGTAGTAACAGAAAGCTACCGATCACGATGCCATGGGAAACCAGAGCTGATCAAAAAACATCCAACTCTGTGGACTGGTGTAATCCTCTCGGAAGAAGTTCTCCAGACTTCTACACCGAGGTTCTCCCGAGGTACTAACGCCCCGGTATCAACCATTGCTGACTATGTACAGCCGAGGTACTAATTCCACCAAACCAAAACCATAAGGCAAATTTGCTCACCTGCCTACGGCCCCAGTACTCGGTGCCTCGCTTTCGCATTGGCGAATACCCCCCCGGGGGTAAGCCAGCGACAGTAGGTAGGAGCACCGCCCCCCGGTACGCTTCCATAGACATCATCTTCGTTACTGATGCTGGCACCGCTGCGCGGTCAGTGTGGCGAACGCCACCCCACAATGACTACGGAGCAACCCTCATGTTCACAGCTATCGGCAACTTCTTCACCGCAATCGCTACCCTCTTCACCGCCATAAACCGTGGTGCATCTGCCCTCGACCATTGCGCCAAGTGGGCAGAGCACGAAGCCGCAGACTTCGAGAACCGCACTCAACTAGAGCGCAGTGCTCGGCTTGAGCAGCTACAGATCGAACTCAAAACATTGCCTCGGTTGACCTGATCAACGACCACCTGCCTTCGGGCAGGTGTTTTCTTACACACCCACACAACCAGATAGCCTCTACTTCCCCTTTTAGTCTCTTGGCTTCATCAGGTGCTTCCTCGCCTGCCCCTGGCGCTGCGCGCTTAGACAGGGAGGTACGGGCGCGTTCCTGACTTTCCCATGACCCTTGCAGCTTCTGACCTCGAAAGGTCTCAGCTGCACTCGCACACACTTCCGAATGTCAGGAGCTAAACCATGAACACTCATCAAACCAAGGAAATCACTTCTCCGCTCACCTACGCCATGTGCTTTGAAGAGAAGGAGCAGGCCACTATCCAGGAGGCCTTGATGATTCTCGAATCCCGAATCCGAGACTCTGATGTGTATAGCAACCCTTCCAATGTGAAGGCCTTCTGCCGCCTGCAGATCGCCCACGAGTTGGACGAATACTTCGCCTGCATGTTCCTCGACAACCAGCACCGCCTAATCGCCTTCGAACGCATGTTCCGAGGCACAGTAGATGGTGCTGCTGTCTACCCCAGGGTCGTCTTGCGACGGGCTCTGGAGCATAACGCCGCGGCTGTCATCTTCACCCACAACCACCCATCAGGCATTGCCGAGCCCAGCGATGCCGACATGAGAATCACGACCCGCCTGAAAGACGTGCTAGCTCATGTTGATGTCCGAGTGCTGGACCACATCATCGTCGGTACTGCGGGGGTCTACTCCATGGCAGAGCGCGGTCGTATCTGAACCCCATCACAAAGAAGGAACTACTCAATGAGCAAGCAAGACAAAGTCGCGTTTCTGGTTAGCAGCATCCTGGTGATGCTGGGGCTATTCATCACAGCAGAGGAAGGGCCTGCAGGGCTTGTTCTATGCGCTCCGGTTGTTCTCTACTGGCTTTACAGATACCTCAGTGGTGACATCAGCTTTCTTGGCAAGACATCGGGTAAGGAAGAGCCGTAGCTAACAACGCTTCATCAAGGAAGAGACTGCACCGGCGACGGTGCGGTCCTCTTTTTTTACTGGGTTGGATGTAGGGAGCCTTGGCAAGCCTATTGCAGCCGTACATGAGAAAGTCTGGGCTCCGTTTAGTCCTAATCAATTGTCTTTCGACCTCTCAGAATTTGATAAGGCACCTCGGAAGCTCCCCGGGAGCGAAACTCAATAATCTGCAACAGTGGAAAAGAACGCGGCTAGCCTTTTGTAGGCCTTCTGTCATCCAGTATTTCTCTCGCGCAGATCAAGCTACAATGGCAAAGTACGCAGGTTAACCCGACGTGATGGAACACGAAAAGTTAGGATCAGAGGATGATGACTATTTGCTTCAATGCGCTCCAGAAGTTCATTTTTACTGTATTCAAGTATTTTTTTTCAACCACTAGGCTCACGACTCTCTCAGTCGTTTTAGTTACTTCTGGCTGTGCTCCTTTGGCAGAAATTCAGGAAACTCAAAAGTATCCCAGAGACACTGCGCTAACAATTGGGGGTTACAGCTATCTCATCAACACTTATCGATGTGCAGAGGTTCGAAGCATTAACGATGAGGGAGTACTCGAATGCTATGCCGGAGACGGCTCGCTATCTGCACAAGTAACACCTGCAAGCCAGTTTCAACTGAATATGTTCGAAAAATATGTTGACTACGAATGGGGCTCAGAAGAGCACCAGGCATTTCTCTATGACTTCCATTATTTAGGAGGGAAGGAGCGTCTAGCTAATGGAATTGTGCAGCCATTTTTTACTGTATTTGAAGTTACCAAGCAAGTGATGGACGCAACTAAATATAGCTCTGAAAGCTCGGCTACTACCGGGCCGATTTATGGAAAAGATCCGGTGCTTGAAGGTATGTCGGCATGGGAGGCGCGTCAGTTCTCGCTTGCAAGCTGGCACTTTAGCAACAGTAATTACTTTAGCTTCGGCAATGGCTTGACCTATGACACAGGTGGCAGCTTATCAAAGAAAATTGGGGGGATCACACATCACAGTAATGGCCTTAAGTCTTATCATTTCGGCGACTCCACATATCATTCTAACCGCACAACAAGCGTAAGAATTGGTGACAACATGAGTTACACATCTGACGGCACCATATGTACGAGTTTGACTAGCAACATAACCCGCTGTCGCAAGAATTAAAGATGTCGCAGAATGACCATAAGACGGGATTATGCGCAGTCCCGCTGGGAACTGTCCGCTCTCGCCGCATAATCAGTCCTATGGATAAATCTGCTTCGCTGCTTATGGCGGCGCCACTGCCTCCGCGCTCCCGGCGCGTCGCTCGGGCTCGTCTGTCAGTCTCACCACCGACCTGCACCTTGCTACGGCCAGGGCCGTAGCCGCGCGGTGCAGGATCGGCGTCTCGCCCTCCCTCCTCTACAGATCTAGCTTGGGGCACGGATGCTGTAGTGCCACCAGGGTTGGAGGTGATTCTCGCCCCCTCCTGCCTGAAAACGGTACTTGTCTATCCATACAGCACTGCGCCAACGTTCCGAATGCCGTAGATTGGAGATAAGACTGGGGACTAGGCGACCGACCCACTGGGTTTGCTGACCCCGTCACACTGCGCACGTTGTGCTTTTCCCCGGCGACGGATGATGGGTATAGTCCTACCCATCCCACGGGCACCGGCCAAGGTGGCGGGCCATGTCCGGCAAACCAAGAACGACAGCACCCACGAGGGATCAATGAGCAACACCGAACAGCAATTCCTGAAAGAACTCGACGACAAGCTCTGGAAGGCCGCCGACAAGCTACGCGCCAACCTGGATGCCGCGAACTACAAGCATGTGGTGCTGGGCCTGATCTTTCTGAAGTACGTCTCCGACGCCTTCGAGGAGCGGCAGGAGGCCTTGCTGGAACTGTTCAAGACCGATAGTGGCGACAATATCTACTACCTGCCCCGGGAAGACTACGACAGCGAGGCCGATTACCAGCAGGCTCTGCAGGATGAGCTGGAGGTGCTGGACTACTACCGGGAAGCCAATGTGTTCTGGGTGCCCAAGGCCGCTCGCTGGAACACCCTGAAGGAGAAAGCCGTGCTGCCCGTGGGCACCGTGCTCTGGCAGGACGATGCCGGCCATGAAGTGAAGCTGCGTTCTGTTTCCTGGCTTGTCGATAATGCCCTGGAGGAGATCGAGAAGAGCAACGCCAGGCTCAAGGGCATCCTCAACCGCATCAGCCAGTTCCAGCTGGAGAACGACAAGCTGCTGGGCCTGATCAATACCTTCTCCGACACCTCCTTCACCAAGCCAGTGTACGGTGGCGAGAGGCTGAGCCTGCACAGCAAGGATGTCCTCGGCCACGTCTACGAGTACTTTCTCGGCCAGTTCGCCTTGGCTGAGGGCAAGCAGGGTGGCCAGTACTACACTCCCAAGAGCATCGTCACCTTGATCGTGGAGATGCTGGAGCCCTACTCTGGCCGCGTCTACGATCCCGCCATGGGCTCCGGGGGCTTCTTTGTGTCCTCGGACAAGTTCATCGAGGAACACGCCAAGGAGCGGCACTACGACCCGGCGGAGCAGAGGAAGCACATCTCCGTCTATGGCCAGGAATCCAACCCTACCACCTGGAAGCTGGCCGCCATGAACATGGCTATCCGGGGCATCGAGTTCAACTTCGGCAAGAAGAACGCCGACACCTTTCTGGACGACCAGCACCCGGACCTGCGGGCCGACTTCGTCATGGCTAACCCGCCCTTCAACACCAAGGACTGGTGGAGCGAATCCCTGGCCGAGGATGCCCGCTGGAAGTACGGCACCCCGCCCAAGGGCAACGCCAACTTCGCCTGGATGCAGCACATGCTGCACCACCTGGCTCCCACCGGCAGCATGGCCCTGCTGCTGGCCAACGGCTCCATGAGTTCTAATACCAACAATGAGGGCGAGATCCGCAAGCGTCTGGTGGAGGAAGACTTGGTGGAGTGCATGGTGGCCCTGCCGGGACAGCTGTTCACCAACACCCAGATCCCTGCGTGCATCTGGTTCCTGACCCGGGACAAGGCCAACGGCCTGGTACGCAACGAGAAGAAGCGCGACCGCCGGCAGGAGTTTCTGTTTATCGACGCCCGCAACTTAGGCTATATGCGAGACCGGGTGCTGAGGGATTTCGCCGCCGAAGACATAGCCAGGATTGCCGACACCTTCCACGCTTGGCAGCGACACAATGACCAAGAGGAGATCGTACAAAAATTCGAAAGTGAATCCGGCATCAAGTTGAGCAAAAGCGGACAAGATGCATTAGGTGCGCTCGATAATATTTTGGGGGGAAGCCATTACGAGGATGTCCCAGGCTTCTGCAAATCAGTCAGCCTGGCGGAGATCGAGAAGCATGAATTTGTGCTCACGCCGGGGCGCTATGTGGGCACTGCCGAGCAGGAGGATGATGGTGAGCCCTTCGCCGAGAAGATGGCGCGGTTGACTGGGCGGCTGCAAGAGCAGTTTGCGGAGAGTGAACGGCTGGAGGTGGAGGTCAGGCGAAACCTCGGAGGGCTAGGATATGGATGCTGAGTGGCACGAGCATAAATTTGGTGAACTATGCGATGTCAGTCGAGGAGCATCGCCCCGCCCAATCAAAGATTATATTTCTGAGGACGGTATGCCGTGGGTCAAGATCGCTGATGCGACTGCCTCAGACTCAAAATTCATAGTGAAAACAAAAGAAAGAATTAAACTCGACGGCGTTTCTAAAAGTGTGACAGTTCGCCCTGGTGATCTAATTCTTCCAACAGCGCAACACCTGGGCTGCCACGCTTCATGAAGATAGAAGCCTGTATTCACGACGGCTGGATGTTACTGAGAAATTTTCGCGGACTGGATAAGGAGTTTGCCTATTGGCTACTACTCCACGAACGTATGAACTTGGTCGCTCAAGGGAACGGCTCCGTCTTTACCAACTTAAAAACCGATATTCTTAGAAACCATAGGGTCCTGATCCCGGCGATGGAGGAACAAAAAGAAATCGCGAAACTGTTGAATTGCTTAAGCGATAAGATTCAGATAAACGTTGAGATCAACCAAACCCTTGAAAAAATAGCCCAAGCCATCTTCAAAAGCTGGTTTGTGGACTTTGATCCAGTCAAGGCCAAGATTGCCGCCAAGGAGCGGTGGCTGGCCCTGCAGCCAATTGCGGAGCCCGCATCCCCTGTCTGCTATGCAGACGAAGTGGACCCGCTGCCCGATCTCGAAACCTACATGACCCTGGCCGCCATGCAGGCCATTTCTGGCAAGGATGAAGAGCAACTCGCTTGCCTCAAGGTCGAACAACCCGAGCAGTATGCTGAGCTTCGTGCAACGGCAGAGCTGTTTCCGTCGGCAATGCAGGACAGTGAGTTGGGGGAGATTCCGGAGGGGTGGACTGCTGGCGCCCTTGCTGACGTTGTTAGCCTTAATAGGCAATCCTGGACAAGGCGGACAATTCCTCCTGAAATCAGATATGTAGACTTGGCAAATACGAAGAACGGAGTAATCGAGAGCACCACGATTTACCGCTCCGAAGATGCGCCGAGCCGAGCAAGACGCATACTTTCTGACGGCGATACGATTGTTGGCACCGTTCGCCCAGGCAATTGCTCATTCGCATTCATAAAACAGCCCCAAAAGACATTAACAGGCAGCACGGGATTTGCTGTTTTGTCTCCAAATCAGGAAGAGCTGGCTGAGTTCGTCTACATCACCGCGACCTCAGACGAGGCAATTAACCACTTGGCTCGTCTAGCGGATGGCGGAGCATACCCGGCAGTGCGCCCTGAAGTTGTAGTAAATTTACCTTGTGTTCTCCCATGTGAGCATTTGATAGCTCGCTTCCACACGAGTGTGCGATCCTTTTTCGACCTAGCTGTAGTTAATAAGGTGGAATTATCGACCCTTTCAGAACTGCGCGACAGCTTGCTCCCAAAACTCCTGTCCGGCGAACTCCTAGTAACAGATACTGAGGCCCAGATTGTAGAGGCTGAGGAGGTGGCTAATGTTTAAAATCGACCCCGCCGCCAACCGCATCAGCCCCCTGGAAGCCAAACGCTTCAGTGAACTTGGCTTCAACGAACGCAAGCACCTGCAGGAATGGCTGGAAAACTACCCTCAGGCTTTGGCCCAGGCCGACGGTGCGGAACTGCTGATTATCCAGAAGGAGTTCGACGGTTTCGACGATACCCGAGAACGTCTTGATCTTCTGGCCATCGACAAAGACGGCAATCTGGTGATCATTGAAAATAAGCTTGATGACAGCGGCCGCGATGTTGTCTGGCAGGCCCTCAAGTACGCGAGCTACTGCGCCAACCTGAAGAAGCAGCAGGTGGTGGAGATCTTCCAACGCTACCTGAACCAGAAGGCCCAGGTCAGTGGCAGCGAGCCGGGCAACGCCGAGCATCTGCTGCTGGAGTTTCTGCAGGCCGACGATCTGCAGTCTGTCCAGCTCAACACCCTGAAGAGCCAACGTCTGATTCTGGTTGCGGCCCACTACCGCAAGGAAGTAACCAACACCGTGCTCTGGCTCAGCCAGTTCGGAGTGAGCTGCAAATGCTTCAAGGTCACGCCCTACCAGTCCGGTAGTGAGCTTTTCCTCAATGTGGAGCAGATCATCCCAACCCCGGAGGCCTCGGACTTCATGATTGGCATGATGGCCAAGGAAGCAGAGGAAAAGAGCGCCACTACCGAGCAGCGCAACAGCCACCGGCTGCGCCTCGCTTTCTGGGAGCAGGCGCTGGAGGCATTCAGCCAAAGCGGTTGTACTCTCTACAACAACATTAGTCCCGGCAAGGATCACTGGCTGTCGGCTGGCTCTGGCCTCTCTGCCATGGCTTTCAACCTGATCTTCGGCAAGAACGAAGTAAGGGTCGAGTTCTACATGTCCCGCTCCCAGGCTGAGGCAAACCAGTTTGTCTTCGACCGACTTGAGGCCCAGAAGGCATCGATTGAGGCCGACTTCGGTGACACGTTAACCTGGCAGCCACTACCTGACCGCAAGGCCTGCCGGATTCTCTACGCCAAGCCGGTAGATGGCTACGACAAAACCAAGTGGCCCGAGATGATTCAGTGGTTGGTGGTCCACATGACTCGTCTGGAGAAGGCGCTGCGGGGGCCGCTGGAGCAAATTCGCGAGGAGCTGAAGCACGCCGACCTCCTCAAACCAGGGCAGGAGGAGTGATGAAGCACGAACAGCAGATGCAGGCCGTTAAGCCTGGGCTGATGACCTTCATCAGCCATGATAGCGCCACACAGCTGCAAGCGGCGCTGGAGCCGACAGTGGGTAGGAACTGAGGCATGACTGAAGACCAACTGGAACAGCTCTGCCTGGAGTGGTTTGCCGAAGGCGGCTGGGAAGTTGCCCACGGGCCGGACCTTGCGCCGGATGGCCCAAAACCCGAGCGGGCGGATTATCGGCAGGTATTGCTGCTGGCAGACATGGAAGCCGCCATCCGCAGCATCAACCCCCACCTGCCGGACAGCGCCGTTGAGCAGGTGGTGGCACAGGTGCGCAAGCCAGACAGCCTGGATACCGTGGTCAGCAACCGTGCCTTTCACCGCCTGCTGCTTGACGGTGTGCCGGTGGAGTACAAGCGTGACGATGAGATCATCCACGACCACGCCTTCCTGATCGATTTCGGCCACCCGGACGCCAACCGTTTCCGCGCCATCAACCAGTTCACCCTTGAAGGCAGCAAGCAGCTGCGTCGCCCGGACATAGTTGTCTTCATCAATGGCTTGCCCTTGGCCGTGCTGGAACTCAAGAGCCCCAAGGCGGAGAACGTGGATATCTGGGATGCCTTCAACCAGATCCAGACCTACAAGGATGAGGTGCCGGACCTGTTTGTCTACACCGAGGCCCTGGTGGTCAGCGATGGTTTCAATGCCCGGGTGGGCTCGCTCACCGCCAACCAGGAGCGCTTCATGCCCTGGCGTACCCTCAAGAGCGAGGATGACAAGCCGCTGCTGGACTGGCAGCTGGAAACACTGGTGCGGGGTTTCTTCGACCGGGAGCTGTTCCTGGATTACATCCGCTACTTCGTGATCTTCGAGATCGCCTCCGACAAGCTCATCAAGAAGATTGCCGGCTACCACCAGTTCCACGCCGTGCGTGAGGCGGTGCGGGCCACGGTGATTGCGTCGGCCCAACCCCAAGGTGTGGAGATCAAGCGCGCCACCTACGGTGACGACGTGGTGCCAGGCAGCAAGAAGGCCGGGGTGGTCTGGCACACCCAGGGTTCCGGCAAGAGCATTTCCATGTGCTGCTATGCCGGCAAGCTGCTGCAGCAGCCAGAGATGAACAATCCCACCCTGATAGTCGTCACCGACCGCAACGACCTGGACGGCCAGCTGTTTGCCACGTTCAGCGCAGCCAGGGAGCTGCTCAAGCAGGAACCGGTGCAGGCACAGGACCGCGAAACCTTGCGCCGTCTGCTCGCCGAGCGCGAGTCTGGCGGCATCATCTTCACCACCGTGCAGAAGTTCGCCATCCTGGATGACGAGAAGGGCCACCCTATCCTCAATGACCGCCACAACATTGTGGTGATCTCCGACGAGGCCCACCGCAGCCAGTACGGTCTGAAAGCCACCCTCAAGCAGGATGGCACTTACAAGTTCGGCTACGCCAAGCACATGCGCGATGCAGTGCCCAACGCCTCCTTCATTGGTTTCACCGGCACGCCAGTCGCCACCGAGGACAAGGACACCCGTGCGGTGTTTGGCGACTACGTCTCCATCTACGACATCCAGGATGCCGTGGACGATGGTGCGACCGTGCCCATCTACTATGAATCCCGCCTGGCCAAGCTGGACATCAACCGGGAAGCCATAGACGCACTCTCGGACCAGGTAGAGGAAGTCGTTGAGGATGAAGAAGACTTGGGCTCCCGGGAGAGAACCAAGGGCGAGTGGAGCCGGCTGGAGAAACTGGTCGGTGCCGGCCCCCGGCTGCGGGAAGTGGCGGAGGACCTGGTCAATCACTTCGAGACCCGCTCGGCGGTGATGGAAGGCAAGGCCATGATCGTGGCCATGAGCCGGGAGATCTGCGCCCATCTCTACAATGAGATTGTCACCCTGCGGCCAGACTGGCACGACCCCGACCCAGAAAAGGGCACCATCAAGATCGTGATGACCGGCTCCGCCTCAGACAAGGCGCTGCTGCAACCTCACATCTACAACAAGCAAACCAAGAAACGCTTGGAGAAGCGCTTCAAGGACATCAACGACCCCCTCAAGCTGGTGATCGTGCGGGACATGTGGCTGACCGGCTTCGATGCGCCCTGCTGCCACACCATGTATGTGGACAAACCCATGAAGGGCCACAACCTGATGCAGGCCATCGCCCGGGTGAACCGGGTATTCAAGAACAAGCCAGGTGGCCTGGTGGTGGACTACATCGGCATCGCCAATGAATTGAAGCAGGCACTCAAGACCTACGCCGACGCCAAGGGCAGGGGCGCACCCACCCACAGCGCCGAGGAGGCCTTTGCCATCCTGCTGGAGAAGCTGGACATCATCCATGGCCTCTTCGCCAAGGGGCCCAAGGGCGCAGGCTTTGACTACAGCCGCTTCGAGGACCAGGCCAACCAACTGCTGATCCCTGCCGCCAACTACATCCTCGGCCTGGAGGACGGCAAGAAGCGCTTCCTGGATACCGTGCTGGCCATGAGCAAGGCCTACTCCCTGTGCAGCACTCTGGACCAGGCCCATGCCTATCACAAGGAAGTTGCCTTCCTCTCCGCAGTGAAAGCCGCCATCACCAAGCACACCAGCGTGGACAAGAAGCTTACCCAGGAGGACAAGAACTCCGCCCTGAAGCAGATCCTCGACAACGCCATCGTCGCCGATGGCGTTACCGACGTGTTCGCCCTTTGCGGCCTGGACAAGCCCAACATCGGCCTGCTCTCCGACGAGTTCCTGGAAGACGTGCAGCAAATGCCCTACAAGAACTTTGCCGTGGAGCTGCTGGAGAAACTGCTCAAGGATGACATCCGCTCCGCCACCCGCAACAACGTCGTCCAGGAAAAGAAGTACGGCGACCGTCTCCAGGAAACCCTGCGCAAGTACAACAACCGCGCCATCGAGACCGCCCAGGTGATCGAGGAACTCATCGCCCTGGCGAAGCAGTTCCAGGCTGAGCTGGAGCGTGATGCCGCCCTAGGCCTGAATCCGGACGAAGTGGCCTTCTACGACGCCCTGACCAACAACGAGAGCGCAGTGCGGGAGCTGGGTGACGAGACCCTGAAGAAGATCGCAGTGGAGATCACAGAGAAGCTGCGGCAGTCCACCACCGTGGACTGGCAAGTACGGGAGAGTGTGCGGGCCAAGCTGAGGATCCTGGTTCGCAGGACATTACAGCGGTACAAGTATCCGCCAGATCAGGCTCAGGAGGCGATTGAGCTGGTGTTACAGCAAGCGGAGGTGTTGTCAGGTCAGTGGAATCGATAAGTCCCAGCCAGCCAACTCGATACTGGCAAGTCACTGGAGCGTCAAGGCAGATAAAGAAATGGACGCAAAGGCAGAAAATTGAACAGGGATTTGATCTGTGATTCAGTGTGGGGCACGAAACTGGACATCAAATGGCCTACTTTGCGCGTTGCTCTGTAGTGAGATAAAGAGAAAAATTACCTAGCAAATGGGGGTACATGAATGTCATCACTAGCGGCCTTAGTTAATGAGCGAATCGAGCTGCTCCGCCCGAGGCTGCTTGATACTACCCGTAGAAACCCCCTTATTAACAACGTGCTGACTGCGAGAACGGCGTCTTTCGTACGGATAGTTGATGAAAAGCCGCAAAGCTTTATCGAAATTCTGAATTCCGAATCTGCGATGGCTCTTCAGCCATTGCCGCCACTCGATGACGAGCCGCCCGATGAGAGAACGCCAGCATTTATTACGGCTTTCGAGAACGCACAGGGCATTGATGAGAAGTACATCGCTGAGCTAGAGAAGATTGATTTTGACAGCGATGAGTCCGCTTTCGAGAAGCAGGAAAAGCTTGATCGCGAGTTGAAGGACAGGATAAGAGCACAGTTAGAGCTGCCGCCACGGCCAGCTTCTGGCCAGCACTATGACCTGATCAACCACGCCAAGATTCACAAAATAAACCCCTCCTTTACTTTACCCGACCCGAGCGCGACCGCTACGGACGACCGGTTTGATGACCTTGCCCTTCAAACGTTGCTTTTACCAGCGAATCTCCAGTCTCGACTTGGTCGAATTTACAGTAAGGCTCGCACATACCGTGAGGAGCGCGGTCTCGAAGTTGTCTACGTTGCCGTTGGCTATCTCGACTGGTGTATGCCGGATACTGATCCAGAGCGGGATTCTTTTCGTTCTCCTATTGCGTTGGTACCCGTCGTTCTTGACCGTACTCGGTCTCCCCAAGGGGAGATCTATGAGATTCGCCAGCTGTCGGGCATACGTTTTAACCCGGTACTGAGCCATAAACTAAGGCATGAAGCTAAACTTGATATTGACGAAATAATCCGATGCTTCGAGGGTGAAGATATAGATATCGAGGCCGCGTTTGAGCTGATTGTTTCGAAAAAGCCGAAAAGGATGAAGTGGAACGTCAAGCGCCAAGCCACTTTTGGCATTTTCCCTTTTCAAGGGATCGACCAGTACTACGACCTGAGAACAAGCGATATTGATTTTTCCGAATTTCCGGTTCTGAAGGAGCTCATGCTTGGTCGGGAATCTGGTTCCGAGGGGTGTAGTTTTACCGAGAGCGACACCGAGTCTGAAGAGGCCGTTCGCGTCGTCCCTAACATAGTGCTTGATGCTGATTCTTCGCAGTTCTTGGCGCTGCTTAAGGTCGCCTCAGGAGACAACTTGGCTCTTGAGGGCCCGCCAGGGTCGGGTAAAAGCCAGACTATCGTGAATGCTATTGCAAATGCGCTCCAGTGTGGAAAGCGTGTACTCTTCGTGGCACAAAAAGTTACGGCTCTAGACGTCGTCTACGCGCGCCTACAGGCACTAGGCCTCGATAAATTTGTGCTGCCGATGGTGGGGACGAAAGCAGACAGTGATGCGTTCTATCAAGCACTGATGGAGCGTCTGGAAACAGGCTCTACAGGGAGGTCTCCGGGGGATGCCTCTATTCGTAGGCAGCTGGTGCGGCATCGTGACGTGCTGGCGGACTACATCGACTTATTAACCAGTCGCGTAGCAGGAACGCAGATTACCGTACATGAATTATGGGGTCTTTGTGTCGAGAATCACGACGCGCAGAGTAAGCTACCACTCGCTTTTAAAACGCTACCCGTTGATCTTAAAAAGTACGCCGAGAGCTTTGGCGTACCCGAGTTCAAGGCTGCGTGTGCGGACTTGATCGGCTGGGCTGATGAGCTGTTGGAGCTTTCTATTCCTCCGGGATCGCCGTGGGCGTCCGTAGATTTGCTTGATATTGATATTGCGAAGGTTAATGAGGCGAATGCACGCGGCATGTTGGCGGAGCAGGAGCTAAACCATGTATTGGGTGCGATTGACTCTCAGGCTCTGACCACACTGTTTGCTATTCTAGATCGATATTCACTCAGTGAAGTGTTGCCAGTTCTAAGGCTGGGGCAACACTGGGCGGGTACGGAAGTAGAATATTGGCGTGATATAGTTCATGGTCGTGATGAGGCGTACCGAGAGCTCTCACAGTTTGATGAACTTTACCGAGAACTCGAGTCCATCTGCGAGGCCAACAGTAGCCTCGTAGATGAGGCAATCAGGTTAGCTCCAGCAGCGCCACTATTTCGAGTATATAGCGAGTTTCTTGAACGTCTCAGTTTGAGTAGTTTTGAGGGGCCATTTTTGAGGGCGGCCAGGTCTGAGATTGAGCATGAGCTCGCTATAGCATTCGACTTGTTTGCTAAACGTGAACTACTCGACCGCATGCAGGTCCACTTGGATCCCCCTAGCTTGTATCAAGCGTCGGAGGCGCGCCAAAGACTGTTCTCTAACGATTGGTTCTTCGGATTCGCTGAAACATTATCGATGGCGTCTATACAACGCGATCTCAAGGACGGCCAGATCGCCGCAAAGAAAGCCTTTGCTCTACTCGGTAAAGATCAAGGCCTTCCTGCGGCACGATCTGTAACACAGGTCCAGCGGACAATAGAGAGCGCTGGATTTTTTGCTAGGCGATTTCGTCCATACAAAACAGCAGTAAACACAGCATGTAGCTGGCTCAGATGCACTCCGCGGGAGATAACGAAGGAGGCATTGACTGATGATTTAAAAGAGCTGGCGAGTGCATCTTCTGCATGGGAAGACACTGCGCTCGCAGATTTTCTGCCGCAACCAGAGGCTGAAGTGGTCAAGTCAATCGCGGAAGTCCAGCGGGAGCTTTCCGCATTTACGGGCTTGCTGATCGGGCTAGGATTAAGTGAGTCACAGGTTTCGGTATTGCTCACCACCCCTCTGGTGGATGATCTGGCAGTGAATTTGCGACAGATGGGTCACGTTCCCGCAGCTTGGAGTGACATCAAAGCAAAGCGGGAGACCCTGACAGACAATCTCACTTGGATACGAAATAATGAGGACTTGCTCGCGGAGGCAGAAAAGGTCTGTGTATCGGAGAGGGTATGGAGTGTTGACGAAATGCGACGCTTGTCTGTGGTTTGTGACGCAGCAAAGGAGCGGGTCTCTAAGTTTGATGCTCTAGTAGCTTCTTTGGGGGTGCCGGATGTAGACACGTTAATAGAGCAACGCGAACCCTTACTCGAACTTTCTCGGGTGGCCTCGAGCGGTGATAAGCAAATTATTGAAGGTCTATTGCTCGAACCAGCGTCTCCAGTAGGACTTGCTCTCGATGAGATCAAAGAGAGGGCCGCAGAGGTGGAATCGCTCTCGGACAGGCTTTCCTCGGGCAAGGCGGAGCAGAGGTCGTCGAATAGTTTCTGCGAGGCTGTGAGGTACCTCACCAGCCACCTCAAAGACTCGGACGGATTCAATCTAGTTATCCAGCGTCGCAGTATCGTCACTACTTCTAACCAATATGGGCTCGGCAGCATTCTCAGCGCATTAGTAGGGGAGGGCAGGCTGGAAGACGCGCAGATTCTAGTCCCGGGCGCTCTCTCGTACTATCTCCGTGCACGTGCCGAGGTTGAGCACGGTGATCGCATGCTGAATTTTTCGGGTACAACTCTAAAATCAGCGCGAGAGAAGCTGCAGCAGACTGATCGAAAGCTAATCGCCATGAGCCCTGAGACGGTGTCTGCGTCCGCGATAGCACACGCGGACCCGCCGGAGGGGATTGGGTATGGACGGAAGTCTGACTACACAGAGATGGCCTTGCTTCGACATGAACTGCAGAAGAAGCGACGGATCCCCCCGAGGAAGCTGCTTAAGCGTGCCAATAGTGCGCTTGCCGAGCTGTTCCCATGTTGGATGATGGTGCCCAGCGCAGTTGCGCAACATTTACCCCGGAAGAACATGTTTGATCTGGTGATTATTGATGAGGCGTCACAGATGACGCCGGAAACGTCCATATCTGCTTTAATGCGGGCGTCGCAAGCCATGATTTGTGGAGACACCAATCAGTTGCCACCAACGAATTTCTTCAAGGGTCTTTCAAGTACTGAGGATGAAGATGAGGATGTTGCGACTGATGAGGAATCAATTCTTGAGCTCGCAAATACTCAGTTCCACCCAAAGCACAGACTTCGGTGGCACTACCGCTCCCGTCATGAGGAGCTGATCAGCTTTTCAAATCACTACGTCTACGATGATGATTTGGTTATTTTCCCCTCACCGGGCGGCACCGGCGATAAAATGGGAGTCGGGATAGTTCAGGTCAATGGGACCTTCAGTCGTGGCTTGAATCCTGCGGAGTCGCAGGTCATGGCTGATCACATCGCTGAATTTATGCGGAGTAGCCCTCACAGATCACTTGGGGCAGTGGTGATGAATCAGTCGCAAATGGAGCACCTTGACGCGCTGGTGTTGAGGCTAGCCGAGCATGACAGCGCTGTTGCAGATTACATAGATTACTGGGCAGATAAGGACGATGGCCTAGAGAAATTTTTCGTAAAAAACCTCGAAAACGTTCAGGGAGACGAGAGAGATGTCATATTTATTGGCACTGTGTATGGACGAGATAACCTGGGCAAATTTTATCAGCGAATTGGTCCGATAAATGGTTCGTCAGGTAAGCGCCGATTAAATGTACTGTTCTCGCGCGCTAAGGAGCAAATAGTTACCTTCTCATCTATTCCCCTAGACCAATTTAATCCAAGCGATACGAACGAAGGTGCGCGGCTGCTGAAGCTCTGGCTCCAATTCTCTCAGAGCAAGCGCCTGGGCGAGCGAGTCGTGCATGATGATCGTCGAGGAGTTCCAGATAGTCCCGTTGAAGAGCACGTGATTTCTGCGGTCGAGTCACTAGGTTTTGAGCCTGTGGCACAAGTTGGTGTTTCCAATTATTACATCGACATAGGTGTGAAACACTCGGACTACCCTTTCGGCTATATCTGTGGGATAGAGTGTGATGGTGCGACTTACCATTCTTCGAAGAGTGCCAGAGATAGGGACAGGCTTCGTGAGGAGGTGTTACAACGGCTCGGTTGGGATCTCTACCGCATTTGGTCAACAGATTGGTTTAGGGATCCGTATGGAGAGCGCGAGCGACTCGGTGAATACCTGGAGAGGCAACTGCGTGAAAAAGTTGCCATCATGCCGGAGATTGCTGAACCTCCAGCGTCTGATAGCGAGCAGCCAGTCGCACCAAAGGCTGCACGTCAAGCGCAATCCAGCCAGGGGTTGCTAGACCTAAGAGAAGACGTGCTCGTATACGACGAACAGAAAGAGATTGCATTCGTAGAATCGCGAAACGGTCCAGTAGCCCTTGGCTCAAAGGTCAAGGTGAGATATTTAGATGGGCCGCGTGCTGGTGTGGAGACCAAGTTTTGGTTAACTGACCTACCCGAGGATCATCACGCAGAAGTGCCAGGCTACACGGCGCTGCGCCTAAAAGCGCCTATATGCAAGGCAATCATTGGAGCTTATCAGGGCGACTTGGTGAGCTACGATCTCCAAGATAGCGAGGTCGGTGTCGAGATACTTGAGGTGGAGGCATAGCTCCAAGTTTGGATATGGCAATGGAGGACGGTTCCATTGCCAGTTCATTAGCCACATCCAATAGTCAGTCGCGCTTTGGTTAGTATCCTCCGTATTCAGCATGGTCTCGCTCCCACTGCTCGATCTCAGCGATTCGCCATGCTGACGTGCGCGCGCCGAGCTTTACGGGCGCGGGAATGCGCCGCGCTCTCTACGTTACAGGAAGGCTTCGGAAGATAGTGCGGTCATTGACTGGACATTTAATGGCGCAAAGAGTAACTGGTTACCGCAAAGGGCCTCATACAGAAGATTTGAAAGACCTGTTCTGTGATGAGAATCGACCAATGACTGACTACACGAGGGTCTACTATTGGATTTATCCCGACAAGCTTCAGGTGTTGGCCCGCGATTCAATAATGCGCCACCTTAGTGCCAATGACGCTGCGTATTTCTGGCTGATGAAGTTCTTTCCCATGGCATTCTGGGTGATTTGGGACTCGCCAAAAGGGTATGTGTATCCACAGCTCAGGTCTTTCGACGACTATCGGTTCTTGGATCCAGATGAGGAAGTAGAAATTCCTGTCTTATTAAACGAGATGCCCCATGAGCGGTGGCCTGAAGCCCCAGATGATGAATGAGTTTGCGTCTTTGGCGAGGGCGCGATCGGCGTCGTTGAAAAGAGACCAGGGGCTAGGCGTCAATGAAAGCGCGAGTGCATGAACGTATTTCGAAACCATGCGCCCAAGTAATGTGTAAGCTCGTTTACAAGAAATCAGCATATTCCCTCAGCTTCGACACTGTCTGGGGGAGCTGCTGTTTCTGAAGCGTGGCGAGGAATTGCTCCACAGTGAACGGCGGATTTTTGAGTCCCATGCGCTGCTCTCGCATGGCCTTGCAACATACCGGGGCGTTCATGTCTATCTGATAGCAGATGAAGTCGTCCGGATGGAGTGTGTCGATACCGTAGGGCTGGAGTGCCTGCTCTGGAAAATCCTTGCGGTTGAAGGTAACGATTGCGTCGGCATTACAGCGGATCGCAGCGGCCAGTACATGCCGGTCGTCAGGGTCGGGCAACGACAAGCTCGATATGAGTGGTTCGTGGCCAGTCACCAGGGCATCCCGGACATTGGCATCCATCAGGTCCCGAGCCCGTTCCAGGCTTGGCCGGGTGAAGCTGTCTTGGCGGAGGAGCGCCTGGATCCATTCCTCATGAATCTGGCTTGACCAATGCGCCTTGAACAGATCCGCCAGCGCCAGCCGCATGAGGGTATCCCGCAGCGGTGCGGGGTACAGCACGCAGGCGTCATAGACGACCGTGAACTTGCTCACGGAAGGTCAGTACCCCATCCCCTCTTTCTGCGACAAGGCTGTAAGTTCATCCAGGGAGTCCTTGCGCTGCTGGTCGGTACGCTCTTTGTAAGCCATGACGTCTTTCAGCAGGACCCTGCGGTGCGTCCCTACCTTGCGAAATGGGATCTCCCCCTGTTCCAGCAAGCCAACCAGGAAAGGCCTGCTGACGTTGAGCAGGTTGGCGGCCTCCTGGGTGCTCAGCTCATGGTGATGCGGAACCAGGCTGATGGCGTTGCCCTTGGACATCTCCGACAAAACCTCCAACAGGATCTGCAGGACGTGGCCTGGCAGGATCAGGTCCTCAGTGGGCTGGCTGTCCACCTTCAGCGTCAGTTGCACCCGGTCCACCCCGGCATACTTTGAGAGTGTCCGGCTGGAAACCTTGGCTTGCTCCACTTCGTCCGGATTGGGGAGGTGAAGGATCTCTTGTGCACCCATGCTCTGTACTCCTGATTTGCTGCTATGCCCGATCTCGAGTGGCACCCTGAGCACCGCCGAACTCTACCATAAACGAAATAAACGAAAAAGAGGTAAGGGCGAGTGACGGGGTCTGCGGAAACCCCTCGTGCCTTCAGACTCATTTCATGTTGGACAAGGCTGGCTCTACCGGGGCCCGATGAAGGATGGTAATCTAGCTCAGTGGGGCCTTTGACAGCCCCGCAGGATTCGAACCCGCACAGTGGGTCCACAGCGACGGTATCGCTGTCGGTATCGGTTCTTTGTAGGCGGAGAAAGCCTTTAAATATTAGTAGGTTGTAAGGACTTTTCGGGCGGTCTCACAGCTTTCTCGGCACATAGGTAACAGTCTATTCCCCGCGCGGGCCGCCGATTGTATAGGTAACATTTTTGGATTGAAGGGATTCCTCCCTACGGTTCCACCTTGTTAAGCGCCCTGTCGAAGAAGCCTAGATCATATTCCAGGGAGCTGGGTTCCGGCCTCCCGGCCGCCAGACCTCGTCAGCAACCTCTCTAATCCCTGCATGTTGGCCCGCAAAGATCGTGTTGAGGTCTACAATCGCCTGACCGAGGTCATGGGCTTACGCTCCAGGCCAACGACAGCGCGCGCCCTGCGCCGGGCATGCGCTGTTACAGGTCGCATCTGCTTGGGCGAACGCCGTCAGTAAATTTTACAACCCGCCGGTACCGCACATTGCTGGTTGGCGCTAACTTCATGTTTTAATGAATTAAAAGCTAGGTTGGCGCGAGTATTGCTTAACTCATGAGCATCCAGAAAACTGAGGTAAAGAGATGTCTTTGAAGGTTCTTGTTCGTAATGCGGCTGTTGGTGTTTTGATGTTTGGGGGGGTTGCTGCGGCAACTCACGCTAACCTGATCACTAACGGCACATTCGATACTGATT